>NC_013922.1:1250619-1875929 GCF_000025625.1 Natrialba magadii ATCC 43099 | reverse complement strand
AGCCGACGGCGTCGAGTTCGACTCGCTGACGGACACCCAGCACGAGTACATGGGCTCCTGGGACCACGGGACGTAAATTGTCTCGGGGTCCAGCCCCGTGGCATCCGCCTCAATTATTCTGTGAACCTGCGCACGCCACGGGATCAATCCCCGTGGCATTCGCCTTGAACTGCCTGTGAACCCACGAGAACGAGCCGCCGTGGTAGGTTCTGGTTTGAGGGGTATTCGTTCGGACTCGACGAATTCCTGTGACGGATCAACTGACGAGGCTCGCGCAAACGTATCGTGGACAGAACGGTGTCGAGAAATATCGACGCCGAAGTCGTTCTACGGTGCGTCGACGGCGATGTCGTAGTCGACGATGTCGTCGTTCGTAATTGGCGCGACGACTTCTACCGGAACCGTGGCGCTTCCTTCTTCGACGGTGAACGTCACCGAACCACCATCGTCGACGAACGCCCCGGCCCCACCGAGTTCGATGCGAAGGTCTTCGCTTGCTGGAGTGTAGAACGATTGGACGGTGATCTCGTCACCGACGGCAACGTCGTACCGTCCGTGCTCGTTTCGTCCTCCTGGTCTGACTTTGCTATCGTGGGTCGCTGCTGTGCCGACGTCGCGTAAGTCGACATCGTCTTCTTCCACGCTGGTCGTGAGCCGGTCGCCGTATTCGGAGTGTTCGACTTCCTCGTGGTCAACCGAAACAGTCTCGAGATCGTCCGCGGTGGAAGGTTCAGATTCCTGTTGATCGACCGAAACAGCCTCGAGATCGTCTGCGGTGGAGGGTTCGATCGTTTCGTTCTCTTCGATGGCAACGCCGATACCGTTGCTTGCCGATACGCTTCCCGCTACTGCTCCGCTTGCAACAACGGCAGCAGCGGCTTTTTTGAGGACCAATCTGCGGCTTTCGTCTTGCATTGCATTAGGTTATTAGAACCCCTATTATATTAATAATTTGAACTTAAGCCCCATGTACTATTTTGACAGTTGGCGAGACAGCTTCGATCTGAGCGCCCCAGAGGACAACAGCGCCAGCCTTTCACGAAAACGCCGACGAATACGAAGCCGAACGACCACGAGTACCGATGAATGGGACCGATCTGAACGAGTCAGCGGTAGTTGTTGGAAGAGAACAGGAGTGTTCAATCGGATGATCGCCGGTGAGTTGGAACTGGTGCGGACAGTGGTTTGTTCGGTCGTTCGAGCGGCCACCACGCTGAAAGTGGTCGGGCGTGACGGTCACGTATCGAATGTCCGAGCCGTCGCCCGAAACCGGTGGTGTGAGCGAGTCGGATACCGCGGAGGCTGTCGAGGAGTCTGTGGTTGAGGAATCCGTGGCCGCCGAGGCTGTCGAGGAGACTGCAGACATCGGCCCTAGTGACACCACCACAACTGACGGGAGCGACGGCGAATCGCCGGCACACACGTTCCTGCCGGAACCGGACCCTGGCTCGTACTCGATTGGACCACTCCTCACCCGCTCGCAGATCGACGCGGACGGGCCACTCGAGATCAGCCTCGCTATCGAGGGCGCTGGCTCGCTCGACGACCCCGACCTCGATGTCTTTCTCAGGCGCGAGCGGATCAACCCCGGCGAGCAGATCGAACTCGGCGTGTTCGTCTCGGGTTGTGGCGCCATTTCTGCGGACGCGCTCAGCGTCTTTCACGGCCACGACGGCGTCCTCGACCTGGAAGAGCCAGGAACGATTCGTCGTAACGCCGCCGGTCGCGGCGGTGATCGATCGCAGGCCGACGCTGATTCTCGCTCGTCCGCGTCAGACTTACCCGATCCGTCGGTCTTCCAGTCAGATGTCGACGCTGCTGGCGGTAGCGAGTACGGGCTGCGCCAGAAGCCCCTCGACGGCAACCGGCGCGAGGTGCCGGCGTACATACTCGAGTGCAACACGCGGGCGGATGCACCACCGGGGCGGTATTCGGTGCCGGTGGTGCTCACTTATCGCACCGACGGCGGGATTAAGCAGGTGAAACACGTCCAGACGGTGCGGGTGAACTCCTGGCACGAGCGGTGGGGGCCGTGGGTGATGTGGAGTGTGTTTGCGATCGGTGTTCTCGGGGTGGTGAGTGTGGTCTCTGAATTGATTCCAGGGTTCTGATTTTCAGTTGATTGTGGCTTCGCTTTGGATTCGATTCGGTTTTGTTTTGACTTCGTTCATTTTGACTCCCCTCCACCGTCTCGCACCTCACATTGTCATCGACTCGTATACTCTTTCCTGACCCGTACCACTCCTGACTCCGGGTCACACGTCAACCGCGATACGAGAGAGGAACGCCCAAGAGGCCAGACACCAAACTCCGGGACATGGAAACGTCCCCACAGCAACGGACGGACGGGCCGCTTCGATCGACCCTCGTCGGTTTCGGCCTCGCACTCCTCGGCTTAGTCGCCGCTGAATTCGTCACGCTACCGGCGTTCCTGCTCGATCCAACACTCCTCGAATCTCCGGGTGACGCCTCGAACGCCGCGATATTCGTCCTCCTCACCCTGAACTTCGTCGGCTTCTTCCTCGTCGGCGGGCTCTATCTCCGCTATACAGGGCGAGGCTGGGACTGGCTCGATCTCGAGTGGCCCTCGCGTCGGGGCTGGCGCTACGTCGGCATCGGGATTGTCGGTAGCATCGCGTTCGTGATGGTCGTCAATCTCGTCGCGACGGTGCTTCAGTTGCCCTCCTCCGAGAATCAGGTGATGACACTGGTCGGTGACGACCCGAACATGATTCTGCTCATGATCGTGATCGTCTTCCTCTTCAACGCGCCCGCAGAGGAGTTCCTCTTCCGAAACGTGATCCAAAAGCGGCTGTACGCCGGCTTCTCTCGCATCGGTGCGGTTATCGTCACGAGCGCCATCTTCGCGCTGGTTCACATTCCTGCCTACGCGCTCGCAGCCGATGGCTCGTTTGCCCCACTCGGCGCGATTGGCGTCTCGCTCGCCGTCGTCTTCGGTGGCTCGCTGATCTTTGGCTACCTCTACGCGCGGACCGACAACCTGCTCGTTCCGACAGCTGCTCACGCTGCGTTCAACGCAATTCAGTTCGCGATCCTCTATCTCGTGGTCCGATTCGCACCGGAGGAACTCGAGGCGGCGATGGCTCTCGGTGGCGGCATCGTTGCTGCGCTCCCACTGTAACGTCACGACAGCCCGCTGATCACTTTTGCAGCGTTCCGGGCTGGCGCTTCGCCCGGTTTATTACCACCCCTCGACGAACTACTCGTATGTCTCAGGCGAAGGGCGACCGCCGCGAACGCGAACTCGTCAACGAACTCGACGAGGCCGGCTTCGCGGTGATGCGCGCGCCCGCAAGCGGTTCGGCGACGGAACGCGAACTCCCCGACGTACTCGCCGGCGACGGCGAACAGTTCTACGCAGTCGAGGCCAAATCGAGTTCGGGCGATCCGATCTATCTCACTGGCGAGGAGGTCGAAGCGCTCATCTACTTTGCACAGAACTTCGGCGCGAAGCCCCGCATCGGCGTCCGGTTCGACCGCGAAGACTGGTACTTCTTCCACCCTGCAGACCTGCACGTCACTGACGGCGGGAACTACCGCGTGAAGAAGGAGACCGCACTCGCCGACGGCACCGACTTCGCGGAGTTCGTCGGTGCCTCGGAGAAGGTCACGCTCGACGAACTCGGTGACGAAGATGGCGACGACGGTCCAGACGAGGACATTCTTCGGGTCCTCAACGCAGTCGAACAGGGCGTGATGGACGTCGAGGAAGCAGCGCGAGCACTCGAGTAGGATCGACGAACGGGTGTCGTTTAGCGGGTGTGGTCTGGTGGGCGTCGTTTAGCGGGTGTGGTCTGGTGGGCGTCGTTTAGCGGGTGTGGTTTGGTGGGCGTCGTTTAGCGGGTGTGGTTTGACGGGTATCGTTTGGCAGTCGAAACTACGCTTTAGCGCCTCGTCGCGACGATGTAGATGCCGGCCAGACGCCTTCACAACGATGAGAAGCGATGTGCCATTCAAACGGACGGAGTGATCGGTGGTTGATCAGTCCGTGTTTCCGCGGCGGACCCACGCAAAGCAGATCGCCGTCACGCCGGCGAAAAACAGCCCCAAGCGCGTGAGTATCAGGTCTTCGTCTGGCGTCCCGTCGTATCTGACCCCGTCGACAGCGTACAGCTCTCCGTCGTGTTCGATCGGCAGCGCTTGTTCGAATTCCGGGACCCGCTCGTCGTAGAGCTGGACCGATCCCGTCTCGACTGCAGTCTGAACGTCGTCGGACGCTTCGTCACTCGAGATTGCGGCGTGCTCGAGTGCCTCCATCATCGAAACCTCGCGGAGCGTCAGCACCGTCGTCTCTCCAGTCTGGTTCAGTTCGGGAGCGTAATACTCCCCATCGAGTTGGACGACGTCGTACCGTGCGTTCTGTCGCTGGTGAACGTCGTGGTCGCCGGTCTGGTCATCCGTGAGCGTCCCGTCGAACTCGAGTTCCCCTTGCTCGAGGACTGCCCGCTCGAGTGCGCAGGGTCGTTCGCCCTGGGCACCACACGACAGTATCGATTCGGACAGGGAGAGCGCCTGGGAGGCTTCGGTTCTGGTTTCGACCACGTCGACTTCGTACGTGATTTCGGTCGCTTCTCCGTCCAGATTGCCAGGAGAGAGATAGAGCGGATTCAGAAGCAACGAAATTCCGACGAGCAAGAGCGTCGCCGTCAAAATAGTTCGCTTCATCTACATCTTCGAACAAATTGCTTCTAGTAATACGTTACGGCACCGGTTTTGCACGACCCGGTCCCAATCCGCTCACGCCATCAATCGTCGGCTGCAACGGCATCCGTAATCGATTCCGGCTCGACCGGCGTATACCGAACTACGCTATCGAACTGCTCTATCGGGAACCGATCGCCGCTCGTGATTCCGCGCGCATCTCGGTCCGCAAGTTCTCGTGAGACGAACCGCGTTGCGACGAGTGCCAGTCGACCGTTCTCATCCTCGTCCAGGTCGCGCTGTGCGCGCTCGAGCAACAACGCAGCAGTGAAAACGTCGAAGACGTAGTGTGCAAGGCGCTTTGCGGACAGTTGCGCGTACTCGGTGTCCTCACCAGCGAGCGTCGCGAGCGCGCCCAGCAGGTCGTGGAACTCACTCTCGACCGTCGCGGCGGCATCTGCCAGCGCTGGATGCGAGACGTACTCGAGTCGCTCGCTGATCGCGGCCTGCAGCGGTTCGTGAGCCTCTTCGCGTTCGAGCGCCCGGAGGACATCCAGTGAGAGGATGTTCTCGGTGCCCTCCCAGATCGGGAGGACCTGCGCGTCCCGGAGGAGACGGTTGGTGACGAACTCGTTCACGTAGCCGTTGCCGCCGTGAATCTCCATTCCGTAGGAGGCGGTGTCGACGGCCATTCGGGCGGTGCGGGCCTTGGCGATGGGGATCAGCAGTCGCATGAGTCGGTAGGCGTCGTCTGCCGTCTCACCCGCCCGTTCTGCACGTTCGCGCTTCGAAAGCAGCCGCGCCGCCTCGAATGTATACGTCGTCGCGGCCTCGTGGGTGACGGCCATGTCGACGAGATCCGCGCGCATGAGTGGGTACTGGTCGATGGTTTCACCGAAGGCTTCGCGGTTCGCCGCGTAGATCTTGCTCTCGAGGAGGACGCGGCCGATGATGCCACAGGAGGCGGCCGCGTTCGAGAGGCGTTCGAGGTTGAGCATCTCGGCCATCTGCCGGAAGCCCGCTTCCTCCTCGCCAACGAGGTACGCCTTCGCGCCGGTGAACTCGACCTCACCGGTGGGGACCGAAATCGTCCCGAGTTTGTCCTTGAGCCGACGATAGAACTGGTCGTTGGTCTCTGCAGGTGCGAGCGGTCCGTCTTCCCGTCGCTGTCCCTTGGTGTAGGGTCCGTTCCCGTCTGCATCGTCGGAGTCGTCTCTGCTCACACCGTCGGGATCTGCGTGCGGAACGAGGAACATCGAGAGGCCTGCGGTTCCCGCCGGCGCGTTCTCGGTCCGGGCGAGTGCGAGCGTTCCTTCGGCGTCGATATTCGAACAGAACCACTTCTCGCCGCTGAGTCGCCAGTAGCCCGCGCTCTCGTCCCACTCGGCGCGAGTCTCGTTCGCACCGACGTCGCTGCCGCCTTGCTTTTCTGTGAGGAACATCGCGCCCTCGATCAGGTCCTCGTAGTCGCGGCTCGTGAGGGCGTCGTAGTACTCACATAGCACGTCGTCCTCGCGGCCGAACTTCTCGAGAACGAGCGCCGCGCCGGCGGTCATCGCGACCGGACAGTCAAAGCCCGGATCCGCGTAGGAGAGCAGGTACTGCATCGCGAGGTTGTGCGAGAGCGGCATCGGTTCATCGCGACCTGGCGGCGCTTCGAAGGAATCCGCGACGATGCCCTGTTCGTAGGTGAGGCGTTCGTTCTCGTACTGTGCCTCCGGATATCGAACCCAGTTTTGCACCTCGCCGTACTTGTCGTAGGGCTCGAGTTCAGGGCTGTGATTGTCGATGTCGTCGGCGTTGTCTGCGATGGTGTGACCGACGGTTTCGCCGAACGCCGAGAGTCGCGATTCGGCCCAGTCGAACTCGTCGTCGGTGTAGCCGCGCCGAAGCTCGCGCTGGAGCGTCTGATCGAGTTCCCAGTAGTTGACGTGCCGGCCTTCCTCGAATGTGCCGTAGTCGATTCCGACGTCCGTGTCCATGCACGCAATTGTTACCGCATCTCAATAAAACGGGAGTAACGAAACAGTTTCTCGGTTGGGTACTGTTTCCGTTTGGTCCGGAACGCGTGTTCGGACGGCGTCTCAGGCGCACTTCTCGAGTCGCGTCCGCGGGAAGACGTACACCCGCAGCGAGTTGGGGACGACGCCGTTCGGTCGCACGGTAGCATGTGGATAGACGACACCGACAACGGGGACGTTGGGGTCGTACTCCGAATTCGTGCCGTACTCTGCGACGGTGCAGTTTGCCGCATCGATTCGGACCGCGTCCGCCCGCAGGTCGGAAACATCGACGACTGTGAGTCGGTCGCCGGTCTCTCGGTCGACCACCGTATCGCCCGGCCAGAGTGTGTGCGACTCGCAGTAGACTGGCTGTCCGGACGCTTCGTCGTCGGTGCCAGCGCCACCGCCAGCGTCCTCGTCGACGAAGACCGACTCGTGGCAGTCGGTGTTCTGGCACTCCACGGCAAGCTGTCCTGGCGGTGGGGTGCGGCCGTCGGTGATCTCGATGGCGACACGGCGAATGTGCTTGCAGCGGGCGCTGCGGAAGATATGGTCAGGACAGGTACACCGGCCCGCCCCGAGATCGACGAGGTAGGTGTGGTCGCTCGCGGATTCGACCTCGTAGAGACCGTCGCCGAGCGGGAGGACGGACATCGGTTCGGTCCGCGCTCGGCGCGAGCGCTCCTCGAGTTGGTTCGGTGTCTGTACTGGAAGCGGTGCTTTCGGTGACGCTGTTGTTTTCATGGGTGCGTCGGGTGAGAGTGTCGCGAAACTGGTCGGGTGGCTATTCACCAGAGATACGTTCTGGAGGGGTATAACGGCCCTGTTCGTCGGAATTCCTGACTGCCGACGTGGACTGACCGTCGGGCTGTGTGACAGTCTCGATGTGCTCGAGACGGTTCGATAATGGCGTGGTGGCGAAACAGTTCGAGCACGGCGTGGCGATCACTCCTGGTCCACAATAGGTGAGTTCTAAGAGGATGGCTCCGTTCTCCCCGATATGGGACTGCTGGACGGACTCCGTGCCGCGCTCGGACTGCGCGCCGAGACTGACGCCAGACGCGACGCCGACCCCGAGGACCTCTTCGGGATGAGCACCGCCTATCTGACGATGGAGGCGGAGTTAGGATACCGCTCGCTCGACATGGGTGCGCTTTGTTTCTCCGGCGTCGACTCGCACAGCTTCCGTGATGCCGTCGACGAGGTCGAGGCAATCCTCGAGGCCGGCCAGGAAGACACCGGCACCCAGTTCACCGTCACCGACGACGACCACGGCTACCACTGGGTCGTCCTCGAGGACAGCGACCCGGAGGACCTCATCACGAGCATGCACTTCGCCGCCGACACGTTCATCGAGCGTGGCTACGGCTCGCGGCTACTCGCCGCAGTCTTCGCCTACGAGAACCGGGACGGGCCGGCCTACTGGATCTACTCGTTCCGCCGCGGTGCCTACTACCCCTTCGCGCCACGGTCCGGTCGGGAGCGGGACTCGAGTGCGGAGTTCAAACTCGAGGCTGCCCTCGATGGTGAGTTACAGATCGAGCGTGAGAAGGAGTACTGGTATCCGCTGTGGCCGAGTCAGCGGGGGACGCATCCCTGGGAGTGAGGCGGGACTGAGTCGAGAGTGGGTGGGAAAGAGTGAGTCGAGAGTGGGTGGGAAAGAGTGAGTCGAGAGTGGGTGGGAAAGAGTGAGTCGAGAGTGGGTGGGAAAGAGTGAGTCGAGAGTGGGTGGGAAAGAGTGAGTCGAGAGTGGGTGGGAAAGAGTGAGTCGAGAGTGGGTGGGAAAGAGTGAGTCGAGAGTGGGTGGGAAAGAGTGAGTCGAGAGTGGGTGGGAAAGAGTGAGTCGAGAGTGGGTGGGAAAGAGTGAGTCGAGAGTGGGTGGGAAAGAGTGAGTCAAGAGTGAGTGGGCCAAGAACGAGTCGAGAACGAGCCGAGGGGGGAGACAGGAGCGAGCCGAGAATGAAGTGAGACCGAGCCGAGAACGAGCCGAGAATGCAGTCGGTCACAGGGTACCAAATCTATTTGGCAACACGGCTATGCAGGTCCCACCGCTATGAACTGATACGGCAGGCTGCCACATCATCCCCACACCACATCATCATCCGAACTGCGCCATACACAGTTCGTCGCCTGCCGCATCCCACTTCCTTTCGACACCCATCCCCCTTTGACGCACATGTATCGCCCAGTTGCGGCGAGGTGTGTACGCTGGCTCACGGCTGGTCGTGGATGACTGACCAGTTGCTACTGTCCTGCGAGATGGGAACCGAACCGTGCCGGACTGAACCGAACCGGACCGAAGGAGTGTTTTGCATCGAGGACTTCCTAGACGCCAATGAGTCACCAGCAGGCCGACGCGATCGACGTCGCGGCCATCCGCGAGGAGTTTCCGATTCTCCAGCGCGAGTTCGACGGCCAGCAGGTCGTCTACCTCGACAACGCGGCGACGACCCAGACGCCGGACCCGGTTGTCGATGCCATGAGCGATTACTACCGTGAGTCGAACGCCAACGTCCACCGCGGGATCCACCACCTGAGCCAGGAAGCCTCGGAGGCCTACGAGGTCGCCCACGACCGCGTCGCCGAGTTCATCAACGCCGACGGCCGCGAGGAGGTCGTCTTCACCAAGAACACCACTGAGAGCGAGAACCTGCTCGCTTATTCCTGGGGCCTGAACGAACTCGGCCCCGAGGATACGGTCGTCCTCACGGAGATGGAACACCACGCCTCGCTGGTCACCTGGCAACAGATCGCCAAACGGACCGGTGCCAGCGTCGAGTACATCCGCGTCGACGAGACCGGTCGACTCGACATGGACCACGCTGTCGACCTCATCGACGACGACACCGCCATCGTCTCGGCGGTCCACGTCTCGAACACGCTCGGCACCGTCAACCCCGTCTCCGAACTGACCAACCTCGCCCACGAGCACGACGCGCTCTCCTTTATCGACGGCGCACAGGCCGTCCCAAATCGCCCCGTCGACGTGAAGGAGATCGACGCCGACTTCTACGCCTTCTCGGGCCACAAGATGGCCGGCCCGACCGGCATCGGTGTCCTCTACGGGAAACAGGACCTCCTCGAGGACCTGAACCCCTACCTCTACGGCGGTGGGATGATCCGCAAGGTTACCTTCGAGGACTCTACCTGGGGCGAACTTCCCTGGAAGTTCGAACCGGGAACGCCGCCGATCGCCGAAGCCGTCGGCCTCCATGCAGCAGTCGACTGGCTCGAAGAGATCGGTATGGATCGAATCGAGACTCACGAGGAGGAACTCGCGGCCTACGCCTACGACCGACTCGAAGCCGAGGAGGACGTCGAAATCTACGGCCCCGAAGGCGGCCCCGACCGCGGCGGCCTCGTCAGCTTCAACCTCGAGGGCGTCCACGCCCACGACCTGACCTCGATCATGAACGACCACACGATCGCCGTCCGCGCCGGTGATCACTGCACGCAGCCGCTGCACGACAAACTCGGCGTGCCGGCCTCGACGCGCGCCTCGTTCTACGTCTACAACACACGCGAGGAGATCGACAAGCTGGTCGCCGCCCTCGACGATGCGCGGCAGCTGTTTGCATAATCGCTGCGAACGAAGGGGGGGTCTTTTTTTAATCTCACATTCAGATTCGAACGTTACGTATTTGATGGCACTGTCTAGTTGAGCATCTCCTCGGCTAGTACTCGGCCATCGAGTGCTTGATTCGGCTGATCGTGGTTATAGTGGTGTCTGAAGTGTCTGAGCCAGCGGCGTGTGCTGGCTGGACTTCCCCGCCAGAAGGAGTGAAAACGGATAACTCGCATGGGGACAGTCTAAAACAACTTTTCGATGGTGTTTCCGTCGCTGTAGTTGAGGTTACCGCTCAAGTCGTGACGACTGAGGGCAGTCAGGTAGCCACCAGCATCGACGAGAATCTTTTTGCCAATATCGTGTTTCTCGGTAAGTTAATGCAGAAACGCCGCCGTAGGATCGGTCCCGCGGCGGCTGTACACATCGATCTCGAGTAGGAGTTTCGATTTTGTGCCGATCGCGGCGTACAACCACTTTTCTCGCCGTCGACCTCCCTCTGACCATCCGAGAGTTTGTACGTCCAGTTTCAAATTGCCCCATGAGAACGGTCAATAGCGAGTAATTCGAGGAGTGAGTCAACCTCTCGAACCGACAACCGCATTGGATGGAGGCGCACCCCGAACCTCATCACAGTCCACGTCTCAGGTTTCTCTGAGCAGGTTGGCGAGTTGTATTGGACACTTCTTGCCACCACCTGCTCCTTCCTCAAACTCTCATCCAGACAGTGACCTCTCATGGGGTCACTCAAAGGGCTGTAATGGACGAGTCATATAATACTAAACCCTCAAAGACTAAATAAACCGCGATAACAATATAATATTCTAATAATATGATTTAACAACAACACTTATTTAGTACGGTGATTACTATAAAATATGGTCAAAGACCATGGCTCTTCGGAAGGTGATGCTTCCGACCGAAAAGAACAACTTAGTAAAAAAGCTAAAGATGAAACCCAGCAAACTTTGGAACGAAACCCATATCTGATGGGTAAGCGCAGGTTTATTGGACTCTTGTCCTCTCTTGGAGTATCTGGTCTCAGTTTATCCTATCTATCACAAGAAAATGCTGCTGCGAAAACTGACAATCCAAAAAAGGAAATCCCAATCACATCTTATATCGTTTCTAAGGAGTATAGTGATGCCGATCAAGAAGAACCAGTCGTTGAAACAGTACCACGTGAAGAATGGGCGGAAATAATCGCAGCAGAGAAATTATCGAAAGATATTAAGAAAGAAGTGGTGTCACAAACGGAATATGATGATATTTACTCTGGTGTTCGAACGGCAAATAATGGTGGAAAAGAAGTCGTCGTGAAATTAATATCCACAGACCTGTTTGAGATCGAAATAGATGGTGTGACTGAGAAGGTAGACAAATCTGAGGGTGGCCAGGTCAAATATGAATATAGTTCGACAAAATCACCATCAGAAGAAGAAGTCCAGACCATCCGCGAAATAGTTTCTGAAGCAAGCCAAAGCTTGGGAACTGTTTCTATTGATTTAGGTGGTGATACAGAAAAGGTAGAAATTCCTACGACGGTCGAAACAGATAAAGAAAAACTAATTGGGAAATTTGATGACAAATATCGTCCTGTAGTGGGGGGAATTGAACAACGTGTTTACGTTCGACGGAGCCCTTATCATACGCATGGAACAACCTGCTCTACCGCAGGATGGGGATACATGCTTACAGCAGGTCATAATTTTGATTTGCCAAGTGACGATCGAAATTACCGAAGGGTTCATCAACCATCGCACGGTGCAACTGGTAATTTTGTAGGAGAGCGTGACGAAGTAATCTTTGAACAAGTTAACGATACCGTTCGAAGAGACGCTGCTACGTGGATAGTAGAAGATGATATAAGAGTTCAACAGTGCATAGCTAGTGAAGGTGGTGGATGTCGAGGTGCCTTCTACAGTATTGTTACAGAGGATAAAATTAAATCGGAGGTTGGAAATTTATCTTATACTATGGAAAAGCAAGGAACAGCTACTGGAAGGACTGACGGACACATAACCGAATGGGAACCAGACTGGAATAATGTTACAATTTCAGCTGATTCTGATAAAGGGGATTCAGGAGGGCCTATGTACGTAGATCCTGAAGATCACAACCCTTACTCACTCGCAGGTTTGGCCTTCGCAAATCCAGAAAATGGTAGAACCCGAGGAATGTCTATTGAGTGGGTCCTTGATGAATTTGGCCTATCTCTTTCCTAAAAGTGTTGTAATACATACATTGTATTGGTAACAAGGAATAGTTTCGATAGAGCTGGAGGTAACATCTCAAAGAATGTCGCCGTCTGCTCACTCCTCTAGAGTTCTCTATTCACTCACACCATCTACCTGGGAAATCGACATAAGAATAAGATATTCTACTGAATTGAAAAATATGATGTCCTATAGTGATTTAAGTCTGATATGGGTGGAAGTTGTGAAATTATGGTTATAACTGAACCAATAACAGTAACAAATGGTCCTGGTCCCGAAATAAACACCCCAGTAATACCTGGATCAGTCAATATTGGAATAATACCGAGGATGATGGACACTAACCCAACAAGTAGGAGGTATTTCTGTGTACCTACCCATGGGAGGTCAGCTAAGATCCCAATTACTGCAATTATTGAGATGGGGAGTGTTATTGCTCCCCAAATTTCCAAACCAGATCCAAGTCCTGCCGGATGTGCGAGAATTTCTATGTTCACGTTCGGGTGTGTTGTCACCCAAGGAAGGTAGGCACCGAAAGCGATGGTACCTAACCCGATTAGTGATGTTGACCGTCTAACGTCCATATCTAATACTTTGCAGTTCTATAGTGTAGCCTTTTCGCCTGGCTTTCCATACATAAGACATGGATACATTTGGAAGATATCATTTATAGCTCTATCCAAATTAACATCTCTCATTTCTGGATAAGGTTCTGGAATGGGTTTTCAGTCGTGTATGAATAAATACATATTCGTTTCCCCCGGAGCAGCACCATTCTCCGGTAAGCGTATGCTGCTTAAGAATACCAAAATATAACAGTAGATGACTTCTCTCAATGGTTCGGTGAACTGACCTGAAAAATCCTCAAAACTCCAAATCACCTCACAAGTGGTGTAATATCAACACATGCAGTCTCGAAACTTACTTCGACTCAAGCGACCTTGGTATATAACACGCGCGAGGAAATCGACAAGTTGGTCGCCGCCCTCGACGACGCGCGACAGCTGTTCGCGTAACACGTCACGCCTCGTTTTCTGTCGCCTCTTCGCATCCCGATTCTTCGCTTTTGTCCGGACTGCTACTCGAGTACGAGTACAACGTATTCCAGTGGGTAGCTGTCGACCGCTGTCTGCCCTCTCGCGGTCACCAGCAGGCGTGCCCACATGAATGCAACTCTGATTGCAATAGTCACATATATCTTTGATTAGTAGAGACGGTACTGGTATGCACGTTCGGCGAATTGGCGTTGTGGGTATCGCAGTGCTCGTCGTGATCGGGTTCGTGAGTCCGCTGGCGGCGGCCGGAACAGTTGGAACGACCGGAACGACCGGAACGACCGGAGCGGCCGGAGCGGGACCAGCATCGACAGCCGATGCAACCGAGCCGACCTGCTCGTTCCCGGTGACCGTGACGGACGACACTGACACCGAGATCGAACTCGAGTCCCCTCCTGACTCGGTCGTGACGCTCAACCCGAGTGCGGCCCAGACGATGTGGGAAATTGGGGCCGAGGACCAGGTCGTCGGGACGACACAGCACGCTGAGAATCTCGAGGGTGCCGAGGATCGCACGAGCGTTTCGACGGAGTCCGAGACGATCGAACACGAGATTATCGTCGACCTCGATCCCGACCTCGTACTCGCGCCGAGCTCCGACTACGTCTCCGAGGACGAGGAAGTCGAGACGCTCCGCGAGGCTGACGTCCCTGTCTACTATTTCGACTCCGCAGAGTCGATCGACGACGTTCGCGATCGAACACACACTATCGGCTCGCTCGTCGGCGAGTGTGACGGTGCCGCCGAGACCGTCGACTGGATGGACGAGGAACTCGCCATCGTCGAGGACGCACTCGAGGGCGAGGAACGCCCGGACGTGCTCTACACCTTCTTCGGCTTCACGGCCGGCGAGGAGACGTTCATCCACGAACTGATCGAAGCCGGCGGCGGGACGAACGTCGCCGCAGAGGCGGGTATCACGGAGTACCAGCAGCCAACCGACGAGATGATCCTCGAACAGGATCCCGAGTGGCTGATTCTGAACACGAACTCGCCCGACGTGCCGGACGCACCGGCCTACGACTCTACGACTGCCGTCGAGCAGAACCAGACGGTGACGATCGAAGTCAACCACCTGAACCGGCCCGGGCCGCGCGTCGTCCACGCGGTGACGGCGATGGCCGAGACGTTCCACCCGGAGGCGTACGCTGAGGCGGTTTCTGACGCCGAAACGGAATCCGAGACGGTGGCTGACGCCGACAACGAGACCGAAACTGAAGCCGACTCCGACTCCACTGACGACTCGGACGGAATTCCCGGATTCGGCATCCTCCCCGCTGGCGCTGCACTCGCTGCCCTCCTCACCTTGCTCGCCGTGATCCGTCACGGTGATAGGAACCTATGAGAAGGTGTCCCGTATGAATCACAACGTTATCTCCACGTCACCGTCCTCGACGGAGATCCTGTATGCACTCGGGGTCGAACCCGTCGCTGTCTCACACGCCTGTGACTTTCCGCCCGAGGCCGCCGACCTGCCGACGATCGACGCCTCGAAGGTCGACGCCGAAGCCAGTGCCGACCGCCACGAACAGGTCCGCGCTGCAACCGCGAACGGCCACCTCTACCAGATGGACGCCGAACGCATCGACGACGCTGACCCCGACCTGATCGTCACGCAAGGTGTCTGCGGCGTCTGCGCGGTCGACGACGTGCTCGTCGACGAAACGCTCGCCGACCTCGATGCCGACCCCGAGGTCCTCGCACTCGACGCCAGCCGACTCGAGGACGTACTCGAGTGCATCCACGACGTCGGCCGAGTCACCGGAACCGAAGCCCGCGCGGACGAGCTCGTCACCGGCCTCCGAGAACGGATCGCCACCCTGGAAGAACGGGTCCCAGCAGCGCCGCGTCCGCGAATGGCGGTACTCGAGTGGATGGATCCCGCCCGGCCGGCAGGCACTTGGGTGCCGGACATAGTCGAACTCGCCGGCGGCGAGTACGGACTGAGTGAGCCGGGCGAGCGCTCGGCACCGGTCGAGTGGGACAGCTTTCTCGCGTACGATCCGGAGGTGCTGGTGGTGGCTCCCTGCGGATTCGACGCGGAGCGGACGCGCGAGCAGTTCGGCGAACTGTCGGAGCGACCGGGCTGGGAGGAGCTGACGGCGGTTCGTGAGGATCGGGTGTTCATCCTCGACGGCGGCGCGTATTTGACGCGGTGGACGCCGCGACTGGTCGACGCTGCGGAGCGCCTGGCGACGCTCTGTCACCCCGACGAATTCGGAGAGCCGCCGGCGGATGTTGTTCGACTCTGAGTCCGATTGAATTGTATTCCTGACCCACTGCGGAACGGAGCACTTATCGCCCGCTTCTGAAAACGGATGGGCTATGCTCGAGGAAGTCCGGAGTCGCGCCAGACCGTACTTCGAGGACGCGCCACCGGCCCACGACTGGCATCACGTCGAGCGCGTCGACGCGCTCGCAGAGACGCTCATCGATCGCCATCCTGACTCGGCTGGGATCGACGAACAAATCGTCCACCTCGCGGTCGCCCTCCACGATATCGGCCGGGAGCGCGAGGACCGCGGCGAGATCGACTGTCACGCGATGTGGGGCGCTCGGGAGGGTAGCGAGATCCTCCGGGAACTCGGTGCCACCGATGAGACTGTCTCGGCAGTCTCTCACTGCATCTGTGCGCATCGGTACTCGAACGAGATCGAACCGGAGACCGTCGAGGCGATGATCGTCTCGGATGCGGACAACCTCGATGCGCTCGGCGCGGTTGGCGTCGGTCGCGTCTTCGCTCATGGCACTGCAATCGACTCGCCGATGTACGACCCCGCAGTGCCGGTTGCAGACGACGAGACATCGTCTGGCGTCAGTCAGTACAACCATCTCCACAAGAAGATTCTCGACCTTCCCGATCGGATACACACCGACGTTGCGAGCGACCTCGCCGCCGAGCGTGCACAGTTCGTTCGCGAGTTCGCCAGTCGGTTCGAGGCCGAGGCTGTCGGCGACCGCTAACGAGTCGGTTTGGTTCCTTTCGGTGACTGTTCAGCACGTCTGACAACTACAACTACAACTACAACTGGCACAGCGTTTTTGATTTAGGCGACGCTAGTCACCGACGCCGAGGTGAGAACAATGTACGAGAAACCCATTGGCAGTCCACAACAGGACCCGTTCGACGCTCTGGTCGACGTTCTCGCCGCGGCCGACCGGTACGACGTCACGCTCGCCGTTATTCCGGTCGCGTTCGCGGTTGCACTGATCGTGGCGACCGTCACGAGCCTTCCGACGCCACCGCTGTTGGCTGTCGCTGCGCTCTTCGGCTCTCTCGCCGTCGTCGATGCCTGCTACCTCAATCCGCCAGTCCCAATCGACTCTGGCGGCGACCAGGGATCGACGTAACGGGATCGCTTTCGATCAGCAACCGTTTTTCTCGCCGATGGTGTCCTCCAAACAGCGTCCACATTCCCGTCTACGCAGTTCGCCGCCGAGCGTCCGGTTCATCCGCCCCGGAACCCTTTTACAGATAACTGGCATAGCCACACCCACCAATGGGACTGGGCTCGGATATGTACCGACAGCAGATCCTCGACCACTACAAGAACCCGCGCAACTACGGGCAACTCGAGGATCCAACGTTTACCCACATCGGCGAGAACCCGATGTGTGGCGACGAGATTCGGATGGACGTCAAACTCGCTGAGGACGGCGATAAGGAGACGATCGAACGCGTCGCATTCTCCGGCGACGGCTGTGCGATCAGCCAGGCCTCAGCCAGCATGCTCTCGAGTGAACTCCGCGGAAAGACCATCGATGAACTCCTGGAGATGGACCGCGACGACGTGATCGACATGCTCGGCGTCGACATCTCTCCGATGCGGGTCAAGTGTGCGGTGCTCGCAGAGAAGGTTGCCCAGGATGGGGCGGAGATTTATCAGGGGGAACTCGACGTGGAGAAGACGACGACCGAGGACGACGAGTAAGTAGCTGGGAGTGACCTCGGGCGGCGGTTGCGGTTGCGATTGTCTTGCGGTTGTGACTGCGACTGTGGCTGTGGCTGAGCAGGCAAATACGACGTTGGTTCCGCCTTCGATTCCTATTTGACTCGCTTCCCGCATTCCGGCCGCCACGGAGTGAAGTTGTATTCGGAATTGATTTTTCCCCTGACGTGAACCTCGTTGTATGGCTACTCCCCGTACCAGACAGCAGGATATCCTCCTCTTGCTCGCCTCCATTCAGGTCTCGATATTCGTCCTCGTCATCCCGATGCTTTGGCCGCTGTTTCTCGGTTCAGTGCTGATTCTCCTTCACGTGGGGAGAGGCGAGTACCACCGACAACTTGCAGAATCCGACAACGCTGCCGAGCAGTAGTGCTGTCGCTCCACAGAACGAGGGAGAGAGATAGAGAGTGACGAAATACGGCTAAAACGGGCTACAGTGAGTGTATTGGTGTGACTGCGACGCCGCTTACTCTGGTTTCAGCCCTTCGTCCTGAACGCGCATGACCGCCTCGCCGTCGGCGAGGTTCGGTGCGTCGACCAGACGAACGATCCGCTTGTCACCCTTGGACTTGCGAAGGTACATCCGGAACGTCGACTTGTGGCCCAGAATGTTGCCACCGATCGGCTGCGTTGGGTCGCCGAAGAACGAGTCCGGGTTCGAGGCAACCTGGTTCGTCACGATAACGGACGTGTTGTAGAGGTTTCCGACCTTGTCGAGGTCGTGCAGGTGCTTGTTGAGTTTCTGCTGGCGCTCTGCGAGTTCACCACGACCGACGTACTCTGCACGGAAGTGAGCGGTCAGCGAGTCGACACAGAGGAGGCGGATCGGATACTCGGCCTCCTCGTGCTCACTCGCCAGTTCCTTCGCCTTCTCGGCAAGCAGCATCTGGTGGTTGGAGTTGAACGCCTTCGCGACGTGGATCTTGTCGAGCACGTCGTCGACGAGTTCGTCGACCGCATCCTCGTCACCAGCCGAGCCCTCGATTTCGCGGTCCTCGAGTGCGGCGTTGATCGCTTCCTCGGGGAGGCCGCGGACCATGTCGTCGATCCGTTCCGGTCGGAAGGTGTCCTCGGAGTCGATGAACATCGCGGCGCCGTGGAGGCCACCGACTTCCTTCGGAAGCTGGACGTTGACGGCCATCTGGTGGGTGACCTGGGACTTTCCGGAGCCGAACTCACCGTACACTTCGGTGATCGACTGGGTTTCGATACCGCCGCCGAGGAGTTCGTCGACTTCGTCGATCTGCCAGCTCAGTTTGCCGATCTCGTTCCGTCGCTCGAGTACGGTCGAGCCGGTTTCGAAGCCACCGACGTCGGCGGCGTCACGTGCGGCGTTGACGATATCTGCGGCCGTCGATTCGCCGACGTCCGCGGTGTTCGAGAGTTCAGAGGGAGAAGCGACGGCGAGGCTCTGGAAGGAATCGAAGCCTGCGTCGTGGAGTTTGTCTGCGGTTGCCGGTCCGACGCCCGGGAGTGTCTCGAGGTCTGCGTCTGCCATACTTCTTCGTTATTGTGGACACCCCATAAACCCTCGTTAACAGGGGAGTGAAAGTGAAAGTGGCAGCAGCCGTCGGGGTGACAATTCTGGTTACTGAACAGTTATGTACGATGCGGTGGACGGTCGTCTGTTCAGATTGGGCTCCAGCAACAGCAGCAGCAACATAGCAACAGCAACACAGCAGCACCAATGGCAACACAGCAGCACAGCAGCAACACAGCAGCACAGCAGCACAGCAGCACCAATGGCAACACAGCAGCACAGCAGCAACACAGCAGCAGCAATGGCAGCACAGCAACACAGCAGCACCAATGGCAACACAGCAGCACAGCAGCACCAATGGCAACACAGCAGCACAGCCACAACAGCACCGTCTCACAGCAACTGCAGCATAGTACTAACGCAGAATCAGCGTAGAGGCTACAAACTCAGGGCAGCGACAACTCGTCGCTCCACTCGAGTTGCACTAGCCGGTCACCGGTTCCAACGAACAGTTCCCCGTCACCGACTGCCGGTGTGGCCGTGATGGGGTCCTCGAAGCCGTGGTGCCAGAGATGGTCACAGTCGTCGGTGAGATCCAGGCCGTAGAGCGAGCCGGTCGTGTCGCCAACGCAGAGCACGTCGCCGGCGACGACGGGGCTTGCCTGGACCTCGCCGTCGAGGGCAACGCCTTTTTTCGAGAAGAGCCAGCCGCGCAGTTTGCGCCGGCCGAAGGTCGTGTCTGTGACGTGGGCGTAGCCGTCGTTCGCGCCGACGAGTGTCGTTCCTTCGTCGGTGAGAACGGTTGCACTCGAGGTGAAGCCGCCGGTGATCGTGTAGGTGAACCAGGTCTGGCCGGTGCCGGCGTTCAACGCGAGCAGTGTGCCACCGGCGTCGGCGACGTAGACGCGGCCGTCGGCGACTGTGAGTGCGTTCGTCGCGACATCGTTGGTGGGTGCAGTCCAGATGCCTTCACCGTCGTCGCTCGCGAGACAGTGTACGTGCTCGTCGGCCGTCGCAGCGTAGATGCGCGGCGAGTCCCAGGGTTCATCGCTCTCGGTGTCGATGTCGATGCTGTCGTTCAGCTCCATACTGCCGTCGAGTTCCTGTCCGAGATTCTGGTCGCTCTCGGGCTCGAGTTCGGCGTCGAACGACGGTCTTGCCGTTTGCTCCTGCAGCGGTGCTCGTTCCCGTCCCGTCTCCGGCGGTCTCGCGATAACCGGCGCTCCCGTCACCGGCGTGTCGGTCTCGACCGTCCAGCGGACGGTTCCGGGCTCTTCAACTGCCTCCCCATTGTCGCCGTCCAGATCGAACGCTTCCACCTCGTCGCCAGCCGCGGTCGCAATCGCGGTGAGGCCGTCCTCGTGGCCGGCGTACAGATCTCCGTCCGCATACAGAAGGGGCGTTGTGAGCGAGGTTGGTAACTCGAGTTGCCAGTACTGCTCGCCGGTGGCGGGGTCCACGGCGTGAATCGTCCCGTCCGTGGTTCCGAAAAACAGGCGGTCGCGCGTGCGAACGGGCGCGGTGTCGGTCGCAGTCATCGTCTCGACGACCCAGCGTCGTCGTCCCGTCTCACGGTCGAACGCATAGCAGTTCCCTCGGTCCGTTCCGACGAAGACGGTATCGCGGTCGAGAACCGGCGGGCCAACAGTGCCGACGAGGTCGGCTGTCCACCCCGCTTCGACGCGGACGGGGTCGGAGACGGCTCGCCGGACACCCGAGCGTTGCTCGTCGCCCTCGCACTGAGTCCATTCTGTCACTGTGGGTGCGTACTGACTGAATCGGTATAATGGATGCGACCTGCCAGTATCGTGGCCGCCGCAGATGCTCGTGAGTTGAATACGATACAGAACAATCGGTGGAGCTGAAGACGACACAGAACGAACGGTGGGGAAGCATGTCCCAGTACGTTGCTGCCCCTGGCTCCGTCCGCACCGGCAGGCACAACGCTGCTGTATGGCGCAGTCGATGGTGGTGTGGCTACCTGCCGTGGTTCTATATCACACGCTTAGCGAGATGAGCACACTGCCCAACCAGTAGGGTCACCGACTCTGCTTACTGTCTGACTTCGAGCAGCCGCGATTCACAGTCGTTGCACGTAATCGCGTACACCTGATAGGACCGACAGCAGGATTCGACAGTCTCCTCGTCGAGCGAAATCTCACCCGTACAGCTTGGACACTCCTCGACGAACGCCCGCAGCCCGTTCGCGAGCTGACTGCGCTGTTCGAGCGAGAGCGCCGGCCATTCCGGTACCCGTTCTGCGAGTACGTGCATACTCCCCAGATCGGCCAGCAGTGCCGCGTCGGACTCCCACTGCGCAGCAAGCCGACCCTCGATGAGCGCTCGAACTGGCTGGTCCGGGCCGTCGGCCTGCTCCACCGTCACTGCCGACTGATCGACATCGAAAAACGTCCCGACCTGTGTGACTCGATCACCGTCCCGGCGCTCGTCGATAGCGACTCGCCAGGTGTTCTCGAGTTCCTCGGTCAGACAGAGATCGTCCGCTTCGCCATCTTCAGCATTTTTCGCTCCTTCAACCCCTTCAGCCCCTTCAGCCCCTTCAGCCCCCTCAGACGCTTCAGCCCCTTCGCCATCCCCACCAGTCCGTGAACACGGAACGACGAGATCGTACTCGAGTAACCACCGCTCTGGATTGAGTGGCTCGCCGGCGGTGTGGCCGGGTTCAGCGCCGGAACCGGTGTCGGCGTCGGTATCGGACGGTGTGGTCGTCGCACCGGCACTGGTGGTCGATCCATCTTCTGCAACGAGTGTTCCCGCACCCGGTTCGGGTTCTTTGTCGAATTTCGCCAGAAGCCAGTCAGGGAAGTATCGCTTCGTCAGCGACGGTGTGCCGGGAACGAGGTAGCCACGCAAGGCGATTGCGGTAACCGAGAGAGCGACGACGACGATTGCGAGTAGCGGCGAGACCACCGCGGCGGCGACGGCGAGTATGCCCGCGATGACGAGGTTGACGATCGTACAGGGGAGACACCGATTCTCACCGGTGTACTCCGGCTTGTGGATATGCGCGAGAAGTGGGACCTGCTGGAGCTTCATATTTCGACCTCAGCGTGATACGACAAAAACATTTTCCCGCCACCGGCGTGGTGTGAATAGACCGGTCTCTCGTCCGATTCGCTGCGATCGGTTCCCCGCTCAGTACATCCGCAACAACTGCGCGTGGTGGGTCTCGCCGACCTCGAGCACGTTCGCCTCGTCGATGAAGCCCGCCTCGATCGCGAGTTCGACCGATCGGGTGCCGACGATGTTAGCCACGTCCGCCCGCGCGAGACTGTCGATAACGGCATCCTCGTCCGCCTCGTCGCCGCCGTAGAACTCCTCCGTGACGGTCAGCGAGAGGTCGTCGCCTTCGAACGTCTCACCGAGGGCATCGCTGTCACAGACCGCAACGAGTAACCCCTCCTGTGTCTGGCGTTCGTTGATGATCATGCGTCGTCTCGTCTCACTCTGTTACTCGAGTTCCCACTCGCTGTCGCGGTCGGCTTCGCGGCCGGGGTCGGCGATGTCGCCTGCGGGATCGGTTGCACCGCCGCCCGCACCGGTCGGCTGGCCCTCCATTTCTCGACGATCCTCCATCATCTGCTGTTCGGCGCGCTCGCGCAGTTCGTTGGCCTCCTCGGCGATCTCTTCGGCCTCGTCGTACTCGCCGAGATCTTCGAGAATTTCGGCTTTCTCCTCGAGGATCTTGGCGTTTCGAAGCCCGAGTCGGATCGCGTTGTCGATACACTGCAGGGCCTCCTCGGAGAGGCCGCGCTCTGAGAGGAAGAAGGCGCGGTTGAACCAGCCCTCGGCGAAGCGCTCGTCGATCTCGACGGCTCGCTCGGCGTGTTCGAGCGCCTGTGCGGTCTCACCAAACTCCCAGAGGGCGTAGGCGAGGTTTGTCTCGGCCGTCGCAGCGTGTTCGCTCTCGGCGTCGATATCCAGGGCCTCTCGGTGGGCACCGATCGCCTCGTCCCACTCCTCGAGTTCGGCGTGAGCGACGCCCTTGTTGACCCAAGCTTCCTGCTCGAGTCGCTCGTCCTCTGCGTACTGGGCGGTCCGCTCGAAGGCGTCGGTCGCCTGCTCGTAGCGGTTGATCTGCATGTAGCTCAGGCCGACGTCGAGCAGTTCCGTGGCGTCGACGTCGTCGCTTGCGATCTGCTGGCTGTCGAGCGTGTCGGCGACGACGCGGGAGTCGACCGGGTCGACCTTCGAGGGGTCGACGTCCAGTTCCGGCGGGTCGAGGTCGAACTCGTCGTAGGGGTCGCTGAACCCCTCTCCTTCGGAGAAGCGATGGTCGCGAGAGTCGTCTCCGGTTCCGTCTCCCTCTCGGTCAGTCATTGGTTGAATGTGGCGACGACGACTGTTAAGGGCTGCGACCCGGGAACAGACGGCTCGTTACATATTGCCCTCCTCACCATCGCCGTCGTCAGGCGTCGCCACCATTGAGTAGTTCGCCGTCGAACCATCCGGTATGCGACTCTTCGTCAGCGTCGACCTTCCGGCCGACCTCGCGAACGCGGTTGCCGACCTCCAGGACGAGTTCAGCGACGCGAGCGGCCTCACCTTCACTGACCCCGAGCAGGCCCACGTGACGCTGAAGTTCCTCGGCGACGTCGAGGAGGGCCAGCTTTCCCAACTCGAGTCCGAACTCGAGACGGCGGTCGACGAGGCGGATGTTTCACCCTTCACCGTCCGCTACGGTGGACTCGGCGTCTTCCCCGATTTGGAGTACATCAGCGTGCTCTGGCTTGGGACCGAAACGGGTGGCGACGAACTGGCGGCCCTGCACGAGGCCATCGAGGAGCGGACGACGGCGATGGGGTTCGAGGCGGAGTCACACGAGTTCACGCCGCACGTCACGCTCGCGCGCATGGAGCACGCGGGCGGGAAGGAGTTGGTGCAGGAGCTCGTCCGCGAGCGAGCGCCAACGATTGGTGAAGCCCGCGTCGAGGAGGTTCGGCTGACCGAGAGTACGCTCACAGATGAGGGACCGGAGTACTCGACGGTTGCGCGGTTTCCGCTCAAGGAATGTTAGTGTAGAATACCTTCAGTCGAGGCAGTCGCTTCCAGCGTTATTTGTGAATATTTCTGCCTCGCCGCCGTCATTGATCAAGAGTAGGACCCGAATACATCCTTCAGTGTATTGAGTCGTGAGATTTGCTTCGGTAGTTCTTCCATCCACAGTGGCCCGGATAATAAACTCCCCTGGCTCTTCTGGAAGGTCAAGTGATACTTCTTTACCGCCAGCTATATTCCCGTCTGCGGCATCAATCGTATGACTCGCTGAGTGAATGATATTGTCGTCATACTCAATCTCTAACTCAACTGTGTGCTCCTCTTGTTCAGTATTATCAATGGAGACTTCAGTCAGTACCGTCCCTGCGGTCTCACTGTTACCGTCTGATCGAGAGAGACAACCAGACAGTATAAATGATGCACCCACAGCCGTATGAATTAGACTTCTTCTGTCCATTATCTGTATTAAGTGTCTGTCAATGAATAATGTTCATGGACTATTCTTCATTGAGTGGCTCACTTCGAACTGAAAGAGCGAGTCGGTAGAGTGGACCACCATCTGCGAATCGCTCCAATTCCGGATTTGATTCAATCGTCTGCTGAGGTACTTCAGTAACTTCGTGTTCTTGCGATAGCTCCTTAATGAGTTGATCAGTACTCACTGAAGGTGTACAGTAACCTGGATCTACTGGTTGCTCAACGGAAAGCGTTCTTGCGACCCGTGCTTGTCCAACACTTAGCGAACTGCACTTGCTGTCAATATCGACTCGTAGGTTATAACACCCATCGTGTTGCTCAACGAACCAGCGGAAAAAACTCGAACTCTCAAAAGGACGATCACTGGAATTGTATTCCCACTGATATTCTGCGATGCCATTCTCACTATCGGGCGAGTCAGTGTTAGCTAATGCATTAACCATATTCGCAACCAATATCCCCCCCTGACAGAACAGGGTGAAGAGATCCGACTGCTGCTTGGACTGCTGTTTCGGCTGCTTCCTTATAGTCTGGATTGTTGATCGGGTCCGACGGAGGTGGTGTACATCCCAGATTTCTAGGGTCGTCACTAGTCCATATTGTTGGATCGCTGAGAGAGGAATTAATGTCAACAGTAAATTCGTGGTCCCTAATCCGTGTGTCTAGCCCTTCTTTTTCCCACTCGTCATTACCACTGAGTCTTCGACGTCCACTGTGAGTGGAGTTCATCCGGAATTCGTGCAACCAGTTACCAGCATTATTGACATGGCTTCCATAGTATTCTACGGACACACCAATACCGACTTTGGTCTCGTGTGTTATACTGTCAACGTCAGAATTATCTTCATATGACTCAGTCCATTCTGGGTCACCACCCAAATCTGCAGTTGTAATATCAGCCAACGGAATCATTGAGACACTGCCAATAACGCCTGCTGCGCCAACTTTTTTTAAAGCATCTCGTCGTCCGATCCTTGGTTGCTTGTTTGGCCGCTTCTCTTTACCATTCTTCATAACCAATGGCGACTTCCACTTGAACACTAATATAATTTTCTATATATTCTCCTGTAAAAGCTTACAACTTCCCAGCGTAGCCTTGATAGCATATTTGAGCACTTTTTCCCGTTTCCGAAATAACGAATAACAAGCACCGAGCATCGACGACACTGCCTGCTGGCCGCACCACACCCACGTTCTGTTCGAGTGCAAGCACCAACGCTTCACCAGTGCTCGGCATCGCTTCTGTGCATGCAAACCGTCGTACACCTCCTGTCGGGAGACGAGGGCGAACAGGACACGTCACTCGCGATCGCCAAAAACCTCGTCGCGGACGAGAGCGGTCGAATAGACGACGTCGCGGTCGTCATCCAGGCGTCCGGAATCGAGGTGGCCAGAGCCGGTGGCAGAGCAGACGACGACATTCAGGAGCTACTCGACGACGGTATCGCGTTCAAGGCGTGCAGCAATACACTCGAGACGGTCGACTTCGGCGAGTCGGATCTCATCGACGGAATCGAAACGGTTCCCGAAGGGGCCGTCGAGGTGACGCAGTTGCAGACGGACGGCTATGCATACGTTCGGCCGTAGGTGTGATCGGCCGTCGAGACTCCATCCTGGGGCCACGGTAGTTCGGTATCGGTGTCCTACAGCACCCACTCTGCTCGTGTACCGTCGTCGTACGCTGGGACAACTTGCACATACAGCACCGTGTATGATGTGGGATGACGGGATACTGGCGTAGCCGATGGAGCCACCGCCGTCGTCGTTGCTGTCTCGGTTCGGACGGTCCACCCCGATCAGCCGCCGGGAGTTCGTCGCCGCCGTCGGTGGCGTGGGTGGCGCATCTCTGTTCGGGCCGAGTGTGGACGCTAGCGAAAGTGAGGCCAATGACCTTCGGGTTCGCGTTTATCCCGGTCCCGTCCCGCCGACTGCCTGGCCCCGGCACGGCGTCGACGGGATGAGCGACGACTGGCCGATCCCGTTTCGGGACGCGTTCGCGGCCGTCGAGGACGCGATGGGGCAGATCCAGGCCTACGCGGCCGACCGATCGCTGGTCTCGGATTCGACCACCGCTTCAGAGCCTGAACTTACCGTGCGCGTCGAGCGTGGCCCTCCTGTCCGCTTTCCGCTCCTGTCCGTCTCGCAGCCGACTGACCTCGCGTTTCCGTCGCTGCCGACCGTTCTCGACGCCTTTCGCGACCAGCTTCGAGATCACGATGCACTCGGTGGGCCGACCTGCCACCTGTTGCTTTGCTGGTCGCCGTTCAACTACCAGGTGGGCTACGGTGGAACCATCTCTCCGAACGACCTGATCGGCTCTGTAGGGAGTGACACGGATGCGGATGACCCAGACGCAGTCGACGGCGCACAGACCGTCGCTAACGTCGGTGCGACGGAGGTCTGGGATTCGCGCGCAGTCAGCCGAAACATCGCGATTCACGAAGTGCTTCATACGTTCCTCTCACCCGATATCGTCGCAGAGGTTGGGGATACACGCTGTGACCACAACCTGGGAACTGCCACCAGAACCGGACCGGAGGGACGAACGCTGCGCGTAAGCCCTATGGCGACCGCCTACGCCGGCCCCGACGAGCTCGGCGGCGGAACCCGATTTCACGGCACCGGCTGCTACAATCACGACGAGTTCGCTAACCACGACGGCTACGAGGCCGACGGCACCGACCCAGCAGTCGATCACTTCGAGTACACGACGGACCTGAGCGAGGCGACACTCGAGGCGGCCGCCGAATACTTGGCCCGTGTTCGATCTTGAACTCTTGAACTCCGGACTCTGGACTCTGGATCTGAAACCTGAACGCTGAAGCCTGAACTCTGTTCCCCGAGTCAGTCGAAATCGATCCAGGGCACCGGTGACCGGTGATCGCGACCCCCTCACACACCACGGCCCCGAGAGATGGACAAGATTTTAAGCCAGCACGGGCTACGTCCGGCTACTATGGGTAAGAAATCGAAGGGCAAGAAGAAGCGACTTGCCAAACTCGAGAACCAGAACAGCCGCGTTCCGGCCTGGGTTATGATGAAGACGGACATGGAAGTCCAGCGGAACCCGAAGCGACGCAACTGGCGGCGTAACGACACCGACGAGTAAGATCCATGAGTGCAAGTGATTTCGAAGAACGCGTTGTAACCGTCCCGCTGCGGGACGTCAAGAAGGGCGCAAACCACGAGGCCGCGGACCTCGCCATGCGACTCATCCGTGAACACCTCGCCAAGCACTTCGCCGTCGACGAGGACGCCATCCGACTCGACCCCTCGATCAACGAGGAAATCTGGTCCCAGGGTCGAGCGAACCCGCCACGCAAGCTCCGCGTCCGCGCGGCTCGCTTCGACGAAGAGGGTGAGGCCGTCGTTGAGGCCGAGGTCGCCGACTAAACTTGCAGCGACTCGCCTTCGCCGGGTCGGCCTACGTCGGCGTCTTCGCCCGTGCGACCGACTCGTGCGTGCTCGTTCGCCCGGACGTCGACGACGATATCGTCGCCGACCTGACCGACGAACTCGCGGTTCCCGCGATCCAGACAACTGTCGGCGGTTCCTCGACCGTCGGCGCGCTAGCGACGGGTAACGAAAACGGCCTCCTCGTCAGCTCCCGCGTACTCGAGTACGAGCGCGAGCGACTCGAAGCGGACGTCGACCTGCCCGTCGCGGAGTTGCCCGGTAGTATCAACGCCGCCGGGAACGTCGTCCTCGCGAACGACTACGGGGCCTACGTCCATCCGGACCTGCCTCGTGAGGCAATCCAGATCATCAAGGACACACTCGACGTGCCGGTCGAACGCGGCGATCTCGCGGGTGTTCGCACCGTCGGCACCGCTGCGGTCGCGACGAATTCGGGCGTGCTCTGTCACCCAAAGGCGACCGACGAGGAACTCGACGTACTCGAGGAGACGCTCGACGTTCGCGCGGACGTCGGGACGATCAACTACGGTGCGCCCCTGGTCGGGTCGGGGCTGTTGGCCAACGAGTCGGGCTACGTCGTCGGTGAGGACACGACGGGTCCTGAACTCGGCCGGATCGAGGATACGCTCGGCTATCTGGACTAACTGCTACGAACTGTCCCCGGTCGGTTTTGCGGTCCGTTTTTCTGGCTGTCTTGACTGTACATAGTGTCCTGGCTGTGCGTTTGTGCGCGACTGCTTGCACTGGTTCTGTACAGATTCCGGTTTGAATATACAGTTCTAAGCGGCGTATCTACTCGGTAGACGCCTCATACTACACGAATCACTGCTACGAACGGTCCTCAAGACTTATGATATGGTAGCAACATGTGGCTCGTATGTTCGGGTCCCTGTTCGCCAGATTCAAAACCGGCCTCGCGATCGCAAAAGCCTCGTTTGGCATCCTCCGCCGCGAGAAGTGGCTGCTCGCGTTCCCCGTCATGTACGGCCTTGCCTGGGTCGTCGGACTGGTCGGTCTGTTCGGTGGCATCGTTGCCGCGTTGTTCGGTGTCGGCTACGGGATGGCGCTCGTTGAGCAGTTCACGACAGTCTCGGAAGGGACAGCCGATACGGCAGTCACAGCCTTTCTTGTGGCTGCCTCCGTCGGATTCATGTTCGTCGCCACCTCGATTGCGACGTTCTTCAGCGCGGCGCTCGTCCACGCCGTCGGCAGCCTGTTCGCCGACGAACCGACCAGCCTCCGGGCCGGCCTCGCCGGTGCCTGGGAATCTCGCCGGACGATCCTCGCGTGGGGTGCCGTCGGCACCGTCGTCGGTCTCATCTTCCAGGCACTCGAGAGCCAGGACGGCTGGGGTGCCCAGATTGCCCGCTCGCTGGCCGGCTTCGCCTGGTTCGCGATGACGTTCTTCATCGTCCCAGTCATCGTCTTTCAGGAGGGTGGCGTTCGAAAGTCGCTGCGCGAGAGTGCCAGCCTGTTTCGCGAGACGTGGGGACAGGTCGGTGGGATCAGTCTCGGCGTCGGACTCGTGATGATGCCGCTGATCGTTCTCACTGCGCTCGCCGGCATCGGCGCGCCGATGTTCGCACTCGCCGAGCCGTGGTCGGTGCTCACGTTTACGCTCGTACCGACACTGCTGGTGATCGGCGTCCTGCTGGCGGTCTATCAGGCCGCGACGGGAATCGCGAAGACAGCCCTCTACAAGTACGCCCGCGACGGCTCGTTGCCGCCGGAGTTCGACGGCATCGACCCCGATGCGATCACGCGACCTCGGCGTGGCGGAACCGGGATGACGGGCCAGCCCTCGAACCGCGAGCCGGGACAGATCTAGCCCGGAGCCGTCCGCTACACCCTGTTTCGGCGAAACGTCTGCAAAACCGCGGAAATCACTGTGGAAGGGAAGATTCTTCCGACTGCCTGCCGGAGTGAAAGCCATGAGTCAACAACAGCTCCAGCAGCTTTCCCAGGAACTTCAGGAGATACAGGAACAGATCACCGCGCTCGAAGGCGAAGTCGAGAATATTCGCACCGAGCAGAGCGAGGTCGACGAGGCCATCGATGCCCTCCAGACGCTCGAAACTGGTTCGACGGTGCAGGTTCCACTCGGCGGCGGCGCGTACCTGCGCGCAACGATCGAGGATATCGACGAAGCGATCGTCGAACTCGGCTCCGATTACGCCGCAGAGTTCGAACAGGACGACGCCGTCGGCGCACTCGAGCGCAAGAAGGAGACGCTCGACGACCGAATCGAGGAGCTCGAAGACGAAATCGACGAGTTCGAATCCGAGAGCGACGAACTCGAGTCCCAGGCCCAGCAGCTCCAGCAGCAGGCGATGCAACAGCAGATGCAGCAGATGGGCGGCCAGCCGGGCCAGGACGACGAGTAAGGCAGAACTGGGACGGGTGCGGGCAGTCAATGAGACCGGTATCCGTTCCCGTTCAGTAGTCAACAATCACCAATCAGCAATCAGAAGTTGGCAGCCACTAGCAGTTCCCTACAGCCACCGTTACAATGTTCGACAATCTGAAGAAGAAACTCGGAAGCTTCCGGAAGGACGCCGAGGAAGCTGCCGAAGAGAACGTCGAGGAGGTCGACGATCCCGCCGCGGACGTGGATGGTGTCGAGAGCGATGTCGAGGAAGCCGATATAGCCGAGACGGCCGATTCCGAGCCAGCCGCGGATGCTGGTGCAGATGTGGAGACGGATGTCGATGTCGATGTCGATGTCGACGTCGATGCCGATGCCGATGCTCACACCACTGAGTCGACCGACCCAACCGACCAGGCGGTTGCCGAACCGTCAGCTTCCACCGAGTCGGAGTCGACCACGACCACCACCACGACCTCGAAGACAGCCCCGAGCGACACAGCACTCGAGTCCCCGGCCGAGACGAGCGCCGAGACTGAGGCTGAGACTGAGACTGAGCCCGAATCCGACCTCGAAACGGCGGGAGAGGTGGATGCTGATCCCGACGTGGCCGACGGCAGCGAAACTGATGACGCCGAGGACGCCGAGGACACAACCAACAACGGCAGCACCGGCTTCGGCCGCAAGGCCAAATCCTTCGTCAAAGGCAAGTTCGTCATCGAGGAGGAGGACCTCGAGGGGCCACTCCACGAACTCGAGATGGCGCTGCTCTCGAGTGACGTCGAGATGGGCGTCGCCGAGGAAATCCTCGACAACATCCGCGACGAACTCATCGGCGAGACGCGGACGTTCACGACCTCGACCGGCGAGGTCGTCGAGGAGGCGCTCCGGGATGCGATCTACGACGTCATCAGCGTCGGTCAGTTCGACTTCGACGAGCGCATCGCGATCGAGGACAAGCCGGTGACGATCATCTTCACCGGCGTCAACGGCGTCGGGAAGACCACTTCGATCGCAAAGCTCAGCCGCTACTTCGAGGAACGGGGCTACTCCACTGTGATGGCCAACGGCGACACCTATCGCGCCGGGGCCAACGAGCAGATCCAGGAGCACGCCAACGCGCTCGACACGAAACTCATCACCCACGAGCAGGGCGGCGACCCCGCCGCGGTGCTGTACGACGCCGTCGAGTACGCCGAGGCCAACGACGTCGATGTCGTCCTCGGTGACACGGCGGGTCGACTCCACACCGACGAGGGGTTGATGGACCAACTCGAGAAGATCGACCGCGTCGTCGACCCGGACATGACGCTGTTCGTCGACGAGGCGGTGGCCGGCCAGGACGCGGTCAACCGTGCCCGCGAGTTCAACAACGCGGCAGAGATCGACGGTGCGATCCTGACGAAAGCCGACGCCGACTCGAACGGCGGGGCGGCGATTTCGGTCGCACACGTCACCGGTCGTCCGATTCTCTTCCTCGGTGTCGGCCAGGGCTACGACCACATCGAGCGCTTCGATCCGGAGGAGATGGTCGACCGACTGCTCGAGGAGGAGTAGTCGCTCACCCACTCCCGGCTCTCGACACTGTAACAGTCGTCTCCTCTCATCCGCCCGTTCCCTTCGACACGCATAGGTTAGATACGAAACAGCTATTGGTGGCCTGGCTGACGTGCGTATATGTGCCCTCCCCGCTCTCGTCGGCCGGTTCTCGCGTCTGTCGCCTCCCTTTCCGCACTCACAGCGGGCTGTTCGACGAACTGGTTCAGCAACCCAGAGACGGCTTCGTCGAACGGTGAATCCACACCTACAGGAACCGACGCTGACTGTACTGCTGTTTCTCGACCGACTGCGTTTCCACCCGCGTCAGCCAACGGAGATATAGCCGGTCTCGAGTTCGACGCACTCGAGTACCCACCCGACCCAGCCAAGCGCGCACAGAGTGCGCTGGCGTATGTGGGTACACTCGAGCGGGCGTATCGTCAGCAAGCGTTTCTCGCGGGGCACGGTGACCAGGCGCGTGACTTCGAGTTGTCGATCGGACAGCATCGGCTGTCGGCAGTAGCCGACGAGGATTGGGACCACGACTCCGAGGACGACCGCGATCAGGATGGTGTCCTGGTCTCGCTGGTGTACGATCTGGTGACGGAGACGGTGCACACGGAGCACGCCGAGTGGGACGTTCGAGTGACCTACTTCCTCAACGATCGGGTCGCGTTGCGTGCGCAGTACGACGGCATTGGAACGGAGCCGTCGTTCGACCCCGACCCGCGAACGGAGGGGGAACTGGTCGCCTGCTCGGAACGCTCGTAACCGGGGCAGCGAACTTATAGGCACCCGCCAGAAAGCAGTGGCTGACACGACACATGGACCCACACATTCGAGTTGCCACCACGGCCGATGCGGCCGCAGTTCGTGACATCTACGCCCCCTTCTGTTCGTCCTCCGCGGTTACGTTCGAGGAGACGCCGCCGACCGCCGACGAGATGGCAGACCGTATCGAGTCGACACTCGAGCAGTACCCCTGGCTCGTCGCCGAGAGTGCGGACGGGACGGTGCTCGGCTACGCCTACGCGGGCCCGCTGCGAAAGCGCCAGGCCTACCAGTGGGTCGTCGAACTCTCCGTCTACGTCGCGGCGGACGCTCGCCAGTCGGGCGTCGGCAGAGCGCTGTACGAGTCGCTGTTTGCTATCCTCGAGCGTCAGGGATTTTACGACGCCTATGCGGTGACGACGCTTCCGAACCCCGCGACGGTTCGATTTCACGAACGGCTCGGCTTCGAGCGCTTTGCAGACTTCCCGCGGGTCGGCTACACGCAGGGAGAGTGGCACGACGTGCGGTGGTGGCGACGGGAAATCGCAGACAAACCCGAGAATCCGGAACCGATCACGCCGTTCTCGACGGTTCGGGAGGACGAGTTCGGGTCGCTGCTCCGGGCTGGCGAGCCGTTTCTCGAGGTGTAACCTTGTCGTCGGCTCGCAGGCTCTCGAGGTCTCTCCTCGAACGTCTCCGCGAGACCGTGAATCCTCTCGACGATCAGGTCTTCGCTGCCGACGAAATGGCCGATTGGCTGCTCAAGGACGAAGCGTAATTCGACCACTACCGCGTCGGTCCCGCTTCGCTTCGTTCGGAGACGCCCCGTACACTATTCGGTCAGCACAGCGATGACTGGAACTCACCCATTAGACTCTCTCACAACGGAGACGATCAGACCGACGAGTGTGATCGCTAGACCTCCCCAGAGTAACAGGTGGTGGAGTTCTGTGACAATAGGCGCCCCCTCGGTGAGCGTGTTTCTCATCATCCAGAACCCTGCTACTATCGAGAGGTTTATTCCAACGAGACTGACATGCGTTCCATCCACCTCTATAATATACCATCTCTTCTATGATAAATACATTCTACCATCCATCCTTTAATAGTCTCTACACCTTCCATTCACACCTCTCTATAGTAACAACTGCAACTAGTTACACACTGATCGCCGAGCAGGCTGGCGAACAGGTGTGCAGTGACTTGCAGTGGCTACTATAGTTCCCTACTTCAGCAAATAGATCAGAATCAATTCCTTGTGGGATCTACGACCTGCTCCAGACTGGCGCAGTGTCACTCGAGTAACCCTCACCGTTCATCGTCCTGCTGGATGTCTTGGTCGGTGAGGTTGTCTGGGTGGGTCACGGGTTCTTCTGCCAACGAACTGCGTCTAACCCTATCCCCTGCATCGCTCCCGGAACTCCACCGATCCGAACCCCGCCTTCTTTTGCCCCGATACACGGAGTGGCTCATATGGATCCCTCGAACTGGCAAACGTATCTCGTCACCCAGGAGTCCGTCTCGGCGGGGCGCTCGACGCTCGAGATCGTCGAGGCGGCGATCGCGGGCGGGGTCGACGTCGTTCAACTCCGTGAGAAGGACACCGACACCCGGTTTCGGTACGAACTCGGTCGGGAACTGCGCGAACTGACAGCCGAGGCGGGCGTGGGCCTGATCGTCAACGATCGGGTCGATATCGCACAGGCGATCGACGCTGACGGCGTCCACGTCGGCCAGTCGGACCTCCCTGTCTCGGTCGCCCGCGATCTGCTCGGGCCGGATTCGATCGTCGGCTGTTCGACGGGGACGGTCGACGCGGCCGAACAGGCCGAAGCCGACGGAGCAGATTACGTCGGCGTCGGGACGATTTACGGAACGACCTCGAAGGACGTCGCAAAACACAAAGACGGCGTCGGTCCGGAGCGCGTCGCCGACGTCACCGATGCGATTTCGATTCCGGCGGTCGGCATCGGTGGGATCACGGCCGGGAACGCCGGACCGGTCGTCGAGGCAGGTGCAGTCGGTGTCGCAGTCATCTCGGCAATCACCGCCGCCGACGATCCGCGGGCTGCGACCGCCGCGCTCGCTTCGACCGTCGAAACGACAAAGCACGTCGAGCACGGAGGAGCTACCGAATGAGTGACACGGACTCACCCGACGTCACGGGCGACGAACTCGCGGGCTCGCTGCGAGCCATCGCGGACGCCCCGCCACTCGTCCAGGCACTGACCAACGAGGTGACGATGAACGACGTGGCGAACCTCATCCTCCACTGGGATGCGCTCCCGGTGATGGCCGACTCCCCCGGCGATGCCGGCGAGATGGCCCAGGGTGCAGACGCCGTGCTGTTCAACACGGGCCAGATTCCAGAGACGAAAGTTGAGGCCATGCGCGAGGCCGCACAGACGGCGGCCGACCGCGACCTTCCAGTCGTACTCGACCCCGTCGGCGTCGGTTCCACGCCGACACGCAAGTCGGTCGCACAGACGCTGCTCGACGAAGTCTCGTTCACCGTCATCAAGGGTAACTACGGCGAGATCAGCGCGCTCGCAGGCGTCGAAGCCGACGTGAAAGGCGTCGAATCCGTCGGCGACTACGACGAGATCGAGGAGACCGCCCGCTCGCTCGCCGACTCGACCGGCTCGATCGTCGTCGCCAGCGGCGTCGAGGATATCGTCGCCGATGCAGACAGCGCTTACCGACTCACTGCGGGCCACGAGATGCTCGGCGAGGTCGTCGGCACCGGCTGCATGCTCGGTTCGACCCTCGCCGTGTTCAACGGTGCACTCGAGGACGCCCACGCCGCGGCGCTTCACGGAACACTCGCGTTCGGCATCGCGGGCGAGCGCGCGGCCGAGATGGAGTACCAGGGACCGGCGAGTTACCGAACGAATTTTCACGATGCGGTTGCCGGGTTCGACGAGGCGATCGAGACAGCATCGCTCGATCTCGGTGACCGTGTCGAGCGACTCGTCTGAGCCTGCAGCGGGCGTCAGCAGACAGGTTTCGGGTTCGCACCCAGCGCTTCCAGGCTTTCGACGTACTCTGCGTAGGCGGTTTCGATCGCCTCCGTTGCCGCCTCGATCGCCTGCTCGCGGTCGGCGTCGCTCGAACAGTACTCCGCAACGAGCGCTTCGGCGCGCTCGCGTTGCCCGTCCAGATCATCGCCGAACTCCCGGAAGACAGCCGCCGTCTGCGGGTCCGCGTCGCCAACGAAGTAGCCGACCACCTGTTCCTTCGAGCGCTTGCTCGCCAGGACGCGACCGAGGAATCCACCGATGCGCTCGGGGGTGGACTCGAGTGCCCGCAGATAGTCGTGAAGGGCGGGCATTGCGGTTGGATCGTAAGACTCGACAGCGAAATCGCTGTCGCCGCCGCTTTCCAGCGTCTCGAGCACCGTTTCGAGGTGCTCACGTTCCTCCGCGGCGGTCGTCTCGAAGGCCTCGCGCGCGTTGCCGGACTCGGATTCGTCGGCCGCCCAGGCGCTGAACGTCTGCCAGGCGGCGTACTCGGCGTCCGCCGTGGCCTCGAGGACTGGCTCGGTCTCGATCTCGCCACCCGTATCGGCGTAGAGTGACTTCGAGGAACCGAGTCGCGAGAGTTCGGTCTGTGCGTTCTCGCGGACCGTCTCGAGGACGGCCTCTGCGGCGGGCGGGCTGTCGGTATCAGCTGCGTCGGATGGGTCGTCGGTCATCAGTTCAGGGCTAGTGTGGTGGGTGAGGGTCGCTACTTTCGTGCCGTTCGGTCCGCTCAGCTTCCGTCGCCGGTCTCGACCGGCGCGTTGACCAGGTTGCCCCACTCGGTCCAGGAACCGTCGTAGTTGACCGTGTCCTCGTAGCCGAGCAGTTCGTGCAGTGCGAACCACGCGACGGACGACCGCTCGCCGATGCGGCAGTAGGCGACCGTCGTCTCGCCGCCCGTAATGCCTTCCTCAGCGTAGAGGGACTCGAGTTCCTCGCGGCTCTTGAACGTCCCGTCGTCGGTGGTGACGGCTGCCCACGAGATGTTCTTCGCGCCCGGGATGTGGCCGCCGCGCTGGGCTGTCTCCTGCAGACCTGGTGGAGCGAGAATCTCGCCGCTATACTCCTCGGGCGAGCGCACGTCGACGAGCGGGACGCCGCGTTCAATCGCTTTCTCGACGTCCTCCCGGTAGGCGCGGATGTTCTCGCGCGGGCCGGCGGCGTCGTACTCGACGGCCGAGAAGTCTGGCTCCTCGTCGGTCGTCGGATACTCGTTCTCGAGCCAGTACTCGCGGCCGCCGTCTAACAGGTAGACCTCGTCGTGGCCGTAGTATTTCAGCTGCCAGTAGGTGTAGGCGGCGAACCAGTTCGCGTTGTCGCCGTAGAGGACGATGGTCGAGTCCTCGCTGATCCCGTGGGAGCCGAGGAGGTCCTCGAGATCGTCCTGCTCGAGCACGTCGCGGCGGGTCTGGTCCTGGAGTTGTGTCTCCCAGTTGAACCCGACCGCACCGGGGGCGTGTTCCTCCTCGTAAGCCTCGGTGTCTACGTCGACTTCGACCAGTCGGTACGCGGGATCGTCACTTTCGAACTCGTCGAGACGGTCGGCGACCCAGTCGGCCGTGACCAGTACGTCGTTGGCGTACTCGTTTGATGCCATAGCTATTCCCTGGTTCTTGGAGTTCATAGGGCCTCTCGAACCGGATAATGGAGTCGCCGGTCTGTCCTGGAGGTGAGTGTTACCGCTATCATGGACGCCCGAAATTGACTCGCGTTTTCTCCCCCTGCAGGGTGTCTGGCCCCCGACCTTCGACGGGTCGGCTGACTCACGACTGTCACCATGTTCGGCCACGAACCGGAACTGATTGCCACTATATCGGTACCGCGGGAAGACGTGCCGGTACCGAGTCGTTATCGGCCACGGAGCGAGTTCGCTCGGCCGATGGACGAATCCGTCGTCGTCTCGCCCGACTGGCTGGCAGCGAACCGCGACCGCCCCGACATCCGCCCCGTCGACGTCAGAGATGCCTGGGAGTTCGACGCCATCGGCCACGTTCCCGGTGCCGCCAGCATTCCCTTCGACAGCTACCGCGACGACTCCGACGCTGACCGCGGTACCCTCCCCGGTGCCGACGCCTTTGCGTCCCTGCTCTCTGCTGCCGGCATTGGCCCCGGCGACACCCTCGTCGCCTACGACGACACTCATGGCGTCTTCGCTGCCCGGTTGTATCTGACCGCACTCGAGTACGGCCACGACGACGTGCGCCTGCTGAACGGAGACTACAGCGCCTGGAGCCGGGAGTACGAGACGACGACGGCCGCGACCGAGTTCGAGGCGACGAACTACGAGCCCCACCCACTCGACCGGGAGGAGAGCCCACTGGTCGGCCGCGAGGCGGTCGAGGCCGCACGTGAGCGAGACGCGCTGCTGGTCGACACGCGCGAGCGCGATGAATTCGCGGAGGCACATCTTCCCGGTGCCGTCCGGTTCGACTGGCGCGAGGCCGTGGACGACGAAACGCGACGGTTGCTTTCGGAGGGCGATCTGGAGGGGTTACTCGAGTCCCACGGCATCACGCGGGATCAAGATATCGTGCTCTACTGTAACACGGCGCGGCGGATTAGCCACACCTACGTCGTTTTGCGGGCGCTTGGTTACGAGGACGTGGCGGTCTACGAGGGGAGTCTCACGGAGTGGATCGCGATGGACGGCGAAATTGAGACGGGAGCGTCGTAGATGGGTGGTTTGTAGAACAGTTAGCATACTTGTGACGTAGAATCGCACTCTGGTCGATACTGTGGAGTAGATACCGGGGCTGCAATCTGCTAATCGTCTAAACTAACTCCTTTACTTCCACTTCCACTTCCACTTCCACTTCCACTTTCACTTTCACACCGCGTGGCGAGCATTGGTATTCTGTCCAGCCCTCCTATGAGGATGTCTTACCGATGAAATCACCGCTCACAATCACCGACAAAGAGCAGTATTGGCTACGGAGCAGAGACGTCAGTGACTCTCCGAAGATCGGGGGTGACGATTACTTTTCAGAACACGGCGTTGGGCGACCGGAGAACGTGCAGTCCGACGATTTACCACCAGCGGAAAACGAAGCCGTTCGAGAAATCGACCGCGATGCACTCGAGGAGCAGAAGACGATCGGGAAGTGGCAGATTACGGGCTCAGCAGAGCGGATTGACGAGTTATGGCCTGAACTCGTCGCTGACGCAGAAGCAGGGCAGCTCTGGGCAGTCAAGGCGATGACGACGTTTGGTTACGAGGAGCTAGCCATGTACGACGACTATCTCCTCACGGTCTATACGCCGAATTATTTCGAGCGGCATGATGTGCTCCGGGTCAGGGAGCACCTCCGTGACGCACACGACGTTACCCACGAACTGTACTACAAGCCAGACATCTATACGGCAAAGGGAATCGTCGCGGACACAGCCGAGGAATTTGGCCTCTCAGCCCCTGCACGATACACCCAGTAAAACCTGGACCTCTCGTGAAGCCGTTTATGATACCCTCGCTGGTGGCAGTGGCGACTGTTCGCAGCGATTCGAACCACACCCATTCTCGAAAACATTTAGGGACAACACTTCTTCGCTCGGAACGATAGCAATGGTCTCCCGCCGCCACCTCCTGAGCAGTCTCGGCTGTGCCGCCCTCGCGGGCTGTACTGCGGTCCTCCCGTACGACGGCACACAACTGGGTTCGGTCGTCGCGTCGAACTACACCGACGACGAGCGGACGATCGAGGTCCGAATCGCCGCGGACGACGAAACGGTGTCGACGACAACGCACCGGTTGAACGCGATTTCCGAGCAGGTTCCAGCTGACGAGCAACTCCCCTGTGAATGGGGAGATGACCCGGACGAGTTCGTCATCGAAGCCAGACGAGACGACTCCGAGTGGCGAACGCTCGACGTCTCCGAGCGAGCGACGGGCGACTGTGCTGCGGTGGATGTCCGCGCACACGACCGGGACTACCTCCCACCGATCGAGTTCACCGTCCACGAGTGTTCCGAACTCGCGGACGACTACGGCTGTGGGTTTCTCGAGTGACGGCTCTGTCGCCGCTGTCGTTCCATTTTCGCAACTCAGGCGCCGCTGACATCCCGCCAATCCGGTGCCGTCGAATACTCTCGCGAGGACAACTCGTCGAACGCCGCGTAGACCACCTCCGACAGCGCCGGGTGCACGTGCACCGGCTCCGCAACGTCCTCGACCATTCCTGACCCACTGTCCATCGCGGTGACCACCTCCTGAATCAGCGTCGACGCATGCGGGCCGACGATATGGCAGCCCAGAATCTCTCCCTCAGGTGAGGCCAGCACCTTGACGAAGCCGTCGGCGTCGAGGATCATCCCCAGCGGCGCGGTCCCGAACGGGATGTTTGCTGACTGGTACTCGAGTCCCCGCTCTTCGAGCGCCCCTTCAGTTTGTCCCACGCTCGCGACCTGCGGCGACGTGAAAATCGCGTGCGGCATCGCGTGGTAGTCGACCTCCTCGCCGGCATCGTCGAGCACGTTCGCGGTGACGATCCGGGTTTCGTAGTCTGCCGCGTGCTTGTAGGGTTCGTTGGCGAGAACGTCGCCCAGCGCCCAGATGTCGTCAGCAGTCGTCGCCAGTTGCTCGTCCACCTCGATGTGGCCCGAGTCGTCCGTCTCGACGCCGGTTTTCTCGAGGTCGAGGCTGTCGGTGTTCGGCCGTCGGCCCGTGGCGAACAGGAGTCGTTCGGCTTCGAGTTCGACCGATTCGTCGCTGTTCTCTTCGTTGTCGTTCTCTCCACTGTCGTCCCCTTCGTCGCCGCTCCCGCCGTCATCGCTCGGCTCGGCCGTCACAACGATTCCGTCGTCCGTTTCCTCGACCGCCGCCGCCTCGTACCCCGTGTAGAGCTCGCAGTGAGACTCGAGTGCGTCCGTCACAACCTCGCTCACGTCGTCGTCCTCGCGGGGGACTAACTGCTCGCTGCGGCCGACGAGCGAGACCTCGGTGCCGAGCGCGCCGAAGAAGTAGCCCAGTTCCGCGCCGATGTAGCCGCCGCCGACGATGACGAGAGAATCTGGCTGTTCGTCCAGAAAGAGCGCGTCCTCGCTCGTGAGGTAGTCGACGTCCTCGACGCCGCCGATCGGCGGTATAACGGGGCGGCCGCCGACGGCGATGATGATTGTGTCGCCGCGGATTTGGGACGGTGTACTCGAGTCTGATTGTGACGCGTTCTCGTCGTCGGATTCGACAACAATCGTTCGGTCGTCGACGAACCGTCCCGTTCCGTGGTAGCGGGTGAGGCCGTCGGTGTCGTCGAGCGACGATTCCTGGTTGTCAGCTTTCTCGTAGACGGTGTCGTGGATCGCCGCGGTGAACTCGCCGAATTCGATCTCCTGGAGGTCGGCGTGGACGCCGAATTCGGCCGCACGGTGCAGTTCGTCGACGATGTCGGCGCGGTGGATGAGCGCCTTCGAGGGGATGCAGCCGCGGGTGACGCAGGCACCGCCGAGCGGGCCGGGTTCGACGACTGCGGCGGTGTGGCCCTCGTCGACGGCGGCGGTTGCGACCTGGCTGCCGGAGCCGCCACCGAGGACGACGAGGTCGTATTCGTCGATGCCGCCGTCTGCGGCAGCGGTAGTACAAGTGGTGCGTTCGCTGGAACCGTCAGTGCGCTCGCCAGCGTCGAATCCGGTCATCGGAGAACCGACAACGACTGTCGGCGTAAAACGAGGGGATGCGCTGGCTGGTCTGGTTCGAACACGTCCCTGCGGCGGCGAATCTCACAGCCAGTCGTCGCCAGTATCGTCCGATTGGCCGTCTCTGTACGTACTGACGGCTTCCTGGAGATTCCCAATTGCGATCTCTTCGGACTGGCCTTGACTCGAGACGCCGGTCTCCTCGTGGTCGGCAATGTAGAGGCCGTTCTCGTTGACACGGAGGGTGACGGTCTCGTCGCGGAGTTCGTCGTACGCCGAGAGGTCGACGGTGAGTTCGCGTTCGGTGTGAGTGTCGGCATCGGCGTCGGAATCTGCATCCGAAGGCATACCTCAACCTTGCCACCGCGCGAGTGAAATACTCACCGACGCGCTGCGACGCGCTGCGATGCGCTCCTGTGGTCCCGCCGTTGCGGTTCTCCGATTGCATTTCTGAACTGAGACATACACTCACACTCGACAACCGATGCTCACGACCCGGAATCGGCCTCTCGTCCGATTCCTGCCCGCCAGGTCCACGAGAAAAAGGCTTTAACGACCACGCCCCGTACATCCTGCAAATGGTACTCGACGATCTCGGGAGTTCTCTGCGGGGCAGTCTCGATAAGCTCCGCGGGAAGTCACGAATTAGTGAGGAGGACGTCGAGGAGATCGTCAAGGAGATCCAGCGCTCCTTGCTCTCCGCCGACGTTGACGTCTCGCTCGTGATGGAGCTGTCGGACAACATCAAAGAGCGTGCACTCGAGGAGGAACCCCCGGCCGGGACGCCGGCGCGGGACTTCGTCCTCCGTATTGTCTACGAGGAACTCGTCGGCCTCATCGGCGACTCGACGGAACTGCCACTCGAGGAACAGACCATTCTGCTTGCGGGACTGCAGGGGTCGGGGAAGACGACCTCCTCGGCCAAGATGGCCTGGTGGTTCTCGACGAAGGGACTTCGGCCGGCGATCATCCAGACGGACACGTTCCGACCCGGTGCGTACGATCAGGCCAAGGAGATGGCCGGCCGCGCCGAGGTCGACTTCTACGGGAACCCGGACAACGACGACCCAGTCGAAATCGCACGGAAGGGGCTCGAGGCGACGAGCGAAGCCGACGTCCACATCGTGGACACGGCTGGCCGCCACGCACTCGAGGACGACCTGATCGCCGAGATCGAGCAGATCGAGGGCGTTGTCGAGCCCGACACGTCGCTGCTCGTCCTCGACGCAGCGATCGGACAGGGAGCCAAGGAGCAGGCCCAGCAGTTCGACGAGTCGATCGGTATCGACGGCGTCGTCATCACGAAACTGGATGGTACCGCGAAGGGTGGTGGTGCCCTTACTGCGGTCGACCAGACCGACAGTTCGATTGCCTTCCTCGGAACCGGTGAGGAGGTCCAGGACGTCGAGCGCTTCGAGCCGGACAGCTTCATCTCCCGGCTACTCGGCATGGGTGACCTCGGACAGCTCGCAGAGCGAGTCGAGCGCGCGATGGAGCAGACCCAGATCGAGGACGACGACTGGGACCCCGAAGACATGCTTCAGGGACAGTTCACCCTGAACGACATGCAAAAGCAGATGGAGGCGATGAACAACATGGGGCCGCTCGATCAGGTGATGGACATGATCCCTGGTTTCGGCGGCGGGATCAAGGACCAGCTTCCTGACGACGCGATGGACGTCACCCAGGAGCGGATGCACAGCTTCAGCGTCATCATGGATTCGATGACTGACGCCGAGAAAGAATATCCGAAGGCAATCGGCGCGAGTCAGATCGAGCGCATCGCTCGCGGCTCCGGGACGAGCGAGGAACAGGTCCGCGAACTCCTTCAGCAGTACAAGATGATGGAGAAGACCATCAAGCAGTTCCAGGGCATGGGCTCTGAACAGGAGATGCAGCGCATGATGAAGCAGATGCAACAGGGTGGCGGCGGTGGCGGTGGCGGTGGTATGGGCGGCCTCGGCCCGTTCTGATTCCCGCTACGTTGCTCGCTCTGCTCTGTCGCTGTTCTCTTTCTCTTCCGCATCGCCTCTCCTATTCCCTCCCGTTCGCTTCCTCCCTTTCATAACAGTCAATAACTACAATTCACTGTGGCTGTCGTACCCCGGGTAATCAGTCAGTGCTACCGCCACTCTGGAGGTCTGTCGATAATCGCCAGAACTAACATGTCTACCAGCACGTTCTTACAGCTCCACTCACATTCTCGACGTAATGAATCGACGCCAGCACCTCGCGCAACTCGGTGGTGTCGGCCTCGTCGCACTCTCGGGCTGCCTCGATACCATCTCCAGCGACGAGACCGATGTCACTGTCACGGACCGAACCGGCCACCGCGCACTCGATCGCGCTATCGGCCGACTGAACGAAACCGCGATCGAACTCAGTGCACACACCGACTCCGGTGCCGCCAGCGACACTACAGACGGTTCCACCACCACCACCGACAACACGTCCGCAGACACCGAATTCGACCCCACTCCACACTCGGAGCGACTCGAGTCCGCTCGCTCATTGCTCGACACTGCGGCGAGTGAACTCGAGTCCGACCGGCAGGCAGACGTCGACCTCGTCCGCGACTATGCCGACGTACTCGAGGGACTCGTCTCGGTCACCGCAACCGTGACCGACGACGAACTCGAGCGCGAGATTGAGGAGGTGAGCGCTGCGTTCGATGTGAACCCAGACGACGAGGGGACGACGGGCGACGCAGCTACTGACGACCTTGACGACGCCCGCGACACCCTCTCGGGTCGATCCGGACACATCTCCGAGGCACAGGACCTCCTCGAAACCGCTACGCAGACAGTCGACGGCTTCGACGACGCACGCTACGAATCGCTGCCGACCGTCGACCGTGCACAACTGGTCGACGGGTTCGAGGCACTCGAGTCCGTCCTCGGTTCCCAGGCGGTGCTGGTCGCCGGCTACGACGAGTTGCTCGTGGGTTACGACGACCTCGAAGCAGGACGCGAGTACTTCGCGGACGACGAGTACGGCGCGGCCGAGACGGCATTTCTCGACGCGAAGTCGTCGTTCGAAGCGGGAACCGAAACGATCGAGGACGGGAGTGAATCTGCGCCGGCCGAGCTCGCGACTGCGTTCGAGACGGCTCACTGCCAGGGAGTCAACTTGCAGACGGCTGCAGCGGAGTTTGCAGCGAGTGCAGCGGCGGCTGACGACCGAGATATTACTGGGGCCCACCAGCACCAGGATGCGGCAGAAGACGCGCTCGCGGCGGCTGGCGAGTGTAGTGAGTGAGCAGTCGGCTCCGGTAGGCAGCGATTAGCTATCGACTGGCTTTCCGTCTTCTGTCGGCGGCGCAATCTGGTCGATGTACTCCTCGACCGTCGGTTCGTCGACGCGCACGCGGACGCTGATCTCGCCGAGTTCGTCCGGTTCGCCGACGGAGAAATTGATTCGATCCTCGAAGGCCGCCTGCTTCTTGAGCGCAAACGAGAACGTGTCGCCCTCGCGCGTCGAGAAGAACTCGCCGCGGGCGGTGTCGAGAATCTCCTGTCTGTGCAGCAACTCTGAGAAGTGGTCCATCGAGTGCGCCTCGGCGTGGATCTCACCGAAGGACTCCTCGAGGTCGGCGTTCGGGAAGATGTTGGCGACGGCGTCGGCAACCCGACTCGTCACCTCGGTGTCGTAGACCGGTGCCGTTGCTTCGACGTCGACGCGGTAGATATCGGTCATAGCTCTTGTCTCTGGATTCGGTGGGTACGACTTAGGGTCTAACGGTGCTGGTCCGTGTCGCGACTGGACACAGTCGCCTACGGTTGGGGTTCTTCGGGTTCTGCTTCGCTCTCGCTCTCGCTCGCGGTGGTCTCTCGTTCTGACTCAGACTCAGACTCAGACTCGTCCGTGTCCACGGACTCGGCAGTCGCTCCGTCGCGGATAATCGACTGTATTTGCTCGTGGAAGGACTCGAGTGACTCGGTGTTCTCGACGACGACGTCGGCATGCTCCATTGCGTCGTCCATCCCGAAGCCGCGCTCGCGCTCGTCGCGGGCGGCCAGACCTTCGCCACCGTTCGCTTCGCTCGCATCACGTCCGCGGGCATCGATCCGCTCGGCTCGAACGTCGAAGGGGGCCTCGATACTGACCAGCGTAAACGCCTCGCTAAATCGTTCTTCGAAGACGTCGACCTCGACATCTGAGCGGATCCCGTCGACGAGCACCGTTTCGTGATCCGCAAGTCGGTCCTCGATCATCGGGAGCGAGCGCTCGGCGATGGCTGCCGGCCCGTTCTCCTCGCGTAGCGCCTGTGCGACCGTGCCATGGTCCTTCGTCGGGTCGAGCCCGCGATCTGCGGTCTCCTGGCGGACGACGTCGCCCATCGTCACGACCGGGATTCCATCTTCGCGTGCGACGGTGGCGGCCTCTCCCTTGCCGCTTCCGGGGAGTCCCACCGTTCCGATGACGTGCATCGAGAACTCCTACCGCCGAGACGTGCATAAGAGCTGTGTTCGCCGTCGCGGATTCTGCGTTGTCGAGCGTGGTCGAGCAGGGGGTGAGTGGAGGGGAGGGGGATTCAATCACCGGCCGTTTCACGCGACGAAACGGTGTTAGGACGGGTGTAGGTGGCTAGAACGGATCTTTCAGTTACGGTGTTGCTCTTGTGGAGGTTGTGGCGGTCTTGCGATGACTGGCTGAGCGGTCTGTTCACGAGCATGTTTGCCAAATAGTGGTTACTGATATCTTATTATATACACTAATGTCTGTGTGTGGCAGTTGCAGTGCTGAAACTATGGGTGCGCTTGCAACAGTTCGGCTTCGAAATCTGGGACTTTCGTAATTCGTCTGAATTCTGGGTGACGATTCGAACGAACGCGGGCCATTATCTGGCACCCCCACATCGGGCCAGGTGCCGATATGACAGCACCGAACCTTGACCGACGCCGCTTCACGAAGCTTGCTGGTGTCGGTATGATCGCGGCCGTTGCGGGCTGTATGGACGATGAAGAGGACGACGAACTCGATGACGATGGCGGCGATATCGGAGCGGACGACGACGGGCCGGGTGACGACGATGGTCTGGACGACGAGAACGGAGATGACGATGTAGGTGAAGACGAAGACGAAGACGAAGACGAAGATGAAGATGAAGATGAAGATGAGGACGACGGTGTCGAGAACGGCGACGATGACGAGATGGAAAACGGTGATGACGACGAAGAGGACGGAGTCGGCGACGATGATGCGGAGGACGGAATTGGTGACGACGAAGAGGACGGAATCGGCGATGACGACGATGAGGATGATGAACTAGGCGGTGACGACGATGAAGACGACCCAGACTCCGACACGGACGACGGTGCGTAACCACGACTGACGAACACGGCATATCGCTTTTTCTGTCGCGGCTGCAGTACCAGTCAGTCAAAGGGTATAAATTGGCCTGACGAATACCCACCAGATGGCGACCGTGGGCACGTAGCTCAGTCTGGACAGAGCGTCGGACTTCTATCCTCGTTGCGATTGCGACGGGGGAAGACATCCGATGGTCGTGGGTTCGAATCCCATCGTGCCCGTTTGCTGTTGCGAACACTTCGTGAGCAACAGCAGTACACTGAGATGGGTTCGGATCAGGGAGGAGCTTTGCTCCGACAGTGGTTCGAATCCCATCGTGCCCGTGTTGCTCTTTCACGGAGGGATTTACAGAAGGTACAGGCGAAAGCCCACGGCTTCAGCCGTGTGGAGGATGTCAAAGCATGGCGGAAGACGCAGGGCATCTCACGCCTGGACCGCACGTGTGTTTGTTACTGCAGGGATGGGAGGTGTGCGATGTCGAGCCAGAATGATTTGATGCCAGTGATGGTTTCTGCCAGGGTATGTGGGTCGTCTGGGAGATGGATATATGCGTTTGCGTGATGGGAGTAGGATTCGATGATATCCTCTTCACGGTCGAATTCTGAGAGGATAATGACGGGTATTGCTCTCAACTCTGGCTCATTTTTGAGGTTTCGAAGGAGGTCGTAGCCGTCGACGTCAGGCAGCTGTGGGTTCAACAGTACTAGCTCTGGGGAGGCGGCGTTTGAATAGCTCCCACGCTGGGTGAGGAACTCGAGTGCCTCAGTCCCTGTCTGAACGAGGTGGACGGTGGTGCGTTCTGTTCCCGCGAGCAGTTTCTGGATGTGTTGAGAGTTGTCAGTTGCGTCGATAAGCAGGATATCAACAGACATTATGCTTCCACAATAGGACTCGGAAAGAAGGGGGAGGGGGGAGCGGGAGATGTAGTCCTGGACATTCTGGGTCGTTACTCAGTCGGAGGCTGAACAGCTACTTGCCCGGAGCTCGTGACGGTGACAGTACAGCCGTTATATGTGAACGTGACTGTGCCGTTTTGCGAGGCTGTAATATGGGTGAAGAGGGCGTTTAATGCACTGGGGTCAATTGCATCGTAGGGTGGTGGCTGCATGTCCATTGGAGACTCTCCTTTCGCTGCAGCAACTTCGGTGATGACTCTGGTGCTCACTGGTGGATTGCTTGTGGGTTCTGCGGAGACTGATTCACTCACATAGCCGCTATGCTTTGTTCCGCCATAAGAGGTGTGGAAACATACAGCTGAAATTCAGCACACGCATCTTTGGTTCTGTGAAATTCGAACGTAAACTATGCCGGTGAGATAACTAGTCTTCAAGCAAGTCAGATCCAAAATGGTCGAACGGACGTGTGTACTCTTGTTTAATGATCTCGGAGGTTTCAATCTCGAGGCCAAGCGCATCCAGTTCTTGAACGGACCGTTCTATTTCGTCGAACTCCCTGCTGATCGTCTCGACTCGTATATTGCGAGTGCCGGATAGCATCTCTCGTACGTTCACAACGCCGAACACGTCAAGCGCCTCTTCGGCGAGTTGTGTCTGTTTAGCGACTGGCGCGCTACAAACGAACATGATGTGAAGTGGGAGTTGTGCCTGTTCATAGTTCAAATTTGGATTGTACCCCTCGATAACACCTTCATCTTCGAGTTGGTTGATACGGTTCCCGACTGTGCTGGCTGACACATCCACCTCTGCAGCTATTTCGGTCGTTGTGTTATTCCGCGCATCTTTCTGGAGAAAATGAATGATAGCTTTGTCTACCTCATCTAGCTGGTAGGAACTCATGGACGGAGTAGTCGGTACCACCTTCAATGACTGTTGGCACTACATTTGCTGGCAAGAGTCTCTCTCTGATGGTAATTCGATCGTGGGACACACATTCACTCGAGTGAAGGCCGGTATCCAGATCCACGCGTGAGTTTTCACGCAGTGAATCGAGCGGCAAGACACAGGTCTGTCTGGAGTGAGCCATCGACAATGACGGCCGATTCTACGAGACGACAATTCGTTTGTGTCTCCAGTGGCGTTCTCGCGCTGAGTCTTGCAGGCTACATCGCGAGGGCTCAAGACTCCCATTCGAGCACGTAACAGCAGGGAGCTGACGCGGTCGACGAATTGGTTGCGTCGGGGCCACACGGGACGGGGCCGATCGACGACCGGTCGACCGCAACCGTTGTCGACGAACGTGAGGGGGAACGTCCGAGCAGATGGTGACGTCGTGATCGCCGCCGACGGTGGCCTCGACGGAAACCTTCGCGCCGACGGCGCAGTGGTTCTCGAGAGCGGTGCTGACGTCGACGGAAACGTCACTGTCGCTACCCACGTGATGCTCGACAGTGCCACCGAGATCGACGGCAATCTCGAGGCGGGAGGTGACGTGTTACTCGATGGAGATGCACACGTCGACGGTAATCTCGAGGCAAGCCGATACGTTGTGCTCGTCGAGGGGGCGAGCGTCGATGGGAATCTCACCGCGGGCGATGCCGTTCACCTCGGGGTAAACACCGACGTCGACGGAAACGTCACTGCTTCCAGCGTGCAACTCGACTCGAGTGCCACCGTCGCCGGAAACGGTACTGGAGATGCGACGAGAATTGACTGATAGGTCCGTTGTCGTTCGGTACCGATGATCGCCACCTCATCGGAGCGAGCACTGGTGAGTCGCTATACCGTTCCGTATGAGAACGGCGAGTGATATGAGTAGGGAGAGTGGTTGGGAGGGTCGAACGGAGTGCCATGAGTGGGGTAGGTGACAGAATGGAACGGAGTGACGTGCGCCGACAGAGTCGAAAGGAACGTCCCTCACGCGGGCAAAGAGACGGCTATGATTGCGATTTTCTCGGACACACACAGCGAGAGCGGTCACGAACTGACTGGCGAAGCGCTGACCGCAGCGCGTGAGGCGGACACTGTCATCCACGCCGGTGACTTCACGAGTACGGCCGCACTCGAGTCGTTTCAGGCTGTGTGTAACACCCTCTTTGCCGTGCACGGCAACGCAGACAGCGCCGCGGTTCGTGACCGACTCCCGACGGCGCGCGTCGTCGAGGCAGGCGGCGTCCGGTTCGCCGTCACCCACCGCCGCGACGGCGGCGAAATGGGGCTCACGATGTTCGGTCGGTCGCGAGATGCCGACGTCGTCGTTTCGGGACACACCCACCGACCGACGGTAATCGACACCGAGGACTGTCTGCTGCTCAATCCCGGCAGTCACGCCCAGCCACGCGGAAATCGGCCGGGGTTCGTCGTTCTCGAGGAGCGTGCCGACGAGAACGTGAGTCTCACCGGGGAACTGCGCCAGCCAGACGGAACGGTACTCGAGTCAATCGTCGTCTCGGCGTGATTCTGCCCGCGGCTACAGCGATGCACGTTCGCCTCGAATTGCTGGTTGCGTAACGCCGGAAGATGGTGTGGTGTTACGGTGGGATAGCGGAGTGAGTGGACGGATCGGACGCAAACCCGACGTGGATCGACGAACAGACACAGGGAGGACAGCAGTTGCGCCAGCGGGTGTGGCGAGCGGTTGATGGGGGGATGTCGATGAGGGGGGAGGGGGAGGGGGTGGCGGGCAGCGAGGGACCAGGCGGGGAGCGGGCGAGATGTGGGCGGGGCAACCGGTGGTCGGGGGATGATCGGATCGTCCTCGAGTGCACGACGCCGAACCGTTGGCGGCGTGATCGAGGCGCATGTACACCAATGGTCGGTAGTTAGTTATAGGCAGCGTAAGGTGAAAAAGCGGTTTTAGTGACAGACAAGATCGCCTCACAGTGGTGCTGATCGGCCGCTGAGCTGTGGCTGAAGGGTTCAGTGTCGAGTACACCGTGGAGGACGGCGAACGAGAGCCCCATCGCCGAAAGCTATATTTGAGACGCGAATCGTTGACCCTAGAACCGGAAGTGTACTTCCGGGATTTGATGACCGAGCCAGAACGACCATCCGACACGTCGGCGGCGGAGTTACTCGCAACCGAGCACGAACAGTACCAGGAGCAAACACCAGGTTCAGCGGCGCTTGCCGAGGATCTGGGGGAACTGGTCCCCGCAGGCGTTTGCAGCACGTACCGTGCGTACGATCCGTATCCCGTACACGCCGAGCGGGCGACGGGGACGACGATTCACGACGTGGACGGGAACGAGTACCTGGATTTCGCACTGAACAACGGAACCCAGCTCGTCGGGCACACGCATCCGACGCTGTCCGAAGCGACGAAAGAGCAGATCGACGACGGGACGCTGTACACGCGACCGAGTGACCTCATCGAGTTCGCAGCGCAGCCGCTACTCGACCGCTGGGAGGCGATCGAACAGGTCCGGTTCACGAACAGCGGCACCGAATCGGTGATGCACTCGATGCGCCTCGCGCGGGCAGCGACCGGCCGTGAGAAGATCATCCGGATGGAAGGCGCGTACCACGGCGCACACGATCCAGCCCTCGTGAGCAAGATGCCGCCACTCGACGAGGCCGGACCGGCCGACGATCCAACGCCGATCAGGGAGTCCCGTGGAATCCCGGAGTCTGTCCCAGAGAACATCCTCCTGGCACAGTACAACGACGCAGCGAGCGTCGAGCGACTGCTTCGCGCCCACGAGGACGAGGTTGCGGGCATTCTCGTCGAACCGGCCTGCTTCAATCTCGGCGTCGTCGAACCGGAAGATGGTTTCCTCCATCGGCTGCGCGAACTGGCCGACGAGTTCGGTGCCGTCCTGATTTTCGACGAAGTCAAGACCGGCGCGAAGATCGCACCCGGCGGCGGGGCCGAGTACTACGGCGTCCAGCCGGATCTGGTCGCGCTCGCGAAGGCGATCGGCGGCGGCTATCCCGTCGGCGCGTTCGGTGGCAAGCGAGAACTCATGGAACTGGTCGCGGCTGATCTCGAGAAGGGCGTCGCGACCGGTGCGGCACACTACGGCACCTACAACGGGAACCCGCTCTCGCTGCGCGCGGTCGGTGTCACGCTGCGGGAAATACTCACGGACGACGCGTACGACCACGTCACCGAGCTCTCCGAACGCCTGGCGGACGGCTATCGCGATGTGATGGCCGACGCCGATATCGATGGCTACGTCGTCACTGTCGGATCACAGGGAATGGTGTACTTCACGGACGAGCGCGTGCGAACGTTCCGCGACTGGGAACACGTCGACGAGGAACTCCACGAAGCCTACTGGTTCGGGATGCTCAACCGCGGTGTCATCCCACACCCCCACGACGCCTCTCAGCAGTGGACCATCAGCGTCCAGCACACGACCGACGAGATCGATGCACACATCGACTCCTTCGCGGATCTCGCCACGCATTTATCCGCCGCACAGTAGGTATCGAACGATGACGAGCGATCCGGATCGACGAACGTACGACATCCTCCGTTTGCTCGCGGCTCACGAACCGATCGGGAGCGTTCACCTGACCGACCATCTCCGCGAGCGCGGCTATTCGATCACGGAGCGAACGGTCCGGCTCACGCTCGCCGACCTCGATGAGAGCGGATTAACTGAGAAAGCAGGTGGAAAAGGAAGGCGGCTGACAGTTGCCGGCCGCGCAGAGCTCGATCGCGGCGGCGTCAGTGGCCGTGTCGAACAGGTCCGCGAGCGACTCGCAGACCTGACAAGTCACGTGACGTACAACCCAGAGACCGACGACGGAGACGTCGTCGTCGGTACCGTTACCGTACCGGCGACGAACCGGTCAGACGTCGAGTCGATTATCGCAGCGATCGACGACTCACCGCTGGGACCAGCCGCGACAGCACTCGAGTCGGTCGAGCGCGACGGCGAGGAGTTCCTCGAGATCGCCGCGCCCTCGAGTGTAACGATCGATGGCGTGTTGCTCAACGAGGGGATCGACACGGATCTCGAGACGACCGGTGTCGTCGAGTATCACGCGGATCCGGAGAGCGTCCCCTATGACGATCCGGAGCCGGCCGCCCACGGCGGTGCGATCAGGCGGTTCACCGACGTGATCGGAGACGAGCGAGCGACTGTCGACATGGTATCGCTGCTGATCGAGGCACGTCGTACGACGGTCGGCTCGGCGCTTGCGGGCGAGCCAGGGCTTCTGGTCGCCGACAATCGTGAGTTTCCGCTCGCAAAGTACGACCGCGCACACGAGCTCGCAGTCGCCACTCGCCGCCAACTCGGCGGTGTGATCGACGTGCGGCGGCCGCGCGAACCCGGCCCGTTCCCGTGGGATGAACCGGGCTGGGCGTTCGCCTCGCTGACGTGTGTCGGTCTCTCTGAGTGCCTCATCGCCCGTTGCGTCGAGGAGGGAATCGCGACGGAGTGGGAAACGCTGGCACGGGTTCACGATCGAGCAGACTTACAATAGACTGACGTTTTCCGTCTACTCTCGAATGAAGTTGGACTACACAGTATCGAATCGCCTCGTCAGCTGGGAAGTCAGTTAAAATAACACGGGCCAGTGGGCAACAGTGTCGCTTAGAGACACGTCAGCACGGCCTGTGGGAAGCTTTATGTAGGGATAGCAAGGATACGTGGAGTAGGTGGCAATTGTATGCCAGCAAAAAACACGCACGGGAGACGGACGTTCCTTCGATCGACGGCGGCAGCGGGGAGTGTCGCCGCCCTCGGGGGGCTCGCAGGCTGTACAGGAATGCTCGACGGTGGGGACGACACGCTGACCGTTGCGGTCTACGGCGGTGTGTTCCAGGACGTTATGGACGAGGACCTCTTTGCTCCGTTCGAAGAGGAAACCGACATCAGCGTCGAGTCAGAGGCACAACCAACATCCGAGGAAGCGCTCACGCAGTACGAGAACGCCGTTGGTGCCGGCGATGCGCCAGTCGACGTCGCGATCATGGCACAGACCGGTGTCCTTCAGGGACTAAACTCCGATCTGTGGCACATCTGGGACGACGACGAGTTCGAGAATCTCGAGTACATCAGCGACGATCTCGTCGGTGAGGCCGACGGCGGCATCTCGAGTATCGGTGCGCTGTCGTGGTACATCAACCTCGTCCAGAATACGGACGTCATCGAGGAGCCAATCGATTCCTGGGAGGCGCTCTGGGACGACGAGTACGAAGATACGCTCGGCCTGCTCGGCTACGCGTCGAACTCGTTCCTGCTCGAGGTCACCGCAGAAGTGCACTTCGACGGCCAGGACATTCTCGACGACCGCGACGGCGTCGAGGAAGTGTTCGAGGAACTCGAGGGCGTCACGGATCAGGCGAACTTCTGGTACGAGAACGAAGCGGAGTTCCAGCAGCGTCTCCGAGACGGCGAAGTGCCGGCCGGCATGCTCTACAGTGACATTACGCGAGTCATGCAGGACGACGGCGCGCCAGTTCAGTCGAACTTCGTCCAGGAAGGATCGATTCTCGACTCCGGGCTCTGGGTCACACTCGAGACGTCCGACCTCAAGGAGGAGGCGCGCGAGTTCATCGACTACGCGAGTCAGCCCTCGGTGCAGGACGAACTCGCACAGGGACTGTACACGAGTCCGACGGTCGAACGTGAGTACTCCGAGATCGACGACGACTTCTACGAGGAGGTCGCCGGACCAGGACCGGACGAAGCGATCACGCCCAAGTACGAACTCTACGTCGAGGAAGAGGACTGGGTTAGTGAGCGCTGGGAACAGTTCATCATCGGCTAAGCCAATCGAAACAGATCTAATTGTTTATGAGTGGAATTTCACTTGCAGGAGTACAGAAGCGGTATCCGGGCGGCGTTCTCGCAGTCAAAGGTGTCGATATCGACATCGAGAGCGGCGAGTTCGTGACACTCGTCGGCCCGTCTGGCTGTGGCAAGACGACGACCCTCCGAACGATCGCCGGGTTCGAGACGCCAACTGACGGGAGTGTCCACATCGACGGGAACGAGGTCACCGACGCACCCCCGTACGAGCGTGACACCGGGATGGTCTTCCAGGACTTCGCGCTGTTCCCGCACATGACCATTCACGAGAATATCGCCTACGGGATGGAAGCTGACGGTGACTACACCACCGAGGAGATCGACGCCCGCGTCGAGGAAATGCTCGACCTCGTCGAATTGCCGGGCGTCGGCGACCGGATGCCGGACCAGCTTTCCGGCGGGCAACAGCAGCGAATCGCGCTCGCACGTGCGCTCGCACCGCAACCGAAGGCGCTGTTGCTCGACGAACCGCTCGCGAGCCTCGACAAGCAACTGCGCGAGCAGATGCAGGTCGAACTGCGCCGCATTCAACAGGAGATTGGCATCACAACCGTCTTCGTCACGCACAATCAGGAGGAGGCGCTGACGATGTCGGACCGGCTGGCCGTGATGAACGACGGTCAGTTCGAACAGGTTGGCCCACCGGAAGAGGTGTACAACGACCCTGATTCCCGCTTCGTTGCGGACTTCCTCGGGACGGCGAACATCTTCGACGGTACCGTCTCGGCGGTCGAGAACGGCTACGCGCTGGTCGACTGTGGCGACGTCTCCTTGCAGGCGGCGGCACAGAACGGCGTCTCGGCTGGCGACGATACCTCGGTTGTCATCCGTCCGGAGCGGTTCCGGTTCGAGGACAGTGCCGCCAGCAACGCCGGTGTGGCCAGCGCAGACGGTGGCACGAACGCCGGCGGAACGACCGTCTTTGAGGGCGAAATAACCTTCAAACGACATCTCGGCAGTAGTGTCGAATTCCATCTCGAAACCGACAGCGGTCGCGAAATCACCGTTGTTCGGCGAAGCGGGATGGACAAACGAGGCCCCGGAGACCGAGTGGCGGTTTCCGTCGCGGCCGACGACTGCCGACTCGTGGAGGCATAGATGGGTTCCGATACCGATACCGATACCGATACCGATACCGATACCGACACTGGCGCTGACACTGACGCTACCGCTACCGCTGGCACCAGCCCCGAACTCGCGCCAGACGGCGGAACAGTGACCAGTAGCGACGCCGAAAGCGGAGGCGACTCCGGGCGTGCAGGATTGAAAGCCAGAGCAAAGTGGTACGCGCTGTCGTATCCGATGTTTTGGCTCGTCGCGATCTTCTTCATCCCGCTGTGTCTGCTGTTCGTCTTCAGCTTCTGGGTGAACATCCCCGGCGGACAGTACGAATTCGGCTTCACGTTCGAGAACTACTTCCGCTTCGTCAGTGCCGACTTCACGTCGTCCTGGCCGTTCATCGAGCCCGGGCTCTACCTCAGCCAGACGTGGCTGACGATCGAACTGGCACTCGTGACAGCCATCTTCTCGCTGCTGCTTGGCTATCCGATCGCGTACTATCTCGCGCGAATGGATCGACCGTGGCTGCGAAGCCTGCTGCTCATTACGATCATCTCGTCGCTGTGGGTGACGTACGTCATCCGCGCGTACGCCTGGCAGGTTATTCTGGCCTCCGGCGGTGTCCTGAGTTCGATCGGTGTCGCAACCGGGATCCTCTCCGAGCCACAGTCGTTCTACCCGGGCTACTGGGGACTGGTCGTCGGCATGGTCTACGTCTTCCTGCCGTTCATGATCCTCACGCTCTACAGCAGCATCCGGAACATCGACGGCGAACTACTCGAGGCGTCGAAGAACCTCGGTGCGGGCTCAGCGAAGACGTTCCGTCGCGTGACGCTCCCCCTCTCGAAGAACGGGATCACGAGCGGGATGGCGCTCGTCTTCATCCTCGCACTGGGTTCGTACGTGCTCCCACGACTGCTCGGTAGCTCCGCCGAACGGACGCTGCCGGTGCTGATCGAACAGCAGATCATGAGCGAGAGTAACTACCCGTTCGCCGCCGCGATGAGTATCGGCCTGATCCTCGTCGTGATCGTGTTCCTCTGGGCGCTCATCCGCCTGACGAACGTCACCGCGGGAAGCCTCGGTGGGAGCGAAGAGGTCGCGACCGACGGCGGCTCTCAGCAGACCGGCTCGACGGGAACCAGCCCGCTCGCGAAGGTTCGCGGCGGCTTTGGGAACGCCGCGTCCGCGATCGGACTCACTGCCGCCGCCGCTCGGCTTGGCGCAGTGATCGACGCTGCCGTCACCCGCATCGACGCGAAAACCCGCGAGTCGGTGATCTGGGTAACGTTCCGTGTGTACGTCGCAGCTGCGATGGCGTTTATCGCCGTCCCGCTCGCGATCATCATCGCCGTTTCGTTCACTCCTGAACAGTTCCTGACGTTCCCACCGGGTGGGTTCTCCTTGCAGTGGTACGTCGAGTTCTTCACGAGTGAATCGTGGATGGTGGCCTTGGTCAACAGCTTCGCCATCGCAGGGGCCGCAGCGCTTCTGAGTACGACGATCGGTGGCGGACTCGCGTTCGCTCTCGACCGATTCGACTACAAGTGGAGCTCCATCTACGGAACGTTCGGCGTGCTACCGATCCTCGTGCCGCCGGTGATCATCGGGGTCGCGTTCCTGGTGTTCTTCCTCGAACTCGGCATCGCCGGCTCGCGGACGAGTATCATCGTCGCACACGGGATCTTCTACGCGCCGTTCCCGTTCATCCTGATCTCACAGGGGTTAGACGAGATCGACCGGACCTACGAGGAGGCCGCGATGAACCTCGGCGCGTCGTCGCTGCGAACGCTACGGACCATCACGTACCCGCTGATCCGGGCGAACGTGATCTCGGGTGCGCTGTTCGCGTTCATCCTCTCGTTGAACGAGTACATCATCGCGTGGCTGCTGTCGCTGTTCCTCGTCAACACCATTCCAATCGAGATCTTCAACTCGCTTCGGTACGGCTACTCGCCGACTATCGCGGCCGCCAGTGTAGTCTTCATCGCCCTCACTGTTGTCGTGATGACGGCGATTGACCGATTCTCCGGAGGGATCTGGGAGTAATGACGGATGCGAGTTCGGGTTCGGATTCGGACTCGAGTATCCGGCCTGAGGCGGCCGCGGACGCACCGGCGGCCGCCACCGACGCGCGGATCGCCGTCGCACAGACGACACCCGCGTTCGGCGAAATCGAGCGCAACCGCGAGCACACAGTCGAACTCGTCCGTGAGCACGCGGACGCCGATCTGCTCGTCCTTCCCGAACTCGCAACCTCGGGCTACGTCTTCGAATCAGAATCCGAACTCGCTACGATGGCCGAACCGCGTGATGGCGCAACCGCCGACGCGTGGGCTGACGTTGCGGCTGAGACGGACACATGGATCGTCGGTGGCTTTCCTGAAGCCGCAGACGTAGACACAGACACAACCGACGCAAACAGTCGATACTACAACAGCGCCCTCGTCGTCTCGCCGAACGGCGTCGAGGCCGTCTACCGAAAGCTCCACCTCTGGAACGAGGAACATCGCTGGTTCACTGCCGGAGACGAGCTACCGGTCGTTGGCACGCCGTTTGGCCGACTCGGCGTCCAGATCTGCAATGATCTCTGGTTTCCTGAACTGACGGTGACACAGGCGAAAGCGGGTGTCGACCTCGTCGCCGTCCCGACCAACTGGGTACCCGGTCCCGCAGACGGAACCCGACCCGGTGGCTGGACAATTGGCGCACATCAGGCGCTCGCCCACGCGAACGCGAACCGCGTCTTCGTGGCCTGTGCAGACCGTGCAGGCACAGAACGCGGCGTCACGTTCGAAGGCCAGAGCGTTATCCTCGACCCGAACGGGCTCCCGCTCGCCGGCCCGGCACCAGTCGACGGCGAGCACGCGCTCACGACGGCGTGTGATCTCACTCGAGCGCGCAACAAGGAGCTCACACCGTACGACGACGCACTCGCATCGCGTCGTCCCGAGCACTACGATTGCTAACACTCGATCGCGGCGACACCCACGACCACTCAGAGGCACCCCGTGTCGCCGTGGTGATCACGTATGCACTCGAGTACCGAGTCTCAAGTACCGAGTACCGGGTCTCAAGTACCGAGTACCGGGTCTCGAGTGCTGACTCCCGGGTCTCCAGTATGTGAGTGTAATCACGCACAGCCAGAGGCAGGACTGTGAACGGATTCGAGCAGCGCTGAACCGGCTGGTCGCGAAAAAACAGCGCCGTCTCAATCGTCGAGCGGTGCTGGAACCACTGTCTCGACAGACTCGAACATGCTCCGTTCGGCCGTGCCGTACAGCGTATCCCACTCGGTTGTGACGTCGTACTCACTCAGCGCTGAGAGCAGCAGTTCACCGACACCGACGTAGGTCAACGAGCCAAAGGCCCATGCGGAACTGCCGTTCGGAAGCTTATCCTGCTCGCGAGGCCGCTGAAAGTCGAGCACGCCGCCGATTGCGTCCCGGCTCGCGACAGCGAGGTCACGTGCCTCCTCGTACCGGTTAATCGGGAACTGTCGACCGTCGCCGACCAGCAGACCGGACCCCTCTCCCTCGAGAACGCTCCGAACGTCGGTACGCCCCGACTCGATCAACAGCGAAATGACGTCGATCGACGACCCCTCGCCGTTGATGACGTCCACGTAGCGGACGATTCGGCCGCCGCTCTGGATGTCGAGGCGGGGGTCCTCGTTTTTGTTTGCACTCGCCCTTTCGCTCTCGCCAGCACCATCTCCAATAGCGTCACCCTCACCAGCAGCAGCGCTATCCCCACCCAAACGCTCCGACACCGCTACCGGCTCGTACTCGAGTAACCCCGCCGTCGCAAGATCGGCGTTGACGCCGTGGGCCAGCAAAACGCCGTCGAGGGTAATGCTCGAGGGGACGAGCAGACGAACGTCGCCGGGCTCGCTCTCGGCGCTGTCCTCGAGTGCAATCGGGATCGGGCCGAGTGGGAGGGACTCGAGTGAGGCGACGAGGTCGAGTGCCTCGTCGACGGCGTCCTCGTCGAGGTAGGCGGCAGAGGTAACGAGCGCGCCAGTGTCCTCGAGCGGGTCGTAGCTGACGCGGCTGGTGAGGGCGGCGATGCGGGCGCGGATCTGTTCGAGGCGGCTGCTGACGTCGCCCTGCTCGAGTTCGTCGCGGCCGCGCTGTGTCAGACGGCGACCCTGCCCGGGGACTTTCGCCGTGAGCCCGAGTTCGTCGAGTTCGGACAGTGTGAGCCGGATTGTTCGGTCTTTGATGTCGTAGCCGTGGAGCTGCATGAGTTCGACGAGTTGGATGCTGCCGATCGGGCTGTGGCGGTCGACGAGTCGAAGGAGGTCGTACGTCCGTCTATCGAGCTCCGGTGCCATTCAGAGAGATAGTGGATGAGGGAGACCACCAAGCTTTGGGTTTGGGTCTGGGTTGTGTTTCGAACAGATGCTGGCGTCGAACAAACGCCAGTTCGGGTAGCAACAGTCCGTACGTGTTCGGAACCGGGTGGGTTGGGAGGGGAGTCCTCCGCACGCGGTGCGTAACCTTATTAGTGCTGTCGCGAAACGAATAGGGTGGCAACTAGTTGCCGGGATGTATTAGAATGACACTCGATCTCTCGCAAGTGCGAGCAGTCGGAACAGTGACAGGGGACGCTTCGCAATCGACCGCGCTAGCTTGCAGTCAGCAAGGCGAGGTGAGTACCTGATGAGCGATCAGCACCCTGCAGCTGCGTTCCGAGAGTCAGTCGAGGGGGCGAACGTGGAACTCGCGTACGCCGGTGCAAAGACCTTTTTGAAGGGGGAGATGCGGGATGTCGGTGCTGTCTCCGACGTCGACGCGGCAACGTTTGGCGTCCCCTACGACGGTGCGGTTTCGAACCGACCGGGTGCACGCTACGGCCCCCAGGCGATCCGCCGCGCGAGCGGTTGGTGGGCGTATCTCTCTGACTACAAGGGCGGACTGACGAACATGCAGACGGGAAAGCAGGTGAACTTCGACGATCTCACCGTCGCTGACTGTGGCGATGCGCCGATCTTCCCGATGGACAGCGAGACGACTGCTGAAAGTATCACCGCGCACATGGCGACCGTCGCATCGCAGACCTTTCCGGTCATGCTCGGCGGCGACCACTACTGTACGTTCCCAGCCCTCCGAGGCTTCGCGGAGGGGGCTGGACACGACACCGTCGGCTTCGTCCAGATCGACGCCCACACCGACACCACCTCCGAGAGTCCAGTCTTCGGCACGGACTTCCACGGCTCGAGTACGTCACTGATCGCGAACTCCGAGTACACCGATTACGAGAACGTCAGCCAGGTCGGCATCCGCGGCTACGAATCTCCTGAATTCTTCGAGTTCGCCGAGGAGACCGGACTCAACCTCTACACGATGCGCGATGTCGAAGACCAAGGCATCACGTCAGCCGTGGCCGACGCGGTCGCCGCCGCGGCCGAGGGAACCGACGCAGTCTACGTCTCCTTCGATATCGATGCCGTCGATCCGAGTGTTGCGCCGGGAACCGGCACTCCTGTGCCAGGCGGGCTGACGCCACACCAGGCACTCAAAACGATGGAAGTACTCGGTGAGACCGACGACGTCGGCGCGGTCGACATGATGGAGGTCGCACCCCGGTACGACTCCGACGAAGGCACCCAGCGACTCGCCGCGTACCTGCTCGTAACGCTACTCGAGCGCAAGTTCGCTGAATAAGACAATGACACGGACACCTGATTTCGACGACGGTGCAATCGGCAGTTCCCGAACCTCGGGCGTCGCCGAGTCGGTCATCCGCGAGATGACTCGCGAGGCAATCGACCGCGGCGCGATCAACCTCTCGCAGGGGATTCCCGACGAGGACGAGACGCCACCCGAGATCAAGACCGCCGCCCAGGAGGCGATCGAGACCGACAGCCAGTACACGATCACCTGGGGGCTTCCGGAACTGCGTGACGCTGTCGCCGAGCGCTACGCCGAGTGGAAGGGCGTCGAGTACGACCCTGAAACCGAGGTCACGATCACCAGCGGCACCAGCGAGGCCATCATGTCGACGATGCTCTCGCTTGCCGGCCCCGGTGACGAAGTCATCTACTTCGAACCCGTCTACGAGAGCTACATCCCCGCGAGCCAGTTCGCGGGTGCGACCGCGGTCCCTATCGACATTACCGACGGCCTCGGCATCGACTTCGAGGCACTCGAAGCAGCGGCCGAGAACGCCCGGATCATCGTGCTCAACACCCCGATGAATCCGACAGGGAAGGTGTTCACGCGCGAGGAACTCGAGCGCATCGAGGAACTCGTCTTCGAGCACGACCTGATCGTTCTCACCGACGAGATCTACGAGCACATCGTCTACACCGACGACTACATCAGTCCGGTCGAGGTCGGCGACCTCGCCGACCGAACGATCGTCTGTACGGGCATGTCGAAGACGTTCAGCGTCACCGGCTGGCGCGTCGGCTTCTGTCTCGCGCCCGAGTACCTCTCGAAGGAACTCCGGAAGATCCACGACTACACGAGTATCTGTGCGCCGACACCGTTCCAGAAGGCCGGCGTCGAAGCGCTCGAGTTACCCGACTCGTACTACCAGGAGCTCTCGGACTCCTACGAAGAGCGACGCGACATCCTCTATGACGGCCTGCAGGAAGCGGGCCTCGACCCGGTCAAACCCGACGGCGCGTACTACATTCTGACGCGGTACCCGACCGACGAGGACGACATCGAGTTCTGCTACCGGCTGATCCGCGAGGCCGGCGTCGCCGCCGTTCCGGGCAGTAGCTTCTACACGGACCCCGACGCCGACTCGGACTGGGTTCGGTTCACCTTCTCGCGCAACGAGGAGACGATTCGCGAGGCGGTCGACCGGCTCGTCGAGAACCGCTGGTGGTAGTCACCTAGTCACCGGCGACTGAATCGCCACACTGTCACCGACCGTCGACCGCTCGAACTCGGCGAACGTCGAAACGACTTTGCACACCCGGGCTGTACCCCGCGGATATGCTCGGCTTCATCCCTGACGACCCTGTCATCATCGCTATCGTCGTAATCCTGCTCTCGCTCATCTTCTTTACCTACCTGCTGCTTCGGCGGACGGTACTCGAGTTCCGCGATGGGATGGGCAGGTAAACAGCGCGACAGCGTCCATCCCAAAACAGCCACGAAGTACAATACAAAAGTCAGAGAGAGCGGTGTCCGTCGTCAGTGATGGCCTGAAATCAGATCGTGCTAACTCAGAACGTCGCCTCGATCCGCTCGAGTGCCGCCTCGACATCGGCCGCCGACACGTCGCGGTGCGTACAGAACCGAACCGTCGTCGGGCCGAACGCCGTCGCCAGCACGTCCTGTTCTTCCAAGCGCTCGAGTACCGCCGCAGTGTCGAGCCCGGTGCCGGCAACGTCCGCGAGGACGATGTTCGTCTCCGGCGGTTGCACGTCGAAGCCATCGATCTCGTCCAGCCCGTCCGCGAGCGCGCGGGCGTTCTCGTGATCCGTCGCGAGTGACTCGACGTTCTCGAGTGCACAGAGTGCCGGGCCGGCGATGATGCCGGCCTGGCGCATGCCGCCGCCGAGGAGTTTGCGGGTGCGGCGGGCCTCGTCGATGAACGCCTCGGAGCCGGCGAGCATCGAGCCGACCGGTGCGCCGAGGCCCTTCGAGAGCGAGACCATGACGGTGTCGACTGGGTCGACGATTTCGGCGACAGGAACGTCGAGCGCTGTCGCGGCGTTGAACACGCGCGCGCCGTCGAGGTGGACCGGCACGTCGTTCTCGTGGGCCACCTCGGCTGCGGCAGCGATCTTCTCGGGATCGATCGCGAGGCCGCCGCGGGCGTTGTGGGTGTTCTCGAGGCAGAGCAGGCCGGTGCCGGGCCGGTGGAGTCCCTCCTCGACGAGGCCGGCCTCGACCTGTTCTGGCGTCGGGACGCCCCGGTCGGTGTCGAGCATCCGCACCTGCAGGCCGGCGAGGTCTGCAAAGCCGCCGAGTTCGTATTTCACGACGTGGCTCTTGCGGTCTGCGAGCACTTCCTGTCCACGCTCGGTGTGGACGCGGCCGGCGATCTGGTTCGCCATCGTGCCCGTTGGGCAGTAGATCGCAGCCTCGGTGCCGAGCCGTGCAGCGACGCGGGACTCGAGTTCGGCCACAGTTGGGTCCTCGCGGTAGACGTCGTCGCCGACCTCGGCGTCCCGTGCGGCCTCGCGCATTCGATCGTCGGGTGTCGTAACGGTATCCGAGCGAAAGTCGATCATGCGATGTAGTTGCCGGTCGCCGGCAAAGAACGCTGGCATGTGCGTGCGGTCAGCCAGAGAGTCTCACACGGGCACCGTACGCCGTATCGGTGATCATAGTGCTGTGTCTGGCTCTCAGTGCCCACCAAACAGTACGTTGAAGTGTCAGCAATCTGTTGTGGCCGTATGGCCCCTGATTCGCCCCCGTCCGACTCCCCTCCCTCGTCCCCGTCGTCTCCTTCCGCTTCTTCGCCTCCCGGATCGGAAACACCGACACCACGGTCCTTCAACGAACACGTCTCACGGATCATCGACCGATTCGGCTCCCTGTCGGCGTTCATGCTCGTTCCGCTCGTCCTCTCGCTCGTCGAACTCGGGAAGGTCGCCCGGACGATGGCACCACAGAGTGGGTTTACTATCTCTGCGAAATTCCCGTTACCGAACCCGCTGCTCGACCTCTGGGCGTTCATCGACGCTCCCGACGCCGAGACGACTGGGGCGTCGAGTGCGGTGCATCACGGTGCTGGAACAGGCACAACTACTGGCCACGGCCCCGCCGGCGCCGACGTAACGATCGAAACGCCGTTCGAAACGGTCGTCGTCCCACCCGAAATCGGCGGGCTCTCACTGCTCGGGGTGATCGGTGGACTCCTCGTCGTCTACGCCCTCATCGCGTCAGTGATCGCCGCGGGCTACATCGGCGGCCTGGACCGACGACTTCGCGGCGAACCAGTCGCGATAGCAGCGCTCGTGAAACAGTACACGCCGCCGTTCTTTGTCTATCACCTGCTCGTCTTCGCGGCGTTTCTGTTTGCGATCCCACTGATGCTGGTCAGTCCTGCGCTCGTCCTTCTCGCGATGCCCGTCGCGTTCGTTCTGCTGTACCTCTTCTACGCCACGCCGTTCCTGTTCGTCGTCGCCGACGAACCGGTTATAGAGGCACTACGTCGATCTGCCGGATACGCCCTTGCGGGAGGTGCCTACTTTCAGTTCGCACTTGGACACATTGCGGTCGGTCTCGTCGTCTCCATCCCACTCTCGCTGTTCGTGAGCACAATCCCCGTGATTGGCTTCGTTACTGCCCTCGTCGTGGCGGTCCCGCTCTCGTTCGTTCTGACGGCCGCGACCGTCTCGTTCTGCCAGGAACTGGACGAACTGGACGAACTGGACGGACAGAACACCGGAGCGAACGGGGCTGGTGGCGTTCCACCCCGCTCTCAGCAAAACGTTAGTGGGAGCGATGACACAAACTGGGTGACTGACCGTGCCAACTGAGAACGAAGCTGAAGACGAAGACAAAACCCCCACCAAACGCGGCCGCCAACTCGTCTCCATCCTCCGACTGCTCGCCATTGCCCTGCTCACCGTCGGCTTCAGCGGCTGGGTCCTCGAGGACGGTGGCGAGGTTGTACTCGAGTCCCCGTTCGTTATCGCGTTCGCTGCGGGGGTTGGTTGTGCGTTCGCGTCGATCTATTTGGGGATTTTTCTGGCGGATGGTGGGGCGGGGCGGTGAGTCGTGGCTGGGTCCGTGAGTGGCTGGCCCTCTCTCGGAAACGGTGTGAACTGTACCGAATCGGTCAAACACGCTGGGTGAACTGCTGACCAGCCGAGTTGTGGTTTCGATTCGAAAACTGTATCCCAGTACTGCGAATACTCGTCCAGTATGGATCCGCGAATCCGTAACCATGCCGAGATTATCGCGAATCACTCGGTCGATCTGCAGGAAGGTGACAACGTCGTCATCGACGCTCATCCCGTCGCTGAGGACCTCGTTGTCGCACTTCATGAGATAATCGGGGAGAAGGGGGCAAACCCGGTCACGACGAGCCAGCGCACCGGCAAGCGCGAACAGCGTGCGTTCCTTCGCGCCAGCGAGAGCGAGGCGCGTAGCGCCTCGGATAAGGCGAGCGGCGAAGCCGCGAGTCCGGAGTTCGAAACGCCGGAACACGAACTCGCGCTCATCGAGAACACGGACGTCTACATCGCCATCCGCGCCGGCGACAACGTCACCCAGACCAGCGACGTCGATCCCGAAGTCAGCGCCGCCTACGGGAAGGCCCACCGGCCGATCCTGAACGAGCGCCTCTCGACGCGCTGGTGTCTGACCCAGTTCCCCGCGCCCGCGAACGCCCAGCTTGCCGAAATGAGTACCGAAGGCTACGAGAACTTCGTCTGGGACGCCGTCAACAAGGACTGGGACGACCAGCGCGAACTCCAGGCGAACATGGTCGAAATTCTCGACCCCGCCGAGGAGGTCCGCATCGTCAGCGGCGACACCACCGACGTGACCATGTCCGTCGCGGGCAACCCGACGATCAACGACCACGGCGAGCACAACCTGCCCGGCGGCGAGGTCTTCACCGCACCACAACCCGACAGCGTCGAGGGTGAGGTCCTGTTCGACATGCCGCTGTATCATCAGGGTCGTGAGATTACAGACGTCTATCTCGAGTTCGAGGGTGGCGAGGTCGTCTCCCACTCGGCAGCGAAGAACGAGGAGATTCTGACGGAGGTCCTCAACACCGACGACGGCGCGCGCCGACTCGGTGAACTCGGGATCGGAATGAATCGCGATATCGACCGGTTCACGTACAACATGCTCTTCGACGAGAAGATGGGCGACACCGTCCACATGGCAGTCGGCCGCGCCTACGACAACACCGTCGGCGAGGGCAACGAGCAAAACGAGAGCGCGACCCACGTCGACATGATCGTCGACATGAGCGAGGATTCGTACATCGAAGTTGACGGTGAAGTCGTCCAGCGAGACGGTACCTTCCAGTTTGAAGACGGCTTCGAAGAGTAGGTCGGGTAGCACGGTAGTAAGCCGTTTTTATCGAAACAGAACCAGTAGCCGCGCTTATACCGCTGCAGAGAGAACGTCGGCGTATGGCAATTCTCGTCGCATACGACGGTTCGGAACCCGCACAGCAGGCCGCCGAATACGCGTTCAGACAGCACGCTGACGACGAAATCGTCCTCCTTCGCGTCGTCGAAGCCGCTGAAGGGTACACCGGCGCGAGCGTCAACTACGTCCAGGACGCGCTCAAAGACAGGCAAGAGGAAGTCTCGGGCACGCTCCGCGAGGAGATCGCCGAACTCGCGAGTAACCCCGACGTCGAGTTCAGAACGGAGACAACAATCGGTCGGCCGGACAACGAAGTGGTCGCGTTCGCCGAAGACGAATCGAACGACATCGACCACATCATCGTCGGCAGCCACGGTCGCGCGGGTGTTTCACGGGCTCTCCTCGGCAGCATTGCAGAAAAGATCGTTCGCCGAGCGCCGGTTCCGGTGACGGTCGTCCGGTAACGCGGTGAGTACGTAGAACGGACGCGAACTGGCTACTGCGTGTTAGTCATCCCACCATCGACGACCAGCGACTCCCCGTTCACATACGACGACTGGTCGCTCGCGAGGTACACCGCCGCGTCCGCAATCTCGTCTGGCTGACCGGCACGCCGAGACGGAATCGACTCGAGGAAGGCGTCCTCGTCTTCCGAGCCGATGATCGAGACATCATCGGTCGTCATCGTCGTCTCGATCAGTCCTGGGTGAATCGCGTTCACGCGAACGCCGTCAGGGCCAAGTGCCGCCGCCATCGAATACGTGAGCAAGCGAACCGCACCCTTCGTCCCACAGTAGGTGACGAACTCACCCGACCCCTCGAGTCCGGCGACCGACGAGAGGTTGATGATACTCCCGCCGTCGGCTTCGACCATGCGTCGCGCGGCCGCCTGCGCACCGAAGTAGACGCCCTTGACGTTGATGTTCATCATCCGATCGAACGCCTCCTCTTCGGTCTGGAGGAACTCCTCTCCGTGGAAGATGCCGGCGTTGTTCACCATCACGGTCACGCCACCAAACTCGTCGGCCGCCACAACGGCACTCTCGAGGTCATCGACGGATGACACGTCACACTCGACATAGGCCGTCTCGGCCTCGGTCTCCTCGTCGATCAGTTCGTGAGTCGGTTCACCACCCTCACGCGGTGTGTCCTGGATGTCTGCGATGACGATATCCGCCCCGTCTGCGGCAAACCGTCGTGCAATCTCGCGGCCGATTCCGCTCGCACCACCGGTGATTACTGCAACCTCGTTCTCGAGTACCTGTGTCATTGCCCGTATTCCTACACTGCCAAGAAAGGAAGTGCTAGGCAGTCTTCAGAAACTGGACCAGTCGTGCTGTGGGCGGTTGTGTGGATTCTGAGTAGGTGTGGGTAGTTATGAGTAGTTGTGTGGATTCTGAGTAGGTGTGGGTAGTTATGAGTAGTTGTGTGGATTCTGAGTCGGTGTGAGGGGAGGGAAGAACCCGCCGATCAGTTGTCGACAACCTGAATCTCGCCAAGCTGGATCACTGGCTGGTGTTCGCAAATATAGGTCTCCATCTCGGAACGTGCCTCGAACTGGAGCGTCTCGGTTTCACCACGAGTCGCGATGATCGGAGACGAGAGGTCGTCGACAACCGCATCCGCCTCGTCGTGGATCGCGAGGTTGTGCTTGACGTTGTCCTGATTTTCACACGTGAACTCGTACTCGCGACCCTCGACGAGGACGAGCGTGGGATTTTCGACGCGGTCGATGTGATCGGGTTCGACACCAACCCAGCCACCGACGTAGGCGTCGAGTCGAATCGTCGAAACGTCGATCCAGGTGTCGAGGTCGGTGTCGTTGACGGTCGTTTCGGCTGCATCGGTAACCGGCCCTGATTCGTCGCTGTCGGCTTCGGTCTCGTTGTCAGCCGTATCCGGGTCGTTCCCGTCGCTCTCGCGTTCTGCTCCCAGCCCCAGACAGCCGGCGCTCGGAGCAATCATTGCCGCGCCGCCGATACCGGCGAGCACTCGACGTCGGCTTACGCGCCAGCGGTCCGTTCCCATAGACAACGATAGGGCCGAGAGCGCCATAAGAAGCGGCTGTAACGAGCCTGAGAGTCACTACCCGTGATACGTAGTGGGGCTCACCCGCCACTCAGCGTGGCGGCCATCGAGGCGACCGTCTCGAGTTCGTCTTCGTTGACGCCGTGGCCCATCCCTTCGTAGAGACGGGTATCGACGTCGGCGTTGAGTTTCGCGAGGACGCTCGCGGTTTCGTGGACGCGCTCTTCTGGAATGTGGGGGTCGACGTCACTGCAGCCGAGGAAGGTGGGGGTGTCGTCGAGGTCAGCAGCCGACTCTCCACCGAGATAGTCCGTCACCTCGATCTCGTCACCGATCAGACCACCGCTCAGTGCAACCAGCCCGCCGTAGCGCTGTGGATTGCGCGCGACGAACTCGCTCGCGAGGCAGGCACCCTGTGAGAAGCCGAGTACCAAGATTTGGTCGGTCGGTACGCCAGCTTCGTTTGCCGCTTCGATCGCATCCGAAATCGCCTGTAGCCCCGACGTTCGCCCCGGCTCGTTCGACTCCACTGGCGCGAGGAACGAGTTCGGATACCACTCGTTGCGCTGGGCTTGCGGCGCAAGGAGCGCGAGACCATTTCGGTGGACCTCGCGCCCCATCTGGATGATACTCCGCGCGGTCGCCCCGCGACCGTGAACGAGAGCCATCGCCGCGTCGGCGGACTCGAGTTCCGTGCCGGCTGTCACGAGTGGGTGGTCCTGGTGTGGACCGTCGATTCTGTCGTTGCTGGTGTTGCTGGTGTTGCTGGTGTTGCTGGTGGTGCTGGTGTTACTATCTCCGTCGCCGTTGACACCGTTGGCGTCGCCGTTATCCCTGTTATCGCCGCTGCTCCCTCCGTCATCGCCGCCACCGCGGTCCACTGGTGGCGTCATTACAGCCCACCGGTGCCAGCGCTCGCCTCGGGCAAGTCGTGTTCGACGACCTCGAGTCCCAACTCGTCGATCGCACCGCGAAGGTGCTCGTCCTTGGCGTACTCCGCACCGTCGTCCTCGCGCAGTTCCTGTGCCGTCGCCAGAATCTCGCCGCGGCGGTCGTTCGGAATCTCGTACTTGTCCGCCGAGAGTTCGATGACGAGCCCGTTGTTGTCTCGCGTGTAGATCGAGTGGAAGATGCCCCGATCAAAGATGTTGTACTGGTAGCCGGCGTCCTCGAGTGCCTCCATCGTCTCTTCGTACTCGTCGGGATCGACGCTGAAACAGAGGTGGTGAACCGCGCCGACGCCGCCGCGCTGGCCGCGGGCAGAGGGGCGGTCGTCGCTGACGAAGAACGTCAGGATGCGCCCGTCGCCCGTATCGAAGAAGAGGTGCGTCTGGGATGGATCGTCGAGGTTCGGCTGGCGAAGCACCAGCGGCATCCCGAGGAGGTCGCGATAGAACGCGATCGTCTCCTCGGCGTTGCTCCCCCAGATGGTGATGTGGTCGGTGCCCTGCATGTGAACGGGGCTGTCCGGCAGTTCCGGCGTCACTGGAATTGACTCGTCGCTCATGTGGTTTCACTATGTTACCTGTCCATATGAAGCCTACAGAGACACTGGACCAACCACGTAACACTCGTGTTACCGGCCACAGAGTGCTATATCGTCGGCCGGAAAGGGACGTCTTGCTGTCACTATCGGTGGCGATAGCGTCCCGTGTCAACAGGTGGCAAATATTGGGAACAGGCAGTTAGTTTATGATCGTTTATGCTGTTGGTCAAACTGGTCTCCAGCGCATCCTGCAATCCACCGCGAGACCAACTCCACCAGAATCTGTGCACCCAGATTTCGCCGCATTTCAGGGGGAGTGCAGGGACACTGTCCCTGCCCAACTCCCGCGTACTCGACTCGAGTGCCTCCCGTAGAATGACTCACTCCCAGTAGAACATCCGCCAGCGAAGCAACACTCCCTGATTCTGTCAGGGGACAGGTGACCGAACTCGAGTCCCAGGCGGAACTCGAATACCAGAAGCAGACGAACTCGAGTGACGGACGTTCACGAACAGACTTCGGTCTCGATTTCCTGGTGCAAGACGAGATCGAGATCCCACTGTCCGGTGGTCATTGCAGCAGTATTTTCGAACTGGATGTAGTACCGGCCCGTCTGTTGAGCGGTAATGTTTCGTTCGATACGCTCGAAGACGTCCGTCTCGAGCACGAGGTCACCGTTTGGATCCTCGACGCGGACCAGCGGCCGCGCCCCATCGTCCGTCTGGACGGCCTGTATCTCGAGTTCGTCGTCCGTTTCGAGGTCGGTTCTGAGCGTCACGGCTTGGCCGGCGTCGACGGTCTTCCACTCGTCGTAGAGCTGTTCTGATTCGATTTCTGTTTCGATCCGACAGTCGTTGCTCTGATCGTGATCGGAGTCCGAACTGGTGTTGGAACTGGAACCGGAATCGGTCTCAGAGTCTGAGTCAGCGTTCGGTTCGGAGTTCTCTTTGGGAGTACTCTGCTCCTCGGAGAGGCAACCAGCGACGGCGAGCAGTCCAACTGAGCCGGTGAGAGTCAGATAGGTGCGGCGCTGCATGGCAGCCAAATTCCGACTGGGTGGTAAATTCTTTGTGTTCGCGAGCCGAACGTAGAGCGGTTGTCACAGGTGATACCTCTATTTTCACGTTCGACGTTCGACTATCAGGTCAAATTTCTGATCAGCCTGGACAAGACATAGTACTGAACGCAAATTCGTCTGGTATTCTCAACCAGATCAGTGTAGTGTGGTACCTCAACCGGATCAGTGTAGCGTGGTACCGGCAACTCTCCGACAGAGCAGCGATCACCGGTTCAGAACGATACCAGACCGCATCAGTGCTCGCCGCCGTCGTACACCGCCACGACCGTCGCCCCCGGCGGCCGCTCGTTCAGCACTGCTGTCACCGTCGTCTCTGTCAGATCCACAGTCGAATCGAGCGTCTCCCAGCCCGCATCCGTCTTCGCGGCGATGGCAACGTCCGTCGGACTCGCTCCTGGTGGCAGCCCCGTCGGGTCGTACCCGACTTCGATCCGCATCGCGCTAACCCCGGCAAGCCCGTCCAGTCCGACGAGGTCGACCGGCTCCGAGAGCGCATGTTCGTGTGCGTCCGCGGGCGACCATCGCACGCTGTCGTCGACGCCGAACTCGTCCGGCACATCACTCGCGACGACGGCCGCACGAGCGCCGCCGAACTCGAGTGCGAACTCTGCGGTGTCACTGGGTCGGTATCCGGGAATGGACATGCTCGACTCGAGGAGTGGGATGTACATGGCACTGTAGCGCGCAGTTGCTGGCCGTGGTCGTTGTGAGCGCTGCACATGGTGCGACCTGCTGGCTGGTGTCACCTGGGCCGGTCTCAATCTGAGACGAATCCTTTTATCGGAGCGGGAACCAATCACGTATCGTGTCCGAGACAGCCGGGTACATGCGCTTTTTCCCGTACGACCAGCCGTACGAGAACCAGCGCGAGGCCATGGACCGCATCCATAACGCGCTCGTGCGCGGGCAAAACGTCCTCTTTGAGGGTGCCTGCGGGACCGGCAAGACCCTCTCGTCGCTCGTTCCCGCTCTGGAAGTCGCCCGCGAGGAGGACAAGACGGTCGTCATCACGACGAACGTCCACCAGCAGATGCGCCAGTTCATTGCCGAGGCGCGCGCGATCACTCGCGAGGAACCCATCCGCGCCGTCGTTTTCAAGGGGAAAGGCTCGATGTGCCACATCGATGTCGGCTACGAAGAGTGTCAGGCCTTGCGGGACAACACCCGCGCCGTCGTCGACGCCGAACAGGATAAACAGCAACTCGAGCGCCGCCAGCGCGAACTCCTGACCGAGAGCCAGCAGGGCGACGGTGGCGCGGCCGACGCCCGCTCTGCAGTGATGGACGAACTCGAGTCCATCGAGGAACGCCTCGACGATCTGGAGGACCAGAACGTCTGTGACTATTACCGGAACAACCTGACCGAAGACACCGACGAGTTCTTCGGCTGGCTTTTCGAGGACGTTCGCACGCCCGACGAGATCTACGAGTACGCAGAGCAGCGCGAGCTTTGTGGCTACGAACTGCTGAAGGAGGGGATCGAGGGCGTCGACCTGGTCGTCTGTAACTACCACCACCTGCTCGATTCGACGATTCGCGAGCAGTTCTTCCGCTGGCTGGGCCGCGACCCTGAGGACGTCATCGCCGTCTTCGACGAGGCCCACAACGTCGAGGACGCCGCCCGCGAGCACGCCACCCGGACCTGCTCCGAGCGGACGTTCGAGTCCGCACTCGACGAACTCGCAGACGCTGACGATCCGCGGGCGGAAGACGCCGTCAACGCCCTCTCCGCGTTCCACCGTGCGCTCGTCGAAACGTACGAAGACTCCTTTGGCTTCGGCGAACGCGAACGCATCGGCGAGAACTGGGAGGACGTCCCCATCGCGAACGAGGGCCGTCGCGACGACCTGACACTCGAGTTCCTCCAGCGCTACGAGGGTCGCGGCATTCAGGAGGATCTCGAGGCTGCGATGAAACTCGGCCAGGAACTGGATGCGGAGTACGAGGAGGCCTACCGCGAGGGCGAGACCGCGACGCGGACGGAGTGTCAGACCTTGCAGGCCGCCGCGTTCGTCAGCGCATGGATGAACGAGGGCTCGAAGGAGGGCCTGTACCCCGTCGTTGCCGTTACCCGCGACGCGGGGACGGACGAGGTCTACGGTCGCGCCGAGATTTACTCGTGTCTGCCACGGCAGGTCACGGGGCAACTGTTCGAGGAGGTTTCCGCGACGGTGCTCATGAGCGCGACCTTGCAGCCGTTCGACGTGACCGAGGACGTGCTCGGACTCGAGAAGCCGGTGACGATGGCCTATGGATTGCAGTTCCCCGCGGACAATCGCCGAACGTACGCCGTCGAGACGCCGCCGCTGTTCTCCTCGGATCGGGACGACCCCGCGGTGCAGGAGGATGTTACCGAGACCATCCACGACGCCGTTCGCATGACTCCTGGCAACACGCTCACCTTCTTCCCGAACTACGGTGAGGCGAGCAGATACGCAGAGCGACTCGAGTCCCGGTCCCGGTCCCGGTCCCGGTCGAACGTGACGGTCTACCTCGACGAACCGGGGCAGCCGGTCGAGGAGCTTCGACAGGAGTTTATCGCCGACGACGGGGCCGTCCTCTGCACCTCGCTGTGGGGGACGCTCGCGGAGGGTGTGAGTTTCGACGGCGACGACGCACAGACAGTGCTCGTTGTCGGCGTGCCGTACCCGCATCTGGATGACCGTGCCGAGGCGGTCCAGGAAGCCTACGACGCGGCGTTCGACGGCACCGAGACGGGCTGGCGCTACGCCGTCGAAATTCCGACCGTTCGCAAAACGAGGCAGGCGCTCGGTCGTGTTATCCGTTCGCCCGAGGACGTCGGCGTCCGCGCGTTGCTCGACAGACGCTACTCGAAGCAAGCAAAGTCGGATCTCGGCAAGTACAGCGTCAACAGCACCTTCCCGCACGAAGAACGCGAGGAACTGCTCGATATCGGCCCGGAAAAACTCAAGTTCGCGATGCTCAACTTCTACGGCGACCACGACTGCTACGACGGCGACGCGCCCGCGCCCTGATACGAATTATTGTAAGTCAGTGCCGGTGTAACCGCGATCGTTCTGCGGTTGCACCGGTAAATCGTCACAATAGACCGTATGAGCAGTACGCTTTCTGGCCGGTCACTCGATTGTGACGTGCCCCTCACCGCCAATCAACATGACAGCGTGGGTACCGTCGTCTTCGACCGTTACCTCGAACGTCTCCTCGTCTTCGACCGTGCGCGTCTCGACGATCCCGTTCTCGGTGTGATCGAGTCGGAAGCCGACCCCTTCTCGCTCGTGATCCACGTCGCTGTCGAGCGAAAAGACCTCCTCGACCTCGACGGTTACCGTTAGCTCGGAGCCTGCGTCCGAGTCGAATTCGACGATTTCGTCCTCGCCGAGCGACGCGTCGACGCCACCGCCAAGGAGACTGCTACAGCCCGCAAGCGGCACTGTTGCAAACAGCGCCAGGACAGACCGTCGGTTCATACTCACGGAACTCGGGACCAGTGCTGAATAACTTCTGGCCGTCTGCCAGTCCAGGCCGTTTTGCCGTCTGCCAGTCCAGGCCGTTTTGCCGTCTGCCAGTCCAGGCCGTTTTGCCGTCTGCCAGTTCAGGCCGGCAACGACACTCGACTCACCGGGAGCTTGTACGCTCCGTCCCAGAACTCGAGTTCGGTCACCGTCCAGGTCACCGGCTCAATTTCACGCTCGGCCAGCCGCTGTGCCGTCTCGAGGTTCCCACCGCGTGCGAGCGTCACGTGTGGCACGTAGTCGTCGCCCTCGAGTCCCTCGACGCGGTCGAACTCATCGAGTAGCTGTTCGTGGATGGACTCGAGTCCGGGACTCTCGACGGCCAGATACACGACGGGCGCAGAGCCCAGTGGGGGGTCTTCGAAGTAGTCAATGCCCGTGATCTGGGCTTCGACAGCGGGCGCGCCCTCGAGTGCGCGATGGGCGCGACGCTGAAGCTGGGAGACGTGGGGTTCGTCGCCGAGTCGTTTGAGGAGACAGGAGTGGTCCTCGCGGACGGTTTCGAAGCCGACGAGGGAGGGATAGAACTGGTCGGCAAGCTGGCGGACGCGGCCGGGGACGGGGACGTTGACGCTGTACACGCGAGTAGCCGGCTGTAGTCACGGCAGTTGCTTGAGGGTTGTGTTGACGGCCGTGTTGTTTCGGCCGAGGATGCGGGATGTGTGTCCGGTAATTCTTAGAGGCGGTCGAGCAGCCACAGCACGATGATTGCGAGGATCGCGAGCATGACCAGCGGCTGTAGCAGGCCGATAATGCCGCTAATCAACGCGCTGAGGACCTCGATGACGAGCAGAACGGCCACCAGGACGAGGATGATTTTCAGGAGTGCCTCGACCTCGAGCGCGCCGCGTGAGTCGTTCATACATTCGTTTTGCACTACCAGTTTGAAAAGGACTCCGCTACCGTGGTCGGAAAGACCTATTTAGTCGGCACCGGCAGTTGTATGTGATGGACGGAAGGGGGCTTCGAGCCCTGATTTGCGGACTCGTGGTCGTTGGGTGCGCGCTTGCGGTCGTCTGGTCCGTACCGGTTGCTGTGGTGGCAACGGCTGCGGATGCTGGGACGGCACCACACTCCGCACAGGCCGAAGATCAGTTTGGCGTGCAAGACGCCGGCCAGGGACAGTATCTACTTCAGGAGGGCGACAACGGCGTTGGTAACGGAGACGAAGACGACGACGAAGACGAAAACGACGAGGAAATCCCAGCGCCCGAAGCGGCCGGTCACCTCGACAACGCGACCGATGTCCACATCAGCATCTCGCTTCACGAAAACGGCACGGCAACGTTCACTGTCGATTACCGATTCGAGGACGCAGAATCCGCTGAGTGGCAACAGTTACGCGACGATGTCGAAGAGAACCCCGACGGATACGTCGCATACGAACTCGACGACTGGGAGACGATCCGTGCTGCCGGTGAGAACGAAACCGGCAGAGAGATGGCGATTTCGAACGGGTCGGTGACGACCGACACGAGTTCGACGCCACAGGAGCTCGGACACGTCACATTCTCGTTCCAGTGGTCATCGTTCGCCTACGTCGAGTTGAATCAGCTCGAAGCTGGCGACGCACTCGTCGACTTCACACTCGTCGAAGGCCGAACACTGCACGTGTTCCCGCCGGAGGACTACATTATCAGTGACGTTGACCCCGCTTCCGACGACCCGCCGGAAGAGTCAGTCCGCTGGAACGGTGGTGAGACGGAGTTCATGGACGACCAGCCCTGGATCGTCATGATCGAAAACGGGGAGAGTACGACTGAACCAGTCGAACCCGAGGAAAGTCCGGCAATGCCGTGGCTCATCGTTGGGATTGCACTCGGTGTGCTGGCGGCCGCCGGCGCAGGCGGCTGGTGGTACAAACGCCGAACACGGGCGAGTGCGCCAGCGGCCGGTTCAGAGTCGGCGACCAACACTGGCGACGAGTCACTGGCACCACCGGCGGAACCCCCACAGGCTGCGGGAGTCGGGAGCAGTGACACTGCAGCACCCGACTCAGACGCTGACGTTGACTCTGGGTCCCCTGGCACCGCAGGACCGGATTCACCCGCATCGAACGGTCCGCCACCGGAACTGCTGAGCAACGAGGAACGTGTTCTCCGACTCCTGAAGGAACACGGCGGACGCATCAAACAACAGCAAGTGGTGTCGGAACTCGAGTGGACCGAGGCCAAGACGAGTCAGGTTGTCGGTGGGTTACGTGAGGATGACGCGATCGATGTCTTCCGGATTGGCCGGGAGAACGTGCTGGCGTTGCCCGATGATGAGGACGACGAGTAGCGTTGTTGGGGGAGGTCGTTTGGGTTTGGGTTGGGGGAGGTCGTTTGGTTGTTAGCTGTGTACTTGTCTGTTTGTTGGCTGTCTAACTGTCTGGCTAGTGGCTGTGTGACAGTCTCGGTGTTCACTGTGTGGCTGCGTGACTGTTTGCTGGTCGGCTACTCGTGCTGTCTCGTTCGATGCTAGCAGTCGCCACTCTGTGCAACACTTGCCCAACACGAGGGTTTAATAGGGCTCAAATTCGTATGATTGTGCAATGACGCAGTCTGCCGGACCCGAACCTGCGTTCGCTTTCTTCGGGACCGGCGGGACTGTCTCGCCGCGACCACGACGACCGCGACCGGGCCTTTGAGCCCATTCTATACCTTATCCCCCCGTCCCGACTGTTTACAAACTCGATAGGAAATTCCTATTTTCCCGGTTAGCGTCCGCTCTACCACTAATTTTCAAAACTTTAGATAGTGAAATTTAAGTACGTCCCTCGGTTTGATTCGGATACGATATGACACGCGTTGCACTCGCGTTCTCGGGCGGACTTGACACGACTGTCTGTGTCCCGCTGCTCGAGGAAGAATACGGATACGATGAAGTCATCGGCGTCACCGTCGACGTCGGTCAACCAGCCTCGGAGTTCGACGAGGCAGAAGAAACCGCCGACGCGCTCAATCTCGACCACTACGTCGTCGACGCCAAAGACGAGTTCGCCGACCTCTGTTTCGATAGTGTTTGCGCGAACGCGACCTACCAGGGTTACCCGCTCGGCACGGCGCTTGCACGCCCAGTAATTGCCGAGGCAATCCTCGAGGTCGCCGAGGAGAACGACTGTACCGGTATCGCCCACGGCTGTACGGGCAAGGGGAACGACCAGCTCCGTTTCGAGGCCGTCTGGCGCGACTCCGATCTGGAAGTCATCGCGCCCGTGCGTGAACTCGGTCTCACGCGCGAGTGGGAACAGGAGTACGCCGCAGAGAAAGGGCTCCCCGTCGAGGGCGGCAGCGGCGGCGACTGGTCCGTCGACACCAACCTCTGGAGTCGCTCCGTCGAGGGCGCCGAACTCGAGGACCCGAGCTACGTTCCGTCCACGGACATCTACAACTGGACGGACGAGCCGTCCGGCGAGACCGAAGAGATCGAGCTCACCTTCGAGCAGGGCTACCCCGTCGCGATCGACGGCGAGGAGTACGAGCCCGTTGCGCTGATCGAGTATCTGAACGAACTCGCCGGCTCCTACGGCGTCGGCCGCACGGACTCGATGGAAGACCGCATGCTCGGCCTCAAAGTGCGTGAAAACTACGAACACCCCGCCGCCACGACGCTGCTCAACGCCCACGAGGCGCTCGAAGGGCTCGTCCTCACCCAGGAGGAACGCGAGTTCAAACAGCTGATCGACCAGAAGTGGTCGAAGAAGGGCTACGAGGGCCTCGTCGACGCACCACTCGTGAGTGCACTCGAGGGCTTCATCGCTGAGACCCAGCAGCGCGTCACCGGTACGGTCACGATCCGCTTCGAGGGCGGCAAGGCCCGTCCGGTCGGTCGCGACAGCAAGTACGCCGCGTACTCGGCCGAACACGCCTCCTTCGATACGGAGACGGTCGGCAAGATCGCCCAGGAGGACGCTACTGGCGTCGCGAAGTACCACGGCTTCCAGCGCCGTCTCGCGAACTCGGTCACGACCGACGAGAGTGAGGACGAGTCGGAGGTCGAACTCGCAACGGACGGAGGCGAGGAGTAGTCATGACTGAGGAGAGTGCTCACGGCGGTGTCGGCGGCACTGATGGCGGCCACGGCGACGGCGACGGCGACGCATCGGGCGTCGTCCGGCGAGACCGCTTCAGCGGCGGCCCTGCCCGGAGCTTCCTCTCCTCGCTTGCGGCCGACGAACGGATCTTCGAGGCCGACCTCGAAATCGATCGCGCGCACGTCCTCATGCTCGCGGCGCAGGAGATCGTCGACGACGAGACGGCAGGCGACATCCTGACCGCGCTCGACGCGATTGAGGTCGAGGGCCACGGCTCGCTCCCCGACGGCGAGGACGTCCACGAGGCCATCGAGACGGCCGTCATCGACCAGGTCGGCGAGGAGGGCGGCAAGATGCACACTGCACGCTCGCGCAACGACGAGGTCGCGACCTGTATTCGCTACCGCCTGCGCGAGGACGTGCTGGACGCCATCGAGACGACGCTCGCACTGCGCGAGTCCCTGATCGATGTCGCGAGCGCACACACGGAGACGGTGATGCCGGGCTACACACACCTTCAGCCCGCCCAGCCGACGACGGTCGCCCACTGGGCGCTCTCCTACGAGGGAGCCATCCGCCGCGACACCGAACGCCTGCTCGACGCCTACGCACGCATCAACCAGTCGCCACTCGGCGGCGCGGCGTTCGCGGGCACCACGTTCGATATCGACCGCGAGTACACAGCCGAACTGCTCGGGTTCGACAGCGTTATCCAGAACTCGATGGACGCCTCCTCGAGTCGAGACTTCCTGCTCGAGACGACCCAGGCACTGTCGACGCACGCGACGACGCTGTCCGGTCTCGCGGAGGACCTCATCATCTTCGCGAACCGCGGCTTCGTCGACCTCGCGGACGACTACTCCTCGACCTCGTCGATCATGCCACAGAAGAAGAATCCCGACACGCTCGAACTCGTCCGCGCGGTCGCGGGCGATGCGGCGGGGAACGTTCAGGGCCTGACGACGATGCTCAAGGGACTCCCCCGCGCGTACAATCGCGATCTGCAGCGCGCGACGACCCACGCCTGGGACGCCGTCGACGCCGTGACCGAGGCCAGCGAAGTCGCCGCGGGCGCGGTCGCGACGGCCGACTGGAACGAGGAGGCGCTCGAAGCAGAGGCCGGCGAGGGATTCTCGACTGCGACTGGGGTTGCGGATCTGCTCGCGGCGAACGGGTTACCGTTCAGGACGGCGCACGAACTAGTCGCGAGCGCGGCGGAACAGGGTGCCGACTACGACGCACTCGATGCCGCCGCCGAGGACGTCCTCGGCGAACCGCTCGAGGCCTACGTCGACCCCGACGCTGTCGCCGACGCACTCGATCCCGCCCAGAGCGTCGCAAGCCGCGACTCCCAGGGCGGGCCGGCACCTACCGCGGTGGCAGACCAACTCGAGTACGCTCGCGATGCAATCGAGTCCGACGAAGCGGTGCAGACGGACCTCGTGGATGAGCTCGACGCGGCGCACGCGGCGCTGCGTGAGGAGGTGAACGACTATGTCTGAGTGGCTAGTGTTCTGGTCGGAGTCGTGGCTGGTGCGATCACTGCGAGTGTCGCGACTGCCGCGACCGCCGTCCCCGTCCGGGGACGACATATAATATCTGTGATACACAGAACGGAATTCATTGGAAAATAGCGTTTTGGTGCCGTTAGCGTAGGGTATAGTAATATAAATTCTCTGTTACATTCGGTGGATTTAAGGGTGTCTGGCTCCCAGGTCGAGATACAATGACAGAATGCGTCGAGTGTGGGGCCGAAGTCTCCCTGCACGACGATCTGGAAGCTGGAGAGATTGTTGACTGTACGACCTGTGGAGCCGAACTGGAAGTCGTCGACACCGAGCCGCCAGTCCTCGAGCGAGCCCCGGAGCTCGAAGAGGACTGGGGTGAGTGACCTTGCAAATAGGAATCCTCTACTCCCGGATCCGCAAGGACGAAAAGCTCCTCCTGACCGAGCTTCGCGAGCGCGGTCACGAGGTCATCAAGATCGACGTCCGCACGCAGACGTTCGACATTAGCGAGGCCGCAGCCGAGTTTGCGGACCTCGATATCGTCGTCGACCGCTGTCTCGCCACGAGCCGCAGCCTGTACGCGACGCAGTTCTTCGACGCGTACGGGATTCCCGTGGTCAACAGCCACGAGACGGCCGACGTCTGTGCGGACAAGGTCAAGAACAGTCTCGCACTCGAGAAGGCTGGCGTGCCCACGCCCAAAACCAAGGTTGCCTTCACGAAGGAGACGGCCATGGAGGCCATCGAGGAGTTCGGCTACCCCTGCGTCCTCAAACCCGTCGTGGGATCGTGGGGCCGCCTGATGGCCAAGATCGATTCGCCCGACGCCGCAGAGGCGATTCTCGAACACAAGGCGACGCTCGGCCACTACGAGCACAAGGTGTTCTACGTCCAGGAGTTCGTCGAGAAACCTGGCCGCGACATTCGCGTGCTCGCGGTCGACGGCGAGCCCGTCGCAGCGATGGTTCGCTCGTCTGACCACTGGATCACGAACGCCGCGAAAGGGGCCGAAACTGATGTCTTCGAACTCGATGACGAGGCGAAAGAGCTGGTACAGAAATCCAGTGATGTGGTCGGCGGCGGGCTGCTCGGCGTGGATCTGATGGAGACGGAAAACGGGTATACCGTCCACGAGGTCAACCACACCGTCGAGTTCAAGGCGCTCAACGACGCCGTCGAAACCGACGTCGCCGGTACTGTCGTCGACTGGCTCGAGGAGAAGGCCAGCGAGGCAGACGCTAGCGGAACCGAACTCGAGGTGACGTTCTGATGGCTGTCGGAACCGACGCCGATGCGAGCACAGACGCGGCCACAGAGACCGTCACCGCGACAGTCATCGGCGGCAGTGGCTTCACCGGCGGCGAACTCCTGCGGTTGCTCGCCGGCCACCCGAACTTCGAAATCGCGGAGGTCACCAGCCGTTCGAAGGCCGGCAAGAGCGTCGGCTCCGTCCACCCGCCACTTCGCGGGACGGACCTGCGCTTTACCGAACCCGAGGATCTGGAGAGCGTCGACGTTCTGTTCGCCGCGACGCCACACGGCGTCTCGATGGGACAGGTGGACGACTTCTTCGACATCGCGGAGACGGTGGTCGACCTCTCGGCGGACTTCCGCCTCGACACTGAAGCGCAGTACGTCGAGTGGTACGACGGCCACGACGCGCCGGAGTACCTGGAGAAGGCAGAGTACGCGCTGCCCGAGATCAACCGCGAGAACCTCGCTGGCGCGGACCTCATCGCGGGCGGCGGCTGTAACGCCACCGCGACTATCCTCGGGCTGTACCCGCTGTTCGAGCACGACATCCTCGACGGTGGAGAACAGGTCGTCGTCGACGTGAAGGTCGGCTCCTCCGAAGGCGGTGCGGGCGGCGGCGAGGCTTCGAGCCACCCCGAGCGCTCGGGCGTCGTCCGCCCCTACGCGCCGACGGGCCACCGCCACGAGGCCGAGATCGAGCAGTTCCTCGGCACCTCGGTGGCGTTTACCTGCCACGCCGTGGACATGGTTCGCGGTGCAAGCGCGACGAGTCACGTCTTCCCCAGTTCGCCAGTCTCGAAGGGCGACCTCTGGAAGGCCTATCGTGGCTGCTACGAGGACGAACCGTTCGTCCGCATGGCGGCGGGCGGCTCCGGTGTGTATCGGTATCCGGAACCCAAGTCCGTCGCCGGCACGAACCTCGCCGAGGTCGGGTTCGAACTCGATCCCTCGAACAAACGCGTCGTCGTCTTCTCGGCGATCGACAACATGATGAAGGGCTCGGCGGGACAGGCGGTCCACGCCGCGAACGTTGCGCTCGGCTTCGAGGAGACGGCCGGACTCGAGTTTACGGGACTGCATCCCGTGGGGGCACCATGACAACCGTCGTCAAGATCGGTGGCGCACGCGCCGTCGATCCCGAAGGCGCACTCGCAGATGTCGCCTCCCTCGTCGAAGACGGAGAGGACGTCGTCCTCACCCACGGTGGCTCGACCGCCGTCGACGAGACACTCGAGGACCTCGGTCAGGACCCAACGTATGTCGAGACGCCCGGCGGTGTCGTCGGTCGCTTTACGGACGAAGACACCATGGACGTCTTCAAGATGGTCATGCCCGGCAAGCTCAACACCGATCTGGTCGAGCGCCTGCACAACGAGGGCGTGAACGCTGTGGGCCTCTCGGGCACTGACGGCAAACTACTCGAAGGCAAGCGCAAGTCGGCCGTCCGCGTCAAGGAGGATGGAAAGAAGAAGATCAAACGTGGCGATCACTCGGGCACGATCGAGTCCGTGAACGCAGACCTACTCGAGACGATCCTCGCGGGCGGCTACACGCCAGTTGTCTCGGTCCCGGTGCTCGGACGCGAAAAAGAGAGCGCGGAACGACGTTCCGCGGATAACTCGAGCGAGCAGGGCTCGCGAGACGGCGGCTATACGGCGGTCAACGCCGACGCCGACCGCGCGGCCGCCGCAATTGCGGGGGCACTCGAGGCCGACCTGGTCGTCCTGACGGACGTCTCGGGCATCTACGAGGACCCCGACGACGAGTCGACGAAGATCGACGCAGCCGCGACGCCCGAAGCGTTCGAGACCGTCAAGACAGCCGCGGAGGGATTCATGACGAAGAAGGTCATGGCAGCCGAGGAGGCCCTGGAAGGCGGCGCGACCTCGGTCACGGTTGCGTCGGCGAACGCGGACGACCCGATCACGAGCGCGCTCGCAGGCGAAGGAACGACACTCGAGCCCGGTGTGCTCGATGACACTGAAACAGCCGATGCGGACACGACAGCGGAGCCAACACAATGAGCGGATTCGTCTTCTCCGAGAAACCGATCAGCATCGCAACCGGCGAGGGCGCGACGCTCACCGCCGAGAACGGCACCGACTATCTGGACTTCGGCGCGAGCTACGCCTGTACGCCAACCGGCCACTGCCATCCGGACGTGGTCGAGGCAGTCCAGAAGCAGGCCGGCGAACTGCTGTACGTGCAGGGTTCCTATCCCGTCCAGGCGCGTGCTGATCTCCACGAGAAACTGGGGGCACTCGCACCCGACGGCATCGAAAACGTCTGGCTCTGTAACTCCGGTACCGAGGCCAACGAGGCCGCGCTGAAGTTCGCCAGGAGCGCCACCGACGGCACGAAGATCGTTGCCGCCAAGCGCGCCTTCCACGGCCGCACCGCCGGCACCCTGTCGGCGACCTGGAAACCCAAGTACAAGAAGCCGTTCGAGCCGTTGCTCGAGGACCAGGTCGAGTTTGTGACGTACGGTGATGCAGGGGAACTCGAGTCCGCCGTCGACGACGACACCGCGGCGGTGATTCTCGAACCGATTCAGGGCGAGGGTGGCATCCATCCCGCACCACAGGACTACCTCGAGACGGCGCGTGAGGCCACCGAGGCGACCGATACTGCACTGATCTTCGACGAAATACAGACCGGAATTGGCCGTACGGGCGAGTTCTGGGCCTGCGAGGGCTCCGGCGTGACGCCCGACATCCTGACGACCGCGAAGGGAATCGCGAGCGGGCTTCCGATGGGCGCGACGCTCTGTGCGGATTGGATCGCAGAGGCGTCTGGCCCACACGGCTCGACGTTCTCTGGCAACCCCCTCGTTTCGGCTGCAGCGAACGCCACGCTCGACGTGGTCGTCGAGGAGGATCTGCCGGGGAACGCCGCCGAAATCGGCGGCTACCTGCAGGACGAACTCGCCGCGCTCGACGTGCCGCTCCGGGACGTTCGCGGCGAGGGCCTGCTGCTCGGCGTCGAGGTGAAACGCGGGGCGAACGGCGTGCTTCGCGACCTCGCACTCGAGCACCAGATTCTCGCGCTGCCGGCCGGTCGTTCGGTCGTTCGCCTGCTGCCGCCGCTCGTGGTCGACGAGGCGGCCGCAGACCAGGTTGTGACGGCGCTCGCGGACGTGCTCGCGCCCGAAGCCGAGGCGCAGGCGGAGTCATGAGTTCGACGATGACGGATACAGATATCGACTCTGACTCTGATGCAGACGCCGATACCGACGCTACGGCCGTCTCGACCGACGATGCCCGCCAACTGCTGATCGACCTCGTCTCGACGCCGTCGCCCTCTGGCGAGGAGCGTGCGGCCGCAGAGTGCCTCGTCGAGTTCTTCGAAACCTACGACCGCGAGGTCTGGCTCGATGCTGCTGGCAACGTGCGTGCACCGGCTGACGACTCGGTATTGCTCACCTCGCACATCGACACTGTGCCCGGTGAGATTCCAGTCGAAGTCGAGCCCGCGGACGAGACCGATGTCGAGGCAGAAGTCGCTGAGGAGACCGGCGAAGACGTGCTCTGGGGCCGCGGCAGCGTCGACGCGACGGGACCGCTGGCCGCCATGGCCGCAGCCGCAGTACACACAGGCGTCTCGTTCGTCGGCGTCGTCGGCGAGGAGACCAACTCCCGCGGCGCACGCCATCTCGTCGCGGACCGCGAGGCCCCCGACGCCGTCGTCAACGGCGAACCGAGTGGAACGACGGGCATCACGCTTGGCTACCGCGGCTTCCTCTCGGGAACCTACGTTGCGACCAGCGAGTCCGGCCACACCTCTCGTCCCGAACCGAACGCGATTCAGCACGCGACGAACTGGTGGACGCGCGTCGAATCGGCGTTCAAGCAAGATGAGTACCAACCCGTCTTCGAGCGCGTCACCACCAAACCCGTCGCCATCGACGGCGGCGTCACCGACGACGGCCTCTCCGTCGAGGCCACCCTCGACGCCCAGCTTCGGGTCCCGCCCGCGCTTGACATCGAGACCGTCCGCGAGACTGCAGAGGCCGAACTCGAGTACGGTACCGTCTCGTGGGCCGAGCCGATTCCGCCGGTGATGGAGAGCCCGCGCACCGAAGTCGCTCGCGCGTTCCGTGCGGCGATCCGCAAGGAGGACGGCGAGCCGCGACTCCTGCGCAAGACCGGGACCAGCGACATGAATCTGTACGCCGGCGCGTGGGAGTGTCCGATGGCGACCTACGGTCCCGGTAACTCCGACCTGGATCACGCGCCCGACGAACGCCTTTCGCTTGCCGAATTCGACCAGTCCGTCGCGGTGCTAAGCCGTGTCGCGACGACGCTTACTGGAGGTGAGGACTGATGGGAGACACAGACGCAAACACAGACGCAGATTCCAAGATATCCGACTCGCAGACGGACGCATCGCAGCCGAGACACTTCCTCGAAATCGATGACCTCTCGCACGAGGAACTGCTTACGGTCCTCGTTCGAGCGGCGGAGTTCAAGCGAGCCCAGCAGGAGGGGACAGCCCACGAGGCACTCTCCGGCCAGACGCTCGGGATGATCTTCCAGAAGCCGAGTACGCGCACGCGTGTCTCCTTCGAGACGGGAATGACGCAACTCGGTGGGCACGCCGTCTTCCTCGGCGAGGACGACATCCAGCTCGGCCGCGGCGAGCCGCTGAAGGACACCTCGCGAACGCTCTCGCGGTACGTCGACGCCGTGATGGCGCGCGTGTTCAGACACGAGAACATCGAGGTGCTCGCGGAGCACTCGTCGGTCCCGATCATCAACGGGCTCACCGACGACGCCCACCCCTGCCAGACGCTCGCGGATCTGCTGACGATTCGCGAGGAGATGGGTGGCTTCGAGAACGTCTCAGTGGCCTGGGTCGGTGACGGCAACAACGTCGGCCAGTCGTTCGTCATCGGCGCTGCGATGACCGACATGGACGTCACCGTCGCAACGCCACCGGGCTACAGCATGGACGACGCAGTTATCGACCGAGCGCGGGAACTCGGCGGCGATCCGACGGTCACGCACGACCCCGTCGAGGCAGTCACGGACGCCGACATCATCTACACCGACGTCTGGATCAGCATGGGCCAGGAGGACGAGCGCGACGTGCGTATGGATGCCTTCGAGGGCTTCCAGGTCTGTTCGGATCTGCTCGCACACGCCCCCGACGCGTCGGTGATGCACTGTCTGCCGGCCCACCGCGGCGAGGAGATCACGGACGAGGCGATCGAGAGCGACCAGTCGATCGTCTTCGACCAGGCTGAAAATCGCCTGCACGCCCAGAAGGCGCTGTTGCACTGGCTACTCGAGTAACGCCCGATTCAGATCTCGACCCAACTCGAGTCAACTGCTGGTTTTCTCGTGATAATACGGTATTTCCGTTCCGGTGACGCTGGCATCGCCGTGAACGATCAGAAATCATTATGTATTGGAACAAAATCACGTTTGACCAGCATGTCATTCAAACTGCTACTCGCAGTGTTCATCATGCTGATCGGTCCCGCGATGCTGATGGGACTCATCCTGATGTAGGGGGATTGCTCACAGATTCGGGCACGACAGCGGTGCAGCGCACGATCGCCACCACCACACGAGTGGCACGGGCGACCATTTTTTGAGACGGTGATCCGCGAGCAGCGCTACTCCGCGGGTATCTGCCGTATCCACGTCCTTTTTGCCGATCGCCCCCTTCCCGTCGGACAGAACATAATGAGTCTCAGTCTCTCTGCCGACCAGCCGGCAGCGCCCGCCGACGCCGAGGACGGTGTCTGGCTCGAGTGCATCGAGTGCGGCGAGACGTTCGCGCCGTTCGCGGACGTCCGCTACACCTGCGACGAGTGCGACGGCCTGCTCGAGGTGCGCTACGACGACCTGCCGACCTTCGAGGACTTCGCGGCCGCCGCGGACCCCGACCAGGGCGTCTGGCGCTACGCCGACGCGCTCCCGCTCCCGTCGGGCGTCTCGATCCAGGAGGGTGCGACGCCGCTGTACGACGTTCCCAGTCTGGAAGCCGATCTAGGACTCGAGGCGCTGCGGATCAAACACGAGGGGATGAACCCGACGGGATCGTTCAAGGACCGCGGCATGACCGTCGGCGTCGCCGTCGCGAGGGAACTCGGCGTCGACCGACTCGCCTGCGCCTCGACGGGCAACACGAGCGCCGCGCTTGCAGCCTACGGCTCCCGCGGCGGGATGGAGACGCTGGTGCTCCTCCCCGCGGGAAAGGTCGCCGCCGGAAAGGTCGCCCAGGCGAGCCTCCACGGCGCACGCATTCTGGAGGTCGACGGCAACTTCGACGCCTGTCTCGACATCGTCCAGGAGTTAGCCGGGCAGGGCGAGGCCTACCTGCTGAACTCGCTGAACCCGTTCCGACTCGAGGGCCAGAAGACCATCGGCCTCGAGATTCTGGAGGGCTTCCTCGCGGACTACGACACGGTTCCGGACCGGATCGTGCTCCCGGTCGGCAACGCCGGCAACACGTCGGCGCTGTACAAGGCCTTCCGCGAACTCGTGCAGGCGGGGGCACTCGAGGAGGACGAGGTTCCGAAACTGGTCGGCGTGCAAGCCGAGGGCGCGGCTCCGATGGTCGAAGCGATCGAGAACGGCGCGGACGAAGTTCGCCGCTGGGACGACGTAGAGACGCGCGCGACGGCGATCCGAATCGGGAACCCGGTCAACGCGCCGAAGGCGTTGCCGGGGATCCGCGAAACTGGTGGCACCGCGATTTCGGTTACCGACGAGGAAATTACCGACGCCCAGCGCGACCTCGCAGGCGAGGGGATCGGCGTCGAGCCGGCCTCTGCAGCCTCCGTCGCGGGCCTCCGAAAGCTTCGCGAGGAGGGGATCGTCACCGAAGACGAACGCGTCGCTTGCCTGACGACGGGCCACCTGCTCAAGGACCCCGACGCGGCGGCCGCTGCGGGTCGCGAGCCAGAGCCGGTGCCGGCCGAGACTGCGGGCGTTCTCGACCACCTCTGAGTGGGGGTTTCGGGGTTCCCGGAACAGTCGGTTACGGCGGTCCACGCGAGTCGCGCCGACTCGAACACTGCCTGCTCGATCAACGGCGCTCGAAATCGAAGGCCGTTAAACCCGTCTGACGCCCGACTGACTGACGCTTTTGTGGGTGTCCGGTGTAGGTGTGTGTCGCCCATGTCCGTCGAGCACAGTTCCGACTCCCAGTCCGACCCCCACGCCGGCTCTCGTGCCCGTGATCGATCAGTGGTCGTTAGTTTTACGTGTAATTCGGAGACCACCGCCGTCGCTGAGGCGGCTACCAATACCGATTCTGCTACTGAGACTCCAACCCACACGGACACCGACACTGGAACCGACGCCACGAGAGCGACTCGCACCGCCTGCACAGACACCCACCCACACCCCAACCCCAACCTCCACCCCCACCCACACCCTTCCGCCCAGGCTTCGTCACCGATCACTGCGAGATTCGCCGGAACAAGCGCGACACGACTAACGCCCGCCCGGATCGAACGCACTCGCCTCCGCGCACAGATCGCTGCACTGCAGACCGAACTCGAGTCGCGCACCGACCAGCAACAGGAACTCATCACGCAGTACGAGCGGCTGCTCGAGGCGCAGCAGGAGGCAGCGGAGGACAGAGATGAGGATGGGTGTGGGGTTGGGACCACGAAACAGCGCACAGCAGGCAGCGGATCAGTGCTCAAACAGCTGGGGACTGGAATCAGGCGTGGACGTACTCGAGTGACTCGCGTTCGTCGCTGGGTCGAAAATTGGTGGCGGCAGCTTCGTCGGTAGTCGCTCACGCCGTCGTCGCCTCTCTCGGCCGTGGCGGACTGCTCCGTGTGGTCTGCCGTGCGGTCTGGAGTTAGTCGGAGTGTCCGACCGGTTCTGAGCTGTCTCCGTCGTCGTTCGTTGCACTCGGTGTCTGCGATTCTTCAGCGGTCAGCTCGCGGACGTACTCGACGAAGTTCTCGAAGACGAGTTTCGCCTCGCAGGCGGCTTCGTAGTTCTCGTCGGTGATCTCCGCGAGGACGGCGTCGCGTCGCTCGTCGTCTAACTCCTTGCGACGGACGAGTTCGCGAGCGGTTTTCTGGTCGTACTCGGGGTGGAACTGGACGCCGAAGACGCGGTCCTTGCGGAAGCCGTGGTTCGAGTAGTGGTTCTCGGCGAGCGGCGTCGCACCGGGCGGGAGTGCCGAGACTTCGTCGGCGTGGCTGGTGAAGGCCGTGAACGACTGGGAGATGCCCTCGAACAGCCGTGAGTTGCCGTGGTGTTCGATTTCGCTGTAGCCCACCTCGTAGGACCCCATATCCTCGACGGTACCGCCGAGCACGTCGGCCAGTAGCTGGTGCCCCCAACAGATACCAAGCGCGGGCAGGTTTCGACTGAGCGCCTCGCTCACCCACTCCTTCGTGGCATCGATCCACTCCTCATCCCAGTACACAGACGATCGCGAGCCCGTGACGACGAGTGCGTCGAACTCGAAGTGCGTCGGAAGCTCGCCTTCCGTAACGTCGAACTCGGCCAGGGAGGCGTCGAGTTCGCGCCGGAAGTTTCGCGTCGTGTTCGCGTCCTCGTGAGCCGCGTTCAGGACGGCAATACGGACGTACGTCATCTACGCCACTAGTGCGGAGGCTGGAGGGAAAGTCCTTCTGCACTGTGTCCGTTTTGCCACGATCGCTGACGCAACACGCTGGCAGCCGCCTACACTTGCGACTCACCCAGTCGTGTCCGCGGCGACCACCGAGCGTAGCTCCCGGAGGCCGAAACCATAACGGTACCGCGCCGTCCACACCCACCATCGACCGTGTCACTCGCGTTCATCTCGGCGACGGGGCCCGATCTCCTTCGGCTCCTCGCCCTCCCCGTCTTCGCCTGGACCGCCGTTCGCGACATCAAAACGAGGCGTGTCTCGAGTACCGTCTGGATTCCGCTCACCGTTCTCGGCGCGATCTTGCTCGTCTGGGACGGCTGGCTCGCCTGGCACGCAGGTGCTGTCGGCTGGTCCCACCAGTTCATCTACGAGTTCGTCGTGCCGGCGACGGTGAGCCTGGGGCTCGTCGTCCCGATCGCGTATCTCTTCTGGTGGTTCGGCGGCTTCGGCGGTGCCGACGCGAAGGCATTGCTCGTGCTCGCCCTGCTGTTCCCGACGCTGCCGTCGTATACGATCGGCTCGTGGTCGTTCCCGCTCGTCGAGACACCGATCGGGACGTTCTCGTTCACGATTCTGACGAACGCCGTCATCGTCGCGCTCGCGATTCCGCTCCTGCTGGCGATCCGAAACGCCGCATCGGGTCGGATTCGGCGAGAGATGTTCCTCGGCTGGCCAATTGCCTGGGAGCGGCTCCCCGAGACGCCCGGCTGGTTGATGGAAGAACCAAACGGCACCACCAGCCGCGGGCTCGACCTCGACGCCCTGCGGATGTACCTCCGCTGGCGAGGGTGCACACTCGAGAAGCTTCGTACGGACCCCGAACACTATCGCGACCCTGCGACGCTTCCCGCGGAGCCGAATCCGCCGACTGACGGTGCTGTGGCGGTCGAGACGGACGGCGGTGTCAGTGCGGCGGCACCTGAGACGGGGGACGGCGACGCTACTGAGCGTTCCCCACCTGAACCGAACGAAGACGTGCCGTCCGGGGCGACTACGGACGACCCCTGGGGAGCCGAGTCCTTCCTCGAGGATATCGAGGGGACGGCCTACGGTACGACGCCTGACCAACTGCGCGCCGGACTCGAGACGATCACCACGAAGGAGACGGTCTGGATCTCACCCGGGACGCCGTTTCTGGTGCCGATCTTCCTCGGCATGCTGCTCGCGGTGCTCTACGGTGATCTGCTGTTCGGCGTGCTCGGCCTCTTCTAATCGCCCGACTGTGGTGAATCGCTATACCTCGTTGGATTTGCCCAGCCCATCGCACGTTCGAGTGATATCGGTTACGCGCCTAACGCGCGGATCGACGGGACGGCACGCACACTGCTTGATTAGCGGTCTCACGCCTTTTTCTCTCATCTTGTTACGTAAACATCCAGTCGCTCGGTGGATCGTGTTTCGACTATCGTTCGGAAGATTGATATGAAGGTCGTCCCTCCGCTCGACTGAGCGATGATTGACCGGCGACGAGCGACCGAGGATGATCTTCGGGAGTTCGCTCCAATACTCGTCGGAAACGCGTTGCCGATCGTGGGAATCGTCTGGTTCGACCTGTTGCATACGCTCGTCTTCGTACTGTACCTGTTCGAGATACTAACGCTGGTCGTCGTCTACTGTGGCTGTGCGCTGTTCGCCCAGCAGGAGATGAAGACCGAGGATCAGGACGTCACCCCTATCGTCGTTGGGTCCGACGATGGCTATCTGAGTAGTCTGCCAACGGTTCCACTCCCCGGACCATTACCGCCGGTCTATCTGCGTAGTCTACGCGTGATCGTGCCGTCGTTGCTGGTCGCCGGCGTTCTCTTCGTCGCAATCGGTGACACACTCGTCGGCGGACACGAGGCACACGACACCTTCCCGGCGTGGCTCTCGGCGTTTCGAGAGCCAGCCGTGTTCGGCACCGCGCTGATGATCGTCGGCTCCCATCTCATCTACGTCTACCGGAACTACTTCCGTCCACGTCGATATACGGACCTGTCTCCCGTAACGGTCCTTGAGTATCCGGTTCGCCTGCTCCTGGTGCTCGTTCCCGGGGTGTGGGCATTGTTCCTGACGTTCGTCATCGTCGGTCTGTTCACGTTGGCGGTGGCGTCGCAGTCGGCTGCGGACCGAATCGGGCTGGCGACGCTCATCGGCGGGTTCTTCCTCCTCTTGACTGTCCTCGAGTGGGCCCAACACCGAGCCGAACGAGCGGCCGATCCCGACGGATTCGCTGCGTGGCTGGTTCCACCGGCGCTTCGCTCGAAGTGGGGCGAGAGAGGTGCTCAAGAGTAACCGTCTGCAGGATGGTCGAGCCAACGACACGACCGTCCCGATGAAGCGGGAAATTTTGGACGTGAACTATCGCCGTTTTCCGCTCCATATCTCCCATTGTGCCGGCTCAACTCGGTACCACATGGCGATTCACCAAAACCAACCGGTCAGGAGTTAGTAGTACACCCGCTCAACCAGCGGCACCAGCGCTGTCCAGAAAACGACGAACGCAGCGCCAACGGCGATGATTCCGAGCCACAGCAGCTCTGCTCCGCCACTCCCGCCGATTGTATCGCCCGCGTCCGCCGCGTCAGCTGCTCCACCCGCTCCAGCTGTCCCAGCTGCACCACTCTCTGCCCCCGGAATCCCACTCGCAAGCGCCACGAACGTCCCCACGAACAACCCGATGCAGATGCAGACGCTGGCTAACTCGAGTACCGCCGGAACTGAGATCGGCAACTCGCTGATGCGAGTCTGAAGCCGGTCGAGGGTGCTCATCTGTGCCGAGAGTTACGCCGGAGTGAGAAAAGAGTCACGGGCGGTGGATGCGACTCGGTGGTCGAGTGTGAGTCGGTGGTTGGAGGGACAGTTCGGCGTCGGTAGTTGCAGTTCGCTGGGCGGGAGCTCTGTCGGTGAGTCAGGCCTCGGACTCGATATCCGCCGCAATCGCGTCGAGTTCGTCGTCGTCGAGATCGGGTACTTCGCCCGCGATAGCGTGGATGGGGCCGCCACCGTCACCCTCGAAGCGCGGGACGATGTGACAGTGGACGTGTGGAACCTCCTGACCGGCTTCCTCGCCGTTGTTGAACGCGACAGTCGTCGCGTCGGCGTCGACGACGTCCTCGACGACGGGGACCAGCCGATGGATTGTGTCGTAGAGATCCGTCGCGACGTCGGCCGGAACGTCGTTCAGCCGCTCGTACTCGTCTTTCGGAATGACGAGCGTGTGTCCCGGTGCCAGCGGATTGGCATCGAGGAAGGCGACCGTGGTCTCGTCTTCGTACACGATTCGGGCGGGAATCTCTCCCTCGACGATCTGGGTAAAGATCGTGCTCATACGCCACTGTGTGTCGGCTCGCGGTAAGAAGGTTACCGCTGGTCGGGACGAGCCGGCGCGTCTCGAGTACCGTGCTGCGGCGCTCTCTCCGGAACAGGTAACTATGGACCGTGCCTACCACTCACGTACTCCAATGAGCGATCGAAACGAGACGCCACTGCAACGACTGTTTCGCGCCGAGCGGCAGTTCCATGCAATGGCACCGGTCAAGGACATCTATAGCAAGATTTTCCTCAGAACCCTGCTCTGGTTCGCGTTCTTCACGTTCGTCTACTACATGGTCACAGGTTCAATCTGACGGATACGATAGTTGACAGTCGACTGTGTGCTATCCTCGACTCGCGGTTTCGATCTCGATCTTGGTTTCGGTCTCAACTCGATCTTGGTCCCGGTCTCGGTCTCGGTCTCGGTCTCGGTCTCAACTCGATCTTGGTCTCGACCTCGGTCTCGGTCTCGGTCTTGACTTCAGTCTCCGTCTCCTGGCCCGCTGTTTCGCTGCTCACTTCATTTGTCGACTCCCGCTCGAGACGGACGCCCACGCTCAACGCACTCGTCTACTGTCTCCCGAATCGCTGTGAGGTACTCCTCCGGCTCGTACCCTAACCGGCCGATCCACACGTCCTGATAGGACGGATGCAGGATCGGCACGAGCCACGTCTCGAGTTGCTCACAGCGAACCGGCTCGAGCACCGTCTCGATGAAGCCGCCCAGCTCTCGCTCCTCGGCTGCCAGCACCGATTTCGTCGCGTGCTTCCCCGTCGCGAGCAACACGGCTGGCTCGAGTGTCTCGACTTCGGTGACGAGGTGGGTCCGACAGTTCGCTCGCTCTGTTGGCGTGGGCTCGCGGTTGTCTGGAAGGTCCTCGGTGCGCGGGGTCTCCGTGCTCGCGGGTTCACCGCTCTCTGTCGAGGAGCGTGACTCCTCGTTCGCGGGGAAGCACTTCACGGCGTTGGTGTAATAGGCGTCGTCACCGTAGCCGATGCGCTCGACCATGCGTCGGATGCGACGACCGGAGTGGCGGGAGGTGTAAGCCTTCCCGGTCCAGTTGCCGCCCTGCCAGTTGTCAGCGTCGGGATTACCGGAGCCGGGTGCTTCGCCGGCGACGAGCACGTCGGCGTCGAGTGGCCCGGTGCCCCACGAGATGCAGGTACGGTGTTCGACGAGTGCTGGACAGCGCTGGCAGTCCGGTTCGATGACGTTCCGGGAGTCGGGGAAGGGAGGGTCGGAAGCGGGCACGATCTGTCTCGAGGTCGGGTCTCGATGGCTATAGGCGGGCCGGATCAGCAGTCTAACTAATTTCGGCCGCGATCTGTTGTTCTCGGGGGAACAAGTTTACCTCTCTTGGCTGTCTACCCAGTGCAATGGCTTCAGAACTGCTTGCGGAGTCGCTGTCGATGCTGTTCTATACCGTTGCTGCCGGCGCGCTCACGGTTGCTGGTGTCACCGCCGAGTACGCGAGTCTTCAGCACTTCGGTTCGGGGGAGACGATGGTTGCACTGTGGCTCGCCGCGATCGGCGGGATCATGCTCTACGCGGGCGTTTACGGACTCGGCTATCAGAAGGTTCTCCGTGGAGTCCGAGGACAGTAACGCACGGTATCGATTGCGCTATAGTAACAACTGCAACTAGTTACACACTGATCGCACAGCAGTCGTGCGATCAGGTGTGCATTGACTTGCAGTGGCTACTATAGTTCGCGTTAGCGAGGACAACTGCGTCGTAAACGAGTTTGACCACCAGTGCGAGCGTCCCGACGAACGCGAGTATCACGCCGACGAGGACGGCAAGTACGGTGAGCAAGTCGTCGAGTCCGCGCACGACACCCGAAAACTCGATCCAGTTCGTTGATCCGACTCCTGTCCAGATCATCCACCAGCCGATTGCTACGACGGCGGCGAGTTTCGCTACTTCTCGGTCGAACAGCAATCCGATCGCATCGCGAGCCGTAAGCATCCCTGCGTACCTGTTTGATCTCTAACCGATAGGCGTGTCGAACCGCCGGCGTTGTTCTCGCGGTCACGCTCACAATGGCGTCATCGTTCCGCGCCGTCACCGGCCTGTGTCTGCACTGTTCTGCACCGTGACCGATTCTGGCTATCTGCTGACCGCCCTGCCATCCATCGGCTGACCTGCAATATCGATTCCTCTTTACCATCCCAGGCAATTACGTGAGGTATGAGCAGGTTTAGCGAGGTCGACGACCAGTACGACCCCGATGCCGTCGAGCAACGGGTGTTCGACTACTGGGACGACGTCGATGCCTACGAGCAAACTGTCGAGCACCGATCGGACGGTGAATCGTTCTTCTTCGTCGACGGCCCGCCGTACACGTCGGGCTCGGCACACATGGGGACCACCTGGAACAAGTCCCTCAAGGACGTCTACATCCGCTTCCACCGGATGCAGGGCTACGACGTCACCGACCGGCCGGGCTACGACATGCACGGGCTCCCGATCGAAACCCGCGTCGAGGGCCAACTCGGCTTCGAGAACAAGAAGGACATCGAGGAGTACGGCGAGGAGAACTTCATCGAGGCCTGCAAGGAGTACGCAGACGAGCAACTCGAGGGCCTCCAGTCTGACTTCCAGGACTTCGGCGTCTGGATGGACTGGGAGAACCCGTATCGGACGGTTAGCCCCGAGTACATGGAGGCAGCCTGGTGGGGCTTCTCGAAGGCTGCAGAGCGCGGCTTAGTCGAGAAAGGCCACCGCTCGATTTCACAGTGTCCGCGCTGTGAGACGGCAATCGCGAACAACGAGGTCGAGTACGAGGACGTCGAGGACCCCTCGATCTACGTGAAGTTCGACCTCGCCGACCGCGAGGGCTCGATCGTCATCTGGACGACGACGCCGTGGACTATCCCGGCGAACACCTTCGTCGCAGTCGACGAGGAGGGCGACTACGTCGGCGTCCGCGCCGAGAAGGACGGCGAGGAGGAACTGCTGTACGTCGCCGAGGCCAAACACGAGGACGTGCTGAAGACGGGCCGCTACGACGACTACGAGGTCGTCGAGGAGGTCGCCGGCGAAGAGATGATCGGCTGGGCGTACGAGCACCCACTCGCCGAGGAAGTGCCAGACACCGTCGACGCAGAGGGAACCCACGAGGTCTACGCTGCCGACTACGTGGACACGGGCGGCGACGGCACCGGTCTCGTCCACTCCGCACCGGGTCACGGTGAGGAGGACTTCGAGCGCGGAACGGAGCTTGGCTTCCCGATCTTCTGTCCCGTCGATGGCGACGGCGTCTACACCGAGGAGGCCGGCAAGTACGAAGGCGAGTTCGTCAAGGACGCAGACCCAGAGATCACGGCCGATCTCGAGGACAACGGCGCGCTGCTCGCCTCCGAGACGGTTTCCCACAGCTACGGTCACTGCTGGCGGTGTGATACGGGCATCATCCAGATCGTTACCGACCAGTGGTTCATCACGATCACGGACGTGAAAGACGAGCTCCTCGAGAACATCGAGGACAGCCAGTGGCACCCAGACTGGGCGCGAGACAACCGCTTCCGCGACTTCGTCGAGGAGGCACCCGACTGGAACGTCTCCCGACAGCGCTACTGGGGTATTCCGCTGCCCGTCTGGACGCCAGAGGACCGTGATGATGATGAAGACATGATCGTCATCGGCGAGCGCGAGGAACTCGTCGACCGCGTCGATCAGGATATCGACGTCGATACGGTCGACCTGCACAAGGACACCGTCGACGACCTCACGATCACCGAGGACGGCACCACCTACACTCGCGTGCCCGACGTGTTCGACGTCTGGCTCGACTCTTCGGTCGCCTCCTGGGGAACCCTGAACTACCCCTCGGACGACAGCCAGTTCGACGACCTCTGGCCCGCAGACTTCATCCTCGAAGCCCACGACCAGACCCGCGGCTGGTTCTGGTCCCAGCTCGGCATGGGCACCGCCGCACTCGGCGACATTCCCTATGAAGAGGTCCTCATGCACGGCCACGCGCTCATGCCCGACGGCCGCGCAATGTCCAAGTCCAAGGACATTCTGGTCGACCCCCACGAGGCCATCGACCGCCACGGCCGGGACGTGATGCGTGCGTTCTTGCTGTCGAACAACCCGCAGGGCGACGACATGCGCTTCTCCTGGGAGGGCATGCAGACGATGGAGAACCACCTCCGGACGCTGTGGAACGTCTTCCGGTTCCCGCTGCCGTACATGCGGCTCGATGAGTTTGATCCGCAGGCGACGACCGTCGAAGACGTGCAAGCGGATCTCGAACTCATCGACGAGTGGGTGCTCGCCCGCCTGCAGTCCACCAAGGACGAGATGACCGCCCACTTCGACGAGCGCCGCCAGGACAAGGCCCTCAACGCGCTCATCGACTTCGTCGTCGAGGACGTCTCACGGTTCTACGTCCAGGCCGTCCGCGAGCGTATGTGGGAAGAAGAGGACAGCGCCTCCAAGGAAGCCGCCTACGCGACCATCTACCGTGTGCTCCGCGAAACCGTCGCGCTGCTCGCTCCCTACGCGCCGTTCATCAGTGAGGAAATCTACGGCACGCTCACCGGCGACGCCGAACACGACACCGTCCATATGTGCGACTGGCCCACCGTCGACGAGACGTTCGTCGACGAGCAACTCGAGGAGGACGTCGCATTCCTTCGCGCCATCGAAGAAGCCGGCGCGAACGCTCGTCAGCAGGCCGGCCGCAAACTGCGCTGGCCCGTCCCACGCGTCGTCGTCGCAGCCGACGACCAGCGCGTCGTCGATGCTGTCGAGCGCCACACCCCACTGCTCGAGGATCGCCTCAACGCCCGCGAGATCGAACTCGTCTCGCCGGACGACCGCTGGGGCGAACTGAACTACAGTGCCGAAGCAGACATGAGCGAACTCGGACCGACGTTCGGCGACCGCGCCGGCCAGGTCATGAACGCGCTCAACGAGGCCCGGATCGACGAGCCGACACTCGAGTCGATCGCAGCGGCTGTGGAGGATGTACTCGAGTCCGGCGAGGAGATCACCGAGGAGATGGTCTCGTTCGTCACCCAGACGCCGGAGGGTGTCGCCGGCACGGCCTTTGGGCTGAACGGCGACGACCGCGGGGTTGCGTACGTCGACGCCTCGCTCACTGACGATATCGAGAGCGAGGGGTACGCCCGCGAGGTTATCCGCCGGGTACAGGAGATGCGCAAGGACCTCGACTTAGATGTCGAGGAGCGAATTGCGCTGGAGCTCGAAATCGAAGACGACCGCGTTGCCTCGCTGGTCGACGAGCGTGCGGATCTGATCCGCGAGGAGGTTCGTGCGGATGAGTTCGGCGGCGACGTTGTCGACGATGGTCACCGCAAGGAGTGGGAGGTTGAAGGCGTGGCGATGGAGATCGCGATCGAGTCGTTGGCAGCGCCGGAAGCGTCTGAATAAGCATCGGTTCGCTGCGCGAAGCGGTATTTTTGGCCTCTTGCTGAGCGAAGCGAAGCAAGGTCAGCGAGAGCTTTGCTCTCGCCAGACAGGTCTTTGCGCGAGTGGTTGCGAACGTAGAGAGCGACCCGAGCGGAAAAAGGTGGATGCCGAGATCGCGATCGAGCCGTTGGCAGCGCCGGAAGCGTCGGACTGACTGCTACTATTCTCTCGGATTTCGCCTCCAAACGATCGCTGCGGTTTGCTCCCGTTTCAGTCACCGAACAGCCGCCACGCTGGGCGGCTCGATCGGCAAGAATCAGATCGTGTACTCGAGTACCCGAGTACCGACACCACCAGCCCTCAAAGGTGGGCGGCGATCGACGGCGCGACCGAGACCGCACTCTGCTGGCGTTCGATCGTGTCCGTCCCGTAGATCGCTTCGACGCCGGCCTGCGAGAGTTTGGTGACCGCGTTGCTCGCGAGCAGCGGGTGGACGCACGTGACGAAGACACGACCAACGCCGCGCTCTTGCAGGACGGCGACGGCTTCGCTCATCGTCGACCCCGTTGCGATGATGTCGTCCGCGACGACGACGTCGCGGCCTGTGACGTCCACGTCACTCGGCGTGATCTCGACCTCCGTGCCGGAGTGGCGCACCTTCTCGAAGTAGTCCGTCTCGCCCGAACCGTCGCCGTAGGCGTCTCGAACCGTCTTGGCGAGGTCGGTCGCACCCGCGTCGGGCGAGAGGAAGACTGGATTCGTGAGGTCGTCGGGTAGCGGCTCCGCGAGGCGGTCCGCCGCGTCGATGGCCGTCGCCGTCGGCTCGAAGAACTCACAGACTGCGTCCTCGTGTGGGGTGACGGTGAGGACGCGGTCGGTGGTACTCGAGATGGCCCGTGCGACAGCGCGAGCCGAAATCGGGTGGCCGGCCTCGAACGCCTTGTCCTGGCGAGCGTAGCCCATGTAGGGGAGGACGGTGACGACCTCCGAGACGCCGGCTTCGCGGGCGGCGTCTTGTAGCTGGAGCAGTTCGAGGTGGGCGTCACTCGAGACGGTGGAAGCGACGATAATCGCGCGGTCGGTGTCGCCGATGCCGTCGCTGTCGGCCAGATCAGGGACGGTAGCGAGCAGTTCCCCATCCGGGAAACGGTCGTATTCGGCTGTGGCGAGCGGTTCCTCGAGTTCGCGTGCGAGCGCGGCGGCGAGCGCCTGGGAGGCGGCTCCGCTGATGATCATACTCGACACCACAGGATGGGGCGTAAACCAGTTTTCGTTCCTGTCCGTTGCGAGTCCTCGGTCCGTACCGACCTGTCGGGAACCCGTGGGACTGTCCCTCGACGTTACTCCCTCGCGAGTTCTGGGTCTCTGTGAGTCGCTGGCCAGTTACTCGTCGCCCTCGTCGAAATCAGCGTCGCCGTCGCCACACGGTCCGCTGTTCGTATCGGCGTGCGTCGTCAGCTCACCGTTGCGATTGATCGTCACCAACAGATTGAGACAATCTGGCTCGTTCCAGGACGTTGCGGTATCCTGTACCGGGTCGCCGTCGTCGAGCCGCAAAATAACGCGGAACTCGCCCGCGTCGTCGTCCCAGTCTCGGTCGAGGGTCGCGCCGTCGCCGGCACTCAACTCGTGGGTCGACCAGTGCTCGATTTCGCCATCGAACTCGAGTATGATGTTGACTGTGTGATCGTTTCCGCTCAGGTTCTCGACGGCGATATCGCCGAGGGCGGTGCTGTCGGCGTCGTCTGTGCCGGTCTCGTCTCCGTTTTCGTCACCATCACCTGGTTCGGTGTCGTCCTCGTCTCCGGTTCCGTCCGTCTCGGAATCGTCGTTTCCGTTCGGGTCGTCTTCGTTCGCGCTGCTGGAACAGCCGGCGATCGCTCCTGTCAGTGCAGTACCGCCGAGTGCCAGTAGCCGGCGGCGCGGAAGGTCGCTCATGGTCCGGACCGAGACAGTCACGGATAGTCAAGCTTCCGCTAGATCTGCCGGTTGATTTTCGGCTGCCGTTGTTGTCCTGTCTTCAGGATGAACAGTTTCATTCAGGGCGGACAACGAGCCCCGTCACACCGGTGACGCCGACCGACCGCTGTCGCCACGCATCCGGTGTGGTGGACGCACCCGACTCGGTCGTCGAGACGAGGACGGTGCCGCTTTCGGTGACGGCGTAGACCGATTCGAGGGTTGTCGCTGCTTCCTTTTCTGCCGTCGCTCGCGGGCCATAGCCGACGTCGACGATGCTCTCGTCGACCGGTTCGACCGGTACCTGCTCCCAGGTCTCGTCTTCGAACGCGTACAGGTCCGCTTCTGTCGTCTCGGCGCTCGCGGTCTCTGCAGCCGTTTCTGCCGTATTCGCTGCCGTGGCTGCCCCAGTTGTCCTCACAGCGTGTGCACGCGACAGCCGCCCCGGTTCAGCCTGTGGATCTGCTGTCACCGTCTCGACGGTCCCCTCGAGAACCTTCATCCAGCCGTTTCCGAGTCTGTAGAGCCCGTCCGCTGTCGCCGCGAGCGGCACCGCCCCCGCCGATACGTCGACAACGTCCGTCAGGCCGGCGTGCTCGAGTACCCACGCTCCAGCCGTCTCGCGAAGCCGGTAGACGCCGGCGTCGGTCGCGAGTAGGTCGCCGTCGATTGCACGGATCGTGGTTGGGTGACTGTCGAGCGCTTCGGGGCCGCCGCGTTCGAACTCGAGTTCTTCCCAGTCGCTGTCTCGTTGGGTCTCCCGTGGGTCGTCGCTGGGTTCGTATTCCCGAACGGCGATGCTGCCATCGGGTCTCGCAGCGAGGAGTGTCGTTTCGGTGACGCCGACTGCGGTTGCGGGTCCAAAACCGGTGTCTGTGAGGGAGAACTCGCTGGCTGCGTTCCGGTCGTCGGTATCTGTACGGTCGAGGTGCGCTTCTATACGAACGTCTTCGTCAGTTGCGACGACGACGCGGCCGGACTGGGTCGTTGCGATATCTCGTGCGTCACAGCGTGCACAGAGGCTGAACTCGCCGACGGTCTCGCCGGCGATGTGGACGCGGACGACGCCGATCGAACTTGCGACGTAGGCCTGGACCGCGCCAGCGCGGTCGCCGAAGACGCGCTTTTCCTCGATAGAGTCCATACTGCTGGGTTGGGTGGCTGGGCCGAAAGCGTTCCGCTGGCGCGGCGTCGGTGCTCCCTTCCGTGCTGTCGCGCCCATCGTAGTTCCTCCACCCACCGGATGTCTGCTCCGGAATCCCTTTGAGTAGTCCCGTCAGACTAGCGACCGATGGAAGTCTTCGGATCGAGCGGGACACGTGGCGTCGCCAACGAGGAGCTGACGCCGGCGTTCGTCCTGCGGGTTGCCAAAGCGGCGGGCACGGCCTGGCAGGTGGACCGGGTCGCAATTGCTCGCGACACCCGCTACACGGGACGGATGCTGGCCGATGCGGCAGCGAGCGGACTGACGAGTACGGGCACCGACGTCGACCGATTGGGAATCGTTCCGACGCCGGGCGCGCAGGGGTACGCCGAACGCGAGGGCGTCCCCGTCATCGTCATCACCGCCTCGCACAATCCGCCCCAGTACAACGGCATCAAACTCGTCGGCAGCGACGGCGTCGAACTCGCCGTTACTGACCTCGAAGCCGTCGAGGAGACGCTGCTCGCGGGCGAGTTCGCCGTCTCCCCGTGGGACGAGACTGGCCGAGTCCGTGACATCGACGGCGCTCGCGACGCATACATCGACGAGTTGCTCGCCGCCTCGAACCGCGAGGCGATCTCCGATGCCGACCTGACGGTCGCACTCGACCCCGGCCACGGCGCAGGGACGCTCACCAGCCCCGAGTTCTTCCGCGAACTCGGCTGTCGCGTCCGCACGGTCAACAGCCAGCCTGACGGCAAGTTCCCCGGCCGGGACCCCGAACCAGTTCCCGACAACCTCGGCGATCTGGGCCGCCTCGTCCGGACGACCGACGCCGATATCGGCATCGCCCACGACGGCGACGCCGACCGCGCTATCTTCTTCGACGAGAACGGCGAGTTCGTCTCCGGCGACGCAGCGCTGGCCGCCCTCGCTGCGGCCCAACTCGAGTCCGGCGAGACGACGGTGTCTGCGGTCAACGTCTCCCAGCGGCTCGTCGACGTCGTGACCAACGTCGGTGCCGACCTCGAACTCACGCCGATCGGGTCGACGAACATCATCACACGGATCGAGGAACTCGAGGCCAACGGTGAACACGTCCCGATCGCGGGCGAGGGCAACGGCGGCATCTTCTTCCCTGATTACCGACTCTCGCGCGACGGGGCCTACACAGCAGCCCGGTTCCTCGAGTTGGTCGCCGAACAGCCGGTGAGCGAAATCGTCGCACCGTACGACGGGTATGCGAACATTCGGCGCAATATCAAGTATGAGTCGACGGCCGAACGCGACGCGATGCTCGATGCGGCGGCGAATCACGCCCACGCGGCGGATGCGGAGTTGAATACGCGCGACGGCTATCGTCTCGATTACGGTGATGCCTGGGTGTTGGCTCGCCCGTCCGGCACTGAACCGCTCGTTCGGGTCTATGCGGAAGCGCGTGACGCGGACCGGGCGACCGAACTGGTCGAGGAGATGTACGAGACGCTCGCCGAGGCGAAGGCAGACTCCTGACCGCGTTGCTGTCTTCTGGGGGGAAGCGGATGCTGGCCGCTGTGTGGACTGAATGTTTCCCTTTGGATGATAGATTGTTTGTGTCTGGACTAGCTGTTCCGTCTTTCACCTGTCTCTGTGCAGGCTTTTCCGTTCAGCCAGTGCAGGGGTGTACCACCTCCCAAAACACCTGATATGGGTCTTGTTGCTCCCTCAAGCGGTGACAGATTTCAGCTGCCTTGCTGAACGCAGTGTGCGAATACACCACGGATTGAAAGACGACTCTCCTCACTGCTGGTCGTTATTTGCACTGTGCCGAGTAGAGAAGACGCATTGTCGGTGCCGTTACGGTTCGTATGGATGGATATCGTCGACTGACGGCGCGCCGAACGCCAATACTTCGACTGAAGAGGCGGACTGGTTGGGATTGTACGCGCGATGTGGACTCGTTGGTTCGGCAATAAACACCTCGTCCTCCTCGACAACGTACTCGTCATCAGGTGTCTCAACATGTAGCACACCGCTTATGACGTAGAACGCTTCTTCTTGTTCTTCGTGATAATGATACTGCAGCGGGATCTGTTCACCCGGCTCTGCAACGACATGGCTAATTCCAAGCGTTTCGAGTCCGATTGCACGGCCAATTGATCGGAATTCACGACCGGGGGAATCGAACGGTTCGATGTCGTTTGTGTTAACGTGATGATAGCCCATACAGCAAGAACATTCGTGTTTGAGTTAAGCTGTTCCCCGCCTGTCTCAACTGAGAGGCTATCGTCCAATCTCGTATTCAATACGACTTGATAGGAGTTGGTAGATTTTGATAGAGTTGAGACGTGCGTCCGCTCAAGCCCGGCGACACCAATGCCGGAGACACTCGAGACAATGCCGGAGACACCGTTCAGCGGCAAGTCTGGGGGTGGAACGTTTAGCAGAGCCCGCCAGACGGCTCTCTTCAAGCGGGCAAACGGCTTGTAGAGTGTCGAGGGTGCGGGAATCGAGACCGAGGCGTCACGAACGCGAGGAATCCCGATGACCTCGTGGACGACGAACGACAGGCTCAACGTGTCACGGACACACGCGAAAACGGAAAGCGGAAAACGGTGAGACCGCTTAAATGACGCGGTTCTGCAGGTAGTCGAGGTGCTTTGCGTTGTAGACCATCTTGACCTCGTCAGTCTCGGCGGAGCCAATGCAGGTCAGGCGGACGTTCTTGTCCTCGACCTCTTCGTCCGAGAGGATCTGCTGCATGTCCATCTGGATTTCGCCTTCCGTGACGATGGCTGCGCAGTTTGCACAGGCACCGGCGCGGCACGAGAAGGGCCAGTCGTAGCCCTGTGCCTCGGCGGCTTCGAGGATGTATTCGCCCTCGTTGACCTCGAGGGAGCCGTAGTCCTCTTCGCCGAAGTCGGCGTCTGCAGCTTTCTCGAAGAGGTCGTCGTCGTCCATTTCCCAACCCTGGTCGTCCAGCACTTCGTAGTTGAGGTATTCTACCGTGGGCATCAACCGGCGCTTCGAGTCCCGCACTGGTATAGCTTGCTGTTCCATTCTAAATGGTTTTTCACAAATAGCTGGCTATCCATCCAGAGTATTCGTCTTTCCGGCTGATTCACAGGCGGTACGAATGATCTGTGACGAGCGCAAGCGCCCCTTTCGCGATGGTGGCAAAGACAGCCTCCCTGTGGAGTCAGAAGCCGAATACCGGCAGGAACCGGAACGTAAGGAAGGCTCCGACCGTGGAGATAACGGGAACGACATTTTGCATGAGGATCACCCTGGCCGTCGTTGATGGGTTGAACAGATCAGCAGCCGTTGGGATGTCTTCGGGCTCTTCTTCCCGATCTCGGGCGGCGTTTCACCCTCTTCGTCGGCGGTGAGTGCACCGACGGAGACGTGGGTCTCCTCGCCGGCTCTGGCATCAGAGAGCGTTGTCGTCCGTGTTGCACGCCCCCAGCCGAGTCCGATGATGCTCATCGTCGCGATGACGACGAAACTCGCAGGGATACCGATCCAGGAAAGAGCAACGACGATGGTCGAGCTAACCACGGCGACGACGATTGCCGCCGTCAGCGGCAGGTTCGTGATGTCGTTACCGAGCGTATCGAGCGTTCGACGTGCGATAGTGAAACAGCCGATTGCGACGGCGATTGAGCCGATGACGATCAGCGCAGGCATTCCGAACGGGACCGACAGTGAGCCGAGTGTGAGTTCAGTACCCGTGCCAGCAACTGCGCCGTAGATCGGGGCAATCGCGTTCGCGATGTTGCTCGTTCCCGAGGAAAAGCCCATCAGACAGCCGATACCGACGACGACGAACGCACCTGTAATCTCCCGGCGGTCCGCACCGTCGCCGAACTGGAGCCGTGGAACGGTGCCTGACCGGTCGACGGTGATCATCTCTCGGCCGTCACGGCTGGCCTCGATCGCGATCCACTCGTTGATCTGCGGATAGAAGTATCGGCCGACAACACCTGCGACCCAGAAGCCGATGATTGGTGCGACGACCCACCAGATAACGATCTGGCCGAGCGTGTCCTAGGCGAGTTCACCCGTCGCGAGTCCGAGTGCGGCGATCGCACCGACGGCCGTCATCGAGGTCGAGGCTGGGACACCAGCGTAGTTTCCGACGAATAGCGCGCCGCCGATGAAGAAGAGGACGGCGACGTTCGAGCGCATCGTAAACACTGCCGTATCGTGAACGAGCTCGTTACCGAGCGTATCGACGACCTGCGGGCCGATCGTCGCCGCACCGATGAAGAAGAAAATCGACATGAGTGCCGCGGCCATCGTTTTCGTGATTACGTTCGCCCCAACCGCCGGACCGAACGCTGGCCCCGTCGTTGCTCCGCCGATGTTGTAGCCGACGAAGATTGCAACGAGAATACCCACGAGAAGCAGTACTTCCGTCACAGTGTGTACTCAAGCGAGCTAATCCTAAAAATAGACCCATTACATCGAGGGCAGACAATCGTGAATACAACCAGGTCGCCACCCTCTGGATTCTAGAGCAAAGAATTTCAACGTCGCCTACCGAATATTCTGGTAACATGTGTGCTAGTCGGATTTCCGTCGAACGCCGGGGGCAGCGGTGTGTTCCGGTGGATGGTCAGCGTCGATACGTCGCCTCTCATTCAGAATCTGGCACTGCCCGGTCGAGCGATACAGGTGCTACTCGCCGATGCTAAACCCGGTTCGTGTCGACGCAGCCGTTGATCTCGCCTACGGTGCGTTGATCGCGCTCTCGATCGTTCTGATCGCGACAGTCGAGACGAACGTCGGAATCGCGTTCGGTGTCGGCGTCTTCGCATCTTACGTCGTGCACGTCGTCTGGAAGATGGCGCGGTTCGATCCGGACTGGATGACCCAGGCAGTCGAAGAGACGGTCGGCGAAACCGTCGAGAAAGAAGTCGAAGTCGTCCAGACGCAGGTTGAGGAGACGGTCGAAGAAACCCTTGAACAAACGGTCGACGAAACCCTCGAGCAGACGGTCGACGAGACAGTCGAACGCCAGGTCGAGGGTGTGCAGGCACAGGTCGAGGAAACAGTCGAGGAAACGGTGGGAGAGACTGTCGAAGAGACAGTGGGCGAGACGGTTGAGGAAACGGTCGAGGAGACCGTCGGCGAAACAGTCGAAGAAACGGTGGGTGAGACGGTCGAAGAACAGGTTGAAGAGGTACAAGCGACAGTTGAGGAGACGGTCGAGCAAACGGTTGGCGAAACCGTCGAGGAAACAGTCGGCGAAACCGTCGAGGAAACAGTCGGCGAAACCGTCGAGCAAACGGTCGAAGAACAGGTTGGAGAAGTCCAGGCGAAAGTCGACGCCGTCGAGGAACGCGTCGACCGGCGTCTACGCGAGGACGAAATCGAAGAACTCATCGAAGAGTCAGTTGCGGACGACGCAGCCGATGAGGAATCCGAATCGTAGACTTCCGTGAGCGAATCGTAGACTACTGTGAGCGAATCGTAGACTACTGTGAGCGAATCGTAGACTACTGTGAGCGAATCGTAGACTACTGTGAGCGCCTAGTGGACGATCGTTACCGGCACCGGTGAGCGTTTCGACACTGTTTCGGCGACGTTCCCGACGAGGAATCGACGTGTCGCACGGTCCCAGTCTTCGCCGTGACTTCCGAGAACGATCGTGTCGTACTCCTCGGCACGGTCGACGATATTCCGTGCCGGATGACCGATACCGACAATCGTCTTGATCTCCCGGTCCCGTTCATCGGCGATTTCGTGTGCCAACTCGAACACCGGTTCGGCGCGCTTCGCAGCCGCGTCGCTGATGTCGTCCTCAAGCGTTAGTGCCACCGCATCGCCCATCATCATCGACGGAACGCCGACGACGTGCAGGACAGTGACGTCGGCCTCAGGAACGTTTTCGAGCGCGTACTCGAGTGCACGACCGGCGTGTTCGGACCTGTCCATCGGCACGAGAATTTTCGAGAGCATGTGCTGGGGTACGAGTCCTAGGTGCTAAGAACCTCGCATCACGCAACCCCTGGAAGGAGTATGAAGAATCCGTAGGCCAGCAGCGTCGACATCGACGGACCGATGATCCACATCGAGATGTACTTGATGACTGCCCGTGGATTGAACAGATCGGCTGCGTTGAGCACTTCTTCGGGTTCTTCTTCACCGATTGCTGGGGCCTGTTCACTTTCCTGTTCTTCGGCGACGATCGCACCCAGTTCGATATCGCGGTCTTGTGCGTCGGTGTCGCGGGTGACGGCCTCTCGGAACGTGATTGGGCGGGTTGCTCGCCCCCAGCCGATGCCAACGATGGTCATGACGGTGGCCATCACGAGGCTGATTGGAATGCCGATATAGGAGAGCGCGGTCGTGATCGTCGAAGCAGTTACCATCACGAATAGTGCGGCGAGGAGCGGAATGTCGCTCAGTTCACCGCCGACAGAGTCCATCGTTCGTCTGGCGATCGTAAAGCCACCGAGTCCGATTGCGGCGGTTGCGATGATGACTGCTTGTGTCACTTCCAAGCCAGCCTCACCAACCAACGGCGCCGCGGCGTTCGGGACGTTGCTCGCGCCGGCACTGAACGCCATGTAACAGCCAATAATGAGGACGACGACCGTCGTTGCGAGTTCCTGGGCGGTCGTATTCGGTCCGAGCGCCGGTTTCGGGACTGCACCCTGACGGTCGAGGCTGAGGAGCGGGCCGTCGGTGCTTTTGATGTCGACGCGCTGGTTGACCCACGGGTAGAGATACCGCCCGATAATGCCGCCGATCCAGAAGCCGATGATCGGTGTCACGACCCACCAGGAGATGATTTCGGCGATCACCGCGTAGTTGAGAGTCCCGGTCGCCAGCCCGAGTCCGGCGATTGCACCGACGGTCGTCATCGACGTAGGGACGGGAACGCCGAAAATGTTGGCGACGAGGATGCCGAGGCCGATAAAGAAGAGGACGGCGACGCCAGCCGAGAGCGTGAGATCGATCGTAATGATATCCTCGCTGAGTGTTCCCATGACGTTCTGTCCAACCGTCATCCCGCCGAGGAACACGAACACGGTCATGATCGCTGCCGCGGCCGTCTTCGTGACGATGCCAGCGCCGACCGACGGCCCCCACGTGATCCCCGTCGACGATCCCCCGATATTGAAACCAACGAAGACAGACGCGATAATCCCGACTACGAGAAGCGTTTCTACCATCGACAACAAATACGACTATCCGGATAAAATAAGTACTGGACCCGTTCTGTCCCGTCTGTCGTGTTTGCAACGTCTCTCCCTGTCAAATTCTTGCTGTCGTACGGCTCAGATACCTCTGAGAAACGCGATACCGACGACGGTGACGATCGACAGAATCAGCTGTAGCGGCGCGCCGACGCGAAAGCAAACCGATCCAACTAACCGAAGAACAGCAAACTCATCCGGCGCATCGAAGAACAGCAAATCGATCCGGCGCATCGAAGAACAGCAAACCGTCGCCTTTACTCGGATGCACCCCGCTCACACACGTATGACTGACGCAGACGACTCGTCTTCTCACACAGACTCGAGTGACCCCACTGACCCGACCAGCTTCGACGTCATCCCCGCCGTCGACATCCAGAACGGCGAGGTCGTCCAGCTCGTCCAGGGCGAGCGCGGCACCGAGAAAACCTACGGCGACCCCGTCGACGCCGCCACACGCTGGCTCGAGGCCGGCGCCGACTCGCTCCACCTCGTCGACTTAGACGGCGCGTTCGACGGCGAGCGCGAGAACACCGCCGCGATCGAGAGCGTACTCGAGTCCGTCGATGTCCCGACGCAACTCGGTGGCGGGATTCGAACGGCCGCGGACGCACGGGACGTACTCGACCGCGGCGTCGACCGGGTTATCCTCGGCACTGCGGCGGTCGAGGACCCCGATATCGTTGCGGAAATCAGTGAGACGCATCCCGACAGCGTCATCGTCAGTCTCGATGCGAAAGACGGCGAGGTCGTCGTCGAGGGCTGGACCGAGGGTGCGGGCGTCTCGCCGGTCGAAGCGGCCGAACGCTACGAGGAACTCGGGGCTACCGCAATCCTGTTCACCAACGTCGACGTGGAGGGGCAACTCGAGGGCGTGGCCACGGAACCGGTCCGCGAACTGGTCGACGCCACGGATGTCCCGGTGATCGCGAGCGGGGGTGTGGCGACGCTCGAAGATATCCGGGCACTCGAGGAGGCGGGTGCGGCGGCGGCCGTGGTTGGAAGTGCGCTGTACGAAGGGAATTTCACGCTAGAGGAGGCGAAGGCTGTGGTTGGCGACGATGGTGACGATGGTGACGATAGCCACGACGAGTAACCGACCGATCAGGATCGCCAGTACGCCGGCAACAGCAGGACGAGGACGGGAACGATTTCGATTCGGCCGATCCACATCATGATGACCATGACGGACCGCGAAAAGGCCGAAAAGTCGTTGTAGTTCTCCATCGGACCGGCGAGTTCGAACGCGGGGCCGATGTTCATGAAGATTGAGGCTGCAGCACCGAGTGCGCCGAATTCGCTGACGTCGGTGCCGGCGCGTGCGGCGTCGACGACGAGCAGGACCGTCAGGCCGAAGAAGATGACGATGGCGAGCAGGACGTAGCCGAAGATGTCGTTGACGGTCTCCTCGTCGACGACACTGCCACTGACCCGGAGCGGGCGGACTGCCTCGGGGTGGATCGCCGTGAAGAGATTTCGCTTGAACGCCTTCAGGACGACCAGCCAGCGCAGCGACTTGATCGAACAGGTCGTACTCCCGGCCATCCCGCCGATGAACATAGAGAGAAACAGCATATGCTTCGCACCAGGACTCCACTGGTTGAAGTCCATGCTCGCGTAGCCGGTCGTCGTCACCAGCGAGACGACGTTGAACACGCCGTGGCGGATCGTCGGCTCGATACCCAGGTCGAGGTCTGCATCGAACGCGAGAATCCCGACGACGAGCGCGCTGAACAGAGCGAGTACGCCGAGATAGAATCGGAGCTCTTCGGACTGCAGCGGGCGCTCGAACTCCCCTTGCGTGATGTAGTAGAGAAGGACGAAGTTGGTCGAGCCGAGGATCATGAACGGGATGATCGACCACTGGACAATCGGCGAGAACGCGGCGATGCTGTCTCCTTCCGGCGAGAAGCCGGCGGTCGCCACACTCGTCAGCGCGTGCGAAACTGCGTTGAATAGGTCCATCCCGTCCGCGAATCCCAGGAGGTGCAGTCCGTAGAAGACGGCGACGGCGAGGAGCGTGAGCCCAACGTACAGCCCCCAGATGAGCCGTGCCGTTTCAGAGATGTGTGGTCGAAGCTTGCGGACGTTTCGCGTCTGACTCTCGGTTTCCATCAGCTGTGCACCACCGACCATCAGGTGTGAGAGCAGACCGATCGCGACGATCAGGATCCCGAGCCCGCCGAGCCACTGGATGAGCTGTCGCCACAGCAAGATCGAGCGCGGCTGGTTGTTGAAATCCCACTCCTCCATGACGGTTGCGCCCGTTGTCGTCAGCCCGCTCATGCTCTCGAAGAAGGCGTTGATCGGTGTGTTGATGAGCCCGGTAAAGGCGGATTCGCCGGCCGAGCCGGCCCCTGCGAAGAGAAACGGGATTGCACCGACGCTTGCGACGCCGAGCCACGTGAGCGCAACCATCAGGAACGACTCGCGCTGGCCGAGCTCGCGGTCAGCACTCAACTGCTCGAGTGCCAGCCCACTCGCAATCGCAACGGCGATAGCGACCAGGAACGGAACCGGGTCGTTTCCGTCGAGTACTGCGAGCAACGCCGGCGCTGCGAGCGGGATTGAGAGCCACCGCAGCACCGTTCCGGTGAGGCTACAACTCGAGCGCCAGTCGACACGAATCCTCATTCAGGTAGCCACACCTGGGATACGGGGGGAAATAATCAGTTCGGAAGGTATCGAAGACGACGACAGCGGGGTGTCGCCTCGATACGTACTCTCGAAAGTATGTACGGTGGGGGCTATATGGGGGCGGGAATTGGGGAAACGCGTCGGTTCAGGCTCACCCGCGCTTGTAATCGTGGCCGATGTACAGCGTGAGGATGTTGATACCGAGCAGTCCGAGGAAGATGAGCGTTGCTCGCGGGTCTCCGAGCCCCTGTGCTAGCAGGGGGAGGTAAATGAACGGTAACCCGACGGCCGCCCAGAAACTCAGGAATTGCGTTGATCCCTTGAGGACGTTTCGGGCGCTGCTCGTCGTCGATTCTGCCTGCTGGTCGCCGTCCGTTCCTGACGGCGGCACGGACTCGTTCGAAAGTGGGGAGGGGCTGGGCGTTGAGTTAGACATCGCGGGTCACCTCTTCGTATCAGCGACATTCACTGCATGTATCATATAAGCGCCCGACGGTTGGGACTATTTCGGTCCGTTTCACACCCGTAGTGACACCAAAACTACCATTTTAGACTCTTCTAAACGCGACGAGACGTTTTATAACTCGATTTAAGGAGGTCTAACCGGTATCGGGTTCGATTTCAAACACTCGCGTGAGTAGGACATTCGTTCTCCATGAACCGTGCTCGTAGCACCCGACTACGCTCGGGCGTGTCGACTGCGTCGACAATCGTCTTCAGAGATTAGTCTCGTTTCCTCACCGCTATTCGTCCGGCACACAGTCGTTCGCATCCGATTGAATCTGGTTTCCTGTCGTCGCTCATCACTCGCGCCTGGCACTTATCGCTCGCTGCGCTCGTCCCAACCGCCGCGCTTGCCCCAACCGCCACGCTCGCCGTGAGCGCAACCCCCTTGTAGCGAGGGCGCAATCGCTTCCACATGACCACGAGCGAGCGTCGCGCCACCGTTACGCGCGACACCGGCGAGACGGAAATCGAATGCACACTAACCGTCGACGGCGACGGTTCCGCCACCGTCGATACCGGCATCGGCTTCTTCGATCACATGCTGACCGCCTTCGCTCGCCACGGCCTGTTCGACCTCGAACTCGAGTGCGACGGTGATCTGGAGATCGACGATCACCACACGGTCGAGGACGTGGCAATTGTGCTCGGATCGGCGTTCGACGAGGCGCTCGACGACCGCGCGGGGATCGTCCGGTACGCAGATCGGCGGGTGCCGCTGGACGAGGCGGTTGCGGACGTGGTGGTCGACGTGAGCGGGCGGCCGCGCTTTTACTTCGATGGGGCGTTTTCCCAGGACCAGATCGGCGAGTTCACGAGCGATATGGCGCGTCATTTCGCGGAGTCGCTGGCGATGAACGCGGGACTGACGCTGCACGCGGGCGTGACTGGCGAGAACGCGCACCACGAGGCTGAGGCGTTGTTCAAGGCGCTGGCGCGGTCGCTCGACGATGCGACGCGAGTGGATGAACGAAGAGAGGATGCGCCGAGTACGAAGGGGACGTTGACCGAGTAGCCGGCAGTGTCTCAGGCGCGGTGAAGCTGTCCGCCCCGTTCGGTGAACTCCTCCTGCTCGAGTGCGTGATCGACGATGGCCTCGGCCTGCTCGGCTTCGAGGTCGTACGCGCCGGCAGCGAGCGATTCGACGGCGCTGCGGTCCATCGGCAACTCACGGTTTCGCAGGAGGCGGATGACCTTGGGGTAGGCTTGTGGTGTGCTGGGTGTCTGTGTTTGCGTTTGCGTCTGTGTCTGTGTCTCGCCGGTACTCTCTGTACTGGTTGTCCCGGTTTCGCCAGTTGTCGCCGCTGTGTCCGGTTTTGCGTCCGTTGCTGGCTCCGTTTCCGTCTCTGTCGTTGACGTTGTCTCTACCGTTGGCTCCGTTTCCGTCTCTGCCGTTGACGCTGTCTCTGTCATTGGCCCCGTTCCTGCGTTTCCGCCAGTCTCACTCGCAGGCGCAGCCTCGCTCTCGACTGCGTCCTCAACCGCGTCCGATGCGCCGAACGTGATCTCGTTTCCGCGAGGTGCGGACGTTGCTTCGTCTCTATCCTTGCTTTCGGGTGCGTTCTCGTCCTCACGACCGGCCCTGTCCACGGTGTCCTGCTCACGCCGCTCGACAGCACCAGCTTCGCTTGGATCGTCGGCCCCGTCGGACTCCACGACCGGTTCGCCACGAAGGCGAGCCAGCAGGGGTTCGAGGAGCGTTCCGAGCCGGTCCTTGCAGGCCGGACAGAGCACCACCCGTCGTTGCTCGGCGTCGGTCGGCTCGAGTTCGGGCGGGAGGACCTCGAAGGTGCCAGCGGCCTCGCTGTCACAGAAGTCACAGTGCTGCAGTGCGCGCATGGGATGCGATAGCGGGCGGGCCGGTAATAAACGTCCGTCAGACGCGTTGTGGGAACTCAGTCGATCGGCCAGATTCGGCGGACCACATCCACACCCCTACCCTACCCTACCCTACCCTACCCTACCCTACCCCACCCCCACCCACACTCATCCACACCTACCCACACCCTCACCGACTCGGCAAGCCGACCGGATGTCGATCACCGACCATTATACCTGGGCACTCGTATACCCACCAACGAATGTTCGACGAGATCATGGAGAAGTTCGAGGGATCCCCGAGCCAGCAGGCGGTTATCCGGCTCCTCCTGGAGCGCGGCTTTTCAGTTAACGACGACGGCCGCGTCGTCTCGGGCGGCATCGAGATCCCGAACACCGGCATCGCCCGCGAGATCGACGTCGATCGTCGCGTCGTGGACTCCACAACGAACGCGATCCTCGACGATCCCGAACTGCGGCGGATCTTCCAGAACATCTCGCAGGTGCCGAGCCTGATGGACCTCGCACCCGTCCTCGACCTGACGGTGCTCTCGATTGCCGTCGACAACGCCGACCAGAAGGGCATCGTCGCCCAGGTCACCGGCACGCTCGCCGATAACGACATCTCGATCCGCCAGACGATCAGCGAGGACCCCGAGTTCACCGACGAGCCGCGACTGTACCTGATCACCGACCAGGACATCTCGGGAACGGCGATCACCGAACTCCGAGACCTCGAGTTCGTCCGGAAGATCGAACTGCAGTGAGCACGAACACGCAGGACACCCACAAGCCGTGAGTCGGACCTACAACACCATCGCCGAGGCCGCAACCGCCGAGTTCGTCGTCCAGGGCTCCGAGTTCATCGGCCACGCCCGGCCCGTCGACGCCGTCGACGACGCAGAGGCGTTCATCGAGGCCATTCGCGAGGAGTACGCCGACGCAACCCACAACGTCCCCGCCTACCGCGTTCGCGCCGACAGCGACGGCGATCTCTTGCGGGAGTACTCGAGTGACGACGGTGAGCCAGCCAGTTCAGCGGGGAAGCCGGCACTCAACGTGCTCACCCAGCGCGAGATCGAGAACTGCGTCGTGGTGGTCACGCGGTACTACGGCGGGACGAATCTCGGGGTGGGCGGGCTCGTCCGGGCCTACTCCCGCGCGGTGAAGGATGCCGTCGATGCGGCGGGTGTCATCGAGGAGCGTCCGCACGAGCGCGTCTCGATCACTGTCGAGTACGACGACTCCGGCACCGTTCGCGGCATTCTCGAGAGCGAGGGCTACGAGTTCGACGCCGCCTACGAGGCTGACGTCTCGTTCGGCGTTCGGGTGCCCGTTGCCGACGCCGAGGCGCTCCGGGATCGGATTCGGAGCGCGACCAGCGGGCGGGCGGTACTCGAGTCGGCCTGAGTTCTCTTCCTCCCCTGTTCGCTCTCTTTCCGGTGGGTAGTAGCACGATTTCTTCATCCAAAACTGACTGTGAAGCTGAACCGTAGCAGTCGGCAACTACGTGTGCTTATTGGGGGTGAGCGTTCAATCAGGGTACGGTGGTGTTCGGAGTGTCGTGCTGCATGCATTGGGTGTGTGCAGTACGGATACGCACCAAACAGATACCGACCCGACTCGCTTGATACAGACGGCGATCTCGGCTACAGTAAATCTCTTAAACAGATAGCAAAAATCACTCACATGTCATGTGTGCCCGCTACCGCAACAGTGCGATCGGGGGACGAGTAGCTGAGTCCGTCCTCGCAATCCTCGCATTCCTCCTTGCAGCTGGAATAGTCACCGAATCCCCGATTCTCCTTGACACCGTCCCCGAACTGCTTTGGATCCCACTATCGATTCTCGTTCCTGGGCTTCTCGCTCTTACCGTTCTGGTCAGTGTGCTGGCACACGGAATCCGACTCGGTTCGGCAGTTCTCGATTCCGGTGATCGGATCCAGCCCGGTGACACAGCAGTGACTCGGATCCTCGCTTCGGTCATGCTCGGAATTCTTGCTATGTACACCTTGTGGTGGGTCGTTGCAAGCCTGTATGTCCACTATCTCGCGCCAACGGGCGGTGTTTCCCCAGCGATCTGGCCGCCGTTGTTTGGCGGGGTACTCGGCGCTCTCGTCTTGATACAAGCTGTGTTCTTTCAGTTGTTCCCGGAAGGGCCACTATCTCGGCTGGAAAGCCTCTCCGCCGGATGATCCTCCTTCTATCACCTACCCACCACTACTGGGACTTTCATGAGGGCGGAAGCGTTGCCGTCTGATCCGAGAGCTGTGACTCGATTGCAGCGAGGATTTTGTCGGGTGACTCGAGTGCGTCGCGGTCGAGTCGCGTATCGAACAGGCCGCGGTCGAAGACGAGTTCGTCGTCTCGCAGACGGACGTGGTCGACGGTTTCCCAGGAGACGAACGTGCTGGTTAGCGGGCGTTGTTTGACGAAGCCGGTTTCGTGGATTCGGATCTCGGGTGTCGTCCCCAGCCCGTCGATCTGGAACCGTCCCTCGATCAGGCCGGTGGTGAGCCACAGAACACCGAGTGTGCCCCAGACGAGCGTCGAGAGCCAGTCGCCGGCGACTGCGTAGACGACGGCGAGACCCAGCCAGATGACGAGCAACACGGCGTCCATTCTGGGTGATCGTGGCGGCTCCCACCGACACGTCTGGAGCGGGCTGTCTGCCGTTACCGTTTCTGCGTAGCGGGTCGATGCGATCGCACGGAGCGCGTAGCCAAGGATGACGAGTGCACTCATCGAGCCAACCGAGACGAACCCGAGTTCGGTTCCAACTGGGCCGAAAATGGCCGCGAAGCCGACGACGGCGAAGGGGACGGCTGGCAGCGCGATCACGAGATGCCGGCTTCGCCTGCTCCCGAGGCGGGCCAGAAGATCGGGACTGAAGCGGACGAGACCGACACCGAGCAGTGCGCCAGCGCCGAGTCCGAGCAGCGTCGAGCCGAGGACGACGGCGAGAGTACCGTCTCCCGCGACCGTTGTGGTCAGCGCGACGGCTGCACCGAGGATACTGAAGAAGCTTGCGACGGCAACCGAATCCGTTGCCGGAGGGAGGGGGGACGACTGCGCGATGGCGGAGCCATCAGTGGCGTCGGTGGACGAGCGGCCGGACATGTACGTGCCACATACGTACGAACTGCTGACACATAGCCGTACTGCAACTCACTGTCCCGGTCGCGTTCTCCGGTGGACCAACCTTTTTTACACACACCTCGGTACCGAACTGCATGAACACGATCGAGGCGACCGACTTCTACGACCTGCGGCAGGTTTCGGATCCACAGCTCTCGCCTGGCGGCGAGCGCGTCGCATACGTCGAACAACTCCCCGAAGACGAGGAATCCTCCGAGGCAACCATCCACGTCGTCCCCGTCGGCGGTGACGAGCCAACGCAACTCACGATTAGCGAGGGTGTCGACAGCCAGCCCCGCTGGAGCCCCGACGGCGACCGCCTCGCGTTCGCCAGCACCCGCGGCGAGGACGACGACCGCCAGCAACTCTGGATACTCCCCACGACGACCGGCGGTGAAGCCCGCCAGCTCACGTCCGTCGTCGGCGGCGTCACCGGACTCGAGTGGAGTCCCGACGGCAGCCGTCTCCTGTTCACCCAGCAGGTCACCGCCGACGACCGCGAGGAGGGGCGCGACCTCGCCGTCGACCCTGAGTACGAACCCGAGACGCCCGACCCGCGCGTTATCGACCGCATGATCTACCGCGCCGGTACGGAGTACATGGACGGCCGGCGGAGTCACGTCTACGTCCTCGATATCGAGGCTGCACTCGAGTCCGATCCATCCGATCCGACTGATACTGATTCCGAGGATACGGACGCGATCGAACGCCTCACTGACGGCGACGAAGACCATATCGGAGCGACCTGGGGTGACGACGAGACGGTCTACTACGCGGTCAAAACCGCCGAGGATGCGGTCGAGGCAGACGACTCGAGCCGGTACGACCTGTACGAACACGACCTCGAAACGGATGAGGCAACGGCCTTCACGCAGACGACCGGCTGGGTCACCGAACTCGAGGCGACGACAGATGGGCGGATCGCGTACGCATTCACGCCTGAAGAACAGGCCTCGCTACGCCAGACTGACGTTCGCGTGCACGACCGCGAGACTGGCGCGGAGACGACGCCGACGGCGTCGCTGGATCGGACGATCGACGGCAACTTCACCTGGGCGCCGGACGAGGAGCTGCTGTACTTCACGACGCCGGATGAGGGGGCGAACGTGCTCTGGTCGGTCAACGTGCCGACGACGATCGACAGCGATGAGGAAGCACTCGAGGAGCCGACCCGCGTTTACGGCGATGACGTGACTGTGTCGGGCTTCTCGGTCGGCGACAACGCCGTCGCGCTCGTCCAGAGCGAGTGGGACCACCCTGGCGACATCTTCGTGACGACCCGCGGCGGAAACGAGACGCACCGACTGACGCGCGTCAACGGCGACCTCCTCGCGGATCGAGCGGTGCGCCAGCCGGAGGAGATCTGGTTCGAGAGGGGTGACGCCGGGATTGAAGATGCCGACGGCAACGGCAACAGCGACGGCGACGGCAACAGCGACGACGGCGAACGCAACCAGATCCAGGGCTGGCTGCTAACCCCACCTGAATTCGACGCCGACGCCGCGAGCGGCCCGGACGAAACCTACCCGCTCGTCGTCGAAATCCACGGCGGTCCCCACTCCCAGTGGACCACCGCGGGGACGATGTGGCACGAGTTCCAGACGCTCGCGGCACAGGGCTACGTCGTCTTCTGGTCTAATCCCCGCGGCTCGACGGGCTACGGCGAGGACCACGCCATGGCGATCGAACGCAACTGGGGCGATGTGACGCTTGCGGACGTACTCGCGGGCGTCGACGAAGTCTGTGAACGCGATTTCGTCGACGAGGACGAACTGTTCGTCACCGGCGGGAGCTTCGGCGGATTCATGACCTCGTGGGCGGTCACCCAGACGGACCGCTTCACGGCCGCAGTCTCCCAGCGCGGCGTCTACGATCTCACCAGTTTCTACGGCTCGACGGACGCGTTCAAGCTCATCGAGGGCGACTTCGACACGACACCCTGGGAGGAGCCCGAATTCCTCTGGGAGCAGTCGCCCGTTGCACACATCCCGAACGTCGAGACGCCAACGCTCGTGCTCCACTCTGATCGGGACTACCGGACGCCTGCGAACACCGCCGAACTGTTCTACCTCGGTCTGAAGAAACACGGCGTCGACACCCGTCTCGTCCGGTATCCGCGCGAGGGCCACGAACTCTCGCGTTCGGGTGAGCCGGGCCACATCGTCGACCGACTCGAGCGCATCGTCCGCTGGTTCGACGGCTACGCCGACTCCCGTGAGGTCCCACCGGCACTCGAGCGCGACCCGAACGCGGGGCTGTCAGGAGGACTGGACGAGTCAGATGATGGGGAGGGCGAGAGCGCGAGTGAGAACGCAAACACAAACGCGAACGCGAACGTAAACGCGAACGCGAACGGGAACGAGGCGACGAGCACAGACGACTGACGGGGTCGACGCAACTGCAGCGCGATCCGTTGGCACACCACGACTATACCGCAATCTCACTGCGACTACACCGCGCGATTACAGGGGCCAGACATAGGATCACAGTGCGTGTAGGCTGGGGCATGAACCCAAACGTTGGCGGCTCCGATCGTGCCCTTCGAGTCGTCGTCGCAACTGGACTGCTCTGCTTCGGGTACAGCAACCGAGAGCAAACGGTCGGGACGCTCGCGTTCATCGCAGGAAGCGATCTGCTCGCGACGGCGATTATCCAGCGATGTCCGTTGAACGCGCTGTTAGGGATCGATACCTGCCCGTGAGAACGAGTGACTGCACCGCCACGTCTCGCATGGACTCGAGTACAACGACTGCCAGCTGTGCGGGGACGGCTTCCGATTGGTGGAGGGCGAACTCCAGTCAGGGATTCAGGTCGTTCGGAACGCCCGGTCGCCGGCGTCGCCCAGGCCGGGAACGATGAAGCCATCGTCGTCGAGGTAGTCGTCGATCGAAACCGTCAGCAGGTCGGCTTCGGGGAACTCGTCGTCCACGCGGAGGAGTCCCTCGGGTGCCGAGACGGCCGAGAGCACGATCAGGTTCTCCGGCTCCGGAGAGTTCTCGATGACGTGGTCGAGAACGGTACACATCGTACTTCCAGTCGCGAGCATTGGGTCCGCGATGATGACCGTGTCGTCCTCGGTGATCTCGGGCAGCTTGACGTAGTCGACCGTGATCGGGAACGAGCCGTCGTCCTCGCGGCCGGCCTCTTCGTCGCGGCTCGCGCTGATGACGCCCTGCCGTGCGCGCGGGAACGCCTTCAGTAGCCCCTCGACGAACGGCGTCGCCGCACGAAGCACGTTGATGATGACCACGTCGTCGAGTCCGCGCACCTGTTCGCCCATGGTCGGCTCGAGTGGCGTATCGATTTCAACGTACTCGGTTTCCATGCGGCCGTCGATGATCTCGTAGCCACAGATCCGGCCGAGTTTGACGAGCCCCTTGCGGAAACTGACCTGCTCGGTCTGAACGTCTCGAAGCTGTGAGAGCGTGTGCTTTGCGAGTGCGTGCGTGACGAGATACGCATCGTCGCGGTCTTCGATTGGCATATTCGTATGGCCACCCGCGGGATAGTTCACACTGTCGATCAGCCGCGACGAGTACCGGACTGTGTGGGTCTCGTGGGCTGTCACTGCCTGTCAGCCCGACAGCGAAAGCTGACTGCTGCGATAGATGACGCAGCGAAGAAGTTTATACCAGTCCGTGTCTTACTACCCGCTCACTCGAATGGAAGAGAGCATCTCGGGATTCAAAGTTCGCGGCGAGTGGGCCGACGTCGTCGAACACGGCGAGCGCATCACGTACGCCTTGCGCGACGAGGGTGTCCACGATCCCGACCACGACTACGGCGCACGGTTCGCGCGGGCGTTCGACGAGTGGGACGAGTGGCGCCCCAAAGCCCACGAGACCCTCGAAGCTGACGTCAGCGAGAAGACCGCAGAGCAGGCCAGCGTCGAAGAGGGCAAAGGCGAGAAAGCAGGGAAAGAACCCGACGAGGACATCAAAACTGCCGGCGAGAAGATCACCGCGTCCTACGAGCAACTCGAGGACGACGATGCTGAGGCGGCGATGGACAACTGGAAGGAGTCGATCGATTACGTCGCTCGCGCGGCCGATTCGGCGGGACGGAAGGCCCTGCGTCGGGTTGAGGACACGGTGTATCAGAACGTGATGACCCAGCTCGCGCCGTACTACTTCGACAACGAACTCATCAGCGCGAACGTCCAGCAGGCGGCGCGAAACAGCAACAATAGTGAGCGGTTCGTTTTCGAGGTCAACGTGAACGACGACGATCTCAAGGACCGCGTCTCGGATCGGCTTGCCGAACTCGACGACGAGATCGACCGCTGGCACGTCGAAGTCGAGAAGGATACGGACGCTGCAGAGGCGATCGAGGGGGCAGAGCCGCCACCGGAGGCGGAGGACGGATCGAAGTCGACGACGAACTGAGCGGTTAGTTCGGTTTATCGGTACGCCCCTCCTCACTGTCGGCCTGTTTTTGCGACACCTACGGGGTGGTGCGATCTGTGATCGAGTCCATGGTCATGCGAACACACATATTATTTTACCCCACACCGAAATAATTCAAAAAGACCGAATGGGTCTGATTCACTACTGCCGTCAAAAGTGTCCTGCAGTACCACTCGTTCGGGCCGATCTCACCGACCTCGTGCGCTCGAATCTGCTCTGGATACTCACCGGACTCCTCGTCGTCCTCGTTCTCGCGAACTGGGCCGCAGACCCGACGATGATCGACGCCAGTTCACAGTCGTTCCTCCTCGTCCTCCTCCAGTTCACTCACTGGCTCCCGCTGTTCGCCATCGTCATCGGCTACGACGCCGTCGTCCGACTGCGCGAGTCGGGACGCGTTCGACTTCTCCTCGGGCAACCGACCACACGACGTTCCCTCGTCATCCAAGCGTTTCTGGCCCGAGTAATCGCCTTTCTCGCCGTCCTCTCGGCCGCAATCCTGGTCGTACTCGTCCTCGTCGTCACCCAGACTGGCAGCGTGGGTGTACTCGAGTTCGTCGCCGGCGTCGGATCGGTGGCGCTCTACGGTCTCGCGTGGCTCGGTGCGACCGTCGGCGTCTCCGCGATGGCCGCGTCGGGACGGCAGGTGATCGGTGTCATGCTCATCGCCTACACGCTCTTGCTCGCGCTATGGGAGCCGTTTGTGGCCAGAGTGTTGGCACTCGCGGTAACTGGCTCGGGAGAACTCGGCGGGCTCATCGAGTTTGCCGATCCAGCCGTCGTGACGTATGCCGAGGGAGCGACGTGGTTCCTGTACGCGTTTCGACTTGGACCTGCGGAGGCGTTCACGGGAACCGTGTTTTACAGCTACGAGGTGCTTCAGGCGGTTGTCTCCGGCAGCTCAGTCGCTGTGCCACACGGCCCGAATCTGTTCGGTGTCGGCGTGTTGCTCGCATGGCTGGCGCTGCCGCTGCTCGTCGGTTCCTGGTGGTTCCAGCGTGTGGACCTCGAATGAGTCAAACCGTTCGTGACCCAAACGACTTTAATTCAATATGTAAAGGAGATAGTTGAGAATAAATGACTGCGATAGAGACGGACGATCTCACGAAACGATACGGTGACCTTGAGGCAATCTCTGACGTGAACCTGACCGTCGAACGCGGCGAAATAGTCGGCTTTCTCGGGCCGAACGGGGCCGGTAAGTCGACGACGATCGACGTGCTGCTCGACTTCATCCGGCCGACGGCGGGACACGCGTCGATTCTCGACGACGACCCCCAGGAGAACCCGCGTGCAGTTCGCGAGCGAATCGGAATCCTCCCCGACGAGTACAGCCTCTACGACCGACTGACCGGGCGCGAACACGTCGCGTTTGCCATCGAGATGAACGATGCCGCGGACGACCCGGACGAAATCCTTGAGCGGGTCGGACTCGCCGAGGCCGCGGATCAGCGCGCCGGCGACTACTCGAAGGGAATGTCCCAACGACTCGCACTCGGGATGGCACTCGTCGGCGAGCCCGACGTGCTGATCCTCGACGAACCGTCGTCCGGAATCGACCCGAACGGGATGCACGAGATTCGAGCTCTGCTTCGCGAGGAAGCCGACCGCGGCGCGGCGATTTTCTTTTCGAGTCACGCACTCGAGCAGGTAGAGGCGATCTGCGATCGCGTATGCGTCCTCGACGACGGCGAGTTGCTCGCGGTCAGTACGGTCGAGAACTTGCGGGACTCTCTGGACTCGCGATCGGTGCTCGTGCTCACGCTCGACGCCGACCCCGGCCCCGGCCCCGACCCCGACCCCGGTCTGTTGGAACTCTCCGACGTGACGGACGTCGAGCGAACCGGCACCACGCTTCGTATCGAGTGCGCCGATCCCGGCGTGAAGTCGGCGGCCATCAGTCGCGTCGAGGACACTGGCGCATCCGTCGTCGACATCGATGTCGAGCAGGCCTCACTCGAGGACCTGTTCGCTGCACTCACGACTGACTCGACTGACTCGATTGACTCGACTGACTCGATTGACTCGACTGACTCGACTGAGGATATCGAGCCAATCGAGACACCGAGCGGTGAGAGTGCGTGAGTGCGACGCTGCAAATCGCCCGTGCGGAGGTCACCGACGCGATCCGATCGCGGGTGCTCTGGGTCGTGGCCGCCGTTCTCGGCCTGTTCGTCATCACACGGCTGTGGCTCTACGGCGACCTGCTCGCGGGAACGACGTACCCCTTCCTGTCGACGTTCGACACGTTCGCGGAGTTCGTCCCGCTGCTCGTGATCATCCTCGGCTATCGAGCGGTCGTCGGTGAGCGAGATTCAGGTCGAATCCGTCTTCTCCTCGGCCAACCGGGGCGTCGCCGGGATATCGTGACTGGAAAATACGTCGGCCGCGCCGCGACGCTCCTCGCCGTCGTTCTCGCCGTCGCACTTCTGCTCTCGGCGTTCGTCGTCGCGCAGTTCGGGACGGACGGGCCGACAGAAATTGTCGGCGGCCTCGCCGTGCTCGTCCTCTACACGTTCGCGTGGCTCGGCGTGACGGTCGGCGTCTCGAGTACCTTCGCCAGCGAGACGCGAGTGGTCGGAATTTTGATCGGGCTCTATGCGCTGTGTGTGGTCCTCTGGGACACCCTCGTCATCTCGCTCGTTTCGCTCGTCGTGACCGGGCAGACCGATACGGGCGTGGACCCCCTCGCAGGTCGGTTTGCTACACTCGAGGAGCCGGCGTGGTTTCTGTACGCAAACCGGCTGAATCCGTTGCACGCGTTCGACGGGGCGCGATACTACGTTCCCGATCTGCTCGATATCGCCTTCGTCGGCGGGACGACGACGGCTCCGCACGCGCCGAATTTGTTCGGTCTCGGCGTGCTGCTCGCGTGGGCGACCGTTCCGGTTTTGGTGGGCTACTGGTGGTTCCAGCGCGCGGATCTCGACTGAACGGTCCGCGCTCGTGCGACGAGGGCGTGGTTGTCTCCGTTCGCACCTTGCTGGTCTCCCTGTTCCTTGCCTATCTCCCTCCGTTCTCGTTCGATCCGTGCCGAACCGATCCCACGCCTCGACCCAAATGAGTTCACTACTCAACCCACCAGGGCCAACGTTCTCCAGCAACCGCAGGCCGGCACACACTTGTAGTACCCACTGGAAAGCCCGAATAGATGGTCGAAATCGCGACGATCGCCACGTTCCTGATCGCCGCCCTTGCGAGTCTCTTTATGGCCTGGGCGATCGGTGCTGGCTCGAGTGGATCGACGCCGTTTGCGCCCGCAGTCGGTGCGAACGCGATTTCGGTGATGCGAGCCGGCTTCTTCGTCGGTATCCTCGGATTTAGCGGCGCGGTATTACAGGGTGCGAACGTCTCCGAAGCAGTCGGGACGGAGCTTATCGGTGGCGTCGTCCTCTCGCCGAGTGCGGCGACGATTGCACTGATCATTGCAGCCGCGCTGGTCGCGATCGGCGTCTTCGCGGGCTACCCTATTGCGACGGCCTTCACCGTCACCGGGGCCGTCGTCGGCGTTGGGCTCGCGATGGGAGGGACCCCTGCCTGGCCGAAGTACATCGAGATTGCGACGCTGTGGATCCTCACGCCGTTCGTCGGCGGCGGTCTCGCCTACACCATCGCGCGGTTGCTTCGCAGCGAGCCGATCTCGGAGACGTACCTGATCGTTGGTCTGGCCGCCTTCGTCGGCGTACTCGTTGCGAACATCGAGTTCGCGATTCTCGGCCCCGCTGAGGCAGGCGGTGCGTCGATCGCGCAGGCTTCGAGCGGCTGGGTTCCTGGTCCCGACCTCGCGGGCGTCGTCGTCGTGACGGCGATCATCGCCGTGTTGTGGGGCGGTGCGGTCGGCTTCGACCTCCGTGGCGATGTCGAACGCGGTGAACGACATTTCCTGCTCGTGCTGGGTGCACTCGTGGCCTTTTCCGCGGGTGGCAGCCAGGTCGGGCTGGCGATCGGCCCGCTGATTCCGCTCTCAGACGACGTCGGCCTGCCGCTGATCGCCTTGCTCCTCGGTGGCGGGTTCGGCCTCCTGCTTGGCTCCTGGACGGGCGCGCCGCGGATGATCAAAGCGATCGCACAGGACTACTCCTCGCTCGGGCCGCGGCGGTCGATCGCTGCGCTCATCCCGTCGTTCATGATCGCTCAGGCAGCAGTCCTGTTTGGCATTCCGGTCTCGTTCAACGAAATCATCGTCAGTGCGATCATCGGGAGCGGGTACGCCGCCGCTGAGGCCGGTGGAGGCGTGAGCGCACGCAAGATGGGCTATACCGTCCTCGCGTGGATCATCTCACTCGCTGGTTCGGTTCTCATCGCCTACGGTGGGTACACCATCCTCGACGTTCTCCTCCTCTGACGTTCTCCACGCGGCTACAGCGAGGTCTTTCGCCTCGCTACCACTGTAACGACAGGACCGACAGCCGGGTAGACATCGAACAGTCTTTACACGACCGGCGGCGAGTTCAGCTATGGAGGAGGACGCGAACGCGCAATCGAACTCGACTGCGACACCGGGCACCACCACCGGTTCGGACTCAACTCCGCAAGCGAACGTGGGGCCGGACACGAGTACGAGTGCGACACCGGTCCCTGATGACCTCGATGGGGTCGACGACATCGATCCCGACCGCTCTGGAGACGGCCCCATTCAGTGGCGGCGCGACGCCTCGACCTCGCGGACTATCTGGCTCCTGTGGTCACTCGGCGTCGGCACGTTCTTCGCTACCATCTCGATCATCGTCTTCTGGCGGGTGTACGACCTCGCGGGACAGACCGGTGGTCAATCGGTCATCGTTGCACTCACCGCCGCGATCGTCGTCACCACACTCGTCCTCATACTCGCCGGGAACACCGAACAGCGAGTGCGCGCCCTCGCCGACTCGCTGCCCGTCCCGATCCCGTCCGGTCGCAGCCTCGAGCGTGCGATCGATGCCGCCATCGGCACCCTGATCATGGCCGGCGTGATCGGCTCGCTGATGCTCGTCGGTCGGTACGTCTCGCAGAACGAACTGCTCGCTACCGGTGCCGGCCCGTTCACTGGGCTCGCAGCGCTGTTTATCCCGCTCGCGCTGGTCGCACTCGTTCTCGCATCCTTCCTGCGATCCATTGGCGCGCTCGATCGGGAAGAACAGGCGATCTACCTCTACGACCCCGAGCAGGCGATCGATCTCCACCTGATCGAGTCGGTGTCGACTCGACAGATCGGTGACACGGTCGTCCTGACCTTCGAGTACGCCAAGCCTGACGGGACGTACGTGGCAGGACCGCGACGACTCGCGGTTCCGCCAGTGGTTGCGACAGAAATCGAGGGACTTATCGCCTCATCACGGACGGAGCCGACGGCGTAGCGTTCGAATTCGTTTCTCCTTCTCGAGGAGTGGTGCACAATCTGGGATCGACGTCGTTCCGTTGCGTCCGTGTCGGCTTGTGTTTGCTCCCCTGCCAGCTTGTGTTTGCACCTGCCACTTGTATAGTAACAACTGCAACTAGTTACACACTGATCGCCGAGCAGGCTGGCGATCAGGTGTGCAGTGACTTGCAGTGGCTACTATAGCTACACTCAACGAGTCTAACGGACAAACTCCGCTCAAACAGTGTGGCCGCTAGTTGCTTCCCACATCCCCGTTCCGGTTCCGGTTCCCGTTTCTGCTTCCACTTCCGTCACAGGTAACCGTCGACTGTTCACCGTCGTCCTCGTCGTGCTCCGTGAGTTTGCGCAACCGCGCTTTCATAATTCGCGTGTTCTCGACGCTTTCAACGGTGATCCGGACGCCGTCGTACGTGATCTCTTCGCCCTCTTCGACAAGGCGGCCCGCGCGGTTGAAGATGAAACCGGCGATCGTTTCGAACTCCTCTCCTTCGGGGAGGTCGATCTCGAGTGCCTCGTTGACGTCCTCGATGTTGACCTCGCCGCGGACCATCACGGTGCGTTCGTCGAGCTCTTCGATCGGGAGATCCTCGCCGCCTTCCAGGATTTCACCGATAATCTCCTCGACCATGTCCTCCATCGTCACCAGCCCCTCTGTGGTGCCGAATTCGTCGATGACGATGGCCATATGCATCCGGTTTTCGCGCATCTCGGTCAGGAGTTCGTCGACGTTCTTCGACTCGGGAACGTGCAGCGTCGGCTGGATGAGGTCCGCAAGTTCGAGATCCTCGGCTTCGGTCTCGCCGTAGTTGAGATCGCGGACGAGGTCGCGGATGTGGACGATTCCCTGGACGTTGTCGAGACTCCCCTCGTAGACTGGAACGCGGGCGTGGCCGCTCTGGATACAGGTTTCGATGGCCTCGTCGATGCTTGCATCCTTTGGCACTGCCGTCATATCGAGTCGCGGTGTCATCACCTCCTTGACGATGGTGTTGTTGAAACGGAAGATGCGCTGGAGCATCTCGTGTTCTTCTTCCTCGAGAACACCCTCCCGTTCGCCGGACTCGATCATCTCCTGAATCTCGTCGCGGGTGACGTACGGCGACTCGATTGCGCCGGTCGAGCCCGTGAGTCTGTTCACCTGTCGGGTGAGGTAATCGAAGAGGACGATAAGCGGGTAGAGGACGTATTCGGTGGCCTTCAGCGGCTTCGCGATCCGCCGTGCCCAGGATTCGGTGTTCTCGACTGCGTAGGACTTGGGGACGCTTTCGCCGAACAGGAGGACGATTGCCGTGATACCGAACGTCGCAAACAGCACTGCTGCGAGTCCGCCAAAGTACAGCCCCAGCAGGGCGGTCGCGATCGAGGACATCGCGATATTGACGATGTTGTTCCCGACGAGGATCGTCACGAGCAGCCTGTGTGGGTCGTCTTTCAGTTTCTTCGTCAACTCTGCCCCCTCGAGACCGTCCTCAACCATTCCCTCGAGCCGGTGTTTCGGCAGGTTGAACATCGCAATCTCCGAGGAGGAGAAGAAACCGGAGAGTCCGATGAGAACCGCAACTGTGAGCACGCCGAGAATGGTGACCGTCGTCTGCTCGAGTTCGAGCCCCACGACTGGGACCTCGTACAGCGCGACCCAGACCTCAGCGAGCGAAACCAGCGCCATTGATGTACAGCCTTCTCACCCGATCGGTTAACCGTTTACCATTTCAACCCCCATTTGCCCGCTGACGACACGTTTACCCGGCTGTTTCCCGAACGGCTGCACATGAGCGACACCACCAGCGATGTCGGTGATACGACCACCGGCCACGAGGCACCGATCACCTTCTACCGCCTGCAGGCCTGTCCCTACTGCGAGCGCGTCGCTCGCCTGCTCGAGGCGTACGAACTCGAGTACCAGTCGCGATTCGTCGAGCCGCTGCACTCGAAACGGGACGTGGTCAAGCGAGTCGCTGGCGTCCGAACGGTCCCAGTGATCGTCGACGAGCAGACCGGTGTGACGATGGCCGAGAGTGCGAACATCGTGGACTATCTGGAATCGACGTACGGCTCCGGTGACTCGTCTTCGTCCGAAACAGAGACCGGCGCAGCTGCCGGAGGTGACGACTGATGCCCGAATTCGATGTCGTCGATCTCGGTCCTGCAGACCACCCCGATACCGGTGAGTCGGCACCGGATTTCACCCGGCCGCTCGTTACGGACGAGTTCTGGGAAGACCGCACGCTCTCCGAACTCGTCGGTGAGGATGGCGGTGGCCAGACGATCGTCGTCTTCACGCCGATGATCGGCTCGTTTGTCGGCACCTACGTCTGGGAGGAACTGCGCGACCGCGACTGGGCCGACCGCGCTGACCGTGTCGTCGGCGTGACGGCCTCGACACCGTACGCCGTCTCGGAGTTTATTACCGAGACCGACGCCCCGTTCGACCTCTTTGCCGACCCGGCAAACGACGTGGCAGACGCCTACGGAATCTCGCACGACCTCGACGGAATGGCAGGTGTGAGCGAGCCGCGAGTCGCCTTCTTCGCCATCGACGACGAGATGACGATCACCGCCTCGTGGGTCGCTACCGACTGGCCCGAGTTCCCGGAGTACGACGAACTCGAAGCGGAGTTCGGGTTCTGACCCGGCGGAACGCGCTTGTCACTCGCTGGAACGCGGTACCCTTTTTGCGATACCGGCCCCAGTTCTCGTCAAATGTCTCCTCCCCCTCTCGACCGCGCCGCGGACGCCATCTGCGACGGCGACCTCGTCGTCTATCCCACCGAAACCGTCTACGGACTCGGGGCGGACGCACTCGACCCCGACGCCGTCGAGCGCGTCTTCGAGGTGAAAGGCCGTGACCGCTCCAAGCCGATCTCGCTCGCTGTGCCCTCGGTCCCGGCAGCGTTCGACTACGTCCGCACGACCGAGCGCGAGCGGCGGTTCATGGCCACGTTTCTCCCCGGTCCCGTAACGGTGCTCTGTCAACGACTCGAGAACGTCCCAGATGTGCTGACCGCGGGCGAGGACCGTGTCGGGATTCGTGTTCCAGACCAGCCGACCGCACTGGCGCTCTGTGAACGCGCTGGGACGCCGATCACGGCGACGAGCGCGAACGTGAGCGGGGCCGGAAGCGTTCGGCGACTCGAAGAACTCGACGACGGCCTTCGAGAATCGGTCGCTGCGGTGCTCGACGGCGGCGAAACGCCCGGCACGGAGAGCACTGTCGTCGATCCGTCGAGCGAGACGATCCACCGCCGCGGCGCGCTGGCCGACGAAATCGAGACCTGGTTCGCGACGCACTGACTCCCCGCGGGACGGACCCGTTTCTCTCCTCAGCCAAAGCCAAGGAGTGACCGCAGCGTCCGCGTCCGCACGCCACACTCCTCGGCGAATTCGCAGGACTCACACTTCGACCGGTTCGTCGTTCGTGCTGGCGGGCCGTCCAGTTCACGAACCGTCCGCAGCGCGCGTCGGTAGCGCGCTTTCCGGCGGGTCGTCAACTGAACAGCGCGGATAACGCCATAGGCTGGGTACTCGAGCCAGGCCCGTTCGATCGGCTGCTCGTGTTCCCAGGCGAGTGCCTTCGCGGCCGCGACGGCGTGAACCGTCTGTGGCTCCCAGACGCCCTGCTCCGGGGGTGCGCCGCTCGATATGAGTACCGGTTCCAGCGGGTTCGCGAGCGCCTTGTGCACCCGTCCGCGACAATCTTTCCCTGTAACGAGTACGTCTCGCTGGCTCGGGTTACAGAGTCGCTCCCAGTCGCCGCTTTCCTCGAGACGCTCGCGCGTTTCGGCCAGCGTCCGCTGGTAGTTGGCCGGCGGTCGTGCAATCGGTTCGGACTCGAGTACAGCCACGGACGACTCGAGCAGCTGCTCGTACCGTGTCGCCAGGGAACGAATTGCTTCGATGTCGGGTGGCAGATCGGGGTCGCAGTCGCGTGTCCGCTGGTAGTAGCACTTTCGGGGACAGTAGGCGGCGGTTCGGAGGTCGCTGAACGTGACGTGGGGGTGGCTCACGGCTCGTCTGGCCGAGTCTTCCTATAAAAGTCCGCGCAGTCTGCGGGGGCAGCCAATCGGAACGGCGCAGTCGGCAGTCGCGTCCTCGAGTTAGAAGTCGACGTTCGTCTCCATCCCTTCAGTCGCATCCTCGAGTCCGTCCTCGCGCACGTCGGTCGCCATCTGCGCCGAGAGGTCGGCGTCGGCAAGGATGCTGTCGAACTCGTCGCGGTAGCGGTCGTTTGCGGCGCGAGATTCGTCCTGTGCGGCCGCAATACGGCGGAAGCGACGGATCTCTGCGGCGCTCACGTCGTACTCTGCGGCGAGCGTCTCGTCGTCCTCGTCGCGGTTGCGAATCGCGACAAGGTCCACCTCGTCGGCGTCGTCCTCGCCGACGAGGTGGAGGGCCATGCGGGCCTCGAAGACGGTCTCGGGATCCATCCCATGGTCGTCGGCGATGTCTTCGTCGCTCTGGTCGTCGTAGAACGCCTTCGCGACCGCGATCAGGTCGTCGTCCGAGAGCGACGTCTCGAACTCGTAGCGCTCGCGCATCTGCGCGACGACGCTCTCGAGTCGCTCCTCGTCAGTCTGCTCGTCCTTCTCGAGTGACCCACGGGTGTCTTCCTGGGATTCGGTAATTGTCTCTTCGCCGTCGGTCACGTCGGTGAATATATCGCGGAGTTCTTCGGTTTTTTCGTTCATGGGTGGACACTCCCGATGGGAGGCTATTTAAGACTGTTGCCAGATAGCGTTGGGTGAAGCTGATGCATGGACAACAATTATAAACTTGAAAACGCAGGAATAATTTCCGCAAGAGGGCGCAGCGGTCGTCTCTCGCACAGTGTGGCAAGAATTAAGTTACGCCCCACCCCCTGATTGAACATGAACGTCATAGCACAGGCGAACGCAGGGAGGGAGACCTACCTGGGGATCAGTGACGTTGGGTACGTTCTGTTCTATCTCCTCGTAGTGTTGACTCTCACTGTCCTCGCGTATGGCGTGTACCTGCGATTTAACCGGTACGCGCAGGGCGATGACGATCCGTTCGCCCGTCTCGACGACCTGCCGAGTCGTATCGTGAGTTCTGCGAAGATCGTTCTCTCGAACGAGAAACAGTTCAACCGGGATCTCTACGGCGGGCTGATGCACTCGTTTATCCTCTGGGGCTTCCTGACGTTGCTCATCGCGACGCTCATCATCGGCTTCGAGCAGTACACGACCGAACTCATCTTCGGCATCGTCTTCTGGGAGGGTGATTTCTACCTCGCCTACCAGTTCATCGTTGACGCGATGGGACTGCTGTTCGTCGTTGGTATCGGGATGGCGATGTACCGTCGGTACTGGGTCCGCAACCACCGTCTCTGGGGCCGTCACACCTCGAACGAGGACGACATCTTCATCTGGACGCTGTTCGGCCTCGGCGTCGGTGGCTTCCTGCTTGAAGGTGCACGAATCTACGCGACCGGTATGCCCGACCACGAGGTCGTGAGCTTCGTTGGCTACGGCATTGCAATGGTCTTCCAGGCAATCGACGTGCCGACGACCGGTGCTGCACTCGAGGCGACGGTCAACGGCGTCGACTACAGCGCGGCAAGCGATCTCGGCTACAACGCCGAGACGATCCACTGGCTGTTCTGGTGGTCGCACTCACTGCTCGCGCTCTTCTTCGTCGCCTGGATTCCGTACGCCAAGCCGTTCCACATGATCTCCTCGTTCGCGAACGTCGTCACGGCCGACGAGAAGGCCGGTGCGCGTCTTCCGAACGTTCCGTCGGATCTGGACGCGACGAACGCCGAGTCCATCGACGACTTCACCTGGAAGGAGATTCTCGACCAGGACGCCTGTACCAAGTGTGGTCGCTGTTCGTCGGTCTGTCCGGCGAAGGCTTCCGACCGCCCGCTCGACCCGCGAAACGTCATCCTCGACCTGAAGAAGTACCGCGAGGAACTCGACGACGGCGGCGACGAGAAGCCGATTATCGCCGACGGCGGCACGAGCGTCATCAACACCGAGACGATGGAGTCCTGCATGGCCTGTATGGCCTGTATGGACGCCTGTCCGGTCGAGATCGAGCACCTCCAGTCCTTTACGCGGCTCAACCGCCAGATGACCGACCAGGGCGACATCGCCCCGAGCATGCAGGACGTCTTCCAGAACGTCATGCAGGACGGCAACACCTTCGGCGACTCGGCCCGCAACCGCGCCGACTGGGCCGACGAACTCGAGTTCGACGTGGCCGACGCCCGCGAGGAGGAAGTCGACTACCTCTGGTACGTCGGCGACTACCCGAGCTACGATGAGCGCAACAAGCAGGTTGCCCGCTCGCTCGCAACCATCCTGCAGGAAGCCGACGTCAGCTTCGGGATCCTCTTCGAGGACGAGAAGTACGACGGCAACGACATCCGTCGCGTCGGCGAAGAGTTCCTCTACGTCGAACTCGCCGGACATCACGTCGAAACCTGGGAGGACTGCGAGTTCGACAAAATCGTCTGTACAGACCCACACTCCTACAACACGTTCAAGAACGAGTATCCAGAGCTCGACTTCGAGGAGTTCGCAGACGATCCGATGATGCCGTTTGACTACACCGACGAGTGGAACGCAGACGGCGAGATTGACGTGCTCCACTGGACGCAGGCCGTGGAGGAACTCGTGCAGGGCGGTGCACTCGACCTGAGCGGGACCGAACTCGACTACACCGTCACCTACCACGACCCATGTCATCTGGGCCGGTACAACGACGAGTACGAGGCTCCACGTGACCTCATCCGTGCAACGGGCTGTGAACTCGACGAGATGCCGCGCAACCGCGACAACTCGTTCTGTTGTGGTGGCGGTGGTGGTGGTCTCTGGATGGACTTCGAAGAGGAGCCAAAGCCGAGCGAGGAGCGACTCCGCGAAGCCTTAGAGGACACCGACGCCGGCGCTGGAGTTGAAAAATTCGTCGTCGCCTGTCCGATGTGCATGACGATGTACGAAGACGGCCGCAAGACCGGTGGCTACGAGGACGACATCGAAATCGTCGACATCGCCGAACTCGTCGTCGAGGCGATCGGTGCACAAGAGAAGGCTAATCTCGAAGTCGCTGCCGACTAACGCGGACGGTCAGCCGTAGTGGTCCTCGAATGGGCCACGATTTCCTCACTCTCCGCAATCGTTTTTTCACGGTCCGTATCGACTAGGAACGAGAGTGAGCCCTCGCTGCTGAGCGCCGTCATCGATTGGTCGACTGGTTTCTCTCTTTCTCCCTCTCCGCTATCGACCCCATCACTGGTCCCTCCCACCGACTCAAACCACCATTTGACCACCCGGATACACTTTTGTCATCGAGTACGACGGTTCAGATATGGATCGACTTGCCGGCCGGCTCGTGCGCCGATTTCGCGAGGACGCCGACGAGCCAGCCGTCGTCGGACTCGAGGGCGAGGACGCAGACCAGCTGTTCGACGCCCTCGGCTCCGAAACCTCTCGTGCTGTGCTGGCCGCCTGCTACGCGGAGGGGCGAACCCGCTCTGAACTGGCCGCGGAACTCGAGACGAGTCTGCAGAACGTCGGCTATCACGTGGATAAACTCGAGTCGGCGGACCTGCTGGAGCCGGTCGAAACCCGGTACGGCGAGAACGGCCGGGAGGTCACGGTCTACGAGCCGTCGAAGCAGGCGGTTGTCATTGCGGCTGGTGAACCGGGATTCGTCGAGCGGCTCGCAGCCGCTGTCGACCGGCTGTTTGCACCGATCGCGCTCGTGAGTCTCGTCGCGCTGGTCGTTGGCGTGCTCGTCCGCGAACCGGCGCGGATCGGGATGCTCGCTGGCGACGACGCCGGGACGGTCGACACAGCGACCACTACCACCACTACAACTACAACCGCCGTCTCACCCGCCGTAACCGTCGCCGTCGCGACGTTCCTGCTCGGTTTACTCGTCGTTCTCGTGGCCGATCGACGTGGTGTGTTTGGACAGGACCGCGACTGGGAGGGGGGCCGTGGCAACAACCGTGCCGACTGTATTCGCGACCATGACCACGCCCGTGCCGACTGTCCCCGTACCCGCAATCACGACCGCGCCAACCGGGCCGGAACGGCGAAACTGCTCGTCGGCCGCCAACCGGACCTGACGAAACGATACGCGACCGTGATTCTGGCCGGGTCGCTCGCAACCTTCCTCGTCCTCGATCTCGCCGCCATCGGCACTGGCAGGTGGCTGACGCTCGCCTCGTGGATCGTCGTTCAGTGGGCGATTCCAGCCTGGCTGTTCGCGGCCGTCGCTGTCGCCGCGAGCAACGACGGTTTGTTCGCGAGCTGGGGCGTCGCGAGCGTTCCGTTCGTCGGTATCTGGGGCTACCTCGTCGCCGGCGACATCGTCAGGGGCGGTCCGGACACGATCTTGCTCGCGCTCGGCCCAGCCATTGTCGTGCTCGTCGCCATGCCACTTGGCTCCGTCGCGTACCTCGTCGGTCGGTTCATCGCCACGCGGCGACGAGCGGTGACACTGCCCGCGAGACGGACGCTTGCGATAATCCTCGCCCATCCAGTCGCCGCTGTCGCGATACTCGCGGCCTGGCTCTCTGTGATCGGTTGATTCCAGCCGGTGATTCCATCTCTCACCGTCCAGAACCCAGTGGTACGACTACAGCCGCCGAACTCCCCTCCGAGGACGCGGCTGTACTCGAGTTCGAGTAGTGCGCCGAGTTCATCATCGAGTGGCGCGCCAAGCTCGTCACTGGGGGCCGGACAATCGGCCTGTGCTGGTAGTGATTACTCCTCGACAGACGAACTCAGCGCCAAGACGAACCGAAAGCGGAACGCGAGCCACCAGCGGAAGAAACGGACGTGAAAATTGATTGCTTCGGGTAGCGTCGCGGCTCGGAGTCAGTCCTCGATCTCGATCGCCGGCCGTCCCGGTTCGGCGTTCTTCAGCACGCTCTCGTCGACCTCGTCTGCGTGGACGACCGAGACGGGCGCTTCGAACTCACGCTCGAGCAGCCACGCAGCGGACTCGAGTGCCTCGTGTTCTTCGTCGGGACCGAGCGTCATCGACAGGGCCTCGCGTTCGGCCTGCAGGTCCTGGCCGTAGTTGGCCGCGGCGTCGCCCTGTTCACGGATGTGGGATTCCTGCATCAGTTCGCCGATCAGGTTCGGTGCGTCGCTCTCGATGGCGATCTCGAGTGCGTCGTACTTCCAGTCGGGTGCGACGACGACGTCGATCGCCTGCGGGTCCTCGATGCCGGCGACGTCGATGATGTCGCGGACGTCCTCGCGGGTGTTTTCGACGAGTTGGCGGCGTTTCGTGACGTACTCGCGGTCGACCGTCGCGGTCGGCCACGGCGCGTCGACGACGAACTCGGTTTCGTCGCCGTCCTCGCCGGTGTCGAGTTCGGCGTACAGCTCTTCTGCCAGGTGTGGTGCGACGGGTGCGAGCAGGCGCACGACCGCCGAGAGGCCGCGCTCGTAGGTTTCTGCGTGGGGTTCGGTGTACGCCGCATACTGGCGCAGCGTCTGCACGAGGTCCTGGGTCTCGCGCAGCGCGCGGTTGAACGTCAGGTCGTCGTACTCGCCGCCTGCGATAGCGATCGTTGCGTCGATTTCGTTCGCGACGTAGCGCGCGGTGGCGTCGTCCTCGCCGGCAGGCTGCTCCGTGGCGAAGTCTTCGACCATCTCCTTCAGTCGCGTCAGGAAGGCGTTCGTCGAGCGCACGCCCTCCTCGCTCCAGTCGAAGTCGCGCTCGGGCTGGGCGGCCTGCATCATGAACAGGCGCGCGGTGTCCGCGCCGTACTCCTCGACGATGCGCTGGGGCGAGACCGTGTTCCCCTTCGACTTGGACATCTTCTCGCCGTCCAGCTGGACCATTCCCTGGGCGAGCAGGTTGGTGAACGGCTCGCGGTGTTCCAGGCCCTCGTGGTCCGCGAGCACCTTGGTGAAGAATCGCGAGTACAGCAGGTGCATCACGGCGTGTTCGATGCCGCCGACGTACTGGTCGACCGGCATCCAGTCGTTCGCACGCGCCAGGTCGAACGGTGCCTCCTCCAGGTCGGGCGAGACGTACCGCAGGAAGTACCACGAGGAGTCGACGAAGGTGTCCATCGTGTCCGTCTCGCGGGTCGCGTCGCCACCACACTCCGGACAGGTGGTTTGCTTCCACTCCTCGGCGGCATCTAGCGGGTTGCCGGTAGTGTTGATGAACTCAGGCAACTCGACGGGGAGTTCTTCCTCAGGCACGACGACTGAGCCACAGCTATCGTGGCAGTGAACGACCGGAATCGGCGTTCCCCAGTAGCGCTGGCGGGAGATGCCCCAGTCGCGAAGCTGGTACTGTGTGGTGTGCTCGGCGCTCTCGATGTCCTCAGTCAGGCGCTCGCGAGCCGTCTCGCTGCCGAGTCCGTCGTACTCGCCCGAGTTGACCAGCACACCGTCCTCGGTGAACGCTTCCTCGCTGATGTCCGGAACCTCCGGTTCCTCGCCCTCCTCAGGTTCGGGCGCGATGACGGGGACGATTTCCTCGCCCATCTTCTCGGCGAAGGCGTGGTCGCGCTCGTCGTGGCCGGGAACGGCCATCAGTGCGCCCGTTCCGACGTCCGAGAGGACGAAGTCCGCGACGTAGACGGGAATCTCCTCGCCCGTCACGGGGTTCGTCGCCGTCAGGTGGGTTGCGACGCCGTTTGGCTCGTCGCCCTCGGGGTCAGCCTCGTGCTCGATGAAGTGTCGGACATCTTCGTCTTCCTCGGCGGCCTGCTTGCTGATCGGGTGGTCCGGCGCAAGCGCGAAGAAGGTCGCGCCGTGGATGGTGTCGAGGCGGGTCGTGAAGGCCGTAACAGAGCCGTGACCGCCGATTTCGAACTCCACCTCGGCACCGTACTGGCGGCCGATCCAGTTGCGCTGCATCTGGCGGACCGAGTTCGGCCAGCCTTCCAGGTCGTCGATGTCCTCCAGCAGTTCGTCCGCGTACTCGGTAATCTTCAGGAACCACTGCTCGAGTTCGCGCTGCTCGACGGGGGTGTCACAGCGCCAGCAGAGTTCGGCCTCGCCCTCGACCTGTTCGTCGGCGAGGACGGTTTCACACTCGGGACACCAGTTGACTTCGGCGTCGCGGCGCTCGACGAGGTCTTCCTGGTGGAACCGGGAGAAGAGCCACTGGTTCCACTGGTAGTACTCGGGCGTGCAGGTCGCGATTTCTCGGTCCCAGTCGTAGCCAAAGCCCATCGCGCGCATCTGGTCACGCATCGTGTCGATGCAGTCGAACGTCCAGTCGCGTGGGTTGGTGTCGCGGTCTTTGGCCGCGTTTTCTGCCGGGAGGCCGAACGCGTCCCAGCCCATCGGATGGAGGACGTCGTCGCCGCACATTTGACGGTATCGGGCGTAGGCGTCCGTGATGGTGTAGTTTCGGACGTGGCCCATGTGGAGTTTCCCGGACGGGTACGGATACATCCCGAGGACGTACGTCGGATCGTCGACGTCGTCCGATGTCCGATACGCGTCCGCGTCGTCCCACGCGGCCTGCCAGCGTTGCTCGACTGCTGCGTGGTCGTATCCCGCGTCGCTCATTTGCTTATATAGCTCTGAGAGCGTCGAGGCTGTATAACTTTCCATCACTTGCCGGCGCTCGACGCCGTCTTCGTCCGTTTCCTTGCTTCCTGTGTTTGAATCCAGGTCAGTTCGCACGACCGAGCGAACATCCGGTCACTCGGCGACGAGGCCGGCGCTGCTGACTCGGTCAGCGTGACTCGTCGAATCGAAAAGCAGTGTTCGCGGTGTCGTGTCTGCTGTGGGGCTCTCTCGACTATTCGACTTCTCGACTACTCACCACTCGACTATTCGGCTACTCGATATCGATCTGCTTCGACTCCTCGTCAGTCGACTCTTTCGGCAGTCGAACGGTCAACACGCCGTTCTCGTAGCCGGCATCGACCGCGTCCTCGTCGACCGGATCCGGGAGTCGAATCTGGCGGTTTGCCGACTTTCGCGTCCGCTCGCGTCGGAGGTACCGCCCCTCGACGTGTTCTTCCTCCTCGTCCGTGCGGGTCGCCTCGAGACGGAGCGTCCCGTCCGTGAGCGTGAGGTCGATATCCTCGACGTCGTAGCCCGGCAGATCGGCCGTCACCACGTACTCGTCGTGGCGATCGGCGACATCTACCGGGACGGAGCCGGGTACCTGCAGGCCGCCGCCGGCCATCCCCTCCTCGACCTGCTTGCTGACGCGGTCGAGCATCTCCTCGATTTCGTCGAACGGGTTTCGGCGCATACCTGTGCGTAGGTGTTCGACAGGCATAAATTCTGCCCGCATACGAACAACAGAACCGTCGTTCCCATCTTCGGGTGCGATAGCCCTTACGCCACTCACTCTGGCAGCGTCACGAGCCCCTCGTCCATCGCATCAAGCAACACATCGCGCGCGTGCCCATCCGGATCGACGCTTTCGTACACCGCCTGCACCTCGCCGTCGGCGAGCAGAAACGTCGTTCGCGCAACCGCACCATCCTCAACGTCGACCTCGAAGGCAGCCGCGACCGCGCCGTCGGGATCCGCGAGCAGGTCGAACTCGAGTCCTTCCGCCTCGGCGAACGACTGGTGGGAGTCGACGTCGTCGGTCGAGACGCCGTAGACGTCGACGCCGGCCTCGCGGTAGGTGTCTCGCTCGCGCTGGAACTGGGTGGCCTCGGTCGTACAACCGGGGGTGTCGTCCCGCGGGTAGAAGTAGAGGACCGTCGGGTCGTCGAACGCAGGCGAGACTGTCTCGCCGTCCTGATTCGGTGCGGTCACGTCGGGTGCGTCGTCGCCTGTCTCGAGTGGCATGTCCGGTCGTACTGGGATCGTGCGGAAACGCGTTTCGGTGCGCCTGACTGCTGGTGCTGTGCGATACGGTAGGAGTCACTGACAGTTGCTCCGGTTGGAACGACCCGTCGAATCGGTTGTGTCGTGGAAAGAACTATAGTAGCCACTGCAAGTCACTGCACACCTGATCGCACGACTGCTGTGCGATCAGTGTGTAACTAGTTGCAGTTGTTACTATAGCGACCGAACAGGCCTCCTGCTAACAGTGTGGGCTGAGGACCTTTCGACCGACGCGGTCACTCGACGACGTGCTCGAGATCGTACGAGCCGAGTCGGCGGACCCACCCCTTCTCGGCGAGTTCCTCGAGTTCGGCAATCGCCTCGTTGGTCCGCGCCTCGTAGAGCCCCGCCTCGATATCGACGTGGAAGACGTAGTCTCCGAGTCGCCGGCCGCTCGGCCGGGACTCGACGCGGGTCAGGTTGATATCCCGGTCGGCGAACGGTTCGAGGAGTTCGAGTAGCAGGCCAGGATAGTTCGCGTTCGGGTAGACGACCAGCGTTGTCTTGCCGCCGCCTTTCGAGCGGTCCTCGGCGGGCGCGACGGCGAAGAACCGTGTCGCGTTGGAGTCTTGATCCTGGATGTCTTCGGCGAGGACCTCGAGTTCGGTGGCGTTGTCGGCGTTGGCGGGGTGGCCGATGCCGGCGATTGTGGGATCTTCGCGGGCGAACTCGACGCCCTGGGCCGTGCTCGCGACGGCTTCGAGCGTGGCGTCGGGATACTCGCGCTCGAGATAGGAGCGACACTGTGCAAGCGCCTGGGAGTGGCTGGCGATCGTTTCGAAGCCCGGCCCCTGTGCGAGGAGTGCGTGTTTGATCGGCGTGACGATTTCGCGGACGACGGCGACGTCGTACTCGGCGAGCGCGTCGAGACTCTCCGTGACGCTGCCCTCGATGCTGTTTTCGATGGGGATCACGCCGCGGTCGTACTCGCCGGTCGCGACGGCGTCGACGATCGAGGTGACGGACTGGCGAAAGTCGATTGCGTCTGCGTCGGCGATCGCCTGGGCCGCCCGGTGAGAGTAGGTTCCTTCTGGGCCGAGAGTCACTGCAGTCATCGCCTTCTGTTTGCCGAGAGACGGTCAAAATACCCGGGGTTCGAACGGACGATTGCCGGAGTTTGTATCGGTATGGTTGACTATCTCCACTCTGGCTCCCTTTTACCGTCCGTTCGTCCCTGCGCTCCCGACTCCGCCCGTGCTCACGTTACCGACTTTGTCCGTGCTCACGCTCCCGAATCGGCGATAACAGTTATCTCATGTCGAGACAGTCGTGTGCACATCCCGCTCTCACGACCGCTCTCCGAAGACGACCACAGATGACACGATCACACGCCCGTTCGAGACGATACTCGTTGCACCGCGTTCGACCACCGTCCACGTTCACACACAGCGGGGAGTCGTTATGATCGACATGTTCGTGCTGCTCGTGGTTTCGAGTATCGTCTTCATTTCGGCCGCAGCTATCTTCGTCGGCTACTCGAGAACCCTGCCCGACGGCCCGAATCAGTACGGCTACGCTGCAGCCGTCGCAGCCGGTTCGATGGGGCTGGCGTACGTCGTGATGGCCCTGGTAAACGGGATCTCCGGCGCGGACACGGACCTGTTTCGGTTCCTCGGCTACACCGCCATGTGGACCGTGATCGTCCTCGTGGTCTGTTCAGTTGCCGGTGTCGACCGACGGCTCACGCTGTTTTTGTTTGCCGCTGTCCTCGGCCGGCTCTGGATCACGCTCGGCAGCTGGTTCGTCGACGGTACCCTCGCCCTCGTCGCGACCCTCGGAACCTTCGCGGCCCTCGGGTTCGGGCTCTACCTCCTGTTCGGCCCCTTCACTCGTGCCGCGGCGGCACTCGAGTCTGAACGACGACTGCTGTTTAGCAAACTTAAGTATCTCATCGTGCTCGGCTGGGTCGGGCTGGTTGCGACCGGGATCATGGCACAAGGTGCGGGCCTCGCGGACGATTTCGTGGGACAACTGGTCGTGATCTACGTCGAGGTGATCCTCATCCTCGGCTTCGGTGCGATCGTAGTTCGGAGCCGCACGGCACTCTCACAGACGGCTGCTGCGACTGTGCTGCTCTCGATCGGAACCGACCGTGATCGCTCTCGGAGTCGGGACGGTTCGGGTGGGTCGAGCGGTTCTGGTGGTTCTGGCGGTTCTGGCGGTTCGGGTGGGTCGAGTGCTTCGGGCGGCCCAACCGATTCGGGTGACTCAGTAGAGCGAGCAGAGTACGCCGACTGAACAGCTGAGACGCCCTTCGACGGCTTCGTCCGATGGGTGAGAAAGCGCGAGCGCAGTGGCTACTCGTGATGTTACTCACTGCCCGATGAGTCGAAATCCTCGACAATACGTTACTCGTCCAGGTGATCGATACCTTTCTTGGAGACGTTCGCCTCCGTGATCTCGTTCGGCATCCAGTCCGGTTTGTCGTCGGGTGCCGTCTCTTCCCAGGCCCAGCCGTCGTAGATATGGACCTTGTCCGTCCCCTTCTCCCGGAGTCGGAGTTCGGTGCGGTCGGCCTCATCCTCACTGGAGCCGGGTTCGAGCCGACGAGCCGCCTTGAGTGCTGCCTGCCGTGGCGTGTTCCCAGAGAACACACTTTCTTCTTCACCGTTCGACGATCGCAGCGCGAAGTTTCGTTTACCGTCTTCTCGTACCATGGTTTTGCTCCATGCCAAACCAGCACACGGCCCGACATAAATATATCCCCGAAAATCGACCGACTGCGTCGGTATCTTTAAGTACGTACGCCAGTGACCTTCCCGCACTATCAGTTGTTCACATTGCGGTTCCGTCGTGTAATTGCTCGACCAACCGGTGTGTAACAAGGTTATTCGTCGAGGCGTCGAAAACACTTAAGTATATCCTACGGCGAAGTTCGGAATAGAATCCCGCGATGGTACGGAAAAAGAAGCTGAGTCCAAGCGGTGCGAAAGACGAAGACGGCAACTATCACAACGTCCACCTGAATCTCCACGAGGATGAACTCGCAGTCGCGGGGATGGATATCGGTGACGAAGTCTTTGTCCGCGTTCGGGACGGGAAAATCATCATCCAAAAAGCAGACGAGGACGACGTCGAACACGAATTCTAACTCGACACCACTTCTTCAGGCCGGTAGTGTATCGATTCTGACTGCCCCATACCCGAGAGCAGCGCCGCTGTAATACGCTTCTGAGCGTTGTCTCCGAACTCCGTGTTCAGTTACTCGTCGACGTCACACCGTCTGTTATTGTAAATATATGTATTCCAGTGACGTTCTCTCGTTCCACACTGTACTTATACGGAATTGTGATTGGTTATTTTCGTGGGTAACTCCCACAGGACCGAGAATGTCACACCATACAGACAACGAATACAGGACAATAGCCGACGGGACCGACGCACCGACTGAAACCGACGAGTCTGGTGTTCAAGCCACGTTTACCGACTCGACTGTCGACCGACGAACGTTCCTCAGCCTCTCTGTTGCAACCGGCGCTGCGCTCGCACTCCCCGGCAGCGCCACCGCCGACGTAAGTGACGACGTGCTCAGCGACGAACTCGAGTACGTCCTGAATCACACGCCTGCGGAGTACGAGGCTGCGACCAGCATCGTCTTCACCGATCAGGACGTCTTCGACGCGTTCGCGGACGAGTACGAGGAGGAGCCAGCCCCAGGCCGATCGCGCGCACCGAAGGCGGTCACTCGCGAGTCGCCAACACTGTCTGCACATGCACACCTTACGGCGTCAGAGGTCGAGGACGTGCTCGCGCTGGGTGATGGCGACGACGATGATGGTATCGACGCAATGAACTTCGCACCCGGTTCGAACCCCTGGTGGACGCTCGAGGAGCCCTACGCGGACGGCGTCTTCCCGCCAATCGAGGAGGCTCGCGACTACATCGCCTACGAGGAGACGGTGCAGGCACTCGAGTACATCGAGGACACGCATTCGGACCGCGTTCGGGTGCAGTCGATCGGCGAGTCGCCAGGGTGGACGAATCTGTACACCGACGAGGACGCCGATCCGCGGGACGTCTACGTTGCGGAAGTCACGAACGATGTGCAGGACGACTCGTCGTTCGCCGCGAAGGAGAAGGTCGTCTACTCGCTCAACATTCACGGCGACGAGCGGGCGGGAACGGAGGCTGGCTGTCGGCTGATCGAGGAAATCGCACGCGGCGAGGCGGACGATTTCGAGCACCTGCTCGACGATATCGTCTTGTTGTTCCTGTTTACGAACCCGGACGGCTGGGTTTCGCGCAAGCCACAGACCGAGATTCCGTGGGTTGCCGACCACAATACCAACTTCCAGCGTGGCAACGCGAGTACGTTCGAGGGGCAGCCAGTCGACACCAACCGTCAGTATCCGACGATGGGCTGGACGAATCCGAGCTTCCGGCCAGCGGAGCCGGAGGGTGCGCCTGAGGAGTTCCACGACCTCGTGCCTGACTCACTCGCCATCGTCGAGCACTTCCGCGAGTACGACAACGTGGCGTTCCTCTGTGACTACCACGGGATGTACACCGCGGATCACATGGTGTTCAACCTCGAGACGAACGCGCCGTTCGACCACGACGGCACGCACGACTTAGACGAGGTCAACATCCAGATCGGCGAGGGAATGCAGGAGTTCTGGGGAGACATCGATGCGGTCGCAGATGACATCGCCACGGCCGGCGAGGAGATGTACGGCTCGCCGTTCGTGCCGGACGGCGACAGCTACGGCGGCCTGTTCGACTGGGGAACGATCTACGACTCGCTGTCCTACCAGATCACTGGCGGCTTCCTCGGCTGGGCCGGCCAGCCAGCGGAGTTCGGCGGACTCGGTGCGATCACCGTCGCCCCTGAAATCATCCTCTCGAACCACTCTGTAGCGGCTCAGAAGGAGTGGATGCCCTACTGGACGCGCCACTACGAGGAGGCCTACCGGATCTCGATGCGCGAGTACGCTGCGATGACGGCCCGCGAGACGCACGCGACGGTCGAAACCGGTGGCCAGGACACTGCCTACGTCACGACGGACGAACTGACGCGCACCTCAGCTGAGCTGCCACACACCGACGACCAGCCCGGTCGCGGTGGACCTGGCCGTGGTGGCCCCGGACAGGGCCGTGGGAGAGGACAGGACCGTGCAACGTCGGTCCAGCGCCGCCACGAGGTCGTCCAGCCGGGTCCCGGCACCCAGTCACAGCTCAGCGCCGAGACGACCGCGGACTCTCACTCGCTGTTCGTCGACCTCGAGGGCGTCGGCAACGCGACCGAGGGAACCGTTCGCATCCGAAACCCTGACGGAACCGTCGTCCACGAGATCGACATCGACGCGAAGGCTGATCCGCGAAATCAGGCCGTGCGAACGCACGACTACGAGGAAATCTTCGTGCGCCGCCCCGAGGCCGGCCAGTGGACTATCGAGGCGGAGAGCGACGCCGAACTCAACGTCCTCACGACGGTCGTCGACGTGGCGGACGACGAGGAGATCCCGGACCCAGTGGAGGTGCTCGGCTACGAGCAGCGCGAGTACTCGGTCAACCCAATGGAGTTCTTCGCGGATCTCGACGATGACGTCGTCGACGGCGATATGGACGGCATGAGCGTCCACCACGTGAGCGTCGGCCGCCTCCTCCGGGGGAACTCCGGCATGCGCCACTACGACAAGGTCGTCGTCTCCCACGACGACGGCATCGACGACCCAGACTACATCGGTGCACTCGAGGACTTCGTTGAGGCCGGCGGGGATCTGATCCTCACGGATTCGGGTGTCAACCTGCTCGCGGTGCTCGAGACCGGTGGGGCCACAGCCATCACGGCCGACGACATCGCGAACATCCTCGTGCCGTTCGCCAATCTCGAGGATCGGGACTTCGACCACCCGCTGCTGGCCGGCATCAGAACCCGGCAGCAGGAGATCTGGAAGGGGTCACAGCTCGGCTACACGACTGGCGTCGACCAGCCTGCGACCATTGTCGATGTGGACGCCTTCGAGACGGCTGGCGGTTCCGTCGCCGGGACGTTCACCACGGCCGCGCTGCAGGACGGCGAATCGACCCAACTCGAGTCGGGTGTCGCTGCGGGGCTGCTTCCCGCAGCCGGCGATGGCGATGGGGCCGAAGGTGGAGACGGAAACGGAAACGGAAACGGAAACGGAAACGGAAACGGAGATGCCGGCGAAATCGCCGTCGTCGGCTCGGTGCTCCCACCGGCCCAGCAGACCGAACTCCATCCGTTCGGAATGGCGGACTACGCGGTGTCGTTCATGGGTCACACCCTGCTGTGTAACGCGCTCGGCTTCGAACAGCGTCGCTACGCTGATGGAGAACTGGTGAGAACGTACGGTGAGATACGGTAGACGGTAGCCGCCGAGAAACGTCGGCGACGATCTACTGCAGCGCCGCCAACTCGAACTCGAACGCCGCAACCGGCACCTCGAGGTCGTGCTCGACGAGCACCTTCGGGTGGACCTCGCCGATGACGCCGACTTCCTCGCCGTCGATGACGACGGCGGCCGTCCGACCCGAGATGAAGGTCGGGTGTTCGGTCGGCGGCGTCTCGAGTTCTACGTCGAAGCGCCGCGCCAGCGCCTGCAGGCGTGCCTTGGCGTCCTCGTAACCGGCGTCGTGATTCGCGAGCACGGCACCGACGTGGCGCTGCTCGGTGACGCCAGTGTTCTCGCGTTCGTCGACGGCAGCGGTGAATCCGATCTCTGCGAGGTGCTGTGGGTACGCGCGGTGGGTGTTGCGTTCGAGGACCATCAGGAGCGACGGCATGACCCACGTCCGCAACATTGTGAAGTCCTCGCTGTAGGGTTCCTTGATCGTCGCAGCCTCGCCAGCGCCGTAGGCGTCCGCGTCGGGGGCCACATCGAGGCGCTCGTAGTTCTCCTCCTCGCTGATCATGTGGAAGTTGAGCAGGTCCTCGAAGCCGAGGCCGACGAGTTGCGTGCGCGCGGCGTCCTCGAGTCGGGAGCGCTTGTGGCGGCCGCCGACGGTGCCCACGTCGGGGTACTCCGGCTCGAGTTCGTTGAAGCCGTAGGCCCGGCCGAGGTCGTCGATGACGTCGAGTGGGTGGAGCACGTCGACGCGGTAGGGTGGGATGGTGAACTCGTAGACGAGTTTGCCGGCGTCTTCGCTGTCTTCTTTTGTGGCTTCGAGTCCGGATCGTTCTGCCAGGTCGACCACTTCGTCCGGATCGAGGTTGAGTCCCAGAATCGTCTCGATGCGCTTGTGCGGGACGGATTTCGTTTTCGTCGAGAGATCCGGACGAACGAGTTCATGATCAGGATACTGGACCGTCACATCCTCGATCGTCGCTCCGCGGGCCGCGAGCGCGTAGCAGACGATGTTCAGCATCTTGTCGATCGTCCACTGGTCGGTGCCGGTCATCTCGACGAACAGGTCTCGGGACTCCGTCGACACTTCGGTCCGGCGGCCGTTGATGACGGGCGGGAACGAGAACAGGCCGATGTCGTCGTAAATCGCTGGGTAGCGTTCGTACTCGCTGACGAGATCCGCGTAGGTGCGGCCCGTGTCGTGCTCTTCCAGGACCTCGGCGGGCGTCAGCTCGGCGTCCGAATCGAGCGGGACGAAGCGGTCCTCGTCGGGTTCGACGCCGACGTACTCGATGGTTGGGGTATCGGTGTCGGTAGCCGACGCCCCTTTTAGCATGGTCAGGTCGTGAATCCCAATCGCCCCCTTCGCGCGCTTTCGCCCCATCGTCGCGTGCAGTTTCTCCTGCAACTGGATGAGCGAGTCCAGGCCATCCTCGTCCAGACTCACGTCACGGATCACCGCGCCCGTTACGTACGGGCGCTCGTCTGGCACTGAGTCGTCGACTGTGATGGTCCATTCCGCCGAGTTCGTCGACGGAACGTGCACGCCGCGGGCGTCGCCGTACTGGTAGCGAAGCGAACGCGCTACGCCCTCAACCGAGAGACGGTCGAGGCGATCTGGCGCGAACTCGAGTTCGAACGCGCCGTCCTCGGTTCGGCCCTCGAACTCGAGTCCGAGACCGAACAGGTCGTCTTTGAGTTCCTCGTCGCCCACGTCGTCGTGGCCGGTCAGGTCGCGCAGTTCGTCGGGGTCGATATCGACCGTTGGCATCAGTAGGTCACCTCCGTCTCGCGCAGCAGTTCCAGGTCACACAGCGTGCCGTGGATGTCTCGGATGTCCTCGAAGCCGTACATCAGCATGAGCAGTCGCTCTAAGGCGAGCCCCCAGGCCATCACGTCACACTCGACGCCGAGCGGTTCGAGCATCTCCTCGCGGAAGATGCCCGAGTTGCCGATCTCCACCAATTCGCCCGTCGTCGGGTGGGTTCCGAACAGCTCGAAGCTGGGCTCGGTATAGGGGTTGTAGTGGGGCTTGAACTGGATGTCTTCGATACCGAACTGGGCGTAGAACTCCTCGAAGGTCCCCATCAGGTCACGGACCGAGAGGTCCTCGGCCATTACCCAGCCCTCGATCTGGAAGAACTCCAGCAGGTGCGTTGGATCGAGGGTGTCGTTGCGGTAGACCTTCTCGACGCTGAAGAAGCGCGCGGGTGGTTCGATCTCGCCGATTTCCTCACCGGAGAGATAGCGGGTCGACAGCGAGGTCGTGTGGCCGCGAAGCGCAAGTGCGCGGGCGAAGTCCTCGTCCCACGGCGAGTGATAGCCCTCGCCGTCCGGGCCGACGCCTTCCCTGTGTGCGCGCTCGACGTCCACGACGAGATCTTCGGGGAGGTCGTCGATGTGCGTCGGCTGCTCCAGGGCGAACCGGTCCCAGTGCGTGCGCGCTGGGTGGTCCTGGGGCATGAACAGACAGTCGTTGATCCAGAAGTCCGCGTCGACGTGCGGACCCTCCATCTCCTGAAAGCCCATGCCGACGAGGACGTCCTTCACGCGGTCGGCCGTCTGGCGCAGGATGTGCACGCGGCCGCCTTCGAACTGCTCTGCGTCCGCTTCGACGTTGTACTCGGCGAATTCGACGTCTTCCCACTCGCCGCCGGTCAGGAGATCGGGCGTGACCTGGCCGACCGTTTCGGCCGTCTCGAGTCCCGCCATCAGTTCCGTCACGCCGTCGTCGGTCACTGTGGCCTCGCGGATCGTCGTCTCGCTGATTTCGAGCAGGCCGCGCCGCTCGAGTTGGTCGCGAACCCCGACGTCGTCGAGGCCGTCGCCTGCAGCGAGGGACTCGAGTGCACTTGCCTCCTCGTCGCTCGCCGGATCGGCGTCCGGGTTCGCCGTGATCTCACCGCTGTCGATCTGGCCGTACCCCTTTCGCGCGTAGTTCGAGAGCGCGATGTCGACGGCGTTGCCCTCGAGTCCGGACGTGCCGATGACCTGTCCCATCGAGACGAGGGCGTCGTCGGCACCGGCTTCGAGTGCGGCCTCGTAGAGGCTGATCTCGGGCAGTTTGTTCTTGGCGTACTCGCGTCCTTCGTCGGTGAGTGTGATCGTTTCGTCGACGCGTTCCGAGACGGTGACGAGCCCCTCGTCCTCGAGTTCGAAGACCGCGCCGGTGACGGTCTCCGGGGGCAGGTCGGTCGCCTCGGCGAGGGCGTCGACGGACGTTGCTTCGTCCGCGCTCGCGGCCTCCAAGACCGCGACCTGTGCTGCTGGTAGTTGCATTCGCTTGTATAGATGGCTGCGTGGTGGTCAGTTAGCGGTTCCGACTCGGACCGATGCTGCAGCGGCGCGGTTCGAAGCCGAGGTGCTGGTGACTGCCTGCTCGGCACCAGCGGAGCGCCCCTGCGGCCGGTTTCGCCGCGTCAACCCGATGTGGGTCCCCGCGGGTCCGCCGACCCGTACTCAGCCCGCAAAAACGAACCCGAATCCCGCACACGAGAGCTGTGGCTTTCGCACGACGCTGGCACGGGCGGTGGATTCGGGTGCCATACGCGTTCGATACGATGCATGGTGCAAAAGCGTTGCGGGACGGTGACAGTGATCGCACGCGATGACCCGAAGTAGTTTCTCGTCCCTTCGATTTCTCTGCTGACCGGACTCTCCGCCGTCTACGAGTTCGACACCCGCGTCGTCTCCAGCGACCCCGACTCGACCCAGACGAACCCCGACTGCTCGGCCGCCGCCTTCGCCCGCGTCACCGCCGCCGGGTCGAACGCGTCCGCGAACTCGATGCGCGTCTCCGCCTTTTCGGCTGCCGGCAACTCGGGGAGGAACTCGTCGTCCTCGAGTAGCCCCCGAACCGACACAGCCCCACCTGCACCGAGGGCGGCACCCAGTGCACGATACCGGTCGTCTTCGGTCTCCCACTCGACGTCGCTGCCGAAGGAGTCGTTCGAGACGCGTGCCGTGGTGCTGGTGCCCGAGAGCGAGCCGAAGTCGTCGGTGTCCGTCGTCTCCTGATCTGCTTCATTTGACGGGCGATCGAATCCCTCGAGTGCAGTTCCAACGCTCGTTTCGGCTTCGGGATGTCGTGCGTTGCCCTCCTTGTCACTCCCGTTACTTTCGGTACTCCCGCCACTTCCGCCACTTCCGTCACTCTCGTCCCTCCCGTCGCTCCCGTCGCTCACCCGCGACACACTCGGCGAGCCGCGGAGTTCGAACTCGCCACCTTCTGTTGTCCCAGTTGTTTCCGCTGACGACTCATCAGCGGACGGAGTGGGTGGCGACTTCGTCGATGAATCCACATCTTCACCCTCTCCCTTGTTGTCCTCCTCCGCCTCCTCGATCAGCGACCCAAACTCGTCTAGCGTTGGTTGGACACTGTCTTCGTCCCGACTTCGGTCGCCGTCTCGGTCACGCTGTTGTCCGCTTCCCTGCCCCTGTCCCTGCCCACAACCCTGCTCCTGTCTCCGCTTCCGCCCCCGTTGCCGTTCGCGGCCCTCCGCCCAGTCGGGCCATGGCTTCTCGCCATCGGAAACGGTACTCGAGTCCCCACCCAACTCGCCGGGCACGTACGCCGCCACCCCGTGCTCGGGGAGCAGCGACTCGCCATCCACGCCCACGTCGATCCGCTCGCCGTACCGATCGCGCAGGGACTCGAGTGCACCCACCTCGACGAGTGCGGCGCGCCAGCGATCGACGCCCGTCGAAAGGAGGACGAACTGTGCGTCGGTGCCCGCCAGAATCGAGGCGTTGATCGCCTGCAGGATGGCCGGCAGGTTGTCGGTGCCAAGCGGCGTGCTGGGATACTCAACTGTCGTCTCGCGTTGCCGGCCCCGGTAGTCGGTCGCCTGCAGGTGGAACCGGTCGGCCGACCGCAGTGCCGCGGTGAGTTGCTCGCACTGGAACGACCAGCCGATGGCGTCGAAGACGGCGACGAGTTCGCGCTCCAGAGCCTCCTGTGCGTAGCGCGCCGAACAGGTGAGCCCGCGCTCGCTCTCGGTGATGAGCTGGCGGAGCACGGCGGTTCGATTCCGACCGGACTCGAGTTCGGCGGCCAGTGCGCTCGCGAGGTCGTCGGCTCCGCTGCTCTCGTGAGGCTGTGGTGGCTGGAGATCAGTTGCCGTCACGCCAAAGGTACCGAGGACGTCCGCACAGCGCAAGAGATCGTCCGCGGCGTCGGTCGAATCGGACGAGCCGGGAGGGCGAGAGGCGGGCATCAGTTAGGGGTGCTTTCACGAACGCACCTATATAACTTCGTCAGACGCCAAAATATAATGCTGCTGTCGAGAAAACAGATGCCAGCCAACTGGACAGCGTCGCCTTCTCGAGTGCGACGAGATCGTCGTCCGCTATCGACGCCGCGGCGACTCGAGTTCGATGTCCGCCTTTTCGAGTAGCTCCTCGACTTCGGCGCGTTTCTCTTGGTGCTCCGCGAGGAACTCCTTCATGAGCTGGGCGGCCTGCTCCTTGCAGTCGCCACAGAGGCGCTCGCCGCCGACGCACTCGTCGTAGACGCGCTTTGCGAACTCGTCGTCGTCCTCAGAATCCTTCGGGTTCTGATGGGCTGCACGAGAACGATCCTCGTTCTCGTGAACGTCGCTGGCGAGCAGATAGGCGTACAGCTCGTAGACCGGACACTCGTCGGCTTTGCCGCCCTTCTCGCGCTGTTCTTCGGCGGTTTCGCGCCCGCCCGTCGTCGCCGACTTGACCTTGTTGTAGCCGTCTTCGGGGTCGTCGAGCAGTGAGATGTGTGAGGCCGGCACCGAGGAGGACATCTTGCCGCCTGTCAGGCCGGTCATGAAGCGGTGGTAGATCGACGACGGCGGCTGGAAGCCGTAGCCGCCGTTGTCGACTTCGATCTCTCGTGCGAGTTCCGCCGCGTCGGCGCGGTCGATTTCGAAAGCGTCGATGTGGTTTTCGTAGACGCGCTTCTCGCCGTCGATAGCGTCGATGAGGGCGTCGAAGGCGTCTTCGGTCGCTCGCCGGTCGGAGAAGCGGATTCGTGGGCGAAGTGGCTCCATTCCTGCTTCGTTGAGCTTCGTCAGGACCCCGTCGAGCGTGCTCGCATCGACCTCGAGTTCGGAGAGCGGTGTCGCCTCCAGCGTCTGGGCGACGTGGACACACCGGAGCTGGTCGTCGTCGAAGTCGGCGGGATCGAGTTCCTCGTGGAACCGGGCGACGAGGTCGCGCTCTCCGTCGTCGAGTTCGAAGCTGGCGTAGGCCGTCGAGACCTTGAAAAAGCGCATCCGTTCGGCGAGGTCCCGTGCCAGCCGGACGTGGGGGTCCTGGTCGGGGCCGACGGGGATCACGGTTGGCTTTGGCTCCTCGAGTTGCGGGTAGAGGATGTCCGCCATCTGGGTGACGACCGACTGCATGTGCGAGACGTCGGTTTCGCCGTCGAAGCCGTAGATCGCCTGGAATTCGGAGAAGTTGGCCTCTGCGCCGAGGTCGAACGCGAGGTCCTGTACCTCGCGGTTGGTCGACTGGCGGTAGAGGTCGCCTTCCTCGGGGTCGAAGCCGAGTGCGAGCAGGGAGAGCAGGTAGCTGCGGGCGTGTTCGTCGATCTCCTCCCAGGACATGCCCCGGGCCGAGTTCGCCTCCAGGTCGGCGATCAGGGCGTAGGCGTCTGCGCCCTGTTGCTGGTGCCAGATGATCTCGTCGAAGACGAGTTTGTGGCCGATGTGCGGGTCGCCGGTCGGCATGAACCCGGAGAGGACGGCCGCGGGCTCGTCGTTTTGGAGCGCCTCGACGACGGGTCGGTAGTCGCGTTGGCCGAAGATGACGCCCCGGCGCATCAGGTAGTGGGGGTGAGGAACCTCCGGTAGCACGTCGTCGAACTCCTCGATGCCGAACTCCTCGAACAGTTTACGGTAGTCGGAGACGGTCGAGGAGCCCCAGGGGTCGAGCGCGACATCATCGGCACCCGCTGCGCCGCCATCGGTTCGAAGGCCTGCGCGTTTGTCTTTGCCTTCGCCTTCGTCCTCGAGATCGGAATCGGAATCGGAATCGAACTCGAACTCGAACTCCGGTCCCCGCTCCTCGCGTGGGTCGTCTCCGGTCATTATCACCGTTTTGGCGCGCCGGCGCGCAAAAGCCTTCGCTTCTGCTCCACCCTGTCTGCCGACTGGCGTCTGTTCGGCTGCCAGTATCTTCATGTGACCGCGTCGACAACGCCAACCGATGGCAGACGACGTCTCAGCCGTCTCGACGAGCGAAACCTGTACCGAAGTCATCTCCCGCATCGGCGATGCAGTCATCACCGACCGCGAGTTCCTCGAGCAAGTGCTCACAGCGGCCCTCGCACGCGGCCACGTCCTCCTGGAGGACGTCCCCGGCACCGGGAAGACGCTGACCGCGCTCGCGTTCGCGCAAGCGCTCGGACTCGAGTTCTCCCGCATTCAGTTCACCCCTGACCTGCTGCCGAACGACATCACGGGCTCGCACGTCTTCAACGAACAGCGCGGCGAGTTCGAGTTCACGAAGGGGCCGGTGTTCGCGAACGTCGTTCTCGCGGACGAGATCAACCGCGCGCCGCCAAAAACGCAGGCTGCGCTGCTTGAGGCGATGGACGAGGGCCAGGTCACCGTCGACGGCGAAACCCGCGACCTTCCGGACCCGTTTCTCGTCATCGCCACGCAAAACCCGGTCGAACAGGAGGGGACCTTCGAACTGCCGGAGGCCCAGCGCGACCGCTTTATGATCAAGACCTCGATCGGCTACCCGGATCGGGAGGGGGAACTCGAGTTGATCGAGCGCCGGAGCGCTCGCGAGACGAAGATGCCGACGATCGAGCCGGCGCTCGATACAGCCGGTGTCAAGCGCTTACAGCAGGTTCCAGAACGAATTTCGATGGGAGAGGCGGTGCGTGGCTATCTCGTTGATCTGGCGCGAGAAACGAGACGGGACGACCGGGTGAAGATCGGCATTTCGCCCCGTGGAATTCAGCGGTACTTCGAGGCGGCGCGTGCGCGAGCGGCGATTTCGGGCCGCGAGTACGTCGCGCCGGACGACGTCAAGCGGATCGCGGAGCCGGTGATGCAACACCGGCTCGTGCTGACGACGGATGCACAGATCGAGGGAGTTGACGGTGCGGCGGTGGTCAAGAACGTGCTCGACCGAGTCGAGGTGCCGGCGGTCGAGCCGTAGTCGGCGTGGCGTTTCGTCGGCGCTACTGTGTTCGTCTCTTGTGCTGGTCGTTGCTGTCGTTGTTACCGCTGGTGGTGCCAGCAGTGCTCATCGTCCCCGTCAGCGCTTCCACCGTCTCGCCGTCCAGTCCGTCGACATCGGCGAGTTCGGCCCGCGTTGCAGTCTGGACGTCTCCAATCGTTTCGAAGCCAGCCGACCGGAGTGCCCGGACTTCCTCGTGGTTGACGCCAGGCATCGTCCCGGCCGCGACGGGAAGCCGGGAAATCTCGCTCGCGCTCGAATTCGAAGCCGATGCCACTGCGCGGCGCTTGAGCACGATGAACATCGCGAGCAGCGCCACAATAAGTGCGATGACGACCGTCACGCCGCTTCTGACCGTGAGCCGCCCTCCGAGCTCGACGAGGCCAAGCGCGATTGCAATTCCAACTGCGCCGACCAGCGCTGAACCAATCGCGTGCGTCAACGCGGGTCGACGGGCGTCGACGCCGCGGCCGAGTTCCTCGGTCACCGAGACGCCGTAGAGACTGGCGTCCCAGGCGACGATTGCACACACGACGACAGCCCCGACTACGAGCGTCGAGGCACCGGTGATCGCTGCGATAATCGCACCCGCGACGAGCGCGCTGGCCGCGAGCGTGCCGGGCGCACCGCGGTCCGAGAGCAACTGCAGGGAGCCGAGCAGCCAGATGCAACACACCAGCGCGCTGATCGTGCCGATGACGCCGATCATCGCGACGGCGGCAATCGCGATCCCCTCCGGCGGCGAGCCGACGCTGAGCAGTTCATCTGGTGGGATCGTTCCAACTCCACCCGGCAGCGGAACCCCGTCGCCCGCCGCAGCCATGGACTCGAGTTCCGGTCGAATCCAGCGGTCGAACGCCGAGGGATAGCTGACTGCGACGAGCGCTGCGACCAGTACACCACCGGTGAACACCGGGACCAGTCGGAGCATGCGGCTGCGACGGAGCCGGTGGAGGTCGGGCAACCGGGAGAGGAGTGCGGCCGCACAGAGCGCCGCGATTCCACCGAGGACGACGAACCGAGCAACAGGATGCATGGCGACCGGAATCACCGTCGCCTCGAGGTAGTCGTACGCCTCGACGGCGTACGTCGCTTCCTCCTCCCGTGCGTGGAGTGCGACTCCGCTCGCGATGACGGTTCCCATGAACAGCAGGAATCCGATCGTGCCGGTCCACGACGTGAGTCGGTCGATCTGCTGTTCCGCGGCCGCCCGTCGATCTCGTGGCAGCAATTCGACGATCGGCAGCCGCGGCACGATGACCGTCGTCAGCCACAACAACCCGATGAGCAACGCAGCGAAACTCAACACGCCCGCGGCCAGTTCGTCGGGCCAGAGGAGCGAGTCAAGCAGTTCCGTGCTCGACCACCCCTCTCCCACTTCGGGAACGCCGGGAAGGACCTCTCGCAGCGGGTCGAAGTACGCGGCTGCGACGAGTGCGATAGGGAACGGCGTGACCAGGACGACTGGCAGCGCCGAGCGGACTGCCCTGTTGCCGACCGCACCCGTCACTGTGGCCGTAGCACCGAAGGCGGCCGCCGCAATCGCGAGAACGACGCCGGCGTGATAGCGCGTCTCGAGTGCCATTGGATCGCCGCTCGTCGCGAGGGTGAGCCCGAGTGCGCCTGCGAGTCCGAGCGCGGCGAACACGGCGAGGATGCTCCCGACGGCGCGCCCGCCCGGCGTTCGACGCTTCGTTGCCGTCACGGTCGCCGTCAGAATCGCACCGCTGACGATCGCGAGAAGTGTCGGACGGACGAGGCCGAGATCGACTGCGAGGACGAGCGAACCGGTGAGGACCGCAGCCATTGCGACTGCTGACGTTGTTGGTGCACTGACTGTTTCGCTCTCTCGGCTGGAGCCGACCGGCCCTGTACTGCGCATCTCGGTGCTGGTCTCTGGCGACTGCCGTCCACGTCGTTCGTGTTTGTGCTTGTGCTCGGGTGCTCGGTCGGTCGCCATCAGCGGATCACCTCGTCGAACGCGCGGCCGAGCGCCGCTGTGAGTGGTTGCTCCGGATCCCAATCTGCGACGGGGATGTCGGTTCGTCGAAGGTGTTCGAGGCGCGCATTTCGACGGACGGCCGCCAGCCGCGCGCCGATCTCGTCCCGAGTTGTTACATCCGGTGAGACGACCGAAAGCCGGTAGCCGCGCCGCCGAAGCGCCGCCGCGAGGTCGACGATTTCGTCGTCGACGGCCGGCGTACAGACCACGAGCTGGGCGTCGGACGGGAGCAGTGTCGCGAGATGATCGGCGACCTGTGTCGGCGACCGGCCGCTCGTGGATGTCGGTCCGCCTGGTGCGGCCGTCCCACCCACCGTCGCGCTCCTCGCGGCGGCTCCATACCCGTCGGCTCGAGCCTGTCGCTGTCCCCGCCCCTGTGCCTGTGGGCCTGTCCCTGCCTCGGGGTCAGTACCAGTACCACCTGCCTCTGACTCTCTCGCCGAAACTCTACCACCGGCTCCCTGCGCGGCGACAGTATCACAGACCCGGGCGATTCGGCCGCCGACATCGGCCCCCGTTCCGGGCTCGACGTACGCCGGCGGACCGGTGTAGACCCCTGGTGTCTCCGCCCGAACGCCGAGTCCGACGACACCGACGCTGTGGTTTTCCTCGGTCAGCGCTGCCGTCGAAACGACTCCCGCGTACGCCGAGAGCGTGACTCCGTCGGGATGTCCCTCGGCTGCTGCGACGGCCGACTCCGGCCGTCCGTCGAGCACGAGCACGATCTTCGCTGACTCCTGCTCGCGGTAGCGAACCGTCCCCAACTCACCCGTCCGGGCGTACCGCCGCCAGTCGATCCGACTCAGCGGGTCTCCCTGCTGGTACTCTCGCGTCGAGTGGAACTCGTAGCCCGCGCCACCGCTGTCGCTCGCCACCGCACCGACGAACGGAATCGTCTCGCGGTGGATCGGCACCCCATCGAGCGGCACCGAGCACTCGAGTACCGCCTCACCAGTGGCGTCCACGGAACCGGTCGCGACAGCAGTCGCGCTCAGGCTTCGGAGGCGGACCCAGCAGCCCTCGAAGGTGTAGCTGCCGCGACGCGGACGAAGTGTGTAGGTGAGTTCGGTGTCCTCTCCGGGACGGAGCGTCGTCGCGGTCTGCGCACTGCTGTCGACGACGTCGAGCTCCGGCGGCACTCCGTCGACGAGTCGGACGTCGGGGAGCGTTCGCTCACCCTCGTTTCGGACGGTGAGTGTCACCTCGACGCGCTCGCCGGGGAGCGGTGTTCGGGGTGTACAGTCACGCTGGATGGTGAGCACAGCGTCCGGGTCGGGAACAGACGAAAGCGCAGCGTAGCCGAGGTAGCTCACGGGAACCACTGCAGCGAGCAAGAGCGCAGCCGAGCCAAACAGCACGCCGGTGGCGACGAGTGCGATGGCAGCGACGACGCCGGAGTGCCAGCGCGGGACTCTATGCATGGGTCACCTCCGTCCGTTCTGCGGCAGATTCGGACTCGTTGTTGCTGCCCGCGTTGTCACCGTTTCCGTTCTCGTTCCCATCTCCGGCCGCGTCCTCGGTCCCATCGCCGTCGTCTGTGCTGCCTGTGCTGTCCGAATCGTCTGTTTCGTCTGTTACGTCCGTTTCATCCGTTTCATCCGTTTCATCCGTTTCACCCATCACGTCTGTCCCGTCCGAATCGTCTTTCGCCCCTGACTCCTCCTCACCGCCCTCGCTATCCGCAGGCGACATCTCGGCCGGATCGAACTCGAGTGCGTATCGTTCGATTTCGTCGACGGTTCGTTCGAGTCGCCGTTCGAACGTTCGGCCGGGGAACAGCCATCGACGCAGTCGGTGCCAGATCGAGAGTCGACCCGCAGTGGCGTCACCAAGGAACGTCGCCGCGATCTGATCGTCGGTCCACTCGCCGCGTCGAATTCGCTCGTCGGCGTGTTCGGCGCAGCCCTGTGCCGCTTCGATCGTCCGCACGGACTGGCGGAGGTCGTCGACGATTGCGTCCGTCTGCTCTGGTCGCTTGTGGCCGCGTCTGAGTGCGTGAAGCGTCTGCTCGACACGTGCCGTCGTCTCACCGCCAACAATGTGTCTGGTTCGCGGTTCGGGGTCAGGCTGGCGATTCTGGGACGAGTGGCTCCGTGTGTGAGCGGGTCCTGTCTCCGCGGGACGTGTGCTTCGTTCGTCCCTCTGTGGTGGCCTGGAACCGTCCACCGAATCCGCGCCCGTCGCGCCCGAGAAGTACGTTCGCCACAGTGCGAACAGTCCGACGACTCCGCTGATGGCCATAATCACGTCTTGCGGGTCGCTCGCCTGCTCGATGTCGGTGAGTTGCTCGAGTACCGGCGTCGGAAGCGACTCCGGCGTAATCGCAAGTACGGCCCCAAATGCGAGTGTACAGGCCGCGAACAGTCCGAGAAGAACGTTCCAGATCGATCGGTTACTCATTGTGGCCCTCCGTGTCCGTTAGCTGATTCGTCCGCTGACGTGGGGTTGTTCGCCGGCGATGGCCCGTCGGACTGGTTCGTCTCGTTCTCCGTTGTGGAGTCTCCCTGGTTTCCAGGGAGTAGATCCTCGTCAACTGCTGTGTCGTCGCGGGATTTCACACGGTCTGCGTCCGAGACTTCGGTGTTGTCTGCTGACTGTCCATCCACTCTCGCTTCCGACTCCGGCTCGGTCACCGACCCGACCGCACGCTCGACCGACTCGAGTCGCGTCTCCGTTGGCGAGGATTCGCCATACTCTGCATCCCGGAACGCGTCGACGACAGTTCGAACCGGTGGCTCTGGGAACCCTTTGTCGACCGCGTAGCGCCCAATTTCGCCGGGCGTCTTCGTTCGAATCCGTGGCGGACGAACCGCGCGGATGAACTCGTGCCAGAGTGTTCGCAGTGTGCGAACGGACTGATCGGGGTCACTCGTTGAGCCGGCCGCTGCGGTATCCGTCTGTGCCGATCCGGTCATCGACGATACCCGTTCACGGGACGACTTTCCGAACGACCGCAGCAATGCGAGGAGAGTGCTGACGAGCCGTGTGGGGTGTATCGCCGCCAGTGCGGCGAACCCTCGCTTTGCGAGTTCGCCGGGCAGTGCGAGCAGCCAGCGCCCCGCGCGTCGCGTTGCCGCTATCGCCTCCCGACCGCGCTCGGCGAGCCAGGTACCCGCCCGCTCGAGGCTGCGCGCGAGTCGGACAACCGCTTCGACTCCCTTTCGACCGATCAACTGTGCCAGCGTGCCCGCACGGCGGACCGCACGCCGGATGAGCGACGGGATCGATCGAACGCTCTTTCTCGAGAGTCCGAACCGGCGAACGAGGAGCCAGCCGAGTGCGGTCACGAGGGTGAGCACACCGAGTGCGACGAGCGCGGCGTTTCGATAGAGTCCGCTGACGGTCGTTTCTGCCGTGGATTCGCCGACCGCTGCGCCGAGCGTGGCCTCGTTCGCGAGGGGTAGTCTGACCGAGCTAGTTCCGTCCGCTCCGGTCTCGCTGACGGCGGTTCCATCGAGGAACACCGTCGCGTTAGCGGTTGCGTCGGGTGTTTCACTCGTGCTCTCGTTCGCCGCTGAATCGTCGTTGGTAGCGTCTTCTACCGGTGGCCCCGTGTAGGAGACGTCGGCGGTCACGGTTCGGCCGGGTAGCGGGATCCGCTCTGTCACGTCAACGGCGAGACCGTAGACCGCAAACTCTCGTTCGGCACGAATCTCGTCACGCTCGACGGCGATCGCCATCTCTCCGGTCGTCTCGGGAACGGTGAGCTGTGCAGTTCCGGTCGCATCTGTCGTCGCGACTTCCTCGCCGTCGATGAGCACCGTACCGTCCGGAATCGGATTCTCCGCAACAGTCGCCGTCACCGTGGCGTTCGTCCCGGCAAGCACGGCGTCCTCGGGGTCCATCGGCGTTTCACGGTCGAGCGTGAGTTCGGTTTCGGCGTCCATCTCGACGGTCCGTTCGGTTTCCGGCTCTCGCTCGGCGGTTTCGCTGTCTCCCTCACCGTCGTTGTCGTCATCGCTGGCAGAACCTGTCTCGTCGTGATCGGACGCCGGAACTGCTCCACTCCCGCCGTAGAAGTGGACCGGTGCCCCGACTGGGCCGCCGACTGGGCCACGGATCGACGGCTCGGTCGTCGATTCAGCGGCTGCGTCCGCCGGATCGATTGTGACCGTCAGCGTGTCCGTAAATGGGACCGTTCCAGTTACCGTTCCGTCGGCGTCTGTTTCGCCGACCGGCACCCCGTTGAAGGTGACGCCCGCGTTCTCGCGCGTCTCACCGTTTTCGGTGACGGTTACCTCGACAACGCTGCCGGGCGTCGGCGACTCGTTGAACGCGATGTCGTAGCCGCTGTCGGTTTCGGTGTGCTCGTCCGTTTCTTCGTCTGACTCGTCTTGCTCGTCTTGCTCGCCCTCTTCGCCCTCTTCGCCCTCTTCGCCCTCTTCGCCCTCCTCGACCTGTTCGGCCTCGGTATCGCCTCCCTCGATTTCGCTGTCCGCATCCGACTCTTCGGCGATCGCATCGTCAGCGTCGATTTCTGAATCCGGCTCCTCGTCACCGTGTTCTGGCTCGTTCGCACCAGACTCGTCAGTCGACTCTTCGTCAGGGTCGACCTGTTCGTGATCTTCGATCTCGTCGGGCGCATCGTCGTTCTGCTCGCCGTCTCTATCGTTGTCCTCGTCGATCTCTCCGCTCTCAGGGTCGCTCTCGGCGTCGGGCGCATCGTCTTGCTCCTGCCCGTGTTCCGACTCCTGTTCCTGTCCCTCCTGCCCGTGTTCCGACTCCTGCCCCTGCTCCTGGTCTTGATCTTGTTCCTCTCGCTCTTCAGTAGCCGTCTCTGTCTCTGCATCCCCATTCGAATCTTCTTCCGAGTCCGGCTCTCCGTCCCCGTCTTCGAGTTCTGCCACTTCATCGGGGAACAGATCGCCGCTCCCATCGCCCGGCGTCCCCGCGACGCCACCGAGTGCGGGGACGGTGAGTGCGGCGAGTGTAAGTGCTAGCACGGCGAGAGAGACCAGAAGAAACTGCCCCCAGTCCGGCCGTTCGGCCGGCCCTGGGTCTCCATCCTCACCCTTGTCACCATCCCTACTCTCGCCCACGTCCCCAACCCTGCCGGCTGATGGTTCTGACTCGCGATTCGCTACCCCGCCCGTCTCGGTTGCCGATCCTGACCCCATCCAAACGTTCCGTTCGACGTGACATATTGAGTGGGCTATTATAAACGTATGGACAGATGACACATGAGCGGCCAAAATATTCATACAGCCTCAGCCGACCGCCATCTGACAGTTGTCGCGGCTGTGGCCCTGGCCTCACTCACTCGCTGTTTGCGCTCCTTTTGGCCGTTCCGTTGGTACGCCCCTTCCCCGGCCGCTCAGCGTGTCTCGCCTGCCGCTCGCAACGCTTCGAGGCGCTCCACCGGTTCGATTCCCGCAAACACCGCAAGCGCGAACACTTCGTCGCTTCCCGGTCGCGGCGAATCCCCACCCAGCGTCTCCGTCGATTCCGTCGCCGACTCGAGTGCCCGTCGGCCGTCGGCGACTGCCGTCTGATTGAGCCACGCCGGCGGGCCGCCGACGATCAGCAGCGCCCGCTCGGCGTTCGGTCGGTCGCACTCGAGTGTCAGCTTTCCTCGAATCGCCTTCCCGACGGCCGTCTCGACGGCGCTGACGGCGGCGCTGGTTTCGACCTCCGCGCTTGAACTGAAGGGGCCAATTCCGAGGTCGATTCCGAGCAGCGGTCCCGAGTCGCTGGCGTCGACCTGCTGTGCGCCGTAGCCCAGCGAGACGAGCGCGGTTTCGTTGCCGAGAATGCGCGAGACGTCGTTCGCGTCGACGACGCTTTCAGCCTTCGGTGCGCCGTCGGTGGTTTGTGCTGTCGAGCCGAAGAACGCCTCGATGCGCGTGGCGATTTCACGGTTGAGTCGGTCGCGGCCGTCGACCAGTTCCTCTCCAGTTCGAAGCCACGGTTCGGTGTCGAAACAGAAGATTGCGTTCGCGAGGCCGTCCAGTCGCGAGAGCGTTCGCACTGCGTTCTGTGCAGCCATCGGCCGCGTCGCGCCGTCGGCGTCTGCACCGGACGCGCGTGTATCGTCACTCGGAACCGACGGATCGCCGTCCGGCAGCCGCTCGCGGTCCGCCGGCAGCGTCGCCAGGACGTACACCGGCGCGTCGTACAGCGTCTGGAGGTTCGCGACGAGCGCGGGCGCGGTGCCACCGCCGGTTGCACCCCCGAGACCGACGGCGACGAGGAAGGCGTCCGCGGCCGACGGCGTCGCCTCGTCGAGTTGCCGGCTCAGCTCGTCGACGTGCTCCTCACCGATGGTTTCGCCGCGCTGGAGATTTCCGTTGAGTCCGTTCTCGATCTCCGCACCGTACCGATGGCGGTGCTCGTCCGGGATCGACTCGAGTGCCTCCAGACTGAGCGTGTCTGTATCGAACGCGAACGTATCGCAGAGAAACGGCTGTTCAGACGGCTCCGTGGTGTGGATCGCGTCGGCGATCCGACAGCCCGCGCCACCGATCCCGATCACCTCGAGTTGCATGGCTGAACCTATCGTATGGCGGGACTTTCATGGTTCCGTTTGAGAGAGGACTGACGTAACTGGGCAGAAAAGTCACCGTGATGATGATTTCAGGGAGTGAGTCGCTCGAGTGACCACCACTCGATCTGCTCGCTGGCGTCGGTAGTGACGGTCGCATCAGCATCGATATCACCCTCGCTTTCTCCGTCCGACTCACCGACGAGCGCGAACACCATCGTCTTCCGGACGCCGTGGGCTAACCGCACGTCGAGTGCGAGGTCTCGCGGTTCGAAGACGTGGCTGTCTGGATGGACACGCACCAGCAACTCGGAGTGGCTCAACTCGGAGACGGACTCGACGTTCGCGTACGTCCGGAAGTCCGATCCGAACTTGTAGCCCGTCTTGGGGACGATTTCACGCTCACGCAGTTCCGTGTACACCCGCAGTCGTCGGTCGAACCGTTCCCCTTCGACCTCACGACCGCGCTCGACTACCGTTTCGAACGCGAGGTCGATCACACCTCGCTCGGCGAGGTAGGCCGCCTCGAGCAGCGAACACTGTAGCGTCGGCCGCTCGTACTCGCGGCCCTCGAGTGGCTGGCCGTAGAAGGCGTCCTCGTAGAGGTCGATCGGCGGCTCCCAGAGGACCACCCGGTCCTCGAGGAGGGTTGCGTTGACCTCGCTTGGGAGGTCGGTGTCCGTCCCGCCGCTCGGATCTCTCGCGTTCACGTCGAAGTACGTAATCTCGCTCTCCTCGTCGACGACGGCGAGGACACCGTCGGCGAGTTCGCTTGCAGGGATGTCGGTTCGCTCGCCGATGACGCGAAGCGCGTGCTCGACTTCGCCGTCGCCGGGGCCTTTGCCGCGGGGGAAGACGGCGAAGTCGATCCGTTCGTGTTCTGCATCCAGAAGTGACTCGTCGATCCACGGTTCCCGTGCGGGCGAGAGGTAGAAGCCACGTTCGCGCAGATCCGCGTAGACGAGGAATCGAACACCGAAATCGGTACCGGGTTCGCGGTTGACGAAGGCCTGAAAGTCGAGGCGGTCGCCGGTCGACCGCTCGACGACCGCGTCGAGGTCGCCGCGATAGAGCAGGTGTGCGGCTTCGACCGGTGCGAGCGCGATTTCGTTGCCCTCGAGTGGGTAGCCGTAGCCGCGCGAGTCGTGGTAGCGCTGGCGTGCGTCGTGGCCGACGCGGACGACGCCTGCGTCGTCGTCGAATCGCCCCTCCAGTGACATACTCGTGTTTTGCGAGCGGGCATTAAGTGCGTGTGGATGTGCTGGTGGTGTGAGTGGCGTTGCTGGTGCCGAAGCGGTAGCGGTGGCCGGTTGCTGTAGCCTTCAGTGGCCACTCGCCGCCCCCACCTGTCTGCGCTGGTGACGCTCACACGTCGCGTCGAGACACCGTGAACCGCCGCGCGTTTCGAACGTCGGGAGACCACAGGCGCACTCGCCGTCGACGACGCCGCCGGGCATGGCAAACCCGGTGTCACACTCCGGATAGTGCTCGCAGCCAGCAATGAGGCCGCCACGACGGAGAATCCGGAGGTCGCCGTCACAGCCCGATTCGGGGCAGTCCCACTCGCGGTCGAACGCCTCGCGGACGGCCTCGTCGAGCGACTCGCAGTTTCGGTCGAGACAGACATCGAACGCGAGGCCGCGCTCGACGCGCATTCGCGGGAGCCCACACTCACAGTGGGACTGATCGTCCTTGATCGTCGCATCAGCGGGCACGCCGTAGCGCGTTCCGCAGTCGACACAGCGGACGCCCTTCGAGCGAACGAGCGAGCCGGTGCAGTCGCCGTCCGGACAGGTGCCGACGGGTGTGCCGGCCGCAGAGGCCGGGTAGTTGGCGAAGCCGTCCTGATCGTGGGCTGCGATTCGAAGCGTCTGGGTGTCTTTCTTCGCGACGAGGGTGAAGTCGTCCGTGCGGTCGCTGGAGACGCTGTCGGCCCGGGTGAGCCAGGCGACTGGCTGGTAGCCGTCGATATCGTGGACGAGAACGGTGTTATCGGGCTTGACGATCGTCGTCACCCGGCCACGATACTCCGAGCGGTCGGTACCTTCGGCGATGACGGTGCAGTCGCCGGCGAGCACGCGAATCGCGTCGTCGATCATAGGGTGGGTGATGCGGAATCGTACTTAAACTCGCGGACGACTGGTGTCTTTCACAGTCGTGCTGACGGCCACCATATCGTGAGTCGATACGCCTTTACCGCCGGTCTTCGGTTCACTCGGATATGACCAGCGACGAGGGTGTTGGTGATCGAAGCGACAACACGGGCGAGTCAGTTGCTGGCTCCGACGAGCGCCAGCAACAGCAAACCGGCCCCCAGGCGGTCCGCGACGCGTTCGACGCACTCGAGTCCGACCTGGCTCGACTCGAGGCTGCTGTCCGTGAGTCCGACGGCGCATCTCGTGACGGACTCGAGAGCGACGGTGGCCAGAACGCGGACGTGCGGCCAACTCGAGCCGAGTTCGAAACCGTCGTCGGCCGTCTGCAGGATGTGCTGGCCGAAATCGACGGTGGACACCGCGTGATCAACAGGCGTTCAGGCGGGACGATCACGCCGCTCGATCCTGATCCGGACGCGATCGACCTCGCGGATATCGCGCACGCGCTTTCGAATCTCAGTCGCTTCACCGGCCAGGGAAAACAGTTCTACAGCGTCGCTCGCCACGCGGTCCACGTCAGTCGCGAGGTCGAAGCCCGCGGTGGGAGTCTGTCGGCCCAGCGCTGGGGGCTGCTCCACGATGCCAGTGAGGCCTATCTCTCGGACGTTCCTGCACCGGTCAAACGGACGCTACCGGGCTACACCCGTGCGGAGAAGCGGCTCCAGGATGCCGTTCAGGACGCGTTCGCGCTCGAGCTTACTGCTGCGGAAGCAGAACTGGTCGACGCCGTCGATACCGCTGTCGGTCGATACGAACTGTCGGTCCATTTCCCGGCGTCTTACGATGCAGCGGTTGTACTCGAGTACGACCACCACGGAGTCGACGCGCTGTCCCTCGATACCGAGTGTGATGCTGTTGCTGCTCGGGACCAGTATCTACAGCAAGCGCACGAACTCGGATTGGACACCGTGTGACGCTCAGATACGATCGAGGAAAGGAACCAATGGCTATAATCTGGTTGCAGTGCTATTGACATATCGGACTGCAGTCACTGGATTAGCGGGTCCATTGGTTCCCTGGTTGTATTCCGGAGCGGTATAGAGACAGACGTTCTCAGGGGTGATGTGACATATACTATAATCAGAAATTATTTGATGGTGCTCTAGTTATCAACTGGCAGATGTCCCAAGATAGCGGTACGTCAACCAACTCACGGCGTCGTTTTCTAACCAAAACTGGTGCAGTCGGGACACTCGCGCTGGCGGGGTGTCTGGGGAGAAGTGAGGAGACCGACGGAGACGGTGGTAATGGCAGTGGTGACAGCACTGAAACCATTACGTGGGTGATGAACCCGGCAGAGGATACGATCGATATCGAAGTGCAGTATCAGCCGCTGTTCGAGCTGATCGAAGACGAGTTCGATGTCGAAATCGAGGGGCTGCCAACGCAGAGTTACTCCGGAACGATGGTGGAACTCGAACGTGCAGGAGAGGGTGACATGACCCTTGCTGACACGTCACCGGGTGCAGTGCCACAGCTTGGTCCCGAAGAAATCGACGTCGTCGGCATGCGTGAAGCGTTCGGTGCCGAGCGCTACTTCGGAACGCTGGTGACGACGGCAGACAGCGGGATCACCGACGTATCTGACCTCGAGGGGGAGGCAGTTGCGATGGCAGACGTCGGCTCGGTTTCGGGCGGTATGGCACCGCTGTGGATGCTTCACGAAGCCGGTCTCGACATCGGAAACGTCGCCGAGGGTGGCGGTGCCGAGGACTTCGAGTGGCGCAGCGGCGTCTCGCACGACCTCGCTGTCGAGGAACTCATCAACGACGACACCATCGCAGCAGCCGGTGCCGGTGAGTTCGCGTCCGTTCCACACGTTCCGGTCGAACAGATCGAGGACGAGTATCCGGACCTCTACGAGATTTCCCCGGAAGTCGATATCGCCGGCACGCGCGATCCTGAACTGCGACTGCTGGACGTGTCGCCGGCGATTCCACGAGCACCAATCGTCGTCAACGCTGGCTGGCAGGACGACCTCCGGTCCGACATCGAGGAGTTCATGCAGAACGTTGAGGCCGAAGAACTCCAGCACGACGCCTTCGACCTGGCTGACGAACTTGGTCTCGATCTGCCGGACGAGATGCTCGAAGAGTACAACGAGGGAACGCTAGACACTGACGACTACGATCTGGACGAAGATCAGGAAGCAGACTGGCAGGACTTCGACGACCACACGCTGTGGTTCAGCGGCATCGTTGCGGCCGATCACGAGGACTACGAGCCAGTTCGTGACTTCGCTGAGGACCTCGATATCGCCTTCGACGACATAGAGTAAGCCTCAAACAACGCAACTTCAAACCAAGGGTAACCAACCGATGAGCAAAATTGTCGTCGACAATCTCAGAAAGACATACGGCGATACTGTCGCACTCGATAATATCTCGTTCGAGGTTCCGGCAGGTGAGTTCGTTATCATCCTCGGGGTCTCTGGATCGGGGAAATCCACGCTCTTGCGGTGTATGTCCGCACTCACGGAACCAACCGCCGGCCAGGTGCTGATCGACGGCGAACCGATGACGAGTACGCAGCCGGAAGTCGCAATGATCTTCCAGCAACACAATATCATTGGCGATATGTCTGCCTACTCGAACGCTCTCTCCGGCGGTATCAACCGGACTGGATTCCTCGAGAGCATCTTCCAGTTGCAAGATGACGAGGAAAAACAGCAGGCACTCGAGGCACTCGATACGGTTGGGTTACTCGAGGAAGCAGAAAAGAAGTCTCGCCGAATGAGTGGTGGACAGCAACAGCGCGTCGGTATCGCACGTGCACTCACGCAGGAACCTGACGTGTTGCTGGCTGACGAACCGGTTGCGAGTCTCGACCCGGGAAGTGCACAGGACGTTATGGGATACCTGAACCGCGCAGCAGACGAACGAAATCTGACGACGTTTATCAGTCTCCATCAGGTCAACATCGCTCGAAAGTACGGCCAGCGATTCATCGGCTTGCACGATGGCCAGAAGGTGTTCGACGGCTATCGTGAAGATCTGACTCTCGACGTGATTGACGAAATATACGGCGATATCGACACTGAAGGAATGTTTGTTTCACACGGGGAGAATTCATCAGACAGGGGATCGGCAGATAACCAGACGAGCCTGGATAGGGAGGCGACACTGTGACCGATTCGCAGGAGTCGCGCCGTTCGGGGACGGCGACCGAAGCCGAAACGCAGTCTGAAACTGAATCCGAACCGCTCCCGGACGGTGGCGTCGACAAATCGAAACCGCTCGAATCGGCGAGTGCGGGTGTCAACGAACAGTTCGAGAACATCCGGAAAACGCGTCGGCAGCGAGCGATCGGATGGGTCGTACTCACGGTGTCGATCGTGTTCGTCACGATCCAGGGGCTCGTCGCGACCGAATTCTTCAGCGACCGGACGCGGTTTACCTGGAGTCACTTCGCCGAGCGAATGGGGGATTACTTCCCTATTACGACCAACGAGATTCCGGGTCTCGATGCGGGCATTCCGTTCCTCGACGTCGGCGCCTACTGGGAGTTCATCGTGAGCAACGAGCTCATCTACGACCCCGAGGTCGGGCGACTGATCTTCCAGTTCCCACCGTATCTCGGTGACTACTACGCGTTCTTCTTCGAAGAACTCGGCATGTTCACCATCTTCGGAGAGGCCGGGACGACGCTCGCGATGGGTGTCGTCGGAACAATCCTTGGCTTCCCGCTGGCACTGCTGTTCAGCGTGCTGGCCTCCGAACGCGTGACGCCGTTCCCGATCAACCTGATCTTCCGCGCCATCATGTCGTTCATCCGCTCGATCCCGGCTATCGTCTGGGCGCTCATCTTCGTCGCCCTGGTCGGTCTCGGTGCGGCCGCAGCGACGCTCGCGATCGCGCTCAACACCATCGGGAACCTCGGTCGCCTGTTCGTCGAGGAACTCGAGGAACTCGAGCAGGGGCCGATCGAGGCGATGCGAACGACGGGTGCAAGCAAACCACAGGTCGTGTTCTTCGGGATGCTGAGCCAGGTTCGAACGTCGTTCATCGCCTGGACGCTCTACATCCTCGAGATCAACGTCCGGTCCGCCGTGACCGTCGGTGTCATCGGCGCTGGCGGGCTCGGTGCGGTCGTCGCAACCCAGGAGAGCCGACTCATGTTCGGGAACATGATGGCGACGCTGTTCGTCATCTTCGTGCTCGTCTTCATCGTCGAACTCTTCAGCCAGCGACTGCGTGCACGACTGCGCTCCGACCAGGAGAAACAGAGTATTCGCGAGCTCATCACCGGGTTCCCGAATCGGATGGCAGACTCGCTGCTCCGGTAATCAGGACCTCATTTCTACTTTTGTCGGTTGAGCGGTTTCGATCGATTGTGACGCGGTCTGTACCGGCTCAACGTGTGACGGACCATCTCGCTGCCGGCAAATCGGTTCGGTTTAGTAGTGTTCTTACGGATGAACCACCGTGTCTCGCGCAACGTTGATCGTCTACTGCGGTTTGCCAGGCGTCGGCAAATCGGCCGCCTCAGGCTACACTGCCGAACAGATCGACGCAGAACGCTACCGAACCGACCAGGTACGCAAGCAGCTCTTTCCCGACCCGTCCTATACGCCTGAAGAGACCGACGCGACGTACGACGCCCTGCTCGAGTGCGCCCAGTCTGCACTCGAGTCCGGCTCGAACGTCGTCCTCGATGCGACGTTCCAGTCTCGGCCGCACCGTGAGCAGGCCACGGCGATGGCCGACGAAACTGGCGTCGACTGCGAGTTCGTCTACGTCGACTGCAACCTCGATGTCGTCAAGGAACGCATCGAGGAACGCACGGACACGATTAGCGATGCGCAGTTCGAACAACACCTCCAGTTGCGCGAAACGTTCGACTCAATCGAGCGCGACCACGTCGTCGTCGACAACTCGGGGACACTCGAGGAGACGTATCGACAGATCGACGAGCACGTGCTGTGAGGGTGTGAGGGCCTCTGTGGCCTGACGGCGCATGCGTGGTTCCTCTCCTGGCGTACTCTCACAAACCTCACACGAACGTGGGATCACCGTATCTAAGAACCACTGCTGCAGAGTAGGGGTATGACCACGACAGCGACGACGATCAAGGACAGCGTTCACGACTATATCGAACTCTGTCCCACCGGGGAGGCGCTGCTCGACACCGCGCCCATGCAGCGCCTGCGCTACGTTCGGCAACTGAGCACCGTCCAGCTCGTCTACCCCTCCGCGAACCACACTCGCTTCGAGCACAGTCTCGGCGTCTACCACCTCGCCTCTCGCGCCGTCGACCAGCTCGAGCTCGACGATCAGCTCGCGGACCGTCTCCGTGCCGCTGCGCTCGTCCACGACGTCGGCCACGGCCCCTTCGGTCACCAGACCGAGGCCGCGATCGAACGCCACGTCGGCCGCCACCACGACGAGATCGAGTGGCTGCTCACCGACAGCGAGGTCGGCGACGTACTCGAGGAGCAGGGGCTCGACCCTGAAGCCGTCGCCGCCACGGTCGACGGTCGCGGCCCGCTCGGTGAACTCGTCTCCGGCTCACTCGACGTCGATCGGATGGACTACCTCGTTCGCGACGCCCACCACACCGGCGTCCCCTACGGTACGATCGACCACTCGCGGCTGCTCTATGCGCTCCGGACCGTCGACGGCGAACTCGCACTCGAGGCGGGCAACGTCGCGACCGCGGAAAGCGCGCTGATCGCTCGCACACTGATGAACGCGACCGTCTACGGCCACCACGTCTCTCGAATCGCGGGCGCGATGCTCGACCGAGCGAGCGAGCGCGTGCTGCGCGACGAGGTCATCTCCCCCGAGAAATTCGCCCGCCTCACCGACTCGGAACTCTTCTCGTTGCTCGCCGAACACGAGCCGACGGCCGACCTGGAGCGCCGGCTCCGGGAGCGAACGCTCTACAAGCGCGCGATCTGGGCACCCCGCGACGACGTAACGGACGAGTTCGTCGGACTCGAGTACGCCCGCACGCGCAGCCTCGAGCGAGAGATTGCCGAACTCGCAGGCGTCGATCCGTCCGCGGTTATCCTCGACAGCCCGTCTGAACCAAGTTCTCCCGAATCGCGCGCCAAAATCGTCGTCGACGGCGACCTCCAGCGACTCGAGGAGCGCTCTTCGCTCGTCGCCGGCCTCGATGCCTGCGCCCGGGAAACCTGGCGGCTCGGCGTCTACGCGCCGAAGCCGATACTCGCCGACGTGCAGGCAGCAGCGGCGACGGTACTCGAGACGGACGCGATCGTCGCGCCGTAGTCTTGGTGCAGAGCCCGATCACTCCCTGTGGATCGGTCATTTTTCTTCTGCAGACGTTGGCTTCTCGAGCTATCGTCGAAATAATCAGCGCATTTGGCGTGTGACAAACAAGAATTATACAGATATCCAACAAACGGAGCGTTATGGGAGATTCAAACACAGCCGTTCCCCGACTAAACATCTATGGGGCGCTCTTCACTGTGGGCCTTCTCACAGCACTCGGACTCGTGGTTGTCAACGGCGGCGGAACGCTGTCGGTTGTCTTGGTCGTCTTCTCCGCAGCCGTCCTCGCCGTTGCACTCCGTCGGAACGAACACGACCGTGACCAGCCGACTTCGGAGTCCTCTGGTGAATCGGAAACAGCGGGCCAGAAAGAAGAGACGATGCCGAGTCCAGGTGAGGGCAACCTCTGAGCGCGGTCCATAGGCTGTATTCGGTCCGCGAGTGTGTGACCGGTGCTGAATCGGCGGCCAAATCTGCACCTGGTCCTGAATCTGATCTGAACCTGTACCTGTACTTCTCCCCCTCACTCCTCGCCGGTTTCCGACCCAGGCGACTCCACACCGTCTGCTGCAAGTCTCTCCTCGTACTTTGCGAGGGCTTCGTCCAGTGCCGCGTCTGCGTCGATGTCGACCGACTCTGCAAGCGCGAGCAGCGCGAACAGCACGTCGCCAATCTCGTCCGAGGAGAGGTCGAAGTCTGTGGGCTCCGAGCCGTACTCGGTCGACGTGTTCGCGTCCTTCGCGAGCTCGCCGACCTCGGAGGTGAGATCGAGCAATCTGAACTCGGGCGGGGCTTCGAGGTCGTGTGTGGCGATGAACTCGGCGACGCGTTCCTGGGCTGCTTGGTCTACCATAGCTGCGTGCAGATTGTGTTAGGAGAAAAAACACTCGATAACAGGGATGGCTATCACACCTGACCGGGTGAGAGGGTTGCGACCGGGTGGAAGGGCTCCGAGGACTACCCCGCACAGATCTCCGTCCGGCAAAACACGTTTCTTCCGTGGCCGTGACCACTCTGACATGGTCGACATTACCGCTGAAATCATCCTCTTCGATGGTTTCGACGAACTCGACGCGATTGGTCCCTACGAGGTACTCGAGAACGGCGCGCAAGCCGGCGCATCGATCGACACAAATCTCGTGACACTCGAGGAGACCGACCTCGTGACCGCCAGTCACGACCTGCGGGTCGAACCCGACGGCACGCTGGGCAACCCCGACCTCCTGCTTGTCCCCGGCGGGGGCTGGACGACCTCGACCGGCGGCGTCCGACTCGTCGTCGACGAGGGGGAACTGCCGGCCGCAGTCGACGAGTGCTACACGAACGGTGCGACGGTCGCCTCCGTTTGCACCGGTGCGATGATTCTTGCTGAGGCGGGCCTACTCGAGGGCCGACCCGCGACGACCCACCCTGCTGCGGTGGACGACCTCGAGGAAACGGCCGCGAACGTGGTCGACGAGCGGGTAGTCGACGATGGCGACGTACTCACCGCGGGCGGAGTTACGTCGGGAATCGATCTCGGACTGTGGTTGCTCGAACGCGAGTTCGACGAATCCATCGCGGACGAGGTGGCGGCGGAGATGATTCACGACCGGCGTGGTGAGATCTTCGGCTAGGTCAGTTAGCGGTCCGGTCACCGTTCTCGCCTCCTTCCCTTGCCGTGACTTGCTCTCCTGTCTCCTCGTCCATTTTCTCTCTCTCCTCCGCCGGCCAAACGGCTATACGGCACCGTCGGGTAGCCTGACGCATATGGACGACGTGACAGATGTGACGGGACAGACCGACAAGCTGATCGCGGACGGCGAGCGCGCCGATGCGGTGCTGTTCGATATGGACGGCGTCATCGTCAACAGCGAGGACTACTGGGTCGAGTTCGAGCGCGAGGAAATCCTCCCCGCCGCGGTCCCGGACGAGGACGTCGACGTCGCCGAGGTCACCGGGATGAACTACCGCGAGATCTACGACTATCTCGACGACGAGTACGGTACGGCAATCTCGCGCGAGGCGTACATCGACCGGTTCACTGAGGCAGCCGAGGAACTCTACACGGAGCGGGTCGATCTTCTGGACGGCCTGCACGACCTGCTCGCTGAACTCGATGAGCGAGGTATCGAGACGGCGATCGTCTCTTCCTCTCCTCACGAGTGGATCGGCTGGGTCACCGATCGATTCGATCTCGAGGACTCGTTCGACGAAATCGTGAGCGCCGACGATATCGAGGCGGCGAGCAAACCGGAGCCCGACGTGTTCGAGTACGCCGCGGACGAGATCGGCGTCCCGCCGGAGGCGTGTGTCGTCGTCGAGGACTCGGCGAACGGCATCGAGGCGGCCGCCCGTGCCGAGACGGTCGTCATCGCCTACAGGATCGACGCCCACGGCGATATCGATCGCTCGCCTGCGGATGTCGTGGTTGATTCACCCGACGAAATGCGGGAGACGATCCTGGAACTGACCGAGTGAGTCGGTATCAGTCGATGTCAGTCGATTCAGTCGGTATCTGCCGAAATCCGTTAGTGGAACCGCACGTTCACACGGTGCGTTCATTACTGAGGTAGCTGTCCACGAAGAACAACAGTGCGAGGACGCCGATCGCAAGGACGAGCACCACACCGCCGTTCAGGTGTGGGAGGAACGCACGCCAGCCGAGCAGGCCAGCAATTGCGGCAACCAAATACATCGCAAACACGCGATGATTGGGAAAGTCCATGTAAAGGACACCCGACATGGTATATTAATTCTCAAAAAGACAGAAGTTTGGGAGAACAATATGTATTTAATGTCCACAGTTCATTGACTCGACTATATCGTTACATAGGTGGGGAGAAAATTCGACATCTTCATTGCTCCACGAGGGAGAGGGTCTGATAAGGACAGCTACACACTTTTCATGATCAACATGAGACACATTGAATGACTCCCATTCAGTATTTTCCCGGCGTGCTTTAATCTCAAATTGACTTTGGCTTGATGACCAGTCGCAGTCAGGAAGACTGTAAGTGGTCTCTTCTCCGCCTCCTGTCAATTCATGGGCAGACGAGTGCACTCTTGTGTCGTTTTCGAACACTTCGAGTTCGATACGCTGTGATTCATCGGTTGGGTTTTCTAAAACGATTGCTCCAAGTTGGGCATCCTTATTAGAAGACAGCATACACCCTGCGGACAGGATCACAAGCCCAGAACAAAGAAATGATCTTCTGAAAATAGTCATAATCCTTTATAGTCCACTAGTAGTGATCTGATATGATTTCACGTCTTCTTTCTTCTTTGGCTTGAGAGTCATATATTGATCCAGTTTCGATTGTTACTTCTGCGTCTGGGCTAACATGTATCTCCCCTTCTTTTTCTATTTCCGCTTCAGCAATAGGACTCAGGTTGTATTCAGATTTGTTCTCTTCTGTTACTGTTTCCATAGTAGATGGTCTATCACCTACACCAACTGCCACCCACGTATCTGTTATCGCTACGCGCTCACTTTCTCCAAAAGCGATGTTTTCTATCTCCACTGTTTCGGATGTCTGCTCAGGGATTTGTCGTCGGTATACTCTATAAACACCGAGTTCATCTTGTGGAATGGATGGCCGCCACTCATCACATATTCCTGAGCATGACATGTCGCCGATGTACCCCGCGAACTTTTGTGCAAGGCCTGCAGCAGTGAACGATGCTCCTATCAATGGATTAATTCTTGAGGTTGCGAGGCTAAATACACTTACCAGAGTATCATCGTCAGACAGGTCGTCTGGATGGGGAGAAGTTGCCCCGTACCAAGCCTCATTGTCCCTACTATAGAAGTCACCAACATCATCATATCCAGAGATTTCAAGAGTTTGTCTCCAAACGTCCCCTGATACAACTCCTTGGGTATCGGCATCCTCTGTCACTGCAACACTGCCAAAAGCGTAGTCTACCTGCCATTTATTCAGAGCAGTTGACCAGTAGGGATGATGTACTTCTAGGCTGGTCGCTAATTTTATCACATCTCCCTGGGATTCAAATTCATCATCATCCACTCGTTCTCGAATCACCGCACCACCGCCACCACCACCGGGTTCCATCTCAGGATCAACATCTCCGTCACCAGTAGCAGATGCGCTTGATACAATCCCGGTCATAGCTAACCCACCTGCGATAGGTGTGCTTTTCAATAATTGTCTTCTTCTCATGTTTTACTGTGGTACTCTATTATGGTTGGATGTATATAAATTACTAGGGCTAATTAGAACTAACAATAATGGTGTAGAAATACAACATGATGATTTATAATAAATATGAATGGTTTTGATGGCCAAGTTTGACTGCTAGAAGTAGTGAATAAATGCTACCCTTCACAAATTTCTTATTGTGTCTTTCATCGAATGAAGAACTATGATATCTCTCCCGGGGCATGAGATTCTAATTTCGAGCTCATACACAGGGCCATAAATTTACAATCAGTTGTTATGATGTACTATCAATTATCGAATAGCTCTCGCCCATGAGTATCTGTTGATTGATTTTAATTGATATGTATCATGGCGACTGGAAAATTCCGCCTACCGTACGTCCACTACACGACTCGCCTCCACCGGCACCAGCGGCTCTTCGGGGAAAGCGACGCTCACCGTGTACTCGAGTCCATCTGCATCTGCGCCGAACACCCCCACCGGGACAGTCTCGACATCGCGGAGATAGGTGCTGGTGCTGGTCATCTCGACGCCGTTGACGGTGACTCGGACGCCGGCCCGTGCCGGTTCGCCGACGTTTCGGATCGTCACCTCACAGACCTCGTTCTCGCCGGTGCCGATGGCGTCGGGGAAGGTGCCCCAGTCGAACTCGACCGAGGGGAGTGACTGTGCGCCCTCGTAAACTCGTTCGGCGATGCCCTCCGAGAGGCCGGCTGCTACGAGCCCGTCGATATCGGCGTCGATCACGTCGCCGGGTGTCGAGAGGCCTTCTTTCGCGAGTTTGCTCGCACGACCCGCGGCGACGCCGTCGATGGCCGTCAGGCCGACCGCATCCTCGGCGACGCCGTTCTCGATGCGCGCCTCGGTCCGTCGGGAGAGATTCGCCGCGTGCGGCCCGACGAACCGGTCGAGGAACGCGCCGAGCGCGGAGATGAGCCGCGTCGCGTTTCGCTTGATCACCCAGGCGTCGCTGCGTAACGCACCAGGTGTCGTCCCGCTCGCAGCACTGCGCAGGATGGCGAGCACCTTCCGCTCGCCCGCTTCCAGGTCGCCCGTGTCCGCGCCGACGAGCACCGCGTCGATCGCGTCTCGCTCGTCCTGCCGGGACGAGACGGAGTCGAACTCCTGCGCGGTCGCGACGGCCGTCAGGATGTCGTCCATCTCGAGTGCACCCGCGCTTTCCTCGGCTCGATCACAAAGCGCGGCGAACTCGGCGGCCGTCTCGAGTCGCAGGTAGTACTTCGAGGCGAGCACGCCCCGTGGCGTCGCCTCGATCGAGAGGTCGTCGCCGGTCTCGACGAAGCCGCGGTCAACGAGTTTCTCGAGACAGTCTCGAACGCGCTGTCTGAGATTCGGGAAGTCGTAGTCCTCTGGTCGGGACTGGCCGCGGACGTAGTAGAAGGTCGTCTCGAGCCAGTCCATCACGTCGTCCAGATCGGTGATGGTCCCCATCGCGATTTCGGCGTTGAGGTGGGTCTCTAAGCTCTCGGCGAGCCGAGACTCGATCTCCTTGCCGTCTCGCAGCAGGCGACGGTACTTGTCCGCATCCGATCCGTCACAGACCACCCAGCCGTAGCCCACGTCGTCGTACCCCGGCCGGCCCGCACGCCCGAGCATCTGGAGCACGTCGAGCGGGCTCATATCGACCTCGCCCTCGAGTGGGTCGTGCAGTTTCGTGTCTCGAATCACGACGCAGCGGGCGGGGAGGTTCACCCCCCAGGCGAGCGTCGAGGTCGAGAACAGCAACTCGACGATGCCTTCCTTGAACCACTCCTCGACGAGGTCACGGTCGTTCTTCGAGAGCCCTGCGTGGTGGAAGGCGACGCCGTCGAGCACCGAATTTCTGAGCGTGTCGTTCTCGAGTTCCTTCGATTCGGTATGGAAATCGTAGTTGCCGCGCGCGCCCATCGGAATGTCGCGCTCGGCGATTTCGTCGCGGGCCTTCTCGGCCGCCCGGACGGTGTCCTGTCGCGAGGAGACGAAAACGAGCGCCTGCCCATCCTCGTTCAGGTGTGGTTCGGCGAGATCAAGGGCTCGGTAGAGCCGGCGGTACTTGTCCGCGAAGGAGTTCTCGCCGTGGGTGTAGGTCTTGACGCCGGCGTTCAGGTCGACCGGGCGGTACTCATCACCGAACTCGAAGGTGGTCTCTTCGGGTGCGTCGAGCCACGCCGCCACGTCGGTGACGTTCGGCATGGTCGCCGAGAGGGCGACGACGCGTGGCTCACAGAGCCGTCGCAGTCGCGAAATCGTGACCTCGAGGACGGACCCTCTGCGGTCGGCATCCAGCAGGTGGACCTCGTCGATCACGCAGACGTCGATATCCGTCACGAAGTCATAGCGCCGGGAATCGTGCTTGCGCGTCGCCGAGTCGAGTTTCTCGGGCGTCATCACGAGGATGTCCGCGCGGCGGGCGCGTCTCGAGTTCAATTCGCGCTCGCCGGTGACGACGTAGACGGTGTAGCCGAGTTCCTCGAAGCGGTCCCAGTCGTCTTCCTTTTCGTTCGTCAGGGCCCGCAGCGGGGCGATAAAGAGTGCGGTGCCGCCGTCGGCCAGGGCCTTGCAGATCGCGAGTTCGGCGAGCGCGGTCTTGCCCGATGCGGTGGGTGCGCTCGCGACGACGTTTTCCTCGCGCTCGAGTAACGCGGGCAGAGCCTCGCGTTGCATGCGATTGAACTCCTCGAAAGCGAAGGCGTCTGCGAACTCGGGGAGAACCTCGGCAACCTCCATCACGCGAAAACGGGGAGCGGGTGGTGAAAGGCGTTTCCTTCGGATCGTCTCGTGGCTGGTCCGTGATCGGTTGTTTCCTCGTGATCGATTGCCGTTCCGTGACCGGTTGTGGCCGGCTCGTGCCCTGAAACCGCTTCAGGCCCGGAGTAGTGCCGCAACCACTGCACCTGCCGTCGCAAAGACAACGGGATAGATGATCCCGCCGAGGATGATCGCCGGCACGAGTTCTGGCGACATCGCGCCCGTCGCTTCGATTCCGAGGAACGACGCCTCGGCACTCGATTCGGCGACGACGGCACCGAGGGACATAATGATGGCGTAGCCAATCGTCACCGGCGCACCGACGAGAACGGCCTCGCCGAGATTGCGAGCATCGAGCTGATACGCAAGTACTGCACCGAACGCGAAGAGCACGAGCGGTGGCACGACGTACAGTGCCGTCGCGCTCGTAGCATCGGTCTGGGCGATGAAGTCGACCGTGTCTGTGCTGCCCCAGCCGGCGATTTCACCGCTCGCTTCGATATCGACCAGGTGTGCGTTGTAGTAGTACCAGGCGACGCCGGTCCACTCGGCGACGTGGTCGCCAAAGCCCTCCCGGACTTCGTCGACGACCATCACGTAGGTGATCAGATACCCGACTACAGCGGCCAGGACACCGAGTCCGGCGCTCGCTGCAATACTCGCTCCGCGCGATACCGACTCTGCTGGTGTCGCCAGTGTCTGTTGAGCCATCGCATTGGCTCTCCAGCCGAGTTCGTATAATATGCTTTGTGATTCAGGCTTTCCAATACGGGCTTAACAACCCGCTAAATCGCTACATCTGGTTTGACGATCGATACCGGAGCTCAGTTTCGCAGATTCGTGACCGGTCTTCAGGTGACGCCCGGTGATCTCGAGTGACGTGTGGGTGCCCCGCGGAATCTCGGTGGTGCTTGAGTTCCGTCCGTCTCGAGTTCGTCCTGGCTACTCGATGTGATCGGGACAAACGGGACAAACGGGACAAACGGGACAAACGGCTCAAGTTAGGGTCAGACTGGCGACGTGCTGTGTGCAATCTGGCCGAGTTCGTCGCTGAGCACTCCCGACGCTCGTTGAGGCTGTGGGACGCGTTCGAACGTCAGTTCCGGGTCGCCGGAACCGGCCGTGTACACGGTCAGCGTTCCGTACCCCAGCACGCGGCCGACGACCGACTGCTGGAGGCTCGCGTTCTGGACGCGGTCAAGGCGAAACTGGGTCACGTCTCGCGAAACGACGCCGTGTTTCTTGTACAGTTCCGCCGACGTGATCACGTAGTGGGTGTTCCGCCAGAAGACGTACTGGATGAGGGCGACGATCGCACCACCGAGAGCCAGTGCGATCCCCGCGTAGGTGAGCGCTCCCATTCCGTCGGACGCGCTCCACGCTGCGAGGAGAAAGCCAAGCAACACCACCCCCACTGCGATCGGCATCCTGATGCCCATCGTGATCGGATGTGGTCGGCTCTCCCAGACGACTCGTTCGTCGTCCGAGAGGTGAAGCCAGTCCAGTGTCGCCGGAGTCATACAATCACCTACTTCGTTCGGCTCTGTAAAGCTATCGCGCGGTTTTCTCGTGTTTCGTGGCGTATCTCGGGTTAATCGGCGGCTTCAGACTGGGCAAGTGTGACCGCCCGGGTGTTCATCCCGGTCGCCGTCTCGTACCAGTAGTACGCCCCTAGTCCGAGCGCTGCGACGATGTTCGAGATGGTTACGGCCCAGAAAACCCCGTTGACTCCCATTTCCAGGAGGTACGCCGCGGCGAGCGCGACCGGGATGCGGACGATCCAGTACTGGAGCAGGGTCGCGATCAGGCTCGTCCGCGTGCGCCGCGCCCCGTTGAACCCGGCTTGCAGGAGATACGTCGCCCCGATCGCCCAGTAGCTGTACGCGAGAATCCGCAGGTAGTCCGCGGCGACTGCAACCTCCGCCGGCGTCGCATCGGGAACGAACAGCACCGACAGCGTCTCCGGAATCAGCCACTGGACCACGCCGACGACTGTGAGCCCGACGCTCGCCATGACTACGCCGGTCCACGTCGTCCGTCGCGCCCGCCCCGGTCGTTCAGCTCCGAGGTTCTGTCCGATCATACTCTGTGCAGCCTGTTGCAGCCCGAGCGCAGGCACGAACGCAATTGCTGCGACCCGCGCCCCAATCGTGTACGCGGCGAGTCCTGCTGCCCCGCCAACGAGCGTCACGAGCCAGACCATCCCGACACGGGCCGACTGACTCGAGATGTACTGGCCGGCGGTCGGCCAGCCGATGTCGATGATCTCGCGACAGTCGTCGCGGGAGAACGTAAGCGCGTTTCGGGGGAGATGAAACCCGTCTCGAGCGCGTAGTGCCACCACGAGTCCGAAGCCGAAGCCGGCGGCGTACCCGATCCCGGTTGCGAGGGCTGCGCCGGTGACGCCCAGTTCGGGAAACAGCCACCAGCCGAAGATGAGGAACGGGTCGAGGACGATATTCGTCCCAACCGCGACGATGTTGATGTAGAGTGCGACGCGTGTTTCCCCCCACCCGATGAAGCCCGATTCAATCGCCTCGCTCGTGCTCATGGCGGGAAAGAGGATCGCGCTCACAGCGAGGTAAGCGGCGGCGTACTGGGTGACGAGTTCGTTGGCACCGAAGACAGCGACGATATCGGCAGCGAAGTACGCGACTACGAGACCGGCAAGCCCACCCGCAAGGAAGCCGACGACGATGCCGTTTGCCGCACCGCGTTGTGCCTTCGTGTCCGCGTCTGCGCCAACGCGCTGTGAGACGAGAACCTGTGTTCCGACGCTGGCACCGATCGACACGGCGGCGAGAAGCCCCGTGAGCGGAAACGTGAGTCCGACTGCGGCAACGGCCTCGAGGCTGTATCGACCCAGCCAGAGGGTATCGACGACCTGCTGAAGCACCTGGACGAGATTCTGAACGAGCAACGGAGCCGCCAGAATTGCGAGTATCTTGGGAATAGGCCCCGTTGTGATCTCCGTCCGATCGAGATCGAGCATCTCGTCCCCACGGTGACTGGTTGGCTAAATAAACATTGCCATTAGATAGTACGTTTCGTGGTGGCCAGTGACGCTCGCCGGTGTGTGACCGCCCGGACCACAACCATTTTTCCGCCTGCCCCCCTCGGTCACGGTATGAGCAGCGCTCGGAAGCCCGACTGGCTCAAGATGCGACCGCCATCTGGTCGGGAATTCACCGATATCCGGGAGACACTCCGCGAGCGAAATCTCCACACCGTCTGTGAGGAAGCCAACTGTCCGAACCTCGGGGAGTGCTGGTCCGGAGGCGCTGGAACAGGCAATGGTTCGGGTGGGACGGCGACGTTCATGCTCATGGGCGATCGGTGCTCGCGTGCGTGCAACTTCTGTGACGTGACCACGGGCGGCATGGAGCCACTCGATCCGGACGAACCCGCTAACGTCGCCGACGCTGTCGCCGAGATTGGTCTCGACTACGTCGTGCTCACATCCGTCGACCGAGACGACCTGCCAGACCAGGGTGCGGGCCACTTCGCCGAGACGATTCGCGAGATCAAGGACCGCCATCCGGGCATCCTCGTCGAGGTCCTCATTCCGGACTTCCAGGGCGAACCCGAACTCGTCCGCAAGATCATCGACGCCGACCCGGACGTGATCGCACACAACGTCGAAACCGTCGAGCGACTCCAGTTCCCGGTCCGAGACCGCCGCGCAGGATACGAACAGTCGCTCTCGGTGCTGGAGCAAGTCGACCGCGAGTCCGATATTTACACCAAGACCTCGATCATGCTCGGCCACGGCGAGTACGATCACGAAGTCTACCAGACGCTCGCCGACTGTCGCGAGCACGGCGTCGATATCGTCACGCTTGGACAGTACCTCCAGCCCTCGCGAAACCATCTCGACGTCCAGCGCTACGACCATCCACACAAGTACGAGACCTGGCGACAGGTCGCCGAAGAGGAACTGAACTTCCTCTACTGTGCGAGCGGTCCGATGGTCCGCTCCTCGTACAAAGCCGGCGAACTGTTCGTCGATGCTGTCCTCCGAGAGGGGACGAGCGTCGACGAGGCACGTCAGCGCGCTCGCAGCATGGATTCGCCGGTCTCCGCCTCAGAGTAACTCCGCGTTTTCCACTACTCTCACCGGCGTCTCCGTCCCTTTCTGGACCCTCATCTCGCTTCGATAACGCCGCGCCTACTCGAGTCCCCTGTCGTTCGTGAGCCTGTTTTGCAGCCCCTACGAACGACGGTTTGCTGCCCAACCGTTCACTGTTTCCGGTACCCGACGCGCTGTTTCTGGAACTATTACAAAATACTGGTGCCTGCTGAACGATTGATTTATTCTTCCCCTACTATCACCGTAGGCCTTGGTCTGTCTGGCAAGAATTCCTTTGATAGTAAACTATTTACGAAAATCCTTTAACACAAGCGATAATTCGTTAGGGTATGCGCAGGTGGGACTCTCCGTGAGCACGATACAGCGCGATCCCCGAGAACGAGTACAGATCCTCGACGACGCCGGCCGCGTCCGTGAGGGCGTGGAGGTGCCGGATATCGACGAAGACGAACTCGTCGAGATGTACGAACAGATGCGGCTGGTTCGTCATTTCGACGAGCGCGCCGTGAGCCTCCAGCGACAGGGACGGATGGGAACGTATCCGCCGCTGTCGGGCCAGGAGGGCGCACAGGTTGCAAGCGCACACGCACTCGACACCGATGACTGGATGTTCCCAAGCTACCGTGAACACGGTGCCGGGCTGGTTCGTGGGCTCTCACTCAAACGCACCCTGCTGTACTGGATGGGCCACGAGCAGGGCAACAAGATTCCGGAAGACGCGAACATCTTCACCGTGGCGGTGCCGATTGCAACACAGATCCCCCACGCGACGGGCGCTGCCTGGGCCTCGAAGCTCAAAGACGAGGAGAAGGCGTTCATCTGCTACTTCGGCGACGGCGCGACCTCGGAGGGAGACTTCCACGAAGGACTCAACTTCGCCGGCGTCTTCGATACGCCGAACATCTTCTTCTGTAACAACAACCAGTGGGCCATCTCGGTTCCGCGCGAGCGCCAGACCGCAAGCGCGACGCTCGCCCAGAAGGCGACCGCCTACGGCTTCGAGGGCGTCCAGGTCGACGGTATGGACCCGCTCGCCGTCTACAAGGTCACGCGTGACGCCGTCGAGAAAGCGAAGAACCCCAGCGAAGACGAACTCCGTCCGACGCTGATCGAGGCCGTCCAGTATCGCTTCGGTGCCCACACCACCGCCGACGACCCCTCCGTCTACCGCGACGACGAGGAAGTCGAGCGCTGGAAGCAGAAGGACCCGATTCCGCGCCTCGAGACGTACATGCGCAACCACGGCATGCTCGACGACGAGCGCGTCGACACTATCGAGTCGCGCATCGAAAGCGACGTCGCAGACGCAATCGAGGCCGCAGAGGCAGTTGAGCGACCCGACCCCGCCGAAATCTTCGCCCACGTTTACGAGGGGATGCCAAAGCGACTGCAAGAGCAACTCGAGTGGTTCGAATCGATTCGCGAAGAACACGGCGACGACGCGCTGCTGGAGGGATAATCTATGGCTGCAGAATCTCACACTGACACTGACACCGAAACTGACAACCTGACGCTGGTACAGGCAGTCCGAGACGGACTCCACAGCGAGATGGAACGCGACGAGGACGTCGTCGTCATGGGCGAGGACGTCGGCAAGAACGGTGGCGTCTTCCGCGCCACCGAAGGACTGTACGAGGAGTTCGGCGAGAACCGCGTTATCGACACGCCGCTTGCGGAGTCGGGCATCGTTGGCACCGCGATCGGGATGGCTGCCTACGGCATGCGCCCGGTCCCCGAGATGCAGTTCCTCGGGTTCATCTATCCCGGCTTCGACCAGATCGTTTCACACGCAGCACGACTGCGGACGCGCTCTCGCGGCCGGTTCACGTGTCCGCTGGTCATCCGTGCACCATACGGTGGCGGCATCCGCGCGCCCGAACACCACTCCGAGTCCTCGGAGGCGATGTTCGTCCACCAGCCCGGACTCAAGGTCGTCGTCCCCTCGACGCCGTACGACACGAAGGGGCTGTTGACGAGCGCAATTCGCTCTCCTGATCCGGTACTCTTCCTCGAACCGAAGCTCATCTACCGGGCGTTCCGTGAGGAGGTCCCCGCAGAACCGTACGAGGTTCCACTCGGCGAGGCTGCCGTCCGCCGCGAAGGCTCGGACATCTCCGTCTTTACGTGGGGTGCGATGACCCGCCCGACGATCGAGGCCGCAGAGAACCTTGCGGGCGAGATCGACGTCGAGGTCGTCGACCTTCGGACGCTCTCACCGCTCGACGAGGACACCATCGTCGAGTCGTTCAAAAAGACTGGCCGTGCAGCGGTCGTCCACGAGGCTCCCCAGACGGGCGGCCTCGGCGCAGAAATTGCCGCGACGATTCAGGAGGAAGCGCTGCTCTACCAGGAGGCACCGATCGAGCGCATCACCGGCTTCGATACGCCGTTCCCGCTGTACGCGCTCGAAGACTACTACCTGCCCGAGGCCGAACGCATCGAATCGGGCATCCGCGACGCGATGGGGTTCTAACATGGTCCGTGAATTCGAGCTTCCAGACGTCGGTGAAGGTGTTGCAGAGGGAGAACTCGTCACCTGGTTCGTCGAACCGGGCGACGAGGTCAGCGAAGACCAGCCGGTTGCGGAGGTCGAGACGGACAAGGCGCTCGTCGAGGTCCCCGCGCCGGTCAACGGCAGCGTCCGCGAACTCCACTTCGAGGAAGGCGACGTGATCCCCGTCGGGGACGTGTTCGTCACGTTCGACGTGGAAGGCGAGGAAGACACAGCGGAAGCGGATGCAGCCGCTGGCGAAGCCGAGACGGAATCCGACGCCACAGCAGACGCAGACGCCGACGCCAGTCCCGCCGGAGACCCCGGCGCAACGGGTGCCGGCGAGGACACCGAACCCGCGGAGACGCCAGACGATCGGATCTTCGCGCCCCCACGCGTGCGACGGCTAGCCCGTGAGGAGGGGATCGACCTCTCGCAGATTCAGGGCAGCGGACCCGGTGGCCGGATCACGGCTGCCGACGTGCAGGCTGCAGCAGGCACCGCGCCAGCGGCCGACGCACAGGCACAGGCACAGGCTGGAAGCGGTGAGACTGCTAGCAGTACCACCGAGGCCGAATCGACCACGGCTACAGCAGCCGACTCGAGTACCGACGAGTCTCCGGCCAGTGGCTCGACTGGTCAGGCTGGGGGGTCCCAGACGCAGACACAGACGCAGGCCCCGGCCCAGGTCGAATCCGCTGACCGCGACCACACACTCGCCGCACCCGCAACGCGGCGCATCGCCGAGGAAGAGGGCGTCGACCTCGACGCCGTTCCCGCCACCGAGGAGCGCGACGGCGAGGCGTTCGTCACGCCTGAGGCCGTCCGAGAGTACGCTGAGGCCCAGCAGCAGGCTCAGGAAGCCGACACGGCAGCCATCGAGGCCGGCGAGGCCTTCGCCGAGGGCGAGCGTGAACGCCGCGAACCGTTCCGTGGCGTCCGCAAGACGATCGCCGACGCGATGGTCGAGTCGAAGTTCTCGGCCCCACACGTCACCCACCACGACGAGGTCGACGTCACGGAACTCGTCGAAGCCCGCAAACGGCTCAAGCCCCACGCTGAGGAGCAGGGCATCCGCCTGACGTACATGCCGTTCATCATGAAGGCCGTCGTCGCAGCGCTGCAGGAGTACCCCGAGATGAACGCGGTCATCGACGAGGCAAACGAGGAAATCGTCCACCGCAACTACTACAACATCGGTGTCGCAGCGGCGACCGACGTGGGTCTCATGGTCCCAGTCGTCGACAACGCCGACGGGAAGGGCATGCTCCAGCTTTCCTCGGAGATGAACGAACTCGTCCAGCGCGCCCGCGAGCGCTCGATCAGCCCGGACGAACTCCGGGGCTCGACGTTCACGATCACGAACATCGGCGGCATCGGCGGCGAGTACGCGACCCCGATCCTGAACTACCCCGAATCGGGTATTCTCGCAGTCGGCGAGATCAAGCGCAAACCGCGCGTCGTCACCGACGAGAACGGCGACGAGTCGATCGAGCCACGATCCGTGATGACGCTCTCGCTGTCGTTCGACCACCGGCTGATCGACGGCGCTGTCGGCGCACAGTTTACGAACACGGTGATGGAGTACCTCGAGAATCCAGAACTGCTGCTACTCGAGTAACTGACTCTCCACCCACCCGCTCTCCCACCCCCTCACTTCGCCCGCGACCCCTAAACGTTAGACGCTACCCACCATACGCACCAGCATACGCATGTACATGAGCACACACACGACGCACGTGCGGTTCCGTTCGGTACCGACTACGATCACCGCAACCCTGGCCCAGCACGGAGGACGCAACTAATGGTCGTCGGAGACGTCACCACCGGCACCGACGTCCTCGTGATCGGCGCGGGCCCTGCCGGCTACGTCGCCGCGATCCGGGCCGGTCAGCTCGATCTCGACGTCACGCTCGTCGAGAAAGACGCCTACGGTGGCACCTGTCTGAACCACGGCTGTATCCCATCGAAAGCACTCATCACGGCGACTGACGTCGCCCACGACGCCCGCAACGCCGAAGCGATGGGGATCCACGCCGATCCCGCAATCGACCTCGCGGGCATGGTCAGCTGGAAAGACGACGTCGTCGACCAGCTCACCGGCGGCGTCGAGAAGCTCTGCAAGGCAAACGGCGTCAACCTCATGGAGGGGATGGCGACGTTCGCCGACGAGAACACCGTCCGCATCTCACACGACGGCGAAGGCCAGGGCTCGGAGACACTCGAGTTCGAACACGCAATCGTCGCGACCGGTTCGCGCCCGATCGAGATTCCGAACTTCTCCTACGGCGACGAGCCGATCCTGAACTCGCGCCAGGCGCTCTCGCTCGACTCCGTTCCCGACTCGCTGGTCGTCGTCGGCGCTGGCTACATCGGGATGGAACTGGCGAGCGTCTTCGCTAAACTCGGGACGGACGTAACGGTCGTCGAGATGCTCGACGAGATTCTGCCGGGCTACGACGACGATCTCAAACGCCCGGTCAAGCAGCACGCGAAGGGCCTCGGCATCGAGTTCGAGTTCGGCTACACGGCCGCGGAGTGGCACGAGCGCGAGGACGGCGACGGCGTTCGTGTCGTGGCAGAGCCAGCGCCGGAGGTCGCCGCAGACGGTGGAGCCGCAGCCGAGGAGGCCGAGGAAGCGGATACGCTCGACCTCGACGCCGAGAAGGTCCTCGTCGCCGTCGGTCGCCAGCCAGTTTCGGATACGCTCGATCTTGGTGAGGCCGGCGTCGAGACCAACGACAAGGGCTTCATCGAAACCGATTCGCGCGCACGCACGAACGTCGAACATATCTTTGCCGTCGGCGACGTGGCTGGCGAGCCAATGCTCGCCCACAAGGGCAGTATGGAAGGCGAAGTCGCCGCCGAAGTCATCGCCGGCGAACCGTCGGCCATCGACTACCAGGCGATGCCCGCAGTGGTCTTCACTGACCCCGAAATCGCGACCGTCGGGATGTCCGAGACTGACGCCGAGGATGCTGGCTTCGACACCGTCGTCGGGAAGTTCCCCTTCCGCGCCAGCGGTCGCGCGCTGACCACGGGTGAGAGCGACGGTTTCGTCAAGATTGTTGCCGAGGAAGAGGAGGGCTACGTCCTCGGTGCCAGCATCGTCGGCCCTGAGGCGTCCGAACTCGTCGGCGAACTCGGCCTCGCGATCGAACTCGGCGCGACACTCGAGGACGTCGCCTCGACAGTTCACGCGCATCCAACGCTTTCTGAATCGGTGATGGAAGCTGCGGAGAACGCGCTGGGACACGCGATTCATACGTTGAACCGGTGAATCGCTGAACCCCTGAATCGCCGAACCACTGAACCGTCGAACCGTCGGACCGCCAAACCGCCAAACCACCGAACTGCTGTGCGCTTCGCGCCACACAACTCAGAACTGCCCCTACTCACACCCTCCCCGAACCGTGCAATCGGCGGGGTACTCGAGACGAACTGCTTCTCATGGTCTCGAGTCGTCTCTATCAGCAATCTGTTACCGCTGCCGTCGTCAGTAGATTGACCGCGATCACGCCCGGGTGAATGTGACGATTACGGTACAGAGAAGTCGAATAGCTTCCCATTCGTTGGAAATCTCTCTGCTATCCTTTAGGTTGCCGTCCTAACGATCTGGTGTACTATGACTGCATCCAACGGTCCGTCCACGCTGCGGCGACGAACGGTTCTCTCGACTGCCGGAGTCAGCGCACTGGGCGCACTTGCGGGCTGTCTTTCCGTCTTCTCTGAGGACGACCCAGCGTCTGTCGGGGACCCGGACGCAGCCGATGGTGACGGTGACGAGTCCGAAGAGACGGACGAGAACGGGGACGGCCCGCTCACCGACTACCAGTATACCGCGCCGCCACAGATCGTCGACATCGCCGAGCAGGGGGACGAATCGACAGTTCGCACGGTTCCCGCACGCCACGAACTCGTCACCGAGGACGGCAGCGGCGGTCCGGTCGAACTACTCGAGGTGTGGGCCTGGCAGGCCGACGACCTTGCACCCTCCGTGCCCGATCCGATCTACCGGATGTCGGAGAGAGATTCCTTCGAACTCACCTACGACAACAGCGAGCACAACCGACCACGGTAGTACCACTGAACTGAGAAAGAGACGCGGCCCCTACTGCACGTACAGCGAATACGCGATCACGAGAAAGCCCGCGAGTACCAGCAGGCTCTCGAGCAAGATTCCCGTCGCCAGATGGACGTTCAGCAGTTCATAGAGCATCCCTGCCAGAAAGAACCCGAGCGTAACCAGCCCGAAACCAAGCGTTAGATACCCGAGTGCACGCTGTCTCGTTCGCCGGTACGCTTTGAACGCAAAGTACGTGATGAAGCCACCAACGATCAAGACGAGCGTCTTCACAACTGCAAGTGCGAGCGCGATCTCCGATGCACCAGAAGCGTACGGGCTCATGTTTCTTTTCGCACCTCCGACCAGAGTTCTGCGAGCCGTTCGTCCGCCGTCCGGGCCGGCCGATCGATCTGCACCGTCAACGACTGGTCATCGTCCAACCCAATCGAGATTTCGTCGAACGCAACGGCATACTTGCTCGCGTGATGTCCGTCGCGCCGAATCTCGGTGGTCTCCTCGAGTAGCGTCGAGTCAGTTAGTACCTCGAGTTTCCGATACAGCGTCGACTGGGGTATCTCACACTGGTTAGTAAGTTCAGAAGCCGTCATGGGTTCCTCGAGATTCCGGATGATCTCACGGCAGTCAGGGTCGTCGAGTGCAGAACAGATTTCTGCTGCAGACGGTGTTGACTCCGAACCGATCGGGTCCCGGACCATTCAGCAGTCACTTGCAACGCCGTCGGTTTATTCGCATCGGTGCACGTCGCAGCGACCATTCGCTGATCGTTTTGCCGTTCCGCTCTCAGAAGCAAGTTTCTTACACGCGCATCACCGAACCCGACCTACGCGGGTATCATTCGGTTCGACCGTGTCTACGAGGACGGGATGACCGGCCGACCTCCGCCCGCGTGACAGCTTGTCCGTCCGAATGTTATCCGTCCGGACGTTACGATCCCTGAGTGATTTGCTTGGCTCGTGGAGAATCTATTTTGTATCGCGTATTGCTGTAGCCCTCACTCATTGGCGAACGCTGCCCAGTGCCAGTATTGGCCAGTGCCAGTATACACCTGCTTCAACCACTCCAGACCCGCCAATCCAGCCGTATTTCCTCTATACGGCAATCAAATCACAAGTGGAACATTCTCTCATGGTACTGGATTTCGAAGAGCATCTCGTTCGACGGCCTTATGTATGCACCCTCTCCTCGTCATTAATGCGAACGACGTGGCGCACGCCGCCACGTTCCCTCTGGCCGTTTCCCGGCACGGAGGCAGGCACCGTATCCATCTTCCAGTTGTGTGGCTTCTTCGAAGTCAGACTGTTTGAGGGACACTCGGTTCGAGCGTAGGTGATGTCTTTGGCATCACAGAACAGCGTCCTTATATACTCACAGGACCTATTCGTTACTACGCAAATCCCGTTCCGGCTATGCGTTCCGGAACGAGTGCGATTCGTTGCCCTTAAGTACATACGGGGATTCGGATACGATTGCAAAGAAATGCGTGACTGACGAAGCGTTCACTCGCTTCGTCGTCGGACGATTTGGGTTCGAAGGGGTTAAGTACCCCAGACGACCTACGAATACGTCCGAAGGAAATGAGGATCCTACCCCTGCGGTCCGCCGTACAGATGGGATCTGATGTTAGCCTTGGTAGTTCGGTGACGCCCGATCGGTTCACGATCGTGGTTGGTCACCGAACGTGGACCCATGTGTGAGTGCACGAGACATTAGCATTCACCGCCAACCCCCCAGCCTTGCGCTGGGGAGACCATTCCGGTTGATCCTGCCGGAGGTCATTGCTATTGGAGTCCGATTTAGCCATGCTAGTTGTACGAGTTTAGACTCGTAGCAGATAGCTCAGTAACACGTGGCCAAACTACCCTATGGATCCAGACAACCTCGGGAAACTGAGGCTAATCTGGAATACGACTCTCATCCTGGAGTGGAGAGAGTCCGAAATGCTCCGGCGCCATAGGATGTGGCTGCGGCCGATTAGGTAGACGGTGGGGTAACGGCCCACCGTGCCAGTAATCGGTACGGGTTGTGAGAGCAAGAGCCCGGAGACGGTATCTGAGACAAGATACCGGGCCCTACGGGGCGCAGCAGGCGCGAAACCTTTACACTGCACGCCAGTGCGATAAGGGGACTCCAAGTGCGAGGGCATATAGTCCTCGCTTTTTGCGACCGTAAGGTGGTCGCGGAATAAGTGCTGGGCAAGACCGGTGCCAGCCGCCGCGGTAATACCGGCAGCACGAGTGATGACCGCTGTTATTGGGCCTAAAGCGTCCGTAGCTGGCCGCGCAAGTCTATCGGGAAATCTCTTCGCTTAACGGAGAGGCGTCCGGTGGAAACTGTGTGGCTTGGGACCGGAAGACCAGAGGGGTACGTCTGGGGTAGGAGTGAAATCCCGTAATCCTGGACGGACCACCGGTGGCGAAAGCGCCTCTGGAAGACGGATCCGACGGTGAGGGACGAAAGCTCGGGTCACGAACCGGATTAGATACCCGGGTAGTCCGAGCTGTAAACGATGTCTGCTAGGTGTGACACAGGCTACGAGCCTGTGTTGTGCCGTAGGGAAGCCGTGAAGCAGACCGCCTGGGAAGTACGTCCGCAAGGATGAAACTTAAAGGAATTGGCGGGGGAGCACTACAACCGGAGGAGCCTGCGGTTTAATTGGACTCAACGCCGGACATCTCACCAGCATCGACAATGTGCAGTGACGGTCAGTGTGATGAGCTTACCTGAGCCATTGAGAGGAGGTGCATGGCCGCCGTCAGCTCGTACCGTGAGGCGTCCTGTTAAGTCAGGCAACGAGCGAGACCCGCACTCCTAATTGCCAGCAACACCCTTGTGGTGGTTGGGTACATTAGGAGGACTGCCAGTGCCAAACTGGAGGAAGGAACGGGCAACGGTAGGTCAGTATGCCCCGAATGTGCTGGGCGACACGCGGGCTACAATGGCCACGACAGTGGGATGCAACGCCGAAAGGCGACGCTAATCTCCGAAACGTGGTCGTAGTTCGGATTGAGGGCTGAAACTCGCCCTCATGAAGCTGGATTCGGTAGTAATCGCGCCTCAGAAGGGCGCGGTGAATACGTCCCTGCTCCTTGCACACACCGCCCGTCAAAGCACCCGAGTGGGGTCCGGATGAGGCCCGGTTTCCGGGTCGAATCTGGGCTCCGCAAGGGGGCTTAAGTCGTAACAAGGTAGCCGTAGGGGAATCTGCGGCTGGATCACCTCCACAGATCGGGACTGGGGCGACGCCCCAGCCCACCTTTCAGTCCACGTTCGGTTACACCACCCACCCGCCGAACCGAACGGGCACCTTTGAACTACCAAGGCTAACGCTTCGTTCCCTCCAGTTTGGAGGGGTGGGCCCATAGCTCAGTGGGAGAGTGCCTCCTTTGCAAGGAGGATGCCCTGGGTTCAAATCCCAGTGGGTCCATATCGCGTCACGGTCTCTTTGAGATCGCGGCGCACGAACCGATGCACCACTCCGCGTAAGCGTGAGTGGGAAGGGTCAATGCAGGCCAGCCGTCTACTGGCGTGCAGATGAGACCGTGTGTACGTGTAGTCCAGGCGTCCACTGGACCCGTTCCCGGGTCACGATATGCTACACTTCTGGTGTAGCGCCGATCCGATGAACGTGGCTACTGTGCCAGCTGGTGGATCGCTCGGCTTGAGAGCTGAAGACGGACGTGCCAAGCTGCGATAAGCCTCAGGGACCCGCACGGAGGGAAAGAACTGAGGATTTCCGAATGGGAATCCCCACCGCAATTGCTTCGCGCAATGGGGAACGCCGAGAACTGAAACATCTCAGTATCGGCAGGAAAAGAAAACGTAATGTGATGTCGTTAGTACTGGCGAAGGAACGCGATACAGTCCAAACCGAAGCCTTCGGGCAATGTGGTGTTCGGACTGACGATCACTCTCCGAAACTCGACACGAAGTCTCTTGGAACAGAGCACGAGACAGGGTGACAGTCCCGTACTGTCGACGAGTAAGAGACGAGTCAGCTCCAGAGTATCGGGGGTTGGATATCCCTCGTGAATATCCCAGGCATCGACTGGGAAGACTAAACACTCCTCAAGACCGATAGCGAACAAGTAGTGTGAACGAACGCTGAAAAGCACCCCACAAAGGGAGGTGCAATAGGGCGTGAAATCAGTTGGCGATAGAGCGACAGAGCATACAAGGTCCGCCGAGTAACGACCGAGACGCGAGTCTCTAGTAGGAATCGACGGAAGCCGATGTTCTGTCGTACGTTTTGAAAAACGAACCAGGGAGTGTGCCTGATTGACGAGTCTAACTCGAGAATCGAGGAAGGCGTAGGGAAACCGACATGGCCGCAGTCTTACGACGAGGGCCGCCGTGTTCAAGCGCGGGGAGTCAATCGGGCACGACCCGAAACTGGATGATCTAGACGTGGGCAAGGTGAAGCGTGCCGAAAGGCACGTGGAGGCCTGTTAGTGTTGGTGTCCTACAATACCCTCACGTGACCTACGTCTAGGGGTGAAAGGCCCATCGAATCCAGAAACAGCTGGTTCCAACCGAAAGATGTCGAAGCATCACCTCTGCCGAGATAGTTCATGGGGTAGAGCGACGGATTGGGGGACCGCACTCCGAGAGGAGTGCGCCCCCCTGTCCAACTCCGAACCTATGAACGTCGTTCGACGCAGGGAGTCCGGTGCACGGGGTAAGCCTGTGTACCGTAAGGGAGACAACCCAGAGCTGGGTTAAGGTCCCAAAGTGTGGATTAAGTGCGATCGAAGGTGGTCTCAAGCCCTAGACAGCCGGGAGGTGAGCTTAGAAGCAGCTACCCTCTAAGAAAAGCGTAACAGCTTACCGGCCGAGGTTTGAGGCGCCCAAAATGATCGGGGCTCAAATCCACCACCGAGACCGAGCCGTACCCCTGACAGGGTAATCGCGTAGGTTGGCGTTCTGTTCGGGTGGAAGCACGGATGAGAATTCGTGTGGACCGTTCAGTAACGAAAATCCTGGTCATAGTAGCAGCGTTAGTCGGGTTAGACCCCCGACGGCCGAACGAGTAAGGGTTCCTCAGCAATGCTGATCAGCTGAGGGTTAGCCGGTCCTAAGTCTGCCCGTAAGTCGAAGCAGACAACAGGGAAATAGGTTAATATTCCTATGCCGGTATGCAATAAAAGTTGACGCTTTGGGGCCACCCAGGCTGGGCCTTCGCCCAGTTGAACAGTCGAAGAGCGTGGAAGCCGTAATGGCACGAAGCGATCGAATGGCTGGATAACGCAAGCTGGGTCAACCCAGAGCCCGTGAAAAGACGAGCATACTGTCCGTACCGAGATCCGACACAGGTACTCATGGCGGCGAAAGCCAAGGTCTGTCGGGAGCAACCGACGTTAGGGAATTCGGCAAGTTAGTCCCGTACGTTCGCAATAAGGGATGCCTGCCTCGGAAAGAGGCAGGTCGCAGTGACTCGGGCGCTCCGACTGTCTAGTAACAACATAGGTGACCGCAAATCCGCAAGGACTCGTACGGTCACTGAATCCTGCCCAGTGCGGGTATCTGAACACCCCTTACAAGGGGACGAAGGACCCGTTAACGGCGGGGGTAACTATGACCCTCTTAAGGTAGCGTAGTACCTTGCCGCTTCAGTAGCGGCTTGCATGAATGGATCAACGAGAGCGCCACTGTCCCAACGTTGGGCCCGGTGAACTGTACGTTCCAGTGCGGAGTCTGGAGACCCCCAAGGGGAAGCGAAGACCCTATAGAGCTTTACTGCAGGCTGTCACTGAGACGTGGTCGCCATTGTGCAGCATAGGTAGGAGGCATTACACAGGTACCCGCGCTAGCGGGCCACCGAGCCAGCATTGAAATACTACCCGATGGTGACTGCGACTCTCACTCCTGGCGGAGGACACTGGTAGCCGGGCAGTTTGACTGGGGCGGTACGCGCCTGAAAAGATATCGGGCGCGCCCCAAGATTTCCTCACCCGCGTCGGAGACGCGGGAAAGAGCGCAAGAGCATACGGAAGTCTGACAGTGTCCGGCACAACGACGGACGCTGACGCGAAAGCGTGGTCTAGCGAACCAATTAGGCTGCTTGATGCGGCCAATTGCTGACAAAAAAGCTACCTTAGGGATAACAGAGTCGTCACCCGCAAGAGCACATATCGACCGGGTGGCTTGCTACCTCGATGTCGGTTCCCTCCATCCTGCCCGTGCAGAAGCGGGCAAGGGTGAGGTTGTTCGCCTATTAAAGGAGGTCGTGAGCTGGGTTTAGACCGTCGTGAGACAGGTCGGCTGCTATCTATTGGGGGTGTTATGGTTCCTGACGGGAACGTTCGTATAGTACGAGAGGAACTACGAATGGGTGCCACTGGTGTACCGGCTGTTCGAAAGAGCACGTGCCGGGCAGCCACGCACCACGGGGTAAGAGCTGAACGCATCTAAGCTCGAAACCCACCTGGAAAAGAGGAGCCACCGAGGCCACTCGTAGAAGACGAGATCGATAGACTCGGGGTGTACGCGCCAAGGCAACGAGGCGTTGAGCCCGCGAGCACTAATCGGCCAAGCCACACATTCATACATATCGCATTGGATCCGTGACGCGAGAACGGGTCCGGACGCAAACTGGACTACACGTACAACACGGTCTGAAGAGACCACTGAGACTGGTGTCAGATAGTCACGGTTCGATTCCGTGGATCAGCGTTAAGGCGGCCATCGCGGCGGGGTTCCTCCCGTACCCATCCCGAACACGGAAGATAAGCCTGCCTGCGTATTGGTGAGTACTGGAGTGGGAGACCCTCTGGGAGAGCCGATTCGCCGCCCCTACTCATACTCCATACTTACGCCCTGCAGAGTGCCAACTCTGCGGGGCGTTTTGCAGTTGTACAGTCAGCGGATCACGGCTACGCCGTACCGCTATGCTTAAACGAACGCAGGAACAACAATCAGTTGCGCCAAGGTGGCAGAGTCCGGCCGAACGCAGCGGCCTGCAGAGCCGCCTACCGCCGGTTCAAATCCGGCCCTTGGCTTACATCAAAATCCTTACAATCCAATCGGGTTGAGGGTACCCAGGCGTCACTCACGTCTGGGACTACACGTTTTCATAACTCCAGAGAGTGTCATGAACTACATCCCGCGATAGCAACGGCCAACCGGGGTGTCGCGGCATGAGCGGACGTTCTTACGAGGGGGCTCCGCTCGACGGTACCGTCCAGTACATCACCGAGCGTCCTGAGCTCGAGAAGCAAGCCGAGGATGTCGTCTACGCGACCGATCCCGAAGACATCGGCAAAGAGCGGACAGAAGGCGTTCCGGAAATTGGTGACGACCAAGATGTCGAACGGCCAGATGTCGACGGTCAAACGACACTGTGGGACTTCTCTAAGGGGGGTCTCTGATGTCGGAGTACAGTGGACGAAAATACCCGTGGAGGGACCCCGAGGTCCTCCGAGAACTCTACATCGGACGTGAACTCAGCATTCACGACATCAGTGATACGTTGGCTTGCTCCAGCGAGACCGTTGGTCGTTGGCTAGACGAACACGGGATTGAAACACGCGAACCAAACTGGGAAAAGACGCCAGATGAACTCAGAGACGAAAGCTGGCTCCGCGAGCAATACATTGAGTACAATCAATCAGCCGAATTCCTCGCTGAGAGGCTGGACTGTGCTGCTCCCACAGTTAGAACATGGCTCGACAAACACGGGATTGAACGCCGATCACGTACAGAAGCAGTCAAATTAAGCGCCCTGCACGAACCAGCGCGTTATGATGTCGATACCGAAGGCTACGCTCGTTGGAGAGTCTTCAGAGACGGCCAGAGACAGAGGGTTGCTGTTCACCGGTTGTTGGCAGTTTCCGAGTACGGATATGAGGAGGTTGGCCAGAAGGTCGTCCATCATAAAAATGGTATCCCATGGGACAATCGTCCAGCGAATATAGAGGTATTGACGGCTGAAGAGCACGGAAGGATCCACGCCAACGGGAAAGGGGGTGAGTCGGCGTGAGCGACGATGTCGTCGAGCGACTTCGCTTCACTCACGAAAACAACCCGAACGCCAGCCCCAAGCGATTGCTCTGGCTGGCTGACGCTGATCCCAGCTACCTCGAGGCGGCCGAGGCGATCGTCGACGGTGAGCTGGTGGACGATCAGGGACCTGTTCATGGACACTGCCGTACGGGGTCAACCGATCGCGGTGTATCCTGGAACCACTGGGCAGATGCTGACTTTGCCAACCCTGAACCGAACACCTGGCCCGGCGAGTTGCTTGAGCGCGAGCAGTGGATGGGCCACATCGAGAAGAAACCGTTCGCCCCCTGGGGCGACCAGGATGCACCCGCGGAGTGTTCGAAAGACGGCCACGACACCGCTGCGACATGCGACTGCGATGCCCGGTTCAAGTGGGGTTACCACGGCAACTACGTCGACGGCGAAGCCGTCGCGATGGCCGAGATCGATCCCCGACTCGACGGCCGCGCGTTCCTCCAAACCGAAGACGACCCGTTCGTCTACGTCGACGGTGACGATGTCCGCTGTCCTGAGACCGGCGATGTCCATCCAGCGTTCATCGCGATCCTCGAACACCTGGGTATAACCTACGCCGACGTCTCTCAGTCCGACAGTGGTGCACACGCGATCTATCGCGGTGAACTTCCCAACGGTGTCAAGCAAGCGGCTTGGCGAATCGACGAGGATCCATGGGGTGAGAACGACGATCTCCCATCGATCGAGATCTACCCCGGCAAGCGTGTCTGCGTGATGACCGGGGAGCACGTTCTCGGGACGCCGACCGAGATTAACGAGTGGGACGACAGCGTTCTCGATGACCTCCTGGAGGCCAACGACCAGCTCCCTCGTAAGGTCACTCGCGACCCGGCTGATGTCTCGGTCGACCGTGAGGACTACGATCTCGAGGACTACGAACCGAACACAACCTCGAGCAGCGAGACCACGGACGACATCCGCGACATCTTCCACGCAATCGATCGACTCGACGCTCAACACGTCGCGAAAAAGACGATCGTCCAGCGCTGGAACGACGACGCCAACACAAGCGAAGGCGAGCGAGCGTTCTGGCCCACGTGGGGATCGTTGTCCGACGGCGGGACGGCGAACATCGTCAACGACGAGCGCTGGCAAGACACCGGTGAACTCGGTGGCTACGGTGGCGTCGTCACCATGGCCGCGATCGACGCTGGCGAGATCCGCCCCGCGAACGCCCGTCCCGTCGACGGCGAGACGTGGTGGCGCGGTGTCGAGCGACTACGCGAACTCGGGTTCGATATCCCTGAGTACGATTCCGACGACGCGTATACGCAAGATGGCGATGGTCGCGCTGTTTCAGCGCTTCCGATCGCCCAGTTAGACGCACTCAAGCCCACGGAACGCCGACGGTTCGCCAAGAAACGCGGCCTCGAATGGCCGTCGACGGACGACGCTCGCGAAGAGCTCTTCGAGACGATTGCCGACGTGATCCGCAACGAAGACGAGCAGATCGTCGATGCCCCGACATCGCTCGGGAAGTCCTACACGATCGCGTCGACGCGCTGGGGCGCTCGCGAAGACATCACCGGTGACCGGCCGGTCGTCCACCTGCTCGAGACACGCGACGCTCGTGACGAGGCCGTCGACGTCGCCGAAGAGCACAGCGGACAGTACCACGTCCTGCTCGGTCGCCACGAAGCCTGCCCGGTCTGCGCCGGCGAGCACGACGACGAGATCACGATCAACGGCGACCCCGCCAGCGACTGGCTCGATGCCCAGTGTGAAGGCAAGGGGATGCCGTTCAGCGCTGCGCATCGTTACCTCGAAGAGCACAACGACCAGGGCGTCGAACTCCCTTGCGGCGGTGATCGGTGTACGGCGATCACGCAGTGGGAGAAGTATCGCGAGGGACCCGACGGGGAACTCGACTACTGGCCGCTCGTCATCGCGACGCACAACTTTGCGTTTGCTCCCGGGCTCCGCTCGCACAATAACGTCGTCGTCGATGAAGAGCCCAGCTACGAACAGGACGATCTCTCGACGAGCCGTATTCGTGACGCCATCGGCGCGTACCTTCGCGAGATCGACGCCCCTGTCACGACCTGGGAAGCCTTCATCCAACTCTCACTCCACGACGACTACCAGGGTGACGCCGCTCGCGAACGCGATGCCCTTGAGGATGTCCTCTGGACCGAGCCCGATCGGGACTGGTACTTCGAGTGCCCGGATGCGCACACACTCGCACCAGCGCTCGCGAGGGCGATCTTCCGTGCCGAAGATCGCGCCAACGGTCGCCGATTCGGGAAGACAGGCCACGAACCACCGCGTCTCGAGGCCGGCGTTCGCGATGACGACGACTGGAACCGCGAGTGGGTGAGCGTCGTCCTCGACGAGAACAACGATGTCCAGACTGTCCGGACTGTTCCTGACTTCGGCGCTGCGCGATCTGTCGTTGGACTTGACGCACACCCCGCAGTGCCGCTGTGGCAAGCCAACACCGTCCCGTGGATCAAAACGACCGACGTCCTCGAATCCGAAGCACGGCAACTGTGGCGACGCTACGAACGCGGACTCCGTGTCGTCCAGGTTGGCGACGCAACCCGACCGCTATCGGGTGACAAGGCGCTCGAGTGGCTGAACGAGGACAAGCTTGAGGTACTGCTCGACCAGCTCGTCGACGAGTATGGCACCCAGTTCCGCACGGCGATCACGACGGGACAAGTGGAGGATCGACTCGAGGAGTTGATGGAGGAGGCCGGCTGCCACCGTCCCGAGTTGATGCACTTCGGCGAGGAGAAGTCACGGAACGACTTCCAGCACGAGCGCGTCGGCCTCGTCAACGGCTGCATGGATCCCGGCGACGACTACGTTCTGGATCTGCTCGCCGAACTCGACCTCGAGGCAGAAGTTGAGACCGCCACCGACAGCGCCGGGGAGGAGTACCGAGCACGTGGCCGTGGCTTCGAGGGAGACGACGCCGACACTGCTCAAGAGATCCTCGCGAGCGTTCGCGAGAACCACATCGCTCAGGCTGCCGGTCGGTACGCTCGCGATCCGACCGATCCCGACGTGACCGCGACGGTATTCGTTCGAACGGATGCGATGCCCGCTGCTTTCGCCGACGTCCAGACGCCTGGTGTCGAGTGGGTCTACTCTGACCTCCAGGAGGCGATCGTCGACGAACTTCGTTCGAGTCATCGCTCGCGAACAGCGCGGGAGCTCGCCGACGCCGTCGACTGTTCGAAAGAGCACGTCCGGCAGACACTCGAGCGACTCGTCAACGTCGACGCTGTCCAGGCTGCTGAAGGGTTGGGATCGAACGGTGCGACGCTGTATTCCGAGTCTGGACTGCCTCATACTGGCGTTTGTGACATTCAGGAATCGCCAACTGACTCCTACGTAGACTCTAGTAGGTGGGCGTTGGCGATCCGCGACCCGACTACCCCGGACAACGGTGATCTAGGACCTCAAGACGGCTCGAGTGATCAGCCGGCTGATGTTTGGGACTGGAAAGCCGGTCCTGGTTCGGGTGACTGACGCCCTCAACCGGCGTCTCGACCCCGCGCTCGCCCGCTTACGACCAGCCGCGGCACTCTCCACGAAACAAAGCCCATGAGCCTCCCCGAACACACCCCCGATGTCGACGAGCTACCATGGAGTGCGAAGCACCTCCTCTGGGTTATCGAGGAGGCCGGTGGATCCATCCGTCGCGACGAACTCCAGGAGGAAACCGAGATGCCACGCCGAACATTGGATCGCGCACTCACTCGACTCGAGGACGCCGACATCGTTCGTCGCGATCGCGATGGTGACGACGACCTCCGTTTTGTTCGAGTCGAAATCACTGAAAGCTCCTGAGGAGTTCGAAACCAAGCCTCTCAGACAAACGTGCGCCAGATCGGCGCACGCGCTTATCCTTATCAACTCGGGTGACCTTCACGAAAACAATACGATTGCTACAGGGCGTCGAGTTGACGACCGCTGACGTCGTCGACGATGATCACGTCCGCCCTGCAGCATCGCTTTTCTCCAGCCATGTCAACAACGGAAACCCACCCCGCGGACGACCACGTCTCGCCGCAGCGGGCATTCGACCGCATCGTCTGGCACACCCCTCGCGTGTGTAACGGCTGCTTCGAACTTGTCAAAGAAATCGAGGAGGCGACGTTCAACGGCGGCATCAACGATCACGATGTCCAGGAGCACCACCGAACTACGGCTGCAACCCTCGAACCGGACGAGCAAATCCACACGTCCGTCGACGGTGTCACGACCCGCCCCGGCCAGCAGCGGACGTCGATCGCCCGGACGACCTGCCGCTCTTGCGCTCGAGTGGGCTGCTGGGCTGACGACGAGACGCTGTCGAAGGTCCAGGCGCTGCGACTGACGGCGCCGCTCGCGAACCGACTCGAGGAGGCCAACGTCGAGTTCGACCGTTACACGCTGCGGGAGTTCGTCCGGATCGCGAAAGGACTGGACAAGTACGCCGGTTACGACACCGAGATCTTCCGGTGTGCGGTGAAGATGGCGATGTGGAGAGCCTGACCGATGCTCGAAATCCTCCAGCACATCCCCTTCCGGTACTGGAAGTTCGCGAAGGCGGATTTCCGACGTCGGTACGCGACCGTCGAATGGCCCGAACAACACGACCACGTCACGCTCGCGATTAGCGTCGACGTCCTCGAGGACCAACTCCGACGCCACCACTTCGAGGACGCCAGCGGCTGGTCGCTCAAGTACGAAGACGAGGTCCTCAACATGCGCCGCCCAGCTGGCGTTGCCGTCGACGGGCGACCACTCGAGTACCACCTCCGGGCTCGACCGGTCGACGGATACCTCGAGATCAACGGCCACGTCGAGGCGAACCGCTGGGAAGCAAAGACCGACCACGTTCACGAAGAGGGACTGACGTGGCTCGACGAGTACGAACTCCGCGTTCTTCTCGAGGGCTGTGGAATCGATGTCGCCTCCATCGAGAGAGATGAATGAGATGTCTGTCAAACCGAACACCGACGATCCGCTGTACCGCGCGAAGATTGAACTTGTCTGCCTGGGGAGAGCACTGATGCCTGATGAAGAGTCGTTCGAGCGGACCGTCGCAACGCTGTTCCTGTTCGGCGTCTGGGCTGCGGTCGTTCTCGGTCCGATGTTCGTCATCCGGGCAGAGCCTGCCCCAGACTGGCTCGTCATCGGGACGACATCGATCGTCTGGCTCGTCATCGGTCGGATGTGGGGGCTCGAAGTCGACCGCGTCGTCAACGCTGTCACGAACATCCGCGTCTCGACGGATGGTGGTCAGACCCGCCCCCGAGACGACGAGCATGATGACTCTTGACGGGTTCCAGGACGTCAGCACAGACGTCTCGCACTTCATTCAGTTCGACAAGGACCACCGATCGCAACTGCCACCCATGGCCCGAAATATACAATTCAACAACGGCCGACCTGCGGAGGATCGAACCGTCGAATGCTCCCACTGCGGCTCGAAGCTACTCGAGTCAGAGCGTGAAGAGCACAACTGTACGAACGCATGACATCGAATCCATTTATTCGGCTCTATGAGGCACCGGTCGAGTCACTCACGTTGGCGGCCTATCTCCTCCTGTTTGCGGTCGTCCTACTGCTGACGTGGTGGGCACTGATCCGCAATGCTCTCGAGATAACCAAGGCGGTCCAAGAAGAGACCTGGGTTAAGAACGCACCACTGTATCCACCGTTTGGATTCATGCTTCGGTTGGTCGCTATTCCGGGGATCATCGCGATCGACCTGTTCCTGGTCGCCGCGTTCCTCCACTTCCTGATCTGAGATGGGATACAAAGCAGACTGTGACGGCTGTGACTCTGTGTGCTATCCAGCGCCGGCCCTTCTCTGTCAATTCTCTCCCGAATTTTTCCGGACTGCCAAACTTGGCGGCGTTCTCGCTGACATGGGTTACGAGGAAGGTGATACCGTCACGCTCTGTGGCGAGTGCGCAACGAGGACTCTCAAGCCGAAATAATGCCCATGGACGAACGGCAACCTGCCCGCGATCTCTACTGGGACGACCGCGACGGCAGCTCGTACCGCTGTCCCGGATGTGGTCGCCCTCGAGACGCCGTCGACGGGATCGAAGTACACCACCGCGACCACCGAAGGCACAACAGCGATCCGAACAACCTCATCGGGCTCTGTCGCGATTGCCACCAGGACGGACAGCACGACAACCGCCGTACCTCGAGCCGGCTTGATCCGCCCCGGCCTCGAGGAACCGAACCGCCGACACCAACAGCCAGTGAGCCTGGATTCTGACGACACTGGCTTGAGACGCGGAACAACCAATCCAATGACTGATGAAGACGACTTGATCGGACACCCTCTCGAGAAGGTCCCGACACGAGAGCCTGACGACACGTGCAACGGCCGTCGGAAGCAAAAGCAAGACGGGCAGATCGTTCGCGATGGCGAAGATCGGGTGCTGTTCGGTGGGTACTGCCAGCTCACTTCTGGCTGGGGTACCGAGATCGATCACGGTCGCTGTCGGAAGCACGGGGGCGGTTCAACGGGTCCGAAAACAGAGGAAGGGAAAGAGACCTCCTCTCAGAACGCACTCAAACACGGTGCCTTCTGTGAGCACTTCACCTCGAGTCTAACCGAAGGCGAGAGCGAGGCCTTCGAAGACGCCTATGACCACCTCGGCGATCCCGGGGATGCACAGGATGTCGCTCGAGCTGCGGCATCGATGTGTCTGCTCCAGTTCCGACGGTCGGGAGATGAACGCTTCCTCCGTCGCTTCGAAGGGCTGTGCGATAAGTTCGGCATAGCGCCGGCAGACGAGCTCGAGGTCTCCGGATCGGTCACTCTCGAGGATGCGTTCATGCGCAACCTGAAACAGGCCAACGGGCACGAGGTGGACGACTAACATGGCAGTCACAGCTGATGCAGCGGCACCCAGCCCACCGAGCCACTACGTCGAGCGCGCCGAGGCCGGCGACGAGACATGGCTCGAGGACGCGATCGAGGACTATCTTGGTATCACCGTCACCGGGGCACAGGCACAGATCTGCCGTGGGATCGCTGCGAACGAGCGCCTTCTGGTCGTCACCGCGAACGGCCTCGGGAAGTCCTACATCCTGGCGGCGATCACGATCGTCTGGCTGACGGTCCGCTACCCGGCCTGCTCGTTCGCGACATCGGGGACCGAGCGGAAGATGAAGCGGACGTACTGCAAGCCGGTCGAGAACCTCCACGGTGACGCTCGAGTGCCACTGCCTGGCGAGTACAAGAGCCGACCGGAGCGCATCGAGATCGACGGAGAGCCCGAGCATTTTTTCGAGGCAGCTTCCCCACAGGACGCCGGCGAACTCGAGGGTGTCCACGCCGCCTACACACTGGCGATCATCGAGGAGGCCGACAAGAAAGACGTCGACGCCGAGGTCCTCGACGCGATGAAGTCGCTCGTCACTGACGAGCAGGACCGGATCATCGCGATCGCCAACCCACCGAAGGACGAAACGAACTCGATCTACCCGATCCTCGACGAGCAAGACGATCCGACATCGAAGTGGGAGGTACTCGAGTTCTCGAGTTTCGACTCGCACAACGTGCAGGTCGAGCTCGGGAACGTTGACGACGAGAAGGTCGACGGCCTCGCGTCGCTCCACAAGATCCAGGACGACTGGGAGGACTACAACAAGGAGCCCTGGCCCGGTGCCGAAACGGCTCGAACGCTGTCTGCACCGAAACTCGATGCCGACGGTAACCCGGTCTTCTCCCACAGCGACGCTCTCGAGGACAACCCCGAGTTCCGGACAGACCTTGATCAGCGGTGGTACCGCCGGCGTGCTGGGATCATCCCGCCCGGCGGCGCGAGCAAGAACCGGCCGTTCACGATCGACGATGTCAACGCCGCCTGGGGCCGTGACTGGCAACCAGTTGGACGGCCGCAGGCGACCGGGATCGACGTTGCCAGAGACGGTGGTGACCGGACGCCAGTCATCAGCGTCGACGGTGACGTCCTTGAGGTTCGGTACGAAGAGCCGTGTCACGACTACACCGCACACGCCGATGACGTCACCGATGTCCTCGAGGACGATCCGGACAACCCGATGCCGATCGACGCGGTCGGCGAAGGGTCCGGATTCGCGGACATTATGCACCAGCGATTCCCGGAGACGATCCGGTTCAAGTCACTCGGTGTCGCCGAGGACTCGGCGAATTACAAGGACTGCTGGGCCGAGGGCGTCGCACTGCTTGGGAAGTGGCTCCAGAATGGCGGGTCGATCAACGACCGGACGCTTCGCGAAGAGTTGCTCGTTGCTGCTCGCACACTCGAGTACGAAGAGACGCACATCGGCTCCCGCGGGACCAATGGCGAGGACGTCCTCAAGCTGACGCCGAAAGAGAAGGTCAAGGAACGCCTCGGTCGGTCTCCGGACTACCTCGACGCGTCGATGCAGGCGATATGGGGCCGTGACTCTGGGGTCACGGCCGGCATCCCGACCGCGACGGTGTCGATCGACGGTCAAGGGGGTCCCTCGAGTAACAGCGGCGACGATCCAACGTGCCCGCGTTGTGGAGGTAGGCTTGAGCCCGGGCGGCGACAGGGAACAGCGACCTGTTCGGACTGTGGCGTCAGCCTCGAACGCGACGTTGAAGAGAAGAGCTTCGAGGACAGCCAGATCGGACAGGCGGTACAGGAATTGCAGAACCGATTCGGAGGTCAGTTTTGATGCCAGATAACGACGCGATCCCGATCGTCGGCGACGTCGAACTATCCGCCAAAGAGGGACTGATCGACATGATGCCGTTCGTCTCGAGTAACCTGCACTCTGGTCTGTACGACCGCGCGCATCAGGACCTGTACATCCGGTTCCACGGGGATCGGATCTACATCTACAGGTTCGTTCCGGAGGACGTCTGGGAGGAACTGAAGGCAGCCGACTCGCACGGATCCTACCACTATTCTGAAATCAGAATGTCATACGCTTACGAAGAATTGAGTGCCAGCGAATGGCCTGCTCACGGGCGGGCAGCGCCACAGAACAACGAGACCGTCCGGAGGTTCTTAGACTAACATGGCTCTCAAACACTACCTCGAGCAACACGAGACGTATCGCCAGCGCCCGGAGAAGTCAACAGCCTCGATCGGCGGATCGTCGGTCGACCTCGAGGACTCCCAGACCCTCCAGCAAGTTGAAGATTCCATCCTCGGCGCGAACGTCCACGGAGTGCCTCGGGGCAAAGAGGCGTACCAGGCTCGGAAGTTGGGCGAGACGTGGGCGATGGAGATCATCAAGAACGCCATCAACGACCAACTCTCTGGTGCCGACCTGGGCAGAGAGACGCCAGAGGACATTGATCCATCACCGGCTGCGACGTCGCTGTGGGAACTGCTCCGTGATGTTCTCGATGGCCCACACCTCCAGAAAGACTCGTGGAACGACCTCGTCTCGGCGGTCGTCTCCGACATGGCCGATATCGGCAACGGATACCTGGAGCCGATCGGGAGTACCGACGGTTCGATCCCGGTAGCGGCACTGAAGCCCGTCGACGCGCTCACGATTCGGCACAACGTTACGGCGACGGGTGAGTTCGACGAGACGCCGTTCTACCAGGCGCCGTTCCGAACACATGCCGGGAGCATTGTCAGTGGTGTCGGCGACAGTGAGCTCACGCCACTCGATCACGACGACCTCGTCGTCATGCGCTACCCGGGATCGAAGCGGTCGAACCGGATCTATCCTCGAGCGCCCGGGATGCAGGTCCAGGCCGCTCTCGAGCACCTGACTCACTCGACGATTCACGCCCAGCGGTTCTACAACGACAACGAACTCCCGAGCGGCTTCGTCCAGATGATCAACGCCGGTGAACAGGACTTCACCGAGATCGAGGAGACGATCAAGAACGCTGCCGGCGACCCGCGGAAAGTCGGCGTGATCGGCGGCGACGGCCCGGCGAACTGGATCGAGATGGGCGGCACAGCGCTGAACCTCGATATCATCGGGGAGCAGCAGTGGTTCCTGCAGCTGTGCCTCGCCGCGTTCGGGCTGACGAAAGGCGAGATTGCGATGACTGAGGACGTCAACTACAACACCGCGGATGCGGAGCTCTCGATCGTCCACAAGCGCGTCACGCAGGGCTTCCTCGAAACACTCGAGGACGCGATCACGACGCAAGTGTTCCGCCAGTTCGAGAGCTACCAGGAACTGCCCGACGAGCAGCGGTTCTCGCTAAAACTCACCCACTCGGACCCTCGTCAAGAGCGGGCTCGAGAGGAACATCTTCGAGAACGGTACGAGGCGGGGACACTCCCGTTGAACGCGTATCTCCAGAAACTCGGCGAAGAGACTGGTGACACGACTGTCGAGATCGCCGGCGTCGAGATCGACTACGGCGAGCATCCGAAGTACATTATCGAACAATTGATCCGCGACGCTCGAGGCAGCGCCAGCGATGACTCGAGTGAGGACGGCGGTGATGGTGACGACGGTGTAGACCCAATCCAGTAGCATTACTCGAGTGCCCGATGACCCCGCGACCCGTGGCGTGGGACAGTAAGGGACGATAGGTGGCACGGGACTTGTTTTGAGAGATTCACAGATGCAACAGACACTTCAGAAGGACCAGTACGTCGAGAAGCGCTTCCGCTTCGACCCCGGCAAGGGGGCGGTCAAGGAAGTTGAAGACGAGGAGGGCGAGGACCGGAAACAGGTCCGGATGCCGGTCTCGTCGACGGCCGAGGACCGCGACGGTGACGAGTTCTCTCGTGAGGGTCTCGAGGACATGAAGGACCAGATCGACAGCGGTCGGGTTCCGATGTTCCTCGATCATGGTCGCGGTGCCGAGGGGCCGTACTACGGCACGCTCGGGATCGTCGGCCGCTGGGACTCCGCGGAGATTGAGACCGAAGGCGGCATCGACGTTCTCTACGCGACTGGCACGCCGGCGACGACTGAGCCGGCTGAAAAGATGGTCCAGTTGCTCGAGGACGACATGCCGGTCGGTTCCTCGGTCGGCTTCCGCATCCTCGAGTACGAGCGCGATGAGGACGAGAGCAAATACCGCTTCCACGGAGTCGACCTCCTCGAGATCTCCCAGGTGGGGATCCCGAGCAACCCCGTGACGGTCAACAACGGCGGCGAGGTCGGGATCGAAGCCCGCGGAGCGCTGGGCTCTCCGGCGATGGCTGGCGGCTATCAGCCCGCCCACAACCAGATCGCTGCCGGTGGCGCACAGCCTGCAATCCGAGGCCGTTCACCTGCCCCACCAGCGGGGCAAGGCAGCTTCGGTCAGCAGTACGGGGCGGCAGGTCAACCCGCAGGGATTGACGACCTCAAGCAGCACTTCCAGCGCCGATTCGACGTCCTCGAGGAGCGCCTCCAGGACGATGTCGAGTCGGACGCTGAAACTCATTCTAACATGACGAACAACTCAGACGGTGGCGACGATCCCGCCAATGACGCAGACGACGAGCTTCGCGAAGCAGTGTCCGAGCAGACGGACGCTGTCCGTGACCTCGTCGAAGGCATCGACTCGCTCCTCGAGGAGCGCGACACCGAACCCGACGAAACAGACGAGTCGGGCGAGCCGGACGACGGCAAGGACGCCGGCACGGACGACGACACCGTCCAACTCTTCCTCGGCGAGGACGCCGACGAGGATGTCCGCAAGGAGTTCGAGGCGCTTCGCGAGAAGGCCAACGACGACGGCGAACTCGAGCTCGCCGACTCCGATACGAAGCTGTTCGGTTCCGAGGACGCCTCGAGCGAGACGACTGACGACGATTCCACCGGGGTGACGATCTAACCATGAGTGCAACTATCGGACACGTTCAGGAGACGCTGGCAGGCCACCGTGGCACCGGCGACGAGGCAGAAGCAAACCTCTACAGCATCCTCCGTGACTGGGGATTCGAAGAGAGCAGCATCGAGCGCGGTCGGACCGGCATCGATGTCAGCGGTCGCATCCGACAGCGCGAGAACGAGGGCGGCTACGCAGAGCACCTCGAGCAGAACTTCGGCACGAGGCACCCGTTCCTCGCAGCCGCCGCTGCTGGCAAGTCCTACAAGCCGGGCCAGATGGCCAGCAGCAAGACGATCAAGGGTGTTGAGGCGATGGCGCAGAAGAACGTCGTCGATGCCGGCACCGTCCAGGATGCCGTGCCGATCATCGTCGACCCGATGATCATCGACGTCCAGCGCCAGCGTGCGCCGGTGCTGGATCGGATCGACACGCAGTCCCAGCAGGGCTTCACGGCGCAGTACAACATCCTCTCGGACCGCTCACCACCGATCGGCTACGCCGGCCAGTCTGACGTCATCGACCTCTCGGACAACGACTACGGCGACTTCACGATCGAGACGGACAGCGAGGACATGCGGATCTTCGTCGACCAGATCAACGTCTCGGACTTCGCGTCTCGAGCGACCGACTCGCTCGACTACATGGATCTGGAGAACACGACGCTCGGCCAGCGCACCATCGAGTGGGCGCTCACGAAGGCTGCAGCGTACTTCTACGCCGACCCAGACGCTGGAGAAACCGACTTCGGCTACTCCTCGCTGGGGACCGACAACGCCTTCCCCGGCATGACGCATCTCGCCCAGAGTGCGGGCAACGACATCGACCGCACCGGCGTCGACGTCGACGCTGATGGCTTCCCCGTCCTCGAGGACCTCAAGGCCGCGCTCACGTGGGCAGTCGAAGGGACTGGTCTCACGTACGCTGACGCAGAGATCTTCGTCTCGCCGTCGCTGTTCGACCTACTCGAGAACGAGGCGAACCCGGTCACCCGCCTCGACTCGTTCAGCGAGGGTGCGGACTTCGGTGCTCGCCAGCTCTGGATCAAGGGCGTTCGCGTCACCGAGTGTCCGAACATCATGCCGAACTTCGAACTCCCGTGGGACGCTTCCCCCGAGAGCCCCGGTAACGCCTTCATCATCGACCGTCGCTCCCTGCAGTTCCGCGCACTCGCGCCGCTGTTCACGCTCCCACTGGGTCGTGACGGCCTCGCGGACAAGGCGGCGATGGCCGAGTACGGCACGCTGATCGACAAATCTCACGGTGAGCACACGTTCTGGCTCGAGTACGATCTCGGCGAGGTCGAGTTCGACCCAGACGGTGACGGCAGTGGAGAGACCGCATAGATAGGTGAGTAAGATGCGCATCCAACATCCACGGGCGACGGATGCCTTTGCTCGCGACCCTCCTTCGCAGGTCGCTGTCCCAATCAGCTCGAGTCGCCACACCAACGTCGGCGTCGACGATGAGGGCTACCTCTCGATCAAACCCGACAAGGTTGACGACGTGATGGACCATCTCGCCTCGTCCTACGACGTCGAGTACGATCGCGACACTGGCGATGTCGTCAGCTACGCTGGTGACGACCTCGAGGAGACTGCAGACGATGATGAAACCAACGCCGACCAGGACGGTTCCGATGTCGACACTGAAACCGGTGCTGACGGTGACTCCGAAACGGACGATCTCGAGGCATGGGCGGATTGGAACCGCGACGACTGGCTGGCGCTAGGTTGGAACGATCGCAAGGCCGATGTCGAGGATGGGCTTGTCGACGACCACCTCACGGAGATCCACGATCTCGAATCGAACCACAGCAAGCGCGTTCGCAACGCTGCGAAAGCACGCCTCAAGGACCTCGGCCGGGCCGACGAACTGGAGGACGAGTGACTATGTCGGATGACGAAAGTACCGTTGGCGAACGGCTGAAGCGGTTTGAGGTATCCGCAGTTGCAATGCCGGGGTTCCTTTCGACCGGTACACGCCGCTTCGAGAGCGACCTGCCGATCGGGGCAGAGATCCGCCGCGCGGGCTACGACCCAGAACGGGACGTCTTCTACATTACGGTCGAACACGACTCGTTCCGACCCGTCCGTGAAGGCGAGCGAATCCCACGGGGCGAGGTAATCGTCGAGGAACTCGAGAGATACTGACCCATGCCCGACGAGAACGGTTACTGTACCGTTGAGGACGTCAACCGCGTCATCCACGAGTCTGACTTTACTGGTGGCCTCGAGGCTGCAGACAACCAAGCGGTCGTCGACGCGATCAGCGGCCTGACCGAGTGGCTGCACGAAGAACACGACCGCCACTGGTACGACCCCGACGGGATCGACGAGGACGATCACGACCTCATCCCGACGGAACCGAAGAGCCACCAGGAAGACGAACACGACATCCCCTCGAGCCCGCACGCCGGCCCGCAGCAGATGCAGGTCGCTGCCGCTCGGCAGGCCCGCTATCCGGTCCGGCATGCGGGGCCGTACACTCGAGTGCAAGTCTCGAGGCGAGACATCGTCGAGGTAACCGAACTCCTCGTCCGCGATCTGTCCGGTGATGTCACTGACTGGGTCGAGAAACACGAGGAAGGTCGCGGCCAGGACTACTACCTGAACAGCGACGACTCGAGCGGCATCACCCACCTCTACTTGCACACGGGAACGCTCCCGAACCTGCGAGACTACGGCAACGCCGTGATCGTCTCCTACGACTGGGGTATCGAAGGCGTCTCGAGTACAGTGCGGCGCGCGGTTGCTCAACTGGCCGCTGCTGAACTCCTTGCATCGTCGGATGAAGCAGGGCTCGGGATCCCAGAGAACGCGAATCTGCAGGCTACCGAGAGCAAGGTTCAGGCGATGGAACGTCAGGCGAAGGAGAAACTGGGCATCCACGAATGACTTTCGAGCTCGAGAACAGCTTCGAAGCCGACCTTCGCGAGGCGCTCCTGGACGACGTCGAGCAGCGGGCCCGCGAGGAGATCGCGCCGGAAGTCCAGGAGTATGCCCACGACGTCCTCGAGCAGTACGGCCAGCGCCACGAGTACAACGTCTCGACGTTGATCGAGGCAGGACAGACCCGAGTCGAAAGGCGTGAGGGTCGCGTTGTCGTCCGCTGGGGGTGGCCAGAGCCGTCGATCTACTTCGAGAGGGGGACAGCCGACCACGTCGTCCAAACGCGGAACGCGGATGTCCTCTCGTTCGTCTGGGAGGAACGTCACGACCCACCGCAGTGGGTTCGTGAGGAGTTCGATCGCGAGGGTGACGGCTGGCGAGTGTTCCTCCCAGAGACCAACGTCGACGGACTGCCTGAGAGCAGGTTCATCCGTGACTCGCTGAACTACGTCCGGAGGTGGCTCGAATCATGACCGAGGTCAACTGGGTTCTCGACCAGCTCGGCAGCGTCGTCGACGACATCGCGAACTCCTACACGAACCGGAACGACAACCCGGTCGCTGTTAAGCGAGTGAACCGTGACGACAGCAGCGTGTACGACGGCTCTGGAGACCTCGACCTCAACGAGCCGATGCACAAGCGGACGGACAGCCTCGAGAAGGGCGTCTACGTCGGCGCAACGCTGGCAGATCGGGCCACAAGTCCGCGGGGAACCGAGTACGATCACGGGATCGAGACCGTCGTTGCGGTCACGGTTGAGGGTATGACCTCTCAAGGTGGCCACTATGGCCATGTCGATCCGGACGGTGAGAACGGGATCCCATTCGATGACCTCGTTCGGCAGATCCGCCGGACGCTGCTTGGAATGCGGTCGTATCCCGAGACGGACATCCCATACACCACGTATCACGACCTGTTGGTCACGAACGACGATCCGCAGTCGGCGGAGTATCGTGACTTCTATCGCTACCAGTTCGACTGCACACTCAGAGGTTGCGAGAAACTACCAGAGTTATGAAACTGAACATCCAGACTGACGGAGGTACAGTATGACCGGCGCCGGCGCGGCAACCGTGGCCTACACGGTCGAGTCGGAGTATGGCGACGGTCCGGCGGCCGACCCAACGTGGATCCAGCCAGGGACGAACATCACAGTCGGCAACCTGACGGTCGAGCAGGCGCTCCAGCGATCGCGCCACCCCGACGACCCCACGCCATGCGGATCACGCGCGGGTGACTTCGAGGGCGCAGCGAGCGTCTCGTTCACGATGACCGACGACAACTTCCACGACCTAATCTTCGCCGACGATGGCACCGCGCTCCCGAACGAACCGATGCGAGCGCCGTCGAGCGCGTGGCACTTCGGTGCCGACCTGCTCGACGAGGATGCATCTCGAACTCCGACCGGGACGATCGTTCTGGACGCATCGGTCAGCTACCAGCGCGCCGAGGACATCACGGTCGATCTGACGTTGGCGTATGGCTTCGAGCCGGACGATGTCTCGACGCCAGAGTCGATCGAGAAGCCGAGTTGCGACGACGAGTACACGTGGCACGGCACTGAACTCGATGTCGACGGCGCCGCGCAGACACTCATGCAGACGGCGACGCTATCGCTGTCGAACCTCGCACGGTTCCGTCGCGGTCAGTCCCGGCACCCCTTCGACGCGGTCGCCTCGGCAATCGAGCCGGCGTTCGCGAGCGACGCAACCGTGACCGAGACCGACCAACTCGAGATGGCCGTCGGCGACGGTGTCGACCTGGAGTCGGTCGACAAGGTCGACGGGACACTCACGTTCGAGAACGGGCAGGGTGAGACGATCGGCTACGAACTCGTAGGGATGCAACCGACCAGCTACGACTGGAGCAACCTTGTCAACCCCGACGAGGACCTGAGCGAACCGATCGACTACCACGTCGCAGACGTTGAGGTGGTCGCCTGATGCTCACGACCGAGGCGTACACGCTCGATGAGGCAATCGACGAACTGACCGATCAGATCGACGCCCTCGAAGCCGCTCTCACTGAACTCGACAGCGGTACGGACGAGTACACATACACGCAGGGCCGACGCAATCGGTTGCGTTACTACAAGGATGGACTCGAGTGGCAGCGCGATGAAGAAGGCTGGTCACCCGACGCCGAGATCGAACTCGGTGCGATGACTGCCGCCGAGGAAGCGCTCATGCACCGCGAGATGCCGTCAAACGTCGAGAAGAAGGAACGGCGCAACTGGTTCGTCGCAGCGAGCACGGCGGCGGCACCGTACCACAGCGGTGGCCTTTCGGAGACGTTCACCGACGTCGGACAGTGTCACCCTGCGTTTGTTGACTGGGCTGAGGCGAAGGCCAACGCGCTCGGCGTGCCTGGCGTCTCGGGAAACAGGAGCGAGGGCGAGAGCGGTTCGACGAACTCATCGTCGTCGCCCTCGCCCATGGAATGAGCTACCCGGATATTCTGCAGACGCCGGTCGACTACCTCGTGTTACTTGCTAACCGCGCCGAAGACCGAGGCTATCCATGACTGACGGGAACGAGTTCGGCACAACTGCTCGTGTCGATATAGACATCCCGGACAGCGAACTCCGAAATGCTCGTCAGCAAATCGAGTCCGAGATCGGATCGACTGAGATCGGCATGACTGACGGCGGGACGATGTCTGCCCAAACCGGGGGTGGCGGTCGCGCACAGCGGCGTGCCCGACGTGAGCACCGATGGAGTCGCGATAACCACGCCAACCTGGAAGACATCCTCGAGATTCTCGAAGGGTGGGACGGTGACATCGACGGCGACTCTGGCGGCGGTGGTCTCTTCGGCGACCTCCTCGGTGGTGCTGGTGGCCTCGCTGGCGGCGCTGCGAGTGGCATCGGTGCCGGGATCGGCTCGGCGGTCGGCTCTGCAGTTGGGAACGCGATCGCCGGCGACGACATCACGGTCGACGCGGACGATCTCGCCGTTGACGTCGCTGCAGACGAGATCGGCGCGGTCGAGGTCGCAGTCTCGGGTGAGGAGATCGACGACATCGGCGTCGACGTGGACACGGAGGAACTCGAGCAGTTCGAGATCGCCGTCGACACAGAGCGGATCGACGACTTCGAACTCGGCGTCCAAACCGAACACGTCGAGGACCTCGTGTTCGATGTCGACCACCCCGAGGAACCGTACCCACTCGAGGAGGTCGAGCCGTTACCCGTCGAAGACGTCCCTCCACTCGAGATCGAGGATCCGCCGACAATCTCAATCACGACCGAGACGAGGCAACGAGAACCTGGTCCAGAGACACGCGTTCCGGACACAATGTCGGATCCGGACGCCGTCGACTTGGACGGGGGCGACGACGACTTAGATCCGCTGCCGGTTTTTGAGCACATTGGCGCACCCGAAATTGATGAGTGGTCTGCAGAACAGGCCAGGAAGGCAGAGGAGTTCTCCGACTCCGTTGCTGAGAGAGTATCACCATTCCGATCATCGGGCTCGGGCAGCCGAACAGCTGCGGGAGAGGCAAGCACTGACGCGGCAGGGGCACCCGCGTCAGGATCGGCCGGTAGTGGCGTTGCAATCGAGCAGATCAGCGTCACGCAGACGTTCGACACCGAGATCATCGTCGACGACATCCGAGACGTTGCCGACGCCGTCAGCGACCTCGAACGTGAACTGGACGGTGCGTACGACGAACTCGAGGACGAACTGAGTGACTTGGAAGGGCGAGTCGACGATCTCGAGAGGGCGTTCCGATGACTGAGTCAGCGAGTCCGCAGGAGATGGAGTCGGCCGGCAATCAGGCCGAGCAACACGCCGACGAAGTGGGATCCGAACGCCGTTCCGGGCGGCGACATCCAGATCGTTACACCGCCAGCAGCGAGCAACACGAGGACGGCAACCGGGCCGAACGAGCCGCTCTTCTCGGAGTCGCCGGCGGTGGAGACCGACCCGATGATGTAGCCACCCAGGGCGAACGCACTCCCGCTCGCACCGATCACGGCGAGCGATGTCCCGAAGGCGTCGGCGATGTAGACCTGACTGATCGACGAGAGAACGCCGGTCGTGAGAAAGAACAAGTGGAAGCGGATCGCGGACGAGTACAGCGAGATCAGGCCGCCGGCAACGGCGACCATCGTCGCGTTGGAAATGAGGTGTGCGGTGTCCAGGTGCCCGTACGTCGCGGTGATGAGCGACCACCAGGGATCGAAGACAGGCATCGCGACCGCGAAGTCGTCGGGGATGCCCTGACCACCGGTCGCACTCCACCCCAGGATAGAGACTGCCATCATAATCGCAAGCGTTTGCACGACCGGGTTGCGGCCAAGCGCCTCGCCCCACGTCTCCTCCGACTTCTCGCCGCCAGTCTCGGTCTCAGCAAGGGGTGCCGGCTCTGGCGTCGTCTGGTGGCCCATACTCGTTCTATCGGTCCACGAACGCCTAAATCGTTTGGCAAGTCTGACAATCAGCCCGAGGTGACTGTTCATGCTTTCTGACCGAATTGTCCTCGAAATCGATCCAATTAGCGGCACCGACGAGATGGGTGTGTTCGTTCTGCAGACCGATCTTGAGACGACCGACGAACTCGACCGCTCGTACGTGCTCTCCGAGCGTGGTCAGTACGTCACCGAGGCGTTCGACATCGCACCAGACGCCCTGACCGATCCCATCTCGAGTGGTGATTTCGGCCGACGCGAAGGGTACCACATCGATGGTGGGGCAGGTACTGACCAGATTACAATCAGCGCGACCCGTGGTGCCGAGGAGTCGACGCAATGGGGCGACGGCTCCGCGGAGAGTGACGAGTCAACGCAGTACGACGCTGTGCCCGGCGACCTCGACGCACAGGTCGATGTCCTCCGCCACTGGCTCAACGAGACACGCAGCGACAGTGGTGGCCAGACCCAACTCCACATCCGCGGCCACACTGACGGCACGTACTCGGACTCCGCAGGCCCGTTCAGTGAGCCGATCACGGTCGCGGTCCAGAGTCACGTAATTTCGAAAGAGGATCACGCGGAGATCAGCATCACGCTGACGCTAGTCCGAACGGCGACGGTCCCGAACGTCGACGACGCACTCGACGACGTCCAGGACGCCGTCGACGAAGTGGTCGCCGAACTCGGCGAGTACACCCCCGACTGGTGAGCTTTTGTTATGAAGTACTTGTACAAAATCCCCATCGAAGAAGCCAGTCAGACTGGTGAATCGGGCAGCCTCGAATCACAACTCGCCCAGGCCGGCGTCCTCGAAGGCGACGAAGCCGTCGTCGATCAGCTCTCGAGTGCTGCGCCAGACCTCTCGCTCGACGGCCAGTTCCGCGCTGGTAGTTGGCATTCCCAACTCCACGCCGAGGAACTGCGCGAACTCACGAACTCTTCGATCGAGGCCCTGCCACTGTTCCAAGAGGATGGACGCTACCCCGACGCGGGGTACTACGAGATCGAGTCAGCGTCGGTGCCGCCCGCCCACGCAAACGCCCACGACATCTACGTCTGGGATCTCGAACTCACGCGCAAGGGAACACAGCAGAACAGCTACCGTGCCGTCGAGCCGAACACACGTCAGGCCGACCACGAGTTCGGCAACGAGACGGACGCGCTGGTCGGCGTCCCCGCAGCGGCGCGCAAAGTCCAGTGGTTCGACGGCGAGACACAGCACCGAGCACCTGCAGAACCGATCGAGACGCGCGAGTCGGAGTTCGGCGACGTCGACACCTACGATCTCGCCGACGGTAAAGACGCGGTCGGCGTGGAGGATCCGACGCTCGTCTACGAAATCGACTACGCCGACGAGGCACCGGTCGACTGCGCTGCGTACGACACTCGCGGTGAGTCAGAGAAGTACCTCAAGAACGACGACGGACGGGTTCGACTCTGGCAGTCACTCTTCTCGACGCAGCACGACTTCGACGACGAGATTGTGATGGACAACGGCCTTGTCCGGCTGCGCCTCGACGAGACCGAGGGAACAATTGAAGCCGAGGAGTGGGACTCGAGTGACGAGTCCTGGAGCGACGTCGGCCTCGACCAGCCCGCCGATGTCGAGCTCTGGGATGTCGACCTCCAGGAGGTGGCGATGATCCGCGACAAAGCGCAGCTGACGTTCGATGTCGACGGTGATCTGTTCGCACTGGACGCGATCCTCTCGCGTGGAGCAGACGGTGTGTTGTTCGATATCCCGAGTGGCGAGACGGGGCCGATCCCGGAGGACGTGGAGGAGATGCTCGGGGCGATCGCGGCGGAGGCGCTCGTCGATCCGCAGGCGGCCAAGGGGCTGATCAGTCGATCACAGGTGAGAAAGTAATCATGACAGAGACCATTTCTGGAACGGTCGAACTCGCTGGTAACGCACAGGATGGGGTAACCGTCTATCTCATCAACGAATCGACGCGCACAATCGAGGATCGGACAGAAACTGACGGAAGTGGTAGTTATACGCTCGAAACCGAACGGGATGGGAACTATATTATTGTCCCATCATACCACGAATCGTCCGGCGACGAATGGCATGTCGCGACTCCGGTAGCGAACGCACTCGCCCGGCCCCGGCATAAGGGGTTCGTCGGTCGGTGGCCGATGTCAGAGGGATCAGGTGAGACGGTCGCTGACAGCGTGAATGATTATGATGCGTCATATGCATATGACGAGTGGAGGTCTGGCGGTATCGGCGGCCATCACATCCGCTTAACCGGTGGCTTCGATCGGGTGAATCTCCCCGAAACTCTCACTGACCCTATTATCGATTTGATGCGAGACCAGTCGTTTTCGCTGGGCGCGTGGTTCAATATTGATGACATAGACTTCGGGAGCGCATCTCCAATATTTGGCTTCCGGGAAGATGACGAGCAGAGTATATATTTCCGGGTAGACAACGATGGCGATTTATCCTTCCGGGCAGCCGACAATGTTGGAGGGTTAGCTTCGACGGACGGTTTGGAACTCGAAGAGGGCGAGTGGTATCACATAGCTGTGGTGTTAGACAGTAACACGATCAGGATGTATGTGGACGCCAAAGAAGTCCTTGCCGAGGATTACGAACACGACCTACCAGACGAAACTGATGGCGGGAGTCTATCGTGGGGCAACGATGCAGATTCATCTACAGATGGTTACATAGATGATGCATGGATTTCTGACATCCCGTTCACACACAAGGACATCATAGAAAACTACAATGAGAATAAGGACGTCCACCATGGCTGATTTCGACCTCGGGCCAACCGAGAGTCCACCTCAGACATCGGTGGACTTTATCCTCGACGAACCTGACCCACCGTCAGGGTTGGTTGCCAAACCCAGAGTCCACATTGAAATCTCTTGGGACACCGAAGAGAACGCCGAGGAGTACAACATCTACCGTGCACTCAGTTCGAGCACGTCACTCGACGACTACGAGCATATCGATACGACGAGTTCAACCAGTTACACCGATACTGGGACGTCCACCGGAACGACCTACCACTACCGAGTGACAGCAGTCACCAGTGGTGTCGAGTCTGACCCGTCAAGCAACGAGTCGGCACAGACGATCGAGATCGAGAGCCTGTCGGTCAGTAGCGTCTCCGATGACACTATCCAACTCTCCATTAGCGCGTCTGACCCCCCAGACGAGTTTAACATCTACCGAGCACGGTCGTCCGGATCCTCGGTAAGTGACTACGACATCGTTGGTACAACGTCATCAACACAGTTCAGCGACGGCGGTCGAACCAACGGCCGTGAATACTTCTACCGGGTGAGTGCGGTCGATCATACGGGAGAATCCGATCTCTCTACGGAAGTCGACGCGACGACCGATCTCCCGGCCCCAACGATCGGCACGATCACGGCAGGAGGCCGCGAAGCGACCGTCGGCTGGACCATCAATGACGACAACGACGAGGGCGACATCGAGGTCATCGACCCCGACCGCAGCAGTGTCGTCGACGGCCTCGACCCATCAACCGAGGAGTACACCCAGACCGACCTTCTCGACGGCGAGCCCTACAGCTACTACGTTCGCCGGGACACCGGCGATGCCGTCGAAGAGTCTGGCGTCTCCGACACGGTGATCACCGACCTCCCCGCACTCGAAGACTTCTCTGTCGCTACCGTCGACGGTCGGTTCGTCACACTCGAGGCGACCGATCCGAGCAACAACTCGAGTGGGTATCGCCTACTGCTGCGAAAGGACGGCGAGGACGGGTTCGACCAGGACGGCAGCGACTACGATCCCGTCGACGAAGGTGAGACGGTCACCTTCGAGACCACGGAATTGCTCGACGGACAGCAGTATGACGCAACCGCCGAGACGTACACGGACCACGCAACAGCGAGGGCTGACGAGTAATGGCACCAGTCACGTTCACGACCGACCTCCCCGACGCAGAGGGGTTAGCACTGGATGCATCGGAAGTCGAGACGCTGGGCACACTCTGGGATGCGGCTCTGAACAACGGTGAGTACCGCCTCGAGGTACGCGACGACGATCCCGACGGCGACCACCCCGACTACGAGCATGAGGTGACCATCGCTCACGATGCCGATCTTGATCACACCATCGAGGACATCTTAGCTGGTGAGCAGTACTCAATCCGAATCCGCACCCAGACCGACTACGTTACGGGCGAGTGGCTCGCTGCTGAGGAGATCACCAAACTGGTGCCGACCGACCCGCCTGTTGAGACAGACACCGAGCCGACATCTGTCTCAATCGGATGGGACGATATCGCAGAGTTCCGCGGCTCCTACCAGATCCGTCGCCGGCACGTGACTTACGACCGCGACTGGGAACTTGTTGGCACTGTCTCGGACACTACAACCTCGTTCATAGATGAGACCGTCTACCCGGACAAGGAGTACGAGTACATCATCCGGACGCAGACGCAGTGGATGTTCGCCGATAGTGATGCCAGCGAGACCATCCGAACCGCCGATCTCGAACTCGCTCGGCGCGCTGTTCCACCCCGCGGCTGGCACACCGAACTTGAGCACCCCTCTGGCACTACGATCACGCCACAGATCCTCGACGGCGCACAGATCCAACCGCGAGTGAACGCCCTCCCAGAGACGACGATCCCCGTCCCGAAGGACGACGTCCACTTCGCAGACTCCTACGAGGGGATCCCGATGGCGGTCTGGAAGGACGGTGACCGCCGCCCCGTCGACGAGGTCGAGGACGTCGTCGCTAAGCCCGATCGCGACGAACTGGTCGGCGTCGGTGGCACACAACTCGAGAGACGCGTCCAGGAGGACATCATCGCCGAGCCAGCACACGAGCTGGCCGAACGACTGATCGACGAGTATACCGACTACGAGACAGAGATCACACCGCCGGACAGCGAGCGCACTGAGGCACTCGCCCAGGATCCGTCGACTGCCGAGGACTGGCACGACCTGACTGAGTTCACGGACCTCTCTGAAATCCCGATCGCGATCAACGACGACGAAAGCCGGCCCGAGTTGACTAACTCGAATATCCTGGTCGACATGTCCAACGACCAGCTGTGGGATAGCAGTGGCTCATCCTCGACGTCGGGAGACGAGTACGCTGGCGGTTCCGCGGAGGAGCTCGATCCCGGCGACATGATCGAGCGCGTTGCACCGATCGAAATCGAGCACACCATTCCCGAGGAGTACGTCCGCCCCGCGATCCGCGGCCAGAGTGAGTCGGGGAACACACAGATCACGCTGACGCTCATCGACCACGAGACCGACGAAGAGGTCGCCTCGCAAGTGATTTGGGCAGGCACCGGATCCACACCCCTGTTCTGGAGCGCACCCGAGGACGACGGCAATCTGGCTGACCTCGGCTACACTGACGAGTGGAGCAGTGGCGACATCCCGCCCGGAACGTATCGCATCCGACTTGAGGCGGCGGACTTCAACGACAACTCGTTCACTGCCGATCTGGTATCGCTGCATGACGACCGCTACGACTACCTCTTTGACGACGACACGACGGTCCCCAGTGACGACGATCCGTACCTGGACGGGCCGGCGTACAAGCCGGACTCTGAGAGTGTCGTGGTCGACCAGTACGCGGCCGTCCTCTCGGTCGCCGGTGGTACGCTCGACGTCGAGATGGACGACACGTCTGGTGACCAGGCGATCGCAATTAGCAACGACGCCGTCGACTGGGTCGAGGCATCGAACGCCACGACCGTCAACGGTGAGTTCGATGACCTGACCGGAGAGTTGTTCGTCCGGATCACGCTCTCGCGCTACGGTGACGCCGGCGAGGGAGAGACACCACGCTACGGTCAGGAGGGCCAGGCCGTCGACAGTTACGAACTGACGGCGATCCTCGACGACACGCCGATCGTTCTGAACCGCGACCTCGACGGCGACCTCGACGAGGAGATCGCGGCCGTGGCCGAAGATGCCGACGCACTCTATGAGATCCGGCAGGATGACGACCAGACCGTGGTCCACTGGGCGAGTCCCGGACAACGCGAGAGCGACCGCGAGTTGCCGATCGAGGACTACGAGGTCACTAAGGAGTCCCGACGGATCCTCCACGCGACCGTCAAGGGCGGCCGCAACAACGTCGAAGACGAGGAGATTGACGCCGTCGCTGGCGAGGCGGTCTCCCTTGAGGAGGAGAACATCATCACCGGCACCGAGCGCGTTCGGAGCGCCGAGGACGGCACGCGCTACCGACCGAACCTGGACTACCAGCTGCGGACCGGTGCCGGTGGGTTGGACATCCGCGAGTCCGGCGGCATCGCCGACGGCGAGGAACTCGTGGTCGACTACGAGTACAACGTCTCGGGCAGCTACGAACACGACGACTATGACGGCGACCCGCGGACCGAGATTGTCGAGGAGATCCCGCAGGCGACGACTGAACGGGCGTGCGCGCAGGCGGCGCGCGTCCTCGTCGACGAGTTGCACGAGCCGCGCTACGAGGCACAACTCACGATCCCGGCCGGCGAGGCGATCGACGGGCTCCTCGGTGCGCTCGATCTTGAGGGTCTTCCGGGTGGCCCGCTCTCGGTCTACGAGGTCGACGAGACGCCGGCCGGACTCGAGTTGCGTCTGGGCTCTCGGAGCCGCGTCTCCGACGTCGTCCAACAGATCCAGTCGCAGCTGGCTGCGACCAGCCAGCGGGTCTGATCCCCTTTTCAGGTATATTAGGACACTATAGCTGTGGCTGTTTGGTGTAGCGGTCGAAAGAAAATCGAGGTGCGGCAAAGCCGGACGAAGTCCGGTAGTTAGTGTGGGGAGCTGCTCAGCTTAGTTCTGCTTGCGCAGAGCCAGCATTGCAGCGCCGAGGAGTGCTGCGAGTGCGACAGCAACACCGAAGCCGGGCGAACCGTCGTCGTCGGTTTCGCCGTCGTCAGTACCGTCGTCGGCGGCTGCGCCGTCGTCGGCTGCGCCGTCGTCGTCAGCACCGTCGTCGTCGGACTTGTCGTCGTCGGACTTGTCGTCGTCAGTGTCGTCCTTCTCGGAGACGGTGGTCACACCGTCGTCTTCGGCGTCGTCAGCAGTGACACTCCATTCGACGTCACCTGCGACGTCAGTTGGGATGTCGTAGCTGCTGGTCCACGACTCGTCAGCATCGAGCGACTCGGTGTCTTCGTCGACGTTCTCGCCATCGATGACAACGCCGATTTCGACGTCTTCAGCGGTTGCGCCACCGTTGTTCGAGATGGTCACGTCGAGGGTTGCGTCGTCACCAACCTTCACTTCGTCTGGTGCGTCGGTGTCAACGTTGATGACAGGACCGTCACCGTCGACGAGTTCGGCGGTGAAGTCATCCGAAGCACCCTCTGGCTCTTCGGCCTCAACGTCGAATTCGATGCCAGGCTCGTAGTCGCTGAAGTCGAACGCACCCGTGAAGGAGTAGTCGTCAGCAACGACTGGGTCGTCGGTCAGGACGAATTCACCAGTTGCGGAGGAGACCATGTCAATCTCCGTACCTGGTGCAACGTTGGTGTCGCCGCTCAGTTCGGCGCCGTCAACGTTTGGAACTTCGTCGACTGCGTTGAGCGTAACGTCACGCTCTTCAACAGCGAACTCGCCTTCAATTTCGACTTCTTCATCTTCGTCGATGTAGTCACCCTCATCGAACAAGAGCGTCCACTCGTAGTCACCTTCGTCGAACTCGGTGTCGATGTTGAAGATCAGCAGTTCGCCATCGTAGTCTCCGCCGTTGACGAGGGAGACTTCAAGGTCGTTATCGGCTTCGTCAGACGTGTTCCAGACTTCGTCTCCGAGGTTGGAAGCAACGTCAGTCTGCTCGATTTCGAGTTCAATGTCCAGCGCGGACAGTCCCTCGTCATCGTCAGTGTTTGCTCCAACCGAGACGTCGTCGTCACTTGGGAAGGCACCAGTCAGACCGGCGTCTTCAACGGTCAGGAGCAGGTAGTCGTCCTCAGCGAACGAGTCAGTTGCAGTGACCGTGGCGTCCTCGAAGTCGTCGAGGTCGCTCATGCTGTCGTCTTCAGGTGCGGTGTGCGTGGTGACGTCACCAGGCGCACCGACTGGTTCGAGGTTGATGAACGAACTGTCACTGCGGTCGGTGAATTCGACGGCACCGTCGTCGACTTCGTAGCCGTCACCGACGTTCAGTTCGTAGTCCGTTGCTGCTAGTGGGTTGTCGAGCGTGGCGGTCGGGGTCGCACTGCTGTCAGTGATGTCATCTTCGACGGTATCATATTCAGAGTCCAGGTCGGACTCGTCGAAGTAATCATCGTTAATGTGGATGGTGTCGCTATCGACGACCTGCATGTACGCGATCTCGAGGTTAACGTCTTCCTGCTGAGCGCTGATCGCGTCGTATTCGTCACCCTGGCCTGCTTCGTGGGCGTTGAACGTGATGTTGATCTCGTCGTGATCGCCTTCAGTGTCTTCAACGAAGAGGCCGACCTCGTAGCCAGCGTCCTCGTAGTCACCGATCGTCACGAACGCATCATTGGTGTCGTCGTGGTCGACGGTGATGTTGAACTCGTCACCCTGCTGCTGGGTGTACGGTCCGTTGACGAATTCGCGGTCTGCGTCAGAGTCGCGAACTTCGATGGTTGCGTTGTCGGAGTCGATTGAGTCCGTCACGTCAAACTCGAACTCGTATTCGCCACTTTCGACATCCAGGAAGTTAGCCGGAATTTCGTCGTCGTCTTCGACAGTCTTGAGCGTGATGACATCCTCGTCACCGTGATCGTAGACATCGACGTCCTCGCTGTTGAAGATGTCGTCAAGTTCGTCAGCATCGAAGTCGTCCGACGAAATGTTCAGGGACTGCTCAGGACGGTCAGACGAAACCTCGAGGTCGAGGGTGCCGTCCTCAGCAACGGTGTCACTCTCGAAGGAAACATCGAGGTTCTCACTCGTTGCTTCGAATGCGTCATCTTCAAACTCGAACGTTTCTGTCGTGTCACCGTGAGCGTAGATGTGGTAGATTTCGCCCTCTACCAGCTCTTCGGTGTTGAAGGTAACCTCATCATCGTCGAAGCCAACGGTCGTTACCGTATCCGGATCCTCTCCGGTCGTCTCAGGGCCTTCGGCGATGGAGACGAAGTCACCGTCCCAGTCATCATCTACAAGTGTGATTTCTTGGCCAACCCATACGTCATCGAGATTTTCGCTAGACGTGATGGTTGGACCTTCGTCGTACGTGTCGCTGTTGAACGCTGCCGCTGCGCCCGCAAACGTGGCGGACATGGCGACAACGGACAGAACCATAAGCGCGGCCAGGAACACTGCGCGTCCCTTTTCGCGGAAGGTCGTATTGCTTGTCATATTGTATTGTTGTTGTTGTCTGCTAGTTGCTTGTCTATGCTAGGGCGGACCACCACAGCGGCCGATCACGCGATCCATACGACCACGCGATTGGAGACCTGTGATGGACTCCCGGTGTAGGGGTATCTGGTTCATTTTGGGTTGTCTGTAATAAGTCTTCTAGTTTGATACGGAATTCGCGAAACCAAGAGAGTCTATACCACATGGCAAGTCAGTGTGCGTTACAACCGCTCAACGCAACATATTAGTGAATCCACTGCCGAATACTGACTGTGGGTTACCCCACACACATGCACGCGTGCTTACGCGGAATGTGTACCACGTTGTCTTGTAATAGCCGCGATGCGGGGAGACGGGCAGCACCCGGGTAGGGACTGAGTGCTTTTCATCCTCCCCCGCCGGGGCTTTCGAAGTGAACTACACTCTCAAAGTGAGAGTGAGACCGATCTCCTGCGTTCCGTTACGCTGCTTTCCGAACTGCCATCTCACCATCGGCAGACACCGGCACGCACTCGAATCGGTCTGCTGTTCGGAAGTATTCGAGGATATAGCGGACGTTTCCCATGACGGCCGCATGCTCTCTGAGGTCCGATTCTCGAATCTCTTCGTCGAACGCTTCGTAGAGTTCATCAATCGAACAGCCATCAATGCGTGCCGCGCGCTGTTCTGTCGTGGTGTAGCGCCGATTTGGGGACTCGTCGTAGCGCTGACGGTCGATCACCCAGTGTGGACCGTCGGGGCGTTCCTCGAGGACGACCGACTCGTGTTTCTCTAGCTCTCGCTCGCCAAGCGAGTGAAGAATCCAGTCATAGACTGGCCGCGGGACGTTTGTCTGCACGATGTTCTTCTTCGAGAAAGCAACCGCATCTAACTCTGAGCGGTTTTCATCGACGAACAGCGCGGCTGCTGGCTTCTCGTCGCCTGCAAGATAGTAGACGGTTGTGAAATCACCCGAGGGACCAATATTTGTTGTATCGCTCGTGCGCGTGACCGAGATCTGGCGTGCCTCCTGGCGCTCCTCAAAATTGAGGTTGCTCAGATCGACGTCTGTCTGCGGAGCGGTTCGAAGCCGATCGTAGAGCTGGGTCATACCAATGTGTACTGCGGAGGACAGGTGTGAGTATGTCGGTCTCCGGATCCGGTCGGCGGTAGCCTACTTGTCGCGACGAAAAGTGGCTACGTACTCGGAGCCAGTCTACGAACGGTCTCTAGCAAAACGGCCCTATTGGAGGGCCGAGGCGGGGGCAGGTGGTGTGGATGGGTCCATCACGGGACTGTCTAAAGGCGGGGGGTCTGGCCTTTGGACAGGCTGGTCGCTTGCGAACGACCGGTGGTGGATGTTCCCCCGCAGTTGCCCATCTATCCGATAACACGTAAGTGCAATGATGATATTGGTAAACAACCATGGAATCGCCTTCGAAATAGAACTATGTACAAAAAATAGTGTTAGATTAGATGGTTGGATAACCATCACCTATCCTCACTGATTATTATTTGACCAGCCAACAAGTTGATACACACGCACACTAACCAGTATATTGGCGAGGAAGTCATCGAGGATTGTCGTTGCCAGAACGAAAATTCCCCGACGAGACAGCTTCCTCGCCGTTCCGACGTCTTCGGACGGATGCACGTCATCACCAAGATGAGTGAGCTTGTGGCCGTCTCTGGGACAGGCCACAAGCATCGGATTGCCAGCAGTTCACCCACTGCCCTGCTGGCAACCGTATTCTACGCGTCTGTTTCAGCACTTGCTTGTTCCGACCAGAAGCTCGTCGAGGGTCTCGTGGAGCATCATGCCGTGGACACCGTGGAAGAGGTTGACATTATCATGGCTGGAAGTCACGCCGGGTGTTCGTGGCCTCTGGCCACAAGGGGATTTTGAACAGCAAATGATTGGAGAAGTCGCTGAAGAGAGAACCCACTTCAAGCCCACAAGGGTGGTTCTGAAACTGACACTGGCGGCGAGGTCGAGGTTGAGTTTGATCTGCTTCAAGCCTACAAGGGTAGTACTGGAAACCGGCGTCGTCCGCGTGGTGCCGTCGAGTTGCGTCTGCTTCGAGCCTACAAGGGTAGTACTGGAACGGTCCGAACAGACGAGGGAGACGCGCTCACACGCGATGCTTCGAGCCTACAAGGGTAGTACTGGAACACACCGGAGCGTCCGACCACGAAGACGGCCTTGTTGCTTCGAGCCTACAAGGGTAGTACTGGAACGGGCCATTTGTTCTATTGGGAACGAATCGGGTGGGACGCTTCGAGCCTACAAAGGTAGTACTGGGAACCTGTCGTCGATGATCTCGGCAGTGCCGACGCGGGCGCTTCGAGCCTACAAGGGTAGTACTGGAACCGGAGCAACGCAACGATGATCGCCAGCGGCGGGAGGCTTCGAGCCTACAAGGGTAGTACTGGAACGGGGAAGCCGAAGCGGTGGCCGGGCCGGAAACGAAGGCTTCGAGCCTACAAGGGTAGTACTGGAACCGTTTCCTTCGCTTCGTCACGCACACGGTACCCGTGGCTTCGAGCCTACAAGGGTAGTACTGGAACCCTCAACGTCGTAGACGGCGTTCTCCGATTTGAAGCTTCGAGCCTACAAGGGTAGTACTGGAACAGGATGATCTTCGGTGGGAGGCCGTCGTAGAGGATGCTTCGAGCCTACAAGGGTGGTTCTGAAACTGGAGTTCGGAAGCCATCGGAAGGACGGACCGAGTGGCTTCGAGCCTACAAGGGTAATACTGGAACCGTGCATATTGATCTCGGTGCCGCGACGGTCCTGCTCGCTTCGAGCCCACAAGGGTAGTTCTGGAACAAACGCGTTCAGTAGCGAGCAAGAGGAACAGATCCGGCTTCAAGCCCACAAGGGTAGTTCTGGGACTGGCTGAATTTAACTTTCTCGTCGTTGTCTGTCATCGTGCTTCAAGCCAACAAGGGTAGTTCTGAAAACCGCTGCGCGTCCTGCGACACCTACACGAGACTGACGCTTCGAGCCCACAAGGGTAGTTCTGGAACGTGCGGGTGTAGACTGCAAGGGCAGCGAAGATTGCGCTTCAATCCCACAAGGGTAGTTCTGGAACCGCCGACCGAGATCGCGCTCGCCGCGAGCACGACGCTTCAATCCCACAAGGGTAGTTCTGGAACAACGTGTGCGTGATGTACTCGTCGCTGTCAGCCGCGCTTCAATCCCACAAGGGTAGTTCTGGAACCCACTTAGACGGGCCTGGATTCATCGGCGTCGAAGACGGCTTCAATCCCACAAGGGTAGTTCTGGAACACGTACAGGAGCCCCCACAGGTCCTCAGAGCGGAAGCTTCAATCCCACAAGGGTAGTTCTGGAACATTTCTTCGGGATCGGTGATTTGAGTTGGCTCAGAGGGCTTCAATCCCACAAGGGTAGTTCTGGAACGATGATGGACCAGCTCTCGTTCCGCACTTCGAACGGAGCTTCAATCCCACAAGGGTAGTTCTGGAACGAACACGAGTCTGGTGCAAGAGTTCATGTCGTACCAGGCTTCAATCCCACAAGGGTAGTTCTGGAACACGATGACGACGATGACGACGACGTTGACACGGAAGCTTCAATCCCACAAGGGTAGTTCTGGAACTCCTGGCCCTCGTCGTCCTTCCGAACGGCTACGGACGCTTCAATCCCACAAGGGTAGTTCTGGAACTGTACTCGGTTCCTTCGTGATCGATTCGGATATCCTCGCTTCAATCCCACAAGGGTAGTTCTGGAACCATCCCTATATCTCGGCCCTTAGGGTTTAAACATACGTTCTCTGGACCACAGATTCCATCGACCTCCGATACCCCTTCAGACCCAGGGGGTCGATGGAACACGTCCTGCCTCTGCCTGGAACAACCAACTTACCTAACAGCTTCGGACGGATGCACGCGTTTGCGATCGTCTCTGGTACAGATCGCAAGCAGCGGGTTGCCAGCAGTTTTCCCACTGCCCTGCTGGCAACCGTATTCTACGCGCACGTTTCAGCAGTTTCCTGTTCCAACCAGGAGCTCGTCGAGGGTATCGAGTAGCATCACGTGATGCATGTCGGGTGGGTGTCTGCATAGCTGTAGGCTTCGGGCACGAGATTTGGGTAGTACGGAGCTCTGCGATCGCCAAACCCGACCAAGTTCATTGCGATCCTGAGGAATCGTAAATCGAACTGGTGTGGCCCTTGTTGACTACTAGTCAACCTCTCGTCGAAACTAGTCAATCACCTAACTACAATACAGGATTCTGGATTTGGGGGCAAACAGGCATCAATCAGCCGCTGATCGAAAGCGGGGTCGATGCTGGAGACAACAACTATGCAACGTCGCAAATTCGTACTCGGAATGGGTGCACTGGCTACAGGCAGCGCAGCAGCATTTGGAACAGGCGCGTTCAGTAGCGTTGAGGCTCACCGAGAGGTTACCGTCGAATTCGAGGGTGACTCGGAAGCCTATCTAGGCCTCTCAGGTGACGACACCTACGTCACGGATGATACCGACAACAGCCGCTTGACGATCGACATTGGCGGTGGCAGCGGTACAGAAGCAGGGGGTCAAGGCCTCAACGAATACGCGGTAACAACGATCTCTGACATTGTACAGATCACAAACCAGGGAACAGAAACAGTCGGAGTCCAGCTTGATCACGATGATGTGAATGAAAATGTTGACTTCTTCATTAGTGACTCCGCTGCTGACAGCGGTGACCAACTCGAGCCTGGGCAGCACATCTGGTTGGGTGTCCAAGTTGACGATACAGATGGGGAATTGAGCGACAGCAGTGACGGGTTTGGGAATTTGCGTATTACGACTGGCATCGAAGAAGAAGGGCCAGAACCCGCACCAGAACCAGAACCGCCAGAACCCGATCCTGCAAGTGTGAGTGGAACGATTGACCACGAAGGTTTTGGAAATCTAGGCCCAACAGGGTTTGACCCAGTAGAATTTATCGGAGAAGATGGCGACGTCGTTGCGACGGCAGATGTTGAAGATACGGATGGAGCTAGTGGCAGTTTCGCTGTTGATGAGTTAGGACCTGGAGACTATACAATCGAAGTTTTCTACGACGATGGTATGGGTAACACAACTGAAGCTGAAAAGGAGATCTCCCTAGCGGAAGGTGAAAGCAAAGATGTTGTTATTGAAATGCCAGATATAATGGGGTAACCAAACCGTCGACTAATCGGAGATTTGCGAGAAAGATTACGTGGGGTCATCGCTGGCTTTGGCTGCAACGTTGCATGTGAGAGTGACTATGCTCTCAGCAGGTCTGTACAACAGCCACCACAAGCCGGCAAGAACAATTATATTTTTAATTGATGACTGTCGGTATGGAGACTAATGATACAGGTCCTACAGAAGCGGTAGTTGGTCAAGGTACTTCGAATGAAGAGGTCGATATTGACACCGAATACAAAGGGATTCTTCTAACGGCAGTTGTCGCGATTGCTGGTGCGTTCCTTCCGTGGTATACGATTTTGGGGACGTCAGTACTTGGCTTCGAAGGAGACGGAGTCATCTCACTCATTGTCGCCGCTCTCGTCCTTGCCATAGTGTGGTTTTCTGACAACGAGAAGCGATTAATGCTGGTGGGAATCATTGGCGGGGCGATCATCACGTTCGTAGGGTTCTACCACGTCACTGGAGTCTCTGCCATGGGCGTTTACGTGACGGTGTTTGCTGGTCTAGGAATGCTCATTGCGGGCGGAAGCGGATATCGAAAACTCACCAATTAGCGGTATACAATCCACTAAACACGTATCTGGTTCATTCTGAGATTGGCCGAGAAGACTAAGAACTCAAAAAGGCGCGCGGGTGCTACCAGGCAGAACCCTTGACCAGAATCTCGTGGTCTGCTGCGTCCTGGGCGCGGTTACGGACGTCCCGCGAGAAGTAATCAAAGTCAAAGGCCCACGTTTCACCGTCGCGGAGATCGGTTACATTGGTCCACTGATCTCCAAGAACGTTCCCGTCCTCATCATAGATTGTCGCAACCACCTCAACGTACGACTGTTCCTCGCCAGTGTTGTTTTCGACCTCGCCTTCAACGGTCAGTTCGTCACCCTGCACCTCCATGTTGCTGTTAGCGAGTGATAGACCCTCTGTCGGTTCGTAGTCGTCTTCGCTAAACTCTCCCTCGAGCTCGTAATCCTCAATATCCTCCGCATCGGTGCCCAAGAAATAGACACGTGCAAGCCACGTTTCACCGTCTTTGAGCGCTGTTAGACGTGCGTTGTCGTTATCAAGGTAGTTTCCATCTTCGTCGTACCAGTCCGCTTGGAGGTTGATATCCCCACTGGGGACATCACCGCTGTTCTCGACCGTTACTTCAACATAGACATCAGTCGGCCAAGAGCCAGCTTCGATAACAAGCTCGCTATCAAGAATCTCGATGTCTGCACTTTCGTTAGATTCAGCGTTTCCGTTTTCGTCTCGTGTTCCACCCTCAACTTCTTCAGTTCCATCCGAAGCGCAACCAGCTAAAGCGGACGTAAGTGCAACGCTGCTTCCAAGGAGGAATTTTCGTCGATTCACATCAACATATCTGGATTTTTCTTTGATGTGTGTTATGAAACTCTCGTCAACGTGTTTCGAAACGACCCCCGTCAGCACTTTCGTATCACCCACTGAAACAGTCACGTATGATTCGAAATCGGTTGGTCTTCGACGATGAATACCAGACGGCGATTCTCCATCGGAACGAGGAACTTCGGTCTCTTTCCCGTCTCCTCGAGCCTGCTATCCGTGGGCGACGAGCCGAAGACGTTCTCATCTACGGACCCTCTGGTGTCGGGAAGACGGCGACGACGCGCTGGCTCCTTCGCGATCTCTACCAGCGGGCGAGCGTCCAGTCGGTTGGGATCGAGTGCTCCGGAGCGACCTCCCACGAGATCATCCACGAGGCCGTCTACAAGCATCCGAGTGCGGGCATTGTCCACCAGAATCAGTCTCGCACGGACCTTCTGGAGATACTCACCGAGGTCACCGACCAGCCCTACGTCGTAATCCTCGACGAGGCGGACATCATTCCAGACCTGGACGTCCTCGGTGATCTGCTCGAGATCGAGCTGGTCTCGGTGATCGCGATCGCACACCAGCAGGTCGAATGGCTTGCCCGCCTCGGCGACGACGTCGAAGCGAACTTCCCCGCGGATTCGCAGATCGAGTTCCGGAAGTACCACGAAGACGAGCTCGTCGACATCCTCAAGCCGCGGGTCGAACACGGCCTCGTCGGGCGGCCGGTGACGACCGAGCAGTTGGAGTGGATCGCCGACGAGACTGGTGGGGTGGCTCGCTGGGCGATCCAGTCAGTGCTTGCCGCTGCGGAGTTGGCGGAGGAGCGCAACCACGATCGTTTCCGAGAGGAGGACGTCCAGGATTCGTTCGAGCGAGCGAAGACGAAGATACGGAAGGCGAATCTTCGGAGTCTTCCTGTAGTGTATCTTCGCGTGTACGAGCTCGTGCGTGCAGTCGGGCCGGTGACCGGTGACGAGCTGAAGGCTGCCTATCGCGAGCACCAGGACGCGATCTTTGAGGGGCAGAATCGGAGTCCAGTGACGTGGCGGCGTGTCTATGACTACCTGAGCAAACTGGCGGATTACGATTTACTCGAGATGCCCGGTGAGACGAACTCGAAAGTGTACGAAGTGGTTGACGAGGAACTGGAAGCGCCGGTTGAGTTTGTGGTACCGGGGATTCTATACGCAGAATAACTGTCTGTGTTGATTTGCTGCCCCAATCGTCGTGTTAAGAATGAGCAGATGGTGCAATTCTGGTCGTAGGCCTCTGATAAGTCAGCGTTCGTCTATTGTACTCCACTGCCGATTCACAGATGCGATTCGATTGGAGCCACTCACTGTGCAAGAGCTTCAACAGATCTGCTCAGGTGTCTTCGGTTTCGTCTTCGCCGCGGGCGAAACTCGCTTGAGAATTGCCGTTGCTGTTGTCGGCGGTGGTGCCGGGTCCCTCAATGAGCCCCTCGAAGTCGTCCACCTGGTCGTACTGGTCCTGATAGATGAGTGCTGCCTTCCCGTCGGACGTGATTTCGTACAACCCGGACCGTTCTGCCGGGCCGATCTTCCGAACGAGGCCGTAGTCTTCAAGCACCGGCAATCGCGTGTTGATGTTCTTGCGACTCTTTCCCGTGTGGGAGGCCAAATTCGTCGCGACGTTCCGACCTTTGTCTTCGAGTGCCTCAAGGATAAGAAAGTCAGTTGGTTGGCGGAGTTTCATAGTTAGTCTCGTAACGAGAAGATAGTTCCAGCGCAAAGTAAGGCCTTCTGGCCACTTTCTCTGGTACGATGCAAGTCTGTGATGTGTAGTTGTCATCCTCCTTCGCGTATACGAGCCCGTGCGTGCGATCGGACCGGTGACCGGTGACGAGTTGAGCGGCGCCTATCGCGAGCACTAGGACGCGATCTTAGAGGGGCGGAATCGGGGTCCGGTAACGTGGCGGCGTGTCTGTGACTACCTGAGCAAACTGGCGGATTACGATTCACTTGAGATGCCTGGTGAGACGTACTCGAAAGTATACGAAGTGGTCGATAAAGAGTTGGAAGCGCCTGTTAAGTTTGAGGTTCCGGGTGTTAGTGCATCAGTGGTGGAGACATAGTAGAACAACTGTTTCCCTAGCTGTGTCGCATGCCTTAGGGTTGATATGATCGGTCTGCTGAATACAGAGGTTGGATTTGTCACCACACGAGAGCTCGTCGAGTAGCTGACTGGCCTACTGGGTCAGCGTGACGATCACGATGACGGGTTCAGTCGCTCCACTCCGGCGTTACCTCTACCTGTGGTCCGGGATCTCCCTTCCGTAACACGAGAATTCGATCGATTAGCTCCTGCCCGTCATCTTCTTCCTCCTCATCCCACCGGAGATTGTTCAATTGCGTGTAGTAGCGCTTGTCCACGTTGTAATCGTCCTCAATAACCCGCTCAACCTCGAAACCAAACTCACTCGCCTCCGCAGCAATCATCCGAGCTGGATAGACTACCTTCGCGCCACCCTGCCGATGTTTACGGACGTCACCAATAACGATGATAGCTCGCGCATCGGATTTTAACACACGGTCCAGTTCCGCGATTACATCGGTCATGAACGACCGAAACAACTCTACCTTGGATGTCTGATTGAGCGAGTCTTGCTCCGCCGACCGATCCTCGTCAAGCCACCACAGCCGAAGCCAATTATTCCATGAATAGTCTAACATATGCATGTACGGCGGTGACGTCAATACAAAGTCAGCTGTATCATCCTCAAATGGCAGCGACGTCGCATCAGCTTGCTCAACTCGGGTGCTCCCGGAAGGGTATTGCGCACCAACGAGTCGATTAAACTTGTCACGGACCTTCTCATCAACTGGCTTATATACTTCCTCTAGATCGTGTTTTTCCTTGTAATCCTTAACATAATTCGCACTCCCAGAGAACGTATCGCGAGTCTGAATTGAAAGAAATAGCTCTGATGGGCCGTGAAGAATGCCACATATCACCGCCTTCAGAAACCTGCCATCACGACTGGTGTCCTCTTTGAGAACGGCTCGGTATTGCCGCAGTTCTTGAAGTGTGTCCTCGTGAAAAAAGATTGCTGCATCCTCATCCACGGGTGGTAACATATCTGGGTTGACATTATCTGCGTCTCGCTTGACCCGTTTCAGTGCCGCATCGAATTCGTCTTCAGTCAAAGGATGCGTCTTTGCCCCAGTGAGCGTACACGCATAGCTGAACACATCACTGGCCAGAACATCGCGATCAAGAAGCGAAGCCTCAAGAGCAGTCGTGCCGCCGCCCGAAAACGGATCAAGGACCGTCATCTCGGGGTCAGTATATTGTTGAAGCAGATAGTTCGCAAGTGCGGGTGGAAACCCACCAACGTAGGGAGCAAGCTTGTGTAATTCGTTACCCCACGCACGAGGTGCCTCCCGCCAAGAATGTGGGAGCGTCTCTGTGCCGATGATCTCCGCCGATGATAGCGCGTCTTCATACGCGCTATAATCCTGTGACATAGTAAACCGCAGTCGCGATGGCTTAATAAATCCGTTCCTCTCAATAATCGAAAAGGTATTATATGTCGGTGAATGTGTAGGTGGTATTGATGTGTTCATCACTCGAAGATGACCTTTCTCCACGGACAGATATGCGGATTGGTGATCTTCTCGTGGAATCTCACCATGTTGGTGGCGTGTTCTCGCCCGGTCATGAACACTGTAAGGTTCTCACCAACGACAAGTGGACGCAGGATGCGGGCGGGCTCCCCCGCCACTCGCTATTAATCGCGCGTCCGCTTCTGGAAGGAGATGAGATCGTCTCCGAGGAGGATGTCCATACCGGCCACAGGCTGCCCGAGAGCGATCCTGGTTACGCACCGCCGGATCCCACCGACACTGACGCGACTCACGCGTTGCTTCTGCGCGTGAGCGACACGACCGATATTCCACAGGAGGGTCGCCTACAAACAAATCGCTATGATGCTATCCAGGAAGCAATCACGGGTGAGGGAGGTGGGACAGCCTCACCCGAGGACTTCGTCGATGTCCTCACACGCCGACAAATTCAATACTCTGGTGTCGAGGCAAAGATTCTGGGCACCTTCTACTACGATACGAACGAAGACGACGAACAGCGGCTAAGCTTCAGTAGTGATGTCCAGACGTTCTTTTCTGCCGGACATTATGTCGTTCACAAGCCTGATCACGCGGCGTTGCAGTGGATCGCGAGCTATCCTACGACGGCAGACACAAAACCGGTCAAACTCGGCGATGTGCAGTATACGACGACCGATATCTGGGGCGACGGTGCTTCCGCCGGAATGTACTTCGACGTCGAGGAATTCATCGGCGCGAAAACAGCCGTCTTTGGGATGACACGAAAGGGCAAGTCGAACACGATGAAGATCATCGCTGGCGCGATCGAGGCTCACGATGAATCGATCGGCCAGCTAATCTTTGATCCCAGTGGTGAGTACGCATACGTCAACGATCAAGACGAGGAGTGTGCGCTCGGCGAACTGCACGCGCAAGGTGATGACGGCGACCTCGAGGCGATCTCAACCGTTTACAAGTTTGCTGCCCAAGAGGATGAGACAGATCGATATAAGCCACTGCGAACGAACCTTCTCGCCCGCTCCAACCTTGATGTGGTGAAGAACTACGTGCGGATGGAACTCGGTAACGATAGCGCGACATATACGGAGAATTTTGTAACTGTCTCGAACAACATTCCCTCCGAAGATGATCTCGAAGACATGGATGGGGGCCAACAAACGCGTGCAGAGTGGCTTCGTAGTGCGTACTACGCTGTTATCTCGCGAGCAATTGGTACTGATGATCTCCCTGATGACTTCGAAACAATGTGGATAAGCGTCAGAGATGAAGTGTTAGAGATCGTAAACGATAATTCACATCTTGACTACGAAAAAAAGGGGCCGAGCGATGACGTCCCGCTCGGCAAGTGGGACGGCGAAAACACGCTCGTTGAGTTTTGGAGTACTGTAGCCGCAAACACGTCAGACATCAACGATGCCTATCCCGAGGATCGCGACTGGGTCAACGACGACTTGGATAATGTCCTCGAGATGTTCCGTACAGCAGGTTCACAGAGTGGCTTCGGCAAGTTACGGAGGCTTCAAGATTACCACAACCCCGCTCGTGAGGTGAACGTCGCAGAGGAGATATACGATCTGTTGACAGACGGCGAACTGGTCGTTGTGGACATCTCGAACGGACTGGAGGAGGTGATCACAGCCGAAAAAGAGCGCCTCGTCAGATATATTCTCAACCAGTCGATGGACCGGTTCCGCTCAACAGATGAGGATGAACTTCCGAAGATCCAGATCTATCTCGAAGAGGCGCACCAGCATTTCGATGAGTACGGCCGCGACGACGGTGAGATGAATCCCTTCGTGACGCTCGCGAAGGAGGGCGCTAAATTCAAGATTGGCATGGCCTACGCAACTCAAGAAGTCACGAGCGTAGACCCCCGCGTCCGGGCAAATACAGCTAATTGGATTGTCACACACCTCAACAGCGAGAAAGAAATCAATGAGCTTGGAAAATACTACAACTACGATGATTTCGAAAATTCGATTCGGAATGTCGAAACAGTTGGCTACTCTCGCGTGAAGACGTACAAAGGCGAATACATCGTTCCGGTACAGATCTCGCTGTTCGATACTGACTGGGTCAAAGCCAATACGCCGTTTGGGGTCAAGAAAGATGATGAGTTCATAGTAGAGCCGAACTCATCGAGGCAAGCTGACTAATGCCCCTCCCGAACGAACCCTCGAACAGTATCGGCCATGTGGGGCTCAGCCGTGACAGTGAGCTCGCCGCTGAACTGGGAGAGTTCGACTATTATCCGCCATCGCCGGCAGACGCCAACGATTTCGACGACATTCCGGCCGAGGAACTGCCAGGCGCCGATGATCTCGGCGCACCGATCGAAACGGTCTACAGCGTCGATGGTTCCCGGGTCGAAGTCACGATCGGGGACGAACGGCGCAACAAGCGAGTGGGGTTCATTGACATTGCGCTTGTTGAGCTTAATCTCGCGATCCTCGACGCACAGGCCAAGCATGCGTTTGTCTCGCCATCGAAAGTAGCGAACCTCGGCGAGACCCATCACGTTCGGATGGTACTTCCGAGTACGAACACACTCCTTGACAGCGAGTCAACCCACGAGAGCTGGCGACAGATGACCTACCGGAACTTTCGATCAAAGGGAGTGTTCGATACAACGCTATTCACACTATATCACGACCTCCTGAAGCGAAAGGGCCGGCTTGATTCACATGGACGTCTCCGATTAGAGTACTGTCCGGCCCCTGATTGCGAACACCAACAATTGTTCGTGAACTCTTCAACACCCGATCAATGCCCGGAATGTGGGGTTACTACGTACCCGACAGATGCGCTTCGGGTTCACGAGCGCGTGACCGGCTCACAGTCGAACGAGGCAGCCCTCAACGTGTTGATGGGAATTATTGAGCACCTTGTCTTGCTCGGTGCCGCACACGACATCTGGATGAGCGACCCCGCCGGGCTTGAGCGAACGGCGTTCATCAAAGACGGACCCCTTGCACAGTTTGACACTGGGGCGTGGATTCACGAGCCGATTCACAACCGGATCGGCGAATTCAAACAGTATCTTCGCGCCGACGGTCGTAGTCCGTTAGTCTACATCGGTATCCACAAGACCGGTGACTTCGCTGCGTATGCAGAATCTGTCCGCGACTATCTTGATGGCCCCACAGTATTGCCCTTTTCAAACGATGACATCTACGAGTACGTGATTGCAGGTGACCGTACCAAAGACTACGCATATAAGACGTACTATGGTAAGAACTTTCTCTACAAATCCGGCAAAGGCTCCGGGTCCGGGCACGTACTTGCTTTCTTAATTCCCCGACAGTACGAGGAGGGTGATCTAGCCACTAAGGAGGGTGATATCGTCCAAGATGTAGACGCCTACGATGAACTCGCCCGGACGATTAGCGTGCTTGAACGCATCCTGACGATTCAGTACAGGGATGGGCTGATTCCACTCGTCCTCGCTCACGAAGCGGCTTCGATCCCTGAGGCACTAGGCCGAATCGTCCTCGGGACACTTGCTGAAGTAATGTCCGAAGCTTCAGAGGAGGAGACATGAGAAGAAATATGTCCATCGCGACCAAACAGTATATAAGAACGGTGACACCGACGATCTCGGTGTCCCACTTCTGTTTCCATGAGTAACGATCCAAATGACCCCCGTTCACAGGGTGGCAGCTTAACGGAGCAGGAAGTCCTCCGACGGATTGACCAGGGGCTTAGGGATGCTGTTGAGGGGAAGGGGCTGAATTGGCAGACAGGCACCCGTGTTAAACGCCAAAAGTACACGGAGGTCGCCCTTCAGCATTACCTCGGTCCGATCCCAGCTGATGGCAGCCAGACAACGTCGCCGATAACACGCAGCTGGTTCAAATACGGCCCAACGGCTGTGATGGCACCGTCAGGATCGTATGCTGGGACCGGAACTCAATCTCCGGCCGAGCCACAAACTCCGACCAACGATGGGCAACAGTCGGCAAGCGATTCACAGACAGATGACGGCGTCGACTCACCGACTGAGGAGTCCCCCAATCAGTGTATAGATAATCATCCTGCTATCGAGGAGACGGAGCTTGGAGAGCTAACGGAAAATGACTATCTGCAATTTTTCCTCGACCAAGATTTTACGCCGCCATTGACCAAGGAGTATTGGAACGGCGACGACTACACATTTCTTCTGGAATACTATGACGAATATGCGCCCCCACCTCTCAAAGACATCTATCTGGCGAACGTGAAGTTACGGATTACGCTTCGGGATGCACGAAAAACTACGTTCGACATGATCGACAATCGACCGCAGATTCTCACTGGCGAGCCCGAGGTAGCGGAACGATGGAAAAGTACATCATTTGAAGCACAGGCCGGGCGAGCTGCAGTTAATCTCCGGCTGGCGCTTATGCGCGCTGAGTTCATTCCTTCGGCCGTCACTGGGGTTGTTCACGGTTTCACTGATTTGATTGAAGATGTTCTCCTAGCAGTGGAGGCGAATGATGCGGCGGACATCCCTTTGACTGCCCCAGAGACGCTCAACACACTCGACGAAGTGTACGACGCGGTAATCTGGCAGTACATTTCTCACTATATCTCTCAGCTGACGGCGATTGGGCCCGACGCTGAGAGGTTGACTCGGATTTCACAAGAACGGATCACAGCTCTCGAAGAAGAAGCACCTGCCAAGACACGCGAGCTTCAGGAGCAATTCGTACGAGATGGGTTTTTGCCGGATGTCCCTACATACCAATCGGCCGATCAGGACAAAGAAATCCGACTTTCTAACGCGCTCACTGATGCCGCGCTCCGGCAGCAGCGGATAGAGACGGCTGAGGAGGAATCGGATAATGAGCAGTGAATCGTACCCTGGGGCAGGAGATGATGTCTTCGTCGATACCTCTGTCCTTATCGATTACACGAAAGAGACCCTCAACCCCAGCGAGAAACTGCGCCGGCGCGAGGCAGCCGCTGAAGTTCTCGTCTCTTGCCTCCCGCAACTCACACTCTCTGTGAGTCAGAAGGTTGCCGGTGAGTATACCGGTGTCGCCGAACGTCGCCAAAGTGGTGTCAAGGATGCTACTGCCCATGCTTCCACCAACCCACTCAGTACCTTTGACTTCAGAACGTGTGAGGAACTCAATGATAGGGATGCGGACGTGTTGAATTCCTTCCTGGATGAACTCCTTGACCAGTATAGTGACGAAGAAGCCCTTCGCCGCCTAAACAAGCGCCAGCGTGCGTTTCGTCGGGCAGAGCGAAAGCTTTTCAAGGAGCCCTCTCCGCGCGTGTCTGTCCACACCGACAGCTACACCCTTCGCGTGTTCACGGATCTGGCTGTCCACATGTATAACGATCACGACCGAAAAATCCTCGCACACGCTGTCGACTGGTTCGCCGATGGGTTCGGAAATTGCTTCATCACCTCTGATGAGGAAGACTTCAAATTCGATGACTCAGAGGATCGAATCTACACCTTCGAAGAGCGAGTAAACAAGATCGCACAAGCACACTGTGACTGCAACGGGTCTCTTTATATTAGAAACACTGAGAACTTCATCTCGGAGTACATCCGGCAGATACAACTAGTTGAAACGGAGTCATAGGCCTCCCTGATCCGTATTCACTCGTAACAACCAGGGGAATTAAGGGAACCTGCACAGTGACTATTCTCGAATCAGCGATAGGAAGGCTGTATGAACTGGTGGAAATGACGGCGGTAAGTCTTGTGAGCAAGCCGCCCTGAAACAGTGGTTTGATTAGAGAGACAATTGTGAGGGATCAACTGGCGTCTGGTCAATCATTCAGCATCCACTTTGACCGATTCGCGCCCTGTATTCAGCACGAGCGTTAAAAACTCTCACTATGTGGATATTTTAACAGACCCGTCCAACACAAACGCGAGAGGTGTGTTTCCAATCTCTGAAGTTAGCAAATCCTACGGAAGCAATTAGAGCGGCAGAAAACAGCAGTAGACGTGGGTACCTCCGTCTCAGTTTGCCGTTGCTACGACGCTGTTAGTCGAGTTTCCCTCTTCCCGAGCCTCCTCAAGTTCCTCAAGTGCGAGGTCACGGAGCCAGTCGGAGACACCCGAATATCCTTGCTTAGCGGCGAGCACGCGGATGTCCTGTTTCTCCTCCCCAGTGACATAGGTGGAGATTTGCTTGTCGCGTTTGCTCGTCATGGTGCTACCATTCTGCTACACCACCATAAGAATGTACCATTCTTCAATACCATTCTACCCGAGGACTGTCCGATACTATTATGGTTGTAGTCTACTATGGTAGTAGTATGGCGCATCCGACATTCAGCATGCCAGACGAGATGTTGGAAGATCTCGAAGAGAGAGTAGAAGACGCTGATAGTAACCGAAGTCGGTACGTGCGTGAAGCCCTCGTTGCTCGCTTTCAGGCGGAGGACGAAGGTGAGTGGGAAGCGCCTGAGTCCTACACTGTCGAAGTGAACGGACTCTGAGCACAGAATACAAATATTTCATAGAGAAGCTGGCGCGATAAGCGCGCCACTTCGACAGTCCCATGCACGTAAGAATCCGTCCTCGACGAAGATGCTCTTTGGTGGCCTCAGAGATCCCTATGGTCGCTAACACAGCGTTAGTTGTCGGTGGCTGTTCCGAAACGGGGCAGGATATCTTTAGTGCATTTTGGGAGCAACCACAGAATCAACCACTCACGGCACTCACCGGGACGCTCCAAACCTACCAAAGCCGTCGCGTCCCGGTAGTCCGCGGGTTACAGACACCAACGCCGGAGCAGGAATCCGCTCCGGTCACCTGCAACCATGAACACAGACACCAACGATGCCGATAACGCTGACGGATCGAATAGCACGACCAGCCCGTATTTCGACTCGGTCATCAACCGAGCGAATACGCCCACAACCCCCGAAGACGCCCTTTCGGCGGCGATCAACGCAGCAGCGACCGTTGCCGCCCACTCCGACCGACTCGAGTCGGACCTGACCGACGAGGACGCAGCACGACTCAACCGCCTCCGGATCGCCCAGGCGTTCGACGACGCCGAAGCACGCCACCAGGAACCCGAGCCACTGTCCGGTGGCCCGGCAACGGGCGCGTGTCAGTACTGCGTCGAAGGCACCACCGCCACCGAGTGGCTGACAACCAACCACGCGGTCAACCTGGAGGAGCGCCGATGAGCTCGGACTGCCCAACCTGTGGCAATCACTCGTGGCACTGCCAGCAGTGCAAGATGGACGCCCAGGAATCCCGCTACGGCGTCCCCGCCGATCACTTCGACACCGCCGACGAGGTCGACGACGATCGCGACTGCCGTCCCGTCGAGTGCACCAACTGCGGCACCGAGTACGAAACCGACGGCTCGGACGCCTGCCCTGACTGCGGTGCCCGACGCCGGCGCTACATCGGCCCACTGCCGGGCGAAGAGACCGACACCGAACCCGAGGCGGTCACCGACGGCGGACACACAGTCCCCGAAGCGGAGCTCGTCGACCGCGCCGTTCGCGAAGCCGCGACGCTCATCGACGTCGGTGACTCCGAACGAGTCGCCATCGACTACGTCGTCGACGAACACGAACTCGAGCACCGCCGAGATGATATCCTCACGCGTGTGCGCGACCGCCTCGAACAAACGCTCGCCGCTGACGGCGGCCGAAACGCGTTCCTCACGGGCGATGCACACTGGTGTGATCTGTGCGACCAGCCGTTCGACTCACTCGCCGAGCTAGTCCACCACGACTGTGACGACGGCCAGACCGCGATCGCCGACGGTGGACGACCACACCACCACGCCACCTGCGAGGACTGCACGTGGTCCTACAGCGACCCGGATCTCCTCGAGGTCTCGGACGAAGCCGAGGACCACGCCCGCAAAGAGATGCATGACGTCGACCTCCAGCGAGCCGTCGCGACCGATGGCGGTGTCGCCGTTCCAACAGCCATCTGCTACGGCTGCACAACCGAAGTTCCAGAAACTGACCTCGAACAGGTTCCATCCGGCGGGACGCTCGTCGAGGAGGAAGTCGTCGAGCACCGTACTCGAGATCCGACGACTGGCGAGCGACGGGACACCGTCCGTCGGCAGGAGTACGAGCATACGATTCCGAAGTGTGCAGACTGCCGAGCCAGCGGAGGTGAGCAATAGTGCTCGCTCGAGTGCAGTTCGCCCTCGCGAAGGCGATCGGGTACGCGATCTGCGAGCCAAAGCTCCGACTCGGACGCCGTCGCCACGACAACCACTGCGATGAGTGTGGCGAGCACTGCGGGCGCTACTACGCGCAGAAACTCGAGTTCACGCTCGGCGAGAACCCTGAAACGAGTACCAGCCGAGCGAAGCTCCGGGCGATGTGGAACGCCGAGTACGTCCGGGTCTGTCTCGAGTGCAGCGTCAAGCTGGAAACAGAATCTGAGAACTCGACTCGAACAGAAGGGGGTGAGCAGGCGTGAGTTCTGGCGTTCCACGCGAAGGGCCACCGAGTTTCCAGCGCCCATACATCCGCCGGAACGCACAGTTGCTCACGGATCTCCCGGCACCCGGCCGACGATGGCGTTCCAACGTCATCTCCGATGAACTCGCGGATCAGCTCGTCGGACTACGGAACAGAGGGATCGTCCGCCGAACCGACCGCGTTGAGACGGCGGAGTACGCAAAACGTCGCTGTCTCTGGGAAACCGACCCGGGAGCCTACCAGTACCTCCAGAGGATTCTCGAGGACGACGACCGAGAGGGGCTGTTCCCCTGCGGCCACTCGGCGATCAAAAACGAGCGCGATGTCGACGGAATCACCTGCGGCGTCTGCGGCGAGGTCCACGACCGCAGCGAGGTGACCGGCAATGTCTGAGGCCATCCACACCGAAGGCGCGTACTGCCCGAGCTGTGACGGCCGTGGCGATTTCATCGACTGTTTCGATGCGCTCTGCCACATGAACGGCGAGTGCTTCGACGAAGGCAACCGGACCTGCAGTCTCTGCGGTGGTGACGGCCGCGTCTCGCCAGACACTCGTGAGGGATACTTCGGCCAGCGCTTCAACGAACGAGCGCGTCTCACCCCGCTGAAGACGCTCGTCCTACTCGGCGCTGTCGCGCTCATCTTCTGGGCGACACTCGCGCTCACCAACGGAGTGGTCTCAGCATGACGGTCCAGCTGGCCAACGCCGAGACCACCGAACGCGAACGACAGCGCGCTGCCGACCACGCCGTCGGAGAGATCACAGGTCACGTCGAAGACCAGTGGGTCGCTCGATCACCCCTGGACGACGTCGACGTTGAACAGGCGTGGCAGGAGGCGTACCCAGTACACTACCCGAGCGCCCACCGCGGCGCTGTCGCCCGCTACCACCGCCGTACCGATACCGTGCTGCTTGCCAGAATGGGAGCGATAGTCACGTGCATCGAACTGATGGACCGCCCGTGGTCCGAGCGTATCTACATCCGCAATCAGGTGACCGACCAATGAGCCAGAGCACTTCACCGACCTCCAGCGAACCGAACGACGAGTTGACCGATGACGAACGCGAGCTGTTCGAACGACTTGCAGCGAAACACGAGGACGACGAGGAAGTCAGTCGAATTTGCGAGATGGTCCTTCAGTCCTCGGCTGACAACGAGGAGGCGAACTCATGAAGGTCGTCTTTGTCCATGACGTGGGGTTTCTCCTCCAGGGTCCGTCGAGCCGAGACGAACTCTCGACGGTCCTCGGGGTCCTCGGCTTCGATCGAACGGTTGTCGAGGACCTCACGGACTTCGTCGAGGAGTTCCTTCGCTTCGAAGTCGAGGCTCTGGTGGCAGTGGATGCAAAAGTCCCGATCACTGGGTGTGTCCTCACCGCAACGCGGACAGGGGACGGGGGGTGCAACCTCTTCAGTCTCGTTGGCTTCGACATCGAGACCATGGAGTTGCGCGTACGCCCGTTCGTTACTCTCCTCCCCGAACCGAGCCATGTAGCGGGCAGTGTGCTCGGATCCACGCTTGCGGCCCTGGCGATCTTCGATACGGGCGGTCGAGAAGTTCTGCAGAATGAGCCAGCGCGTGTTCGACTTCCGGAAGTTCGTCGGCGTGACGTCCTTGGTGACGTCGACGCGCGCGGCTGCGTTCTTGAAGTAGTTCAGGAACGTGGCGTAACTCGGTCGCTCAGCCGACGAGAGCTTGCTCCAGAGCCACGCTTGGTCGTCGTCCGGGGCGGGATGGCTAGTGAGCCACTGCTGGAGGTAGGGGACGGACGTGATCAGGTGGACACTTCGTTCACCTTCCTTCCCGTCGACGTGGAGTCCGACAGAGTGCTCACCATCGAAGACGTCGCCAACGCGGACGTCGTAGAGCTCACCGCCACGGAGTCCGGCCTCGAATTGGACTGCGAGCAGTGCTTTGTCACGTGGGTTTCGCGATCCCTCTTCGATCATCGCCCGGACATCGTCGTGGGTGAGCAGATCTCGCTCGGACGGAACAGGGTCGAAGTCGTTGCTCGTCCCGGTCGGAATCCAGGTAAGGCTTTCAGGCGGTTCGTCTCTCTTGAGGCGGTACCGGCCGAACGACCGCAATGCAGTCCGGTAGTCCTGGTTCGTGTGTTCGTTGGCGTACTCTTCGTTGATCCAGCGGACAACACCTTCCGCAGCGGCACGGTACTCGAGTGTGAGTCCGAGGAGGCCGTGCTCCTCGAGGAGATCGTCGACATCGTCTTCGTCGACGATGCCAGCGTCAGCTGCCTCATCGTTGTCCTTGAAGTCCTCGACGGTGGGCGGCGGGACGAGAGCCGCCATTCGACAGCAGTGTCGCAGGAGTTTCAGGTGGCGATGGTCGCCGATCTCCGAGGGGACGAGCCGGATGTTATCACTGAATTTCAACAGATGTCGTCGATCAGCTTCGAACTGAACGTAGCGTGCGTCCTCCCCGCTCGAACGGAGCCGGTCGCGAAGGGTGTCGACCTCTTCGCGTGGGTCTGCGTCGGTCATGATAGCTTGAATATCTACACGACCGATTGGATTGTAAGGGTTTGGCTAGAAGCCGGCCCTTGGCTTTTCTTGATATTTGCTGACGTTTCCTGGAGAGAGTATTCGCTGGCAGTATGGTGCTTTTTCACAGTAGACGCTCAATTGACTGGTTGGCGTTGGTCTGTTCCAACAGAGACTTCATTTTCGCACACGGTCCACCGGATGACGACAGTGCGACTCGGTGAGAGGAAACTACCAAGCAACATCCAGATGATATCGAGCGCCTGTATCAACCCCAATTCCCATCCGACGGCGGATTCCTCATACTGGCGATGGGAATTCGCGGTCCCAACTGCGCGACGGACGAGGTCGTCGCACAGGACATCGAACTCGCTTGCGATTTGAACACACGGTCGGATGTGCTCGCTTCGCTGCGTACAACCTCCCTGCGCTCAAATTTCCTGTGTTCAAATCGAAGTCGCCGCTCTGCTCATCACGAATTGTTCCTCGCAGAAAGCGGGCCGGGCGCGATTTGAACACGCGACCGTCTGGTTAAAAGCCAGACGCTCTGCCAGACTGAGCTACCGGCCCTGCGTATTCCACTATTGGTGAGTAGTGGTTAAACGTTTCTTTCTTCGGTGCTGGATGGCGGCCCGTTCGTGGATACAAAACATTCGAGAACCAGACTCGTTACTCGAGATACGACTCGAGTGCAGCCGTGACGATCTCGCCGGGGTCGACGTCGTCGAGGGAGGCCTGTCGTCTGAGATCGCGGTAGCTGGCTGGCGAGAGCGCGAGTTCGAGGCGGCCGAGCTGGGAGTCGTGTGTAGCGAGTGCGTCTTCGATTGGCGTTCCGTCGTTGACGGCGCTTGCGATGCTGCGGACGTCGCGAACGGTGAGGTTGGCGTCGATTGCGGCCCAGGCGAGGAGGAGTCGAGCCTCGCCGCCGACGCGAGCGATGTGCTTGGCGGCGGTGGGGGCGATCTGACCGAGTGCGACCTGTTTGCGAACGGATCGAGGGAGGTCGTGAACGCGGGCCCATTTGCGGATGAACGAGACGGTGACATCGTCGCCGGCGCGCTCGGCGGCGGCTTTGTACGAGCCTTCACCGCGAACCAGTGCCGCGCAGGCGGCGGCTCCGCGGAGCATGTAGAGGTGGTCGTCGTTGCTGTTGCCGGTTGCGAACTGCGCGACGGTTTCTGCGGCCTCCTGTAGGCTGTCCGGATCATCCGGATCGAACTGCACGGCCCGGGTTGCGTGCTGGCCGGTGACGGATTCGTCACCACGGATAACTGGTGCGCCGACGGGGGATTCTCGGTCGGTTGGGATCGATTGGTCCTGCTGCCGATCGTGATTCCGGCCGTGCTCCCGATCCCGTTTCCGACCCCGTTTCCGATCCCGATCCGTATCACGGTCGCGATCGCGCTTGCGCTCACGATCGTCGCGGCGATGTCCGCGAGACGTGTCGCCGGGCCCGGTATCTCTCATGAATTAGTGATGTGTATGTCCTTGAGCGCTAAAAGTGTCGCTACCTGGTAAGCAGGGGTGCTCACTCCTCGTTCTCGCGCTGTTCGGCGAGGTGTTCCCAGATTTCGGTGCAGCCGGCTCCCTCCTCGATACCGTCCAGGTGGGCATCGTCTCGGTGCTCGTCCTGCTCCCCCGGTTCTGGACTGCGTTCTGCCGCTTTCGTCATACCACCTCGTATGGGCGCAGTTTTCATAAGTACCGCTTCGGAAGCAAACGATACCCGTACTCACCCCTAGCGGGGATTGTTGCCGTCGTTTGAGTCGGTGTAACTCGTCCGAGCGCAACACTGTCCTGCGATTTCTCCGTTCCGGGCTGTCATCGGCGGCACAAAACGTTGCGACCAGCGATGCACAGAGGGTCAGGAGGGACGTAGTTCGCCTATGGCCATTGCACTACGAACGCTCGACGACGGCGCCTGGATCAGTGTCAACGACTCTCGAGAGGTCGGTGTCAGTGATGTCTGGATCCTCCCGTTCCGCGAATACTGTAGCTGTGAGACTCCGCACGTGCTGCTCGAGGGATTTTCCGGTGTCGACCTTCGAGCCATCGACAATCGAATCGTCGCTGATGCAGTCGGGATGTGTATCGACTGCGGAACACGTGATTACATCGAGTCACTCCCGGTCGGTCGAATCGTCGACGGCGAGTTCAAGTCCTATGAGCCGGGGTCGGTGCAGACATCGCCCGTCGCTGCCGTTCCGACTCCATAACTCGCGTTTCCAGCGCCCCCTTCTTTTGGGCCACGTTCACACGAAGTGGTTCTGGCAACACCTTCCTCGACCAGCGAGAGGCGGCCGGGTCTGACGCGACACACGGGCGTATATGGCCGCCTCTGTATCTATGCATCAGATGCCTACTGACGTCGAGGAGTGGAAGGACGAGGTCTACGGCACAGACATTCGAGACCATATCGAGCGATTCGCCGAAGCGGGCTGGGAGTCGATTCCGGACGACGAGAAGGACGCCTGGTTCGAGCGCTTCAAGTGGTACGGCCTGTACCACCAGCGCGCCGGCCAGGAGTCGTACTTCATGATGCGGATCGGGCCACCGAGCGGCGTACTCGAGCCGGGGCAGTTCCGTCGCATCGTCGAGATTGCAGACGAGTACGCCCGCGGTCCGGTTTCGAATCCCGAGTTCGGCAACGGCTGGCTCGACGTAACGACGCGTCAGGCGATCCAGCTCCACTGGATTCGAATCGAGGACGTGCCCGGTATTTTCGAGGCACTCGAGGACGTCGGGCTCTCGACGGTCCAGGCCTGCGGTGACTCCTGGCGGAATATCGTCGGCTGCCCGGTCGCTGGGAAGGACAAACACGAGCACGTCGATGCTGCCGCGCTCGCGGACGACCTCCACGATACGTTCAAAACGAACGATGCGCACTCGAACCTGCCCCGCAAGTGGAAGGTCTCTGTGACGGGCTGTGACGAGGGCTGTGGGCAGGGTGACATCAACGACCTGGCGTTCGAGCCAGCCGAGAAGGAGATTGATGGCGAGACCGTCACGGGCTACAACGTCCGCGTCGGCGGCGGACTGGCGCGCAACGAGCCTCGGTTTGCGAAGAACATCGATGTCTTCGTGACGCCCGAGCAGGCCGTTGACGTCGCTGGCGGTATCTCGGCGCTCTTCCGCGATCACGGAGACCGCGAGAACCGCTACAACGCGCGCATGAAGTTCCTCGTCGACGAGTGGGGGCCAGAGAAGGTCCGCAACGTCCTCCAGGGAGAGTACATCGACTTCGAACTCGAGACGGCCGGCGAGGATCTGCGTCACTCCTACAGCTACAACGCTGGTGACGCGGACGGCAAACACGACCACGTTGGCGTCCACGAGCAGGACGACGGCACCAACTACATCGGACTGAACGTCCTCGTGGGACGTCTCGGAATCGACGACGGCTACGAGATCGCCGACGCGGCCGAAGAACACGCCTCCGGTGAGGTTCGCCTGACCCAGCGCCAGAACATCATCCTGACGGACGTGCCGGACGAGGAGGTCGACGCGCTGCTCGACAATCCGGTCTTCGACGAGTATAGCCCGGATCCACACCCGTTCCAGCGAGGCTCGATCGCCTGTACCGGCAGCGAGTTCTGTTCGCTTTCGATTGTCGAGACGAAGAACCGCCAGGTGCGCTTCTCGCGCTGGCTGGTCGACAACGTCTCGCTTCCTGAGGGCGTCGAGAATTTCCACATCCATCTCTCTGGGTGTACGGCATCCTGTGCCCAGCCCCAGATTGCCGATGTCTCCCTGCGGGGTATGAAGACCCGCAAGGACGGCGAACCGGTCGAGGCGCTCGACATCGGCCTCGGCGGCGGCCTCGGCGAGAATCCGCAGTTTGCCTCCTGGGTGTCGGACCGCGTGCCTGCTGACGAAGTGCCGGGTGCGATTGAGAATCTGCTCGCCAATTTCGACGACGCGCGTGAAGACGGTGAGAGCTTCCGCGAGTTCGTTGCCGCTCGCGACGACGAGGTACTGGCTGATCTCGTCGAGCCCGAGGAGACGAGCTACGAGGATCCGTTCCTGCACAACACCAAGCGAACCTGGTATCCCTACGCGGAGGACGACGGATTCGACGCCAGTCCTGCACCTGCCCGTGCGGACGGGACGCCGATTCCATCGGACGACTGAGTCCCGCGTACTACCCACGTCCGCTCCCCTCTCCTCGTCGATATTTACCGGGCACCGCGGTAGACAACTGGTCGTCTATGTTCTGCGACTGCGACTGAGTCCAGTCCATCGCATCCACAGAGGGCACCCGTTGGAAGTCCCTAAGTGATCGTAGTGCGACTCCCTAGCCATGTCCGACCGACTGATGCGGGTCAACGCCTACACCACGCTCGACTACGTCGAAGCGTCGGCGAAAGGCCACGAGTTCGAGTTCGACTCCGTCGCCGTCCTCAACGCCACGACCGACCGCGAGGAACCCGACTGCGTCCGCCTCCAGATCGAACTCGACAACGCGACCGAACAACACCTCCCCAAGCACATGGATGAACTCGAGTTAACCCCGGATCAGGCGCGTGAGCTTGCGGGGGAACTCGAGACGTATGCGGATCGTGTAGAGAGCGCGACGGAGTAGTTGCTGTTGCCTGGCGCTGTCTGCCGTTAGCCGTTAGCCGTTGGACGTTAGCCGTTAGCCGTTGGACGTTAGCCGTTAGCCGTTGGACGTTAGCCGTTAGCCGTTGGTCGTTACGTCTAGGTGCTCGGTCCGCCTGCCGTCGCAGGCGTCTCGCTTTTTCACACGCTCGGCGAAGCCGTTCGTGATCGTCTTATGAGCGTTGACACCATCCACGACCTGTTCGAGCACGGCCTCGAAGACATCTACCACGCAGAACACGAACTCCTCGACGCGCTCTCTGAGCTGGAGTCGAACACAGAGCGCGAGGAGATTGCGGAGGCGTTCGCAGAGCACCGCGAGGAGACGGAAGAGCAAATCAACCGTCTGGAGGAGGTCTTCGAGATGTTCGGCGAGCCACCCGAGAAAGAAGAGTGTGAGGGAATCAAGGGCCTGATCGAGGAGTACGAGGGGTTCGCCTCGATGGATCCCTCCCAGGAAGTGATGGACTTCCACAGCATGGCGGCCGCGGAGAAGACCGAACACTACGAAATCGCAGCCTACGGCAATCTGATCCCGCTCGCGGACCAGCTCGGGATGGACGATGCGGCGGACCTGTTAGAGGAGAATCTCCGTGAAGAGCAGGCGGCGCTCGACGAGTTGACGGAACTGACCGAATCGTACGAGATGGATGCGATTCCGGCGGAGTGACCCCGGTGACTGGCAATTCTACTAGCGGCGGAAATGCAGACGAAGACGGGGACAGAGACGAGGATACCCAGTAGGGCGGAACCGAGGACGCAGAGCCGACGACGACACTCGACGACAACACCGATGACGACAATAGTGACGCGGACGCCTGATCGGTCGGGATAGCTCTCCTGAGCATATTTCTGGACTGCGTTTTCTCGCTCCCTCTCGAGTACCCCCGTTGTCATGGGGGTTTGGTTCTCCCAGGAGAACCGCTTCAGGAGTTACCGCCGCTCGCTCTGCTAGAACTGGTATTAGCCGCTTGTAACGCCGGAAATCAGTTGTTATTCGTGTCGTTCAGTGTCACACGCAATATACTTATACCATGATACAGTGCCTTGACACAGTGGGTGTTAGATAATGGCAGACGCACCAGCAAAAACTGCACGAGCGGAGTGGGGAACGCGGTTTGGGTTCCTCATGGCAATGATCGGCGCCATGGTCGGCGCGGGGAACATCTGGCGATTCCCGTACGTCATGGGAGAGAACGGCGGTGGTGCGTTCGTCCTCGCGTTCCTCGTGTTGCTGTTCTTGCTCGCAGTCCCCGGCCTGATGGCCGAGGTTGCACTTGGGCGATATACACAGAAGGGCGTGATCGGCGCGTTCCGTGACGTTCTCGGGCGTGGCGGGTTGGTTGGCCTCGGCGTCATCGTCCTGTTGGTCAACATCGCGCTGATGTCGTACTACTCGCCACTGATCGGCTGGACGCTGTACTACGCCGTCCACTCGCTGCTGTTTACGTTCACGGCGACCGGCTTCGAAGCCGAATCGTTCATGAACGCCTTCTTCGCGAATCCAGCGCTGATGATCGGACTCCACACGGTGATCATGGGGTCGATTGCAGCGATCCTCATCCTCGGTATCCGTCGTGGCGTCGAGCGACTCGTCGTCTACGCAGTGCCGGCGCTCGTCATCGCACTCATCGTCATGACGATCCGTGGGCTCACGTTGCCCGGAGCCAGCGAGGGTATTGCCTTCGCGTTCGAAATCGAGTGGTCGTACCTCGCAGCCAGTGACACCTGGATCGCCGCCCTCGGACAGGCACTGTTCTCGACTGGACTGGGGTGGGGGATTGCCTTGACTGTTGGCAGTTATCTCCGTGAGTACGACGACGTGCCACTGGGTGGTGGCGTCTTCACTGCGCTCGGTGAGTCGAGCATTGGGATCCTCGCCGCACTCGCGATTTTCCCGGTCGTCTTCGCGGTCGGCGTCGAACCCGACGCCGGTGCCGGACTCGCGTTCGTCTCGCTCGTCCAGGTCTTTCCCGAGATTCCACTCGGTGGCCTGGTCGCGATCCTGTTCTTCCTGGGATTCTTCCTCGCGACGTTCACGTCCGGGTTGCTCATTACCGAAGTGAGCGTTACAACCGTCAGCGAGGAGACGAGACTGGATCGGACACAGACGGTGCTCGCCGTCTGTGGTGGTATCTGGCTGCTCGGTGTCCCAAGTGCGTACTCCGCGGACATCCTCGACTTCCTCGACTTCGTCTTCGGGAACTGGGGGCTGCCACTCGCGACGCTCGCGATCATTGGCGTCATCGGCTGGGTTCTCGGACCCAAGCGGCTTCGCCTGCTCGCGGTCAACCGCAACGCCGGCATCTACGTCGGCAAGTGGTGGGACCCAGTCATCAAGTACGTCATCCCAGCTGTCATGCTGTTCATCATGGGCTACTTCGCCTGGGAGAATTTCCGCGAACCCGAGATGATCGCCGGGATGCTCGTGATCGTCCTGTTCCCGATCATCGGCTACGCCATCATGTCGGTCGTCGAGGGTCGTGGCGACAAACCAGATACCGCAGACGTCACCGGAGGTGATGACTGATGCCCCTCACCGCTGAGGTCATCGGCATGCTCGCGTTCACGCTGCTTGCGTTCTGGGGCATCTCCCTCTGGGCGCTGACTCGCACGCTCCGCCAGGAGAGTCGCAAGGTCGAGATCCTGGAGCAGCAGGATCGGATGGACACGTACTCGCCGGAGGCGCTCGCTGACCTTCGCGACTGGGTCGAGAACAATCCGAACGACCCGCTCGCCGACCGCGCCAGAGAACAGTACAACGAGTGCGTGACTGTCCTCAGACAGACCGACCGGCACTTCTACGACTGGTCGGACGCCGAAATTGAGCGGCTCGAACGGCTCTAATCCCCAGCGGAGCGCTCCGGTCATCCGCCGGACGCACACTGTTTTTATCGCTCGGCGCAGTAGCACACAGCGTGACGGTTTCGCCAGCCGAGGAACACGACGACGGCACCGATGATGACCTCGTCATCCGGCCGGCCGAACAGGCCGACCTGCTTGCCGTCGTTCGCATCGAGAACGAGTCGTTCTCTCAGCCCTGGCCGTACGACGCTTTCGATCGATTCCTCGGTGAACCCGGCTTTCTCGTCGCCGTCGTCGACGCCCAGATTGCCGGCTACATCGTCTCCGACGTCACCACCTCGTTCGGCCGCCAGCTCGGCCACGTCAAGGACATCGCCGTCCACCCCGACCGACGCGACATGGGCGTCGGCTCTGCACTTCTCTCGCGATCTATCGCCGTCCTCGCGGCCCACGGTGCCGACTCGATCAAACTCGAGGTCCGACGCTCGAACGAGGGTGCCAAACGCCTCTATCGCCAGTTCGGTTTCGAACCGATCCGACACGTCCCCGGCTACTACAACAACGGCGAGGATGCGATTATCATGGTTCGGCAACTCGAGTAGCCGGTCGGCTGTTCGCTGAGTGTTATCGTTGGCTGCGCTGGTTGTGTTGGGTTCCCTGGGTGTCGTTGTATCGTCGTCTCGCCGTCTCGCCGTCTCGCCGTCTCGGCATGCCGTCCCCTCACCGGAGACTCGAGTACGAGTCCCGCAGCCACGGCTGGAGACGTGGCCGTTTTACTACGCGCGCTCCTAGTGGGTGATATGGGATACGCCTGCCCCGTCTGTGCGGCTGAACAGGCCGACGCGGAGCATCTTGCGAACCATCTCGCGATCACTGCCTCGCTTGGCCGTCAGGAGCACCAGGAGTGGCTTGCCGAGCACGCGCCGGAGTGGGACGAATGCTCACCGCCGGAACTTGGCGAGATCGTTGCGGAACACGCGCCGGAGATCGAGACGCCGTCGTTTGAGGGTGGACGGAGTGGTCAGCATGGTAGCGGTGGCGGTCACGGCCATGGTCACGATCACGATCACACCCAGGGCCGCCCAACCGGTCTCGAAGCCGACCTGGCCCGTCAGAGCCGCCAGCGCGGCCGCGGCTCGATGACCGCCGAAACCGAACACGTCCTGCAGGAAGCCTCCGAACTGACCCGCCAGATGGTCGAAAACGCAGCAGATGAGGACGGGGACTCGAGTACGAGTACGAGTACGAGTACGAGTTCGAGTTCGAATTCGAGTGCGGAGTCGGCGACAGAGTCAGAAACGAACGAGTAGCGAGGCGACGGTTACCGGACGGTGCGGTGACCGTTCGTCGCCAATCGAACACGCAATTTGTAACTTGCTCCCGCGATCAGAAGCGGGTATGCACACCGTTGGGACAGCGACGTTCTCGTCGATGGACGACGCGCGCGAACGCTATGCGAACGCCGGACCGACGGCCCAGACGGTCGTCCGAGAGGTTGCGAAGGCGATGGCGTTCGACCGCGAAGAGTACGCCGAGCGCGTCACGAGCGATGTCGTCGAGACCGCGCGAGACGTGCTGTTCGCGAGTTCGCTCGCGGTTACCGTCGGCACGCGCGAGGAGTTCGACGAGTGGCAGGAATCGTACGACGGCGAGGTGTCCGTCATCGGCAACGAGAACGTCGACCGGGTCGTCTGGCACGCCGGGCCGGATGAGAAAGCGGTCGCCGCGACGTTCCAGAACGAGGAGGACGCCGCAGTCGCGACGTTGCGCCGGCAGGCGTTCGGGCGGCTCTACCGCGAGCACGTCGAGCGCGGTGAGCCGTAGGCTGTATCGCGCTCTCGAATCTGACTTCCCTACAGATACGGACGGAGTAGCGCCCCATCGTGAAGGTGTTCCGGAAGTGTTTCGAACCAGGACGCGGCCATAATCTTGTCCGGGTTCACACCCAGTTCCTCGACATTGGCGAGCGGCCCGTCAGCACTGGCTGCAAAGACGACGTACGTTCCGGTGTACGTCTCATCAGTCGCCGCCGAGCGGTACGTCTGTTCGACCACAACCAGCGGCTCGTGGATCGTCGCGTCCAGTCCGGTTTCCTTACGGATTTCGCGGTGCGTGGCCTCGCGTACCGTCTCCCCGGATTCGACGGCACCGCCGGGTAACGCCCACCCGTCGGACCAGCGATTCGAAACGAGTGCGATCCGACCGTCCTCGTCGTACACCCGAGCAGCCGCCGTATAGGCCGTTCCGTTCACTGCCCAGTCGCGAAACGAATCGAAGCGATCCGCTGAGAGGCGAATAGTCTGTTGTTCGCGCGGGACAGCATCGAACTCGTCGTCGGACACGCCACGCTTCACTACCACCTGTCACGTCCGGCCTGGGAAAATGCGTTCCGGCACGCAACCCGCACCTATTACGGCTCCGGCCCGGTATACGCCACCAATGACGACACCCGACGAGTGGCGTATTCTGGAGGAGGTCACCGAGTACGAAACACCCTGGTACGACGGCGGCTACGACCTGCTCGAACAACCGGACGGAAGCGAGCAGCGGTACTACTGGGCCGAGTTGCCGCCAGCGGTCGTCGTCGTCGCGCGCGTCGATGGGCAGGTACTCGAGTCCGACTCGCAGTCACCTGAGGCAGAGCAGAGCGGAGATCAACTCCTGTTCGTCGAACAGTACCGGCCGGCAATCCGTGAGACACACCTCGAACTCCCGGCTGGAATCGTCGAGGAGGGGGAGTCCTACACCGAAGCCGCGACTCGAGAACTCGAGGAAGAGACTGGTTTCCGACCGACGAGTACGGTGCTCTTGCAGGAGTACGCGGTTGCAACCGGTGTGCTTCGCCACGACCGGGGAGTCGTCTACGCGGACGGGCTGGTGCCCGGGGAGCGCGAGTTGGATTCGAACGAGTTCCTCGAGGTAACGACGGTGCCGGTCGACCGGGCACTCGAGCGGGCGCGCGAGCAGCCAGTGAACGACTCGACGCTGTCGGCGCTCTTGTTGGCTCGGGAGGACGGTGTGCTGTCTGGGAACAACGCCGAGTAAGTCGCCCGTGAGTGTGGGTATAGCGATGGTTGCCGTCTGTGGCGTACCCACCGTACTTTCGTCTGCATCGTCTCTGCCGTGTTCGCCGTCCTCGCTGTACTTCCCGTCCGAGACCAAACGTGTTAGCGGCTCGCACCGTGGCCCGCCGGTTCGGAGTCGGGGTCTGGATCTCGCTCTCGGTCAGGCTCGTCGGCAAGTTCTTCGGGCTCGAACTGGACTGCGGCGAAGACGTGCCCGACGATTGCGGCCATGATGATGACTCCGCCTGCAATCGTCGTCATTGTCAGCCCGCCCAGAAATAGCCCGACGACGAGGACGATCGTGCCAACAAGCTGGATGCCGAACAGTGCTTCATATGTTACCACTTGTCGTACCATAGTCGTCCCTACGAAATCGAGGACGATAACGCCTTGTTACGGCCGATTTGTCTGTCACTCGCGCTGGCTATTTGTGAGCGAGTGGCTGCTAACCCCCCGTACGTCACACCGCTGGTTGCGACTCCGACCCATGTGCTTATTCTTCCGGCAGCCCAACGCGAGCGTGATGGACGGCGAAATCTCTCCCGACGAGGTCAAGGAGCTACTCGAGTCCGACGCTGACGTTCGCATCGTCGACATCCGTGATCAACATAGCTTCAACCACAGCCGGATTCCCGGTAGCGAGAACGTCCCCTTCCAGAAACTCACGAGTCGTGTCGAGGAATTCGAGGACGCCTCGCGTATCGTCACCGTCTGTCCGCACGGGAAGGCGAGCATCCAGGCGGCCCAGCTACTCGGCTCGTACGAGGGGACCGCAGATGCACGGATCGAGAGTATGGAGGGCGGTCTCGAGAAGTACGGGTTGAAGTTCGGACTCGTGGCCGGCGACAGGGAGGCGGAGTCTGGTGCTGCCGACGGTGAGCACAGCGCTGATGCTGGTGCTGGGTCTGAGTCGCCGTTCTAGTTGCCGTCGCGACGTTCACAATAGCTCACAGTAACTCACAGTAACTCACAGTAACTCACCAGCGCTCGCTATCACTTACCAGCGTAAAAAGACCGGACCGCTGTCACTCACCGCCCGATTCAGAGACCGGCGCGAGGCCAGTCGACTTTGCGTCGTGGGTTCGGAAGTCGTCTCAGATCATCGCGGGCGTTAGGCGACGTTGAAACCCCGATCCCGAAGGAACTCTTCGATACGCCCAGTGTGATTGCCCTGCAGTTCGATCTGACCGTCTTCGACGGTCCCACCGCAGGCAAACTTGGACTTGAGATCCGACGAGAGACTATCTAGGTCGACGTCCTTCGGATCGAATCCTTCGACGATCGTTACCTCTTTACCGTATCTGCGCTCGTCAATGCGGATATTGAGTTGCTGTTGTCCCTTGGCCACGTCTTCACAGACGCAGAGTTCCTCAGGCAGCCCGCACGTCGAGCAGACTTCCGACATTACGTTCCTTGCTACGAAATGGCCATATTAAACACTATCGGGACCTACATGCTGTCGTGTGGTTCTTTTTCAGTGACCCACCCAAATCTGTCATCACGATCGACGGTTGTCGTCCTCTGTGCCAGTTCCTGACTCACCCTCGGAACCGGTATCCCCGCTATCGCCGTCATCGCTCTCGTCCCCGCTGCCGTCGCTGCTCGCGTTTTCGCCCACTCTCTCGCTCTTGTCTCCACCAATTAGCGGCACCCGCTCGCGCGCGAGTTCGTCGACCGCCTGGATCGAGGCTGTTGCCTCTCGCCGGCTCACGCCACCGCCGTAGGTCGCTCGCTCGTAGGACTCGAGTACCGTTTCGATTCGCGTGTCTTCGGGATCGAGCTCGCCGTTCGTAGTCGCCTGTTCTTGAAGCGCCGTGACGTACGAGCGAGCCGACTCACCCGGCTTTCGGGGTCGGTATGCTCGTCCCAGATGCCGTTCGAGGCGACGGTAGGCGCGGGCCGCGTCGGCGTCCGGGTCGTCGCTCGGACGCTGCCAGTAGAGCCCAAGTAAGCGCTGGAGACGCTCGCGGCCGTCTGTCCGATGGATACCGGCCGCCAGTCCGACGAGGACGACGGTCGTGAGCGCGAGCAACTCGCGCGTGATCGGTACGGGGATCGAGAACCCATCGTCGCTGGCATCCGCGTCTCCGCCGTCGTCAGGTCCGGGGTCGGTGCCGTCAGTCGTGTCGTTGCTCTCGTTGTCCGGTTCCGGTTCCGGTTCCGGTTCCGGCTCTGGCTCTGGGTCGTGGTCCGAACCTGAATCCGGATCCGTTTCGTTCGTTTCGTTGTCCGCGTCCTCGTCAGGACCGGCCGGGTCACGCTCGGCCAGCTCATCGTCGTCTTCGTCCTCACGGACCGGCACGTCTTCGCTCTCCTCGATGTCGACGTTCTCGGCACCGGTTTCGCGGGCCTCCTCGAGTTGGTCGTCGTGGACGTCGTCGCGCTCGCCGCTCGGCGTCGGTTCGAAGGCGACCCAGCCGTGGTCGGGGAAGTAGACCTCGACCCAGGCGTGGGCGTCGAGTCCGCGGACGACGTGGGTGTCGTCGTCGACCTGCTGCCCACTGGTGTAGCCGGTGACGTACCGAGCGGGTACCTCCTCGGCGCGCAGCATCTGCGTCATCGTCGTCGCGAAGTAGATGCAGTAGCCCTCGTCCATCTCGAAGAGGAACTCCTCGGCGACGTTGCCGCCCGGCTGGGAGACGTCGAGCGAGTACGACTTCGAGGATCGGAGATGGCTTTCGATCGCCGCAGCCTTCTCGTACGGCGTCTCTGCATCAGCCGTCACATCCGCGGTGTACTCGTCAAACGCCTCGGAGGTCCCCTCTGGCTGTTGCAGATATCGTTCTTCGACCTGGTCGGGATAGTCGGTCCCTGCCTGTCGGAGTTCGTCCGCTCCGGGGTCGACGATGGCGCTCTCGACAGCGTAGCTGTCTCCCTCGATCAACGTGGTCGAGGGATGGACCTGTCCGTGCGACGAGACCTCCGCGTACTGCGCTGCGCCGTCGGCGACCGACAGCGGCTGTGGTGCGACCGGCATGACGCCGAGTTCGGTTTCGGCAGTCACGATCTGCTGTACCGTCTCGTAATTGCCCGACTGCTCGGTGATCGGTCCATCGAGTGGCTGTTCTTGCCCGGTACGGACCCATTCGTCGCCGGTGAAGCGGTCATAGACGCCCGTCCGCCAGTAGGAGGGTTGTTCCGATTCGACGGTGAAGCGGACCTCCGGCGAGAGGTCGACCTGCCCGGTGAATCCCGAGCGATCACCGGCCGAATCGATGGTGCCCTCGAGTGTGCCTGCGTCCGTAGCACCAATGCTCGACGGCCCCTCGGAACTGCCGGGGACGAACGAGACGGACAGCGAGAGGACGATAATGAGCGCGAAGAGAGCCGCAAGCAGGTCGGCCTGGCTGATCGAGCCGCCTCGGCGTTCGAGTTCACCGAACCCGACGGCACCCAGCCCGGCGAGTGTTCCAAGCAGTGTAACCGTGAGGTCGGCGTCCCCGGTCAGGACGAGAAATCCGAGCGCGAAGCCGCCGGGGAGGACGCTCAGTGCATACCGTCCGCGGAGAGCGAGATACCACGAGAGAAAGACCGGTGCGGGGGCGAAGCCAAGTGTCCAGACGCCGGCTTCGACGGTGCGGATGAGCGGGAGGCCGGTCGCGAGCGTGGCGATATCGTCAGCCAGTGCGCCGGTCTGAGAGAGAACGATACCGACACCAACGCCGCTGCTCTCGAGGTAGTAGGCAAACCCGAGTCCAGCCACTGTGAGCGCCGCGATGAGTGCGGTTCGTGGTCGGATCAGTCGCGCCAGTAGCGTCGCGGCGAGGAGCATGCCACCGACGAGTGCAAACAGCGACGGTGTCCCGCCGACGGCCTGGGTCACCTCGTGGAGGATACGGACGAACGACGCGATCAGCAACAGCACGCAGCCGAGTGCGAGGATCCGAAACACGTCGGGCCCGATCGACCGAGACGTCTCGTCGACGCCGAGTGAGATCGTCCGTGCGTTTCGGTGGTCGCTACTGGTTGTCGTACTGGTACTGGTACTGCTACTGGTTCCGGCACCGGTATCGGTGCTCATGATGTCACCCCCGTCCCAGTCTCATCCTCGTGACCGCGTGCAACGCCCGTGCTCTGGTGAGTCCGTTCTCCGCTCTGATCGCTTTCTGACTTTCGGCCTTGTCCAGGGTCTCGTTCTCGATCTCGTCCTTGCCATTCTCCTCGCGTCCGACCCCCATCCCCCGCCTCTCGAACTCGATCGAATTCGAACTCGAACTCGAACTCGAGTGCCCGCTCGTGGGCGGGCGCGTCTTGGTCACCGATGGAGACGGTTGTTCCGGACGTGCCGGCTGTCACGCAGACCTCTGAATCGGCACGTTCGCGGTCCGTGAGCGATGCCGTGCCCGCACGTGGCTCGAGAGCGGCGAGGACGCTGAGTAGTTCGTAGTAGTGTTCGCTTCCGGTGTCGGGCTGGATGTCGGTACCGTCGACGACGAGTCCGACCCGAATATTTGCCTCGTGCAGTGCCGTGACGATGCTCGCCACGGCGGTTGCGAGGTCATCCTCTCGGCCGGAGAGACACTCTGCGGCGACGGTAACCGATCCGAGCCCTTCGTCGGCGGCGTACTCCGTGACGACGAGGTCGTCTTCGGGCTGTTTGGCGGCGGCCTTCCAGTGAACGTCACGCAGTGAATCGCCGCGACGATACTCCCGCAGGTGGTCGAACTCCTCGCGGCTTCGACGGGCCGTCGCGTCCGCAATGTTCTGGAGCCGCTGGCCCAGTTCGCCGTCGAGGCTGTATATCTCCGGATACACCGTGAGTTCGCTTCGCTCGTCGAACCTGTATCGCCGAACGAAGAGTCCGAAGATGTCGCTGACGGTGATCGAAACGGGTCCGGCCGCACGCTCACCGCGGTTGATGAGTTCTACCTCGTACGTAACGTGTGTCTCGCCGTCGAGGATCGCGTGCGTCGAGAGGGCTTTCGTGTCGTCGTCAATGACTGGCTTCAGTCCCGAACCGACCTCGTCGCGGACCGTCGCGGCGATGTCGCCCTCCGTTTCGACGACGAACGCTATCTCGCGCGTCTCCCCGACGAAGCCGTCGTCGACGGGATGTCGCCTGACGGTCGGTCGATCTCGGCGGAGTGTGATGAGGAAGCTGGCAGCCAGCACGATCACCAGCGGCGCGACGATAGCGTTCAGCGCGCGCGGCCCGTACTGCCAGCTCATCGCGAGCGAACCGGCGATCACAGCGAGGACGATCCACCCGCGGGCTGTTACCCACATGTGCTCGGTGTCGTTGTCGTTGTCATTGTCGTTCTCGTCGCCGCAGTCGTCAGTGCACTCGTTACCGTCACCGTCACCGTCACCGTTACCGCCACTGTCACCGTCATCCGTCGACCGGAACCTGCTCGAGTGCGTCCGCGACGATCGTCTTCCCGTCGCGCGTGCGGTCGTTCGTCTTCACGCGGTGGCTCAGGACGACGGCGGCCTCCGCCTGTACGTCGTCCGGCGTCACGTAGTCGCGGCCGTTGATCACCGCGCGAGCCTGGGCGGCCCGAAGGAGTGCAATCGTTCCGCGCGGACTCGCACCAATGTGGGCGTTCTCGCGTGTGTAGCCCGCCAGCCGGGTCACGTACGCCCGGACCGGTTCTGCGACCTCCACGCGGGAGACCGTTTCCCGAGCGCGCACCAGCGTCTCGCGATCCGTGACGGACTCGAGTTCCTCGATCGGATGCGTGCCAACGGTCCGACCGAGCAGCTCAGTTTCGTCCTCGGGATCGGGGTAGCCGAGGTGGAGTTTCTTCATGAACCGATCGAGTTCGGCGAACGGCAGGTCGTAGGTTCGGTTCGGTTCGATGGCGTTCTGCGTCGCGATGACGGTGAACGGCGCGGGAAGCGACCGCGTCTCGCCATCGGCAGTCACCTGCCCCTCTTCCATCGCCTCGAGCAGCGCCGATTGCGTCTTCGGCGGCGCACGATTGATCTCATCGCCGAGGACGATGTTGCCGAAGATGGGGCCGGGCTGGAACTCGAACTCGCGGGTTTGCTGGTTGAAGACGTTCACGCCGGTCACGTCGGTCGGGAGAAGGTCGGGTGTAAACTGGATCCGGCGAAACGTACAGTCGACCGAGGTCGCGATCGAGCGCGCGAGCATCGTTTTCCCGACACCGGGCACGTCGTCGAGCAGCACGTGCCCGCGACCGAGGAGCGCCGTGATGACGTGTTCGATGACGGATTCGTGGCCGACGATCACGCGCGAGACGTTTTGCTCGATCTCAGCAGCGATCGTCTCGACGCGCGAGAGCGCTATGGGCTCTACGTCTTCAGTCTGCTCGTCGGCGTCGATCGGCGTCGTCTCGAGTACCGTGTCGGTCGGTGGGTCAGCGTCAGTCATCGGTCGAGGGTGAGTGGAGGTGGCGAGGCAATCGTCGTGCGGGCGGGGAAAACGGATTCATCTCGTTTGTCCGACTTGCGCGGGTCGTGAATATATGTTTTGTGTCGATTCTGGTGACTGTTGGCCGTTCTGTCCGTTCTCCGTGTGATGTCCTCTCATCACATGCTACAACGGCTGTGATAAAGTATGCTTGGCCTGCTGGCGTCGTTTGGTAGGGTACAGCCGACACCAGCAGCGCTGCTCAGGACGGAGTTACTCAGAAAATGATACTGTCTGGATTGCCGAGTTAGAGGCGCTCGACGTTCGTCGCGCGTGGCCCCTTGTCGGCCTGCTCGATGTCGAACTCGAGTTCCTGGCCTTCTTCGAGGTCAGGTCCGCCAACGTCTTCCATGTGGAAGAACACGTCCTCGTCCGCGTCCTCAGTCTCGATGAATCCGTAACCGCCGGTGTCGTTGAAGAATGCAACCGTACCTTTCGCCATTGCAGGTTTACAAAGCGGAGACGAAGATATAAATGTTCGGGGGCTAGTGTCCGATTCGTCCGAAAACGGACGGGTATCACCGTTCTATCGGCCTACCAGACTTTGCACTCGGGGCAGACGAATCGCCCGTCGTCGCGCCAGAGACGGCGACTCACTGTGTCACACTGCTCACAGGTGTGAGCGGGTTCGGCCCCAGGGGGCTGGACGGCGTAGGTGGCGAGCGACGGGGTGAGTTCGTGGGGGTCCGCGTCCGCTGCGTCCGCTTCTGCCGTATCCGTTTCTACCTGGGAATCGTCGGTGGATGCGGATGTGGAGTCGGGTTCGGGTTCGAGTTCGGGAGCAGACTCAGACTCAGACTCAGACTCAGACTCACACTCACGCTCACGCTCACTCACAGACCCGGAGTCAGCATCCGTTCCAAACGAAGATAGCGTCGCGTCGTCAGTCACGCTCGTCCGTACGAGCGACTCTGGCTTAGGCCCGGCGGTATTCGTAGCGCACAGCGCATGCCATACGTCTTCGTTCTCCCTCGACCACTGCACCCAGCCCACTCCCGCCCATTCCCGCCCATTCCCGCCCAGTCCCACACTACCCATTCCAACCACCCCTCACCCAATATAGTAGCCACTGCAAGTCAATGCACACCTGATCGCCAGCCTGCTCGGCGATCAGTGTGTAACTAGTTGCAGTTGTTACTATAGCTCGGCCGTCGCTGCCGCGAAATACGCCACTCCGATCGCGACTGCTACGAGTCACACCACCTGTTGTCTCGCACGCGACCGGCACGGCCAAGTACCACCGGTGACAAGCCCCACGCATGGAAACCGTCGCAGTACTGAACGCCATCGTGGATAACCTCATCGAGATGAACGAATACTTCAGTGGCGTCGCAACCGGCGAAGGTGCCGCCCCGCTGCTCATGATCGCCGGCACACTCCTCGTCGTCTTCTCACTCGGCGTCTTCGGCGTCCTCACCCTCGGCGCACTCGGCAGCCTCGTCACGGGTAACTGAACTGCCGACCGCGGTGAACCCGTTTTCGCGTTCGCTCAGGTCACGCCAGCGTTGAGCGATAACTCTCTGGCCCCTTACCCCCTTATCCCTCATCCCACATCCCCCATCCGAGCGCAATCGGTACCCCTCCATCGGAAAATAACCCGGAAATCAAACGCAGTCACCCAGTGCCCTTCAGGCCGTCACACCTCACACGCCACACCTCAACTCCTCACCTCTCGTCAGCAGCGATTGCCTGCTCCATCGCCGCGCTTGCTTTCTCGACCGCATCCTCCAGATCCGGCCCCAGCGGCGACCCGACGACGATACCGTCGACGAACTCGAGTACCGCCTCGAACTGTTCGGCCACCTGTTCGGTCGTGCCGGCGATACAGAACGCGTCGATCATCTCTGGGGTGACGTGCCCGAAGGCCTCGGTGAGATTGCCCTGCGAGAGCGCGTCGCTGACGGCTTCGGCAGCCTCGCGGTCGATATCGTGGCGGTCGAGCACCGGGTCGGCCGCGCCGCCGACGATGAACGCAACTGGCGGTCGTGCGGCCTCGCGGGCGTCGTCCTCGTCATCCGCGACGCTCACGCTTGCGAAGGCGAGCGCCTCGAACGGGCCGTGCTCGTCCGGGCGCTCCTCGAGTCCATGTTCCAGCTGTCCCGCAGCCCACTCGAGGTCTTTCGGGTGGGCAGCATTCACTAACACGCCGTCGGCGTGCTTGGCACTCATCCGGAGCATGTGTGGCCCCTGCGCGCCGACGTAGACCGGGAGCTGACCGGACGGCGGCTCGAGATTGAGCGAGGCGTCGCTGGCCGCAAAGGTGCCGTCGTGACTCACAGTGTCGCCCGCCCAGAGGTCGCGCGCCACGCCGAACGTCTCGAGGACGCGACGGAGCGGCCGCTCGTGTTCGATGCCGAGATTTGCGAGCGAGGAGCGGTCACCGGCACCGATGCCGAAGACGGCGCGGCCGTTGCTCTCCTCGTCGACCGTCGCGGCCTGGCCGGCGAGTTTCACGGGATGGCTCTCGTAGGGGTTGACGACGCCCGGGCCGAGCCGAATTGTGTCCGTCGCCTCGGCCATGCGCGAAAGCGTGACGAACGGGTCGCGGTTGAAGTAGTGGCTGCTCGTGAACGCGACGTCGAAGCCCTCGTCTTCGGCGAGTGCGGCCAGGTCGGCGATGCGCTCGGTCGGATGTTCGGGGGTGAGCTCGATACCGACGGTCGGCTCGCTTCCTGGTTGTGTATCGTTATTCATACGTTGTGTATTGTCGCTCATGTGCCACCCTCCCACTCCCAGCCGCGGAGCGCCTGTCTGATGAGATCGTCCTCGACCGATCGGAACAGTTCGTCGCTCCCGTCGAGGTCGCCGAACGCCCAGTCGCTGGCGACGACGGCTGGCACCCCGTCGGCTCCCTCGCCGGTGACGAGGTTCGCTGCCGCCGCGAGTTCGTCGACCACGGACTGCACCGTCACGCCCAGCTCGCGGCCGTCGCGGTCCTGTTCTCCGCGCCAGTCACGACTTGCTGGCATCCCATCCCAGCCGATTGCGACGCCGCGCTGGCCGTGACGGAACGGTCGCCCGCAGGTGTCGGTGACGATTACGGCGACGTCCTCGTAGCCGCGCTCTGTGAGTCCATCACGGATTCGCGCTGCGCTCTCGCTCGGCTGTTTGGGAAGCAAGAGCAGGTCGTGTTCCGGCACGTTCGACCGATCGATGCCCGCGTTCACGCAGATGTGGCCGAATCGCGTCTCGGTCAGCAGGAACGGGACTTCGATCAGCAGTTCCGTGCTCTCCTCGAGTACCGCCTGGGCAAACCGGGGGTCTTTCTCCTCGCCGGCGAGCTCGCCGAGGCTGTCGGCGATCTCCTGGGCGCGGCCGCTGACGGGGTAGTCCGCGAGGTCGGCCGTTCGCCCCTCGGCCTTCGAGACGACCGTGCTGGCGACGGTGAGCACGTCGCCGTCGGCGAGGGTGTCGCCAGCCCGGTCCGCGATGAGGTCGGCGAGGTCGTCGCCGGGACGGATTTCGGGCAGGTCCGTCACTGGTGTGAGTTCCATACTGAAGTGTCGGCGAGCGGCGTCAAAAGGGCACCGTCACCGGAGAGAGTCGTCAGCTCTTCCCTCCAGAAACGCGTCGATACCGCGAAAGAGGATTCGAATGACGAACAGGAGCCCGTAGAACCAGAGACACAGTGCGACAACGGTTCCGAACACGCCGAACAGGTCTCTGGCAAGCAGTGCGCCGTAGCCGGTGAAGACGAGCGCTACCAGTATTCGTCCGAAGACCCACTGCGAAATCTCGTCGACCGACGCGGTCGGCGTTGGCTCGAACGCGTTCATATTGCACCCAAAAATTTGGATTAGTAATATATACTACTTTATGATTGACATATGGCATTAGGCGGTCTGGTGTATCGTCTTCTGCCACTGTTCCCATCCGCGATAAGTCGATGCTGTGTAGCGATTCACCCGAACTGTTCAGGTGAGTGTTTTCGATATCCAGTGGCCGACAAAGCCTCCGATACCACCGAACAGAAAACCCACACAGATCATGAATGGATACACTAGCAGGAACCCGAACGCGTATTGGAGAAGCGTATATTCCAGCGTGAAAGCAGTTGCCTGCGTACCGATATGGAGAACGAGTGCAACTGGTCCGAAAACCAAAATTGGTAGGCTACCGGCGTATCCGCCGGCTTGCAAGGCCTCTCGCCGTGTGCCAGTATACAGGTAGCCAGCAATCAGCCCTCCGATGATTTGACCGGATCCAGCCGATGGAGTGGACGGGGTGACCAATGCGGCTATATTGTATTCTAATTCTATGACGTTCACGATAGCGCAAACAACTGCGCCCCAAAAAACCGCCGCTGAAACCATCGCGTTGGGTATCGATTCGGTGGTCAAAACACGGATCTTACTAGTCATCACTTCCACACCTCTCAATAAATGAACGCATATAATATATCTAAATAAGAGTGTTGATTGAACCATCTCGACTAGTTCCTAATCAGAACCAGTGACCGCGACACGAGAGGATTCGGGAACACGGGTATGGCAGGCTAAAATTGTCCTCGTGGACGCGAGGCACCCCTCCGTGTTCCCGCTGCACTCGAGTTACTCCGCTCGTTCGTCTGGCTCACCGTGTCCGCCACCACCGGGCGTCCGCACGGTGACGGTCGTCCCCGCGTCGACGTCGACCGTCGTCTTCGCGGGCACTGGCTCGCCGTCGAGCAGGTTCTCACCCGTCGCACCGTCTTCGCCGCCAGCGACGCCCGCTGGTGCGTGGCGACGGCGCTCGGTCAGTAGCGAGACCGTCGCGTCCGCCTCGACCGTCACGGTGCGCTCGAGTCCCTCGCCGCCACGGAACCGGCCGCGGCCGCCGCTCCCCTCGCGCAGCGCGTAGCGCTCGACCCGGAGCGGGTACTCCGTCTCGAGTGACTCGACGGGCGTGTTGAGCGTGTTGGTCATCCCGACCTGCACGCCGTCCATGCCGTCACGGTCGGCGCGAGCGCCGAACCCGCCCGCGATGGTCTCGTAGTAGGTAAACGAGCCGTCCCGCGCGCCGATGGTCAGGTTGTTCATCGTACCCTGGCCCTGCGCCGGGACGCGGTCGGGTGCGGCCTCGGCGAACGCGGTGAAGACCACGTCGGTCACGCGCTGGCTGGTCTCGACGTTGCCGCCGACGACCGCGGCCGGCGGCTCGGGGTTGAGCAGCGTTCCGTTCGGTGCGTGCACGCTCACGGGCTCGTAACAGCCGTGATTTGGTGGAATCTCGGGATCCGTGAGACAGCGCACGACGAAGTAGACTGCACTCGTCGCGACCGCGCGGGGCGCGTTGAGGTTGCCCGCAAGCTGCGCTGCGGTGCCCGAAAAGTCGACGTCGACCGACGCGCCGTCGATGGTCACGGCGACGCTGATCTCGATATCGTCGTCCGTCACGCCGTCGCCCTCCAGGTAATCCGTCGCCTCGTAGGTGCCGTCGGGCAGCGCCGTGAGTTCGTTCTCGATCCGCTCGCGCGAGTAGTCGATGACGGCGTCGAAGCCCGACACCACCGTCTCGCGGCCGTGCTCGTCGAACAGCTCTCGCAACCGCTCGGCGGCTCGCTCGTTCGCCGCGCGCTGGGCTCGTAGGTCGGCTCGGCGCTCGCGGGCGTTGCGCACGTTCGCCAGCAGCAGCGACTGCACCTCCTCGCGGACCTCGCCGCCGGCCACCAGTCGCGTCGGCGGTATTCGAAGCCCCTCCTGGTAGATTTCCTCCGCGCCTGCGGGCATGCTGCCGGGCGTCATCCCACCAACGTCGGCGTGGTGGGCGCGCGAGACCGCGTAGCCGACGATCTCGCCCTCGACGGCGAGCGTGGAGACCATCGTCACGTCCGGGAGGTGCGTCCCGCCCTCGAACGGGTCGTTGAGCACGAAGACGTCGCCGGGTTCTGGGTCGAACTCGAGTACGGCCTCCACAGCGGCGGGCATCGCGCCGAGGTGGACGGGGATGTGTTCGGCCTGGGCGATCATTCGACCCTCGGCGTCGAAGAGGGCGGTCGAGCAGTCGCGGCGTTCCTTGATGTTGGGGGAGTAGGCCCCGCGGATCAGCGTTTGGCCCATTTCCTCGGCGATGCCGGCGAGCTGGTTGCGCAGGACTTCGAGGGTGACGGGGTCGATGGGCTGGTCGGTGGTCGTGGGGGATTCGTCAGTCGAGCTGTTGGCTGCTGAGTCGTGGTTTGTCGAATCGTGATCGGTCATTCCTCACTCACCTCCGTACGCGTCATCGCAAGCGTTCCGTCCGGCAGAATTTCACCTATCCACCCCGGCGGAACCACCGTCGTACTCTCTGCCTGCTCGAGCACCGCCGGGCCGTCGATCGTCGCGCCGGGTGCGAGTCGGTCACGCTCGTAGATGGTCGCCTGGCCCTGCTCCTCGTCCACGCCGGGGAAGTGCGCGGTTCGCGTGCCGACGATTGCATCACCGCTACCGCCGCCTTCGTGGCGAACGGTCGGTTCCGCGCCGGGAACGGTCGCCGTCGTCCGCAGATTCACGACTTCGATCGCCTCGTCCAGCGCGTAGCCGTAGGTTCGCTCGTGGGCCTCGTGGAAGCGGTCGGCGACCGCCTCGGCGTCGAACGCCCCCGCCGCGTCCACGGGAACAGTCAACTCGAAACTCTGTCCGGCGTACCGACAGTCCGCCGCTCGCTCGAGTTGGGCCGCGTCCGGATTGGAGACGTCCGCGAGCACGTCTTCGACCAGCTCGTCGTACACCTCGCTGATCGTTGCCGGCGAGGCGGACTCGAGTACAACACCAACGGTCTGAACGGCGTCGTGGCTCTCGTCGGCGGCGAGGAGGCCGAACGCTGAGAGGACGCCGCCCGGACGGGGGACGAGTACGCACTCGACTGACAGCGCGTCGGCCAGCGCCGTGGCGTGCATCGGCCCTGCGCCGCCGAAGGCGACGAGCGCGAACTCGCGGGGGTCGTGGCCGCGCTCGACCGTGACGCTGCGGATCGCTCGGGTCATCGTTGCGTTCGCCACACGGTAGACGCCGCGGGCGGCCTCGAGTGCGCTGTCCAGGCCGGCCTCCTCGGCAAGGCTCGCCAGGGCGTCGTGGGCCGCCTCGACGTCGAGGGTCATCTCGCCGCCGAGCGCGGTCTCGGGGCCGATGTAGCCGAGGACGACGGTGGCGTCGGTCACGGTCGGTCGCGTGCCGCCGCGGCCGTAGCAGGCGGGACCGGGCTGTGCGCCCGCCGATTCCGGGCCGACGCGGAGCGCGCCGCCGGCGTCGACCCAGGCGATCGAGCCGCCGCCGGCCCCGACGGTGTTGACGTCGACCATCGGCGTCCGGATCGGGAGCCCGTCGATTTCGGCGTCGGTCGTCCGCTCGGCGCGGCCGTCTCGGACGAGGCTCACGTCGCTCGAGGTGCCGCCCATGTCGAAGGTGACGAGTCCCTCGAGTGTCTCGCGGTCTGTTCCTACAGGTTCGTCGGTGTCTGCGGTGTCGCCGTTATCCGTGTTGTCGTCGTTATCGGTATTGTCGCCGATGTCGCCGCTGTCGTCGCCGCCGGAGTCGGAGCCGCCAACGGTTGCCCCAGCGCCGACAACCCCCGCGGCCGGACCGGAGAGCGTCGTCGTGACGGCGTGCTTGCGGACCGTCTCCGGCGTAGCGGTGCCGCCGTTCGCCTGCATGATCCGCGGTTTCGGAATCCCCGCGTCGGCCGCCTGCTCGACGAGTCGACCGATGTAGCGGTCGATCACGGGGCGGACGTAGGCGTCGACGGCAGTCGTCGACGTGCGTTCGAACTCGCGGAACTCGGCCAGCACCTCGTGAGAAGCCGATACCGGAACCGAGAGCTCTTCGCGGAGGATTTCGGTAACCTGGCGCTCGTTCGACGGATCGGCATAGGCGTGCAGGAGCGAGACCGCGATGGCCTCCACGTCCGCCTCACGGAGTTGCGCTGCGAGCTCCCGAACCTCGTCGGGATCGACCGGCTGTTCGACACCCTCGGCCGTCGTCCGCTCGTCGACTTCGAACCGGCGTTCGCGGGGGACGAGCGGCGTCGGCTTCTCGGCGTCGAGGTCGTAGAGCGAGCGGCGATTCTGGCGACCGATCTCGAGTACGTCACGAAAGCCGGCAGTGGTGACGAGCGCGGTCGTTGCGCCGTCGCGTTCGAGGAGGGCGTTGACCGAGACGGTCATCGCGTGGCTGAACTCGTCGATTTCGTTGGGGTCGATACCTGCGTCGGCACAGGCTTTTTCGATGCCCTCGAGCACGCCGACGTGCTGGGGGGCCGTGGTCGGTACTTTCGCGGTGACGAGGTCGTCGTCGACGGAGAGCGCGATGTCGGTGAAGGTGCCGCCGACGTCGACGCCGATTCGGGTGCGAGTACGGGTACGGGTACGGGATCGCGGTCGGGATCGAGAGCGGGTGCACGTTGTCGACTCGTGTTCCGTCGTCCCACGCCGTGTCATGGTCGCTGGTCGGACTCGAGATAGGTATAGTTCACGACCGGGTGCCTGTCGATGTCTCCCTGGTTCGTGATACGCTGAGACGCTCTGTCTGAAACGATGGTCTATCTGCTCCCGAAAGCAATTCCGTCGCGGCCCGCCTGGGGCCACGTATGACCGATTCCACGGACGGCGATGGGGCCGGATCGGAACCCACCCACGCCGATGTTGTCACCGCTTTCCTCCGCCACCGCGGCGAGATCCTTCTCCTGCGCCGCAGCGACGCCGTCGGCACCTACACCGGGCAATGGGGTGGCGTCTCCGGCTTCGCCGAAGGTAATCCCAACACACAGGTCCGCACCGAAATCCGCGAAGAAACCGGCCTCTCGGACGCCGAAATCGACCTCATCCGGTCGGGCCGCCCCGTCTCCGTCACCGACCCCGAGCTCGACCGCGAGTGGACCGTCCATCCGTACCTGTTCGACGTCGACAGCCGCGATGTCGACCTGAGTGAGGAGCACGACGCACTCGAGTGGACACCACCAACGACCATCTGCATCGATCCGGATCGCCAGACAGTGCCGGCGCTCTGGACGGCCTACGAGCGCGTTGCGCCAACGGTGCGCTCGATTACGGCGGACGACGAGCACGGGGCGGCCGCGCTCTCGATTCGTGCGCTCGAAGTGCTTCGGGACCGGGCGGGACTGGTGGTTGCCGAGCGAGCGGATTCCGACGACGGCGACGATGTGGATCAGCACGCCGACACCGACACCGACGCCGCCGCCGCCGACGCCGAGGAGGAGTGGGCCGAACTCACCGCACTCGCTGAGCGACTCCTCGAGGCGCGGCCGTCGATGGCGGTGCTCCGGAACCGGGTGAACCGGGCGATGGCGGAGGCCAGCGAGGCAGCCGCTGACGATGTGTCCGTTCCCGACGCGGCGGCTGTTCTCGAGTCCACCCTCGCGGGAATCGACCGCGCGACTGCTGCGGACGACGACGCTGCGGCAACTGCAGCCGACGTGATCGACGGCGCTGTGCTCACGCTCTCGCGCTCTGGAACCGTCGTCGACGCGCTGCGCGCCGGCGCACCGTCGCGGGTGTTCGTCGCCGAATCCCGGCCCGCGCTGGAGGGGGTCGCCGTCGCAGAGGAACTGGCCGCTGGTGGTGTCGACTGTCCCGTGACACTCCACACTGACGCCGCAGCCGCACACGTGCTCGCAACTGAATCCATCGACCGGGTGCTCGTCGGCGCAGACACGATTCGCCACGACGGCGCTGTCGTGAACAAGACCGGAACGCGAGCGCTCGCCGCCGCTGCTGCCCACGAGGATGTTCCCGTCACCGTCGTCGCCGCCACGGACAAAATTTCGACACGAGAGGAGGTTGCACTCGAGTCCGCGGCGCGCGACGCGGTTTACGACGGCGACGCGGCGATCGATGTGCTGAACCCGACGTTCGACATCACACCTGCCGACTGTGTCACCGAGTTTGCGACAGAGCGAGGACTGCTCGCGCCCGCCGAGATCGAGGAGACCGCCGAGAACATGCGCGCACTCGAGTCCTGGCGCGACCGCTGAAGCGACAGAGGGAAACCCATTCGTCGAGTAGGAACCGCCGGCGGCCGTGACGAGCAGTTACCCCCTCCGAGCCCCTTGTGACGAGGACTTTTCCCGAGCCGCCGTTTCCGTACGTGAACAGCGGTGCGTTTCGTGACAGCAGTCGGTGTCGCGACAGCAATGACACATGTTGGCAAAGCTTGAACGTCGGGTCGTCCGTACCGGGCGGTATGCCAGCCAGTTCAGACGAGACGGATGACGGCGAGGTGGACGCCGAATCCAGAACCGACCGCGAAATCGCGCTCCTCGGCATTCACGACTCCGTCGGTGGCGTCTTCCCGCCGACCGAACTTGCCGACGAACTTGCCGATCTTCCCGTCCCCGTAGAAGTCGTGGACACCGACGGCACCGACACGTGTGACGCCGTCGTCACTCGAAAGTACGACGATTCGTTCCTCGAACTCGAGTGGGTCCACTCCATCCAGGCTGGCGTTGACCGCTTCCCCTTCGACGAGTTCGAAGCGAACGACGTGATCCTCACCAACAGCACGGGGATTCACGACCGCACAGTCGGCGAAACCGTCGCGGGCTACCTTCTCGCGTTCTCTCGGCGACTCCACACCGCCATCGCCGCCCAGCAGGACCGCCGCTGGGAGCGTCCAGAATGGGACGAGGCGTTCACCCTGCCCGGCAAGACCGCCTGCGTTCTCGGCACTGGCACGCTCGGCAGCGGCGTCGCCGATACCCTCGGCTCGCTCGGCGTGCACGTCACCGGCGTCCGCCGCTCCGGCGACCCAGTCCCCGGCTTCGAAGCGGTGTTTCCAACCGAAGACCGCCACGCCGCCGTCGCAGACGCCGACTTCGTAATCGTCACGCTCCCGCTCACCGACGACACACACCACCTCGCCGACGCCGAGTTCTTCGACGCCATGCGCGACGACGCCTACTTCGTCAACGTCGGTCGCGGCTCCATCGTGGATGAGTCTGCATTGGTGGATGCACTCGAGTCGGACTCGATCGAAGGCGCGGGCCTCGACGTGTTCGAGACGGAGCCGCTGCCAGCGGAGTCTCCGCTGTGGGAGATGGACGAAGTGATCATCACGCCTCACTGTGCCGCGTTTACGGTTGACTACTTCCGTGATGTTGGCGGACTGGTTCGAGAGAATGTCGAGCGACTCGCGGCGGATGAGTCGGTCGTCAACCGCGTCATTTAGGGTTCACCGCCGCAGCGGGCAGCGCCCGATCGGTGGCCTTTATAGCGTAGATTTTGGAAAGCGGTTCGACCGAACCAGTGAGGAGATCCCCCAGCAAAACGGCGCTCAGAAGAATTTGAACAGATCGTCCCGGTTCTGTTCGTGCAGGTGCTCGCGGACCGCCTCGTTCAGCGAACTGATCTGGCCGTTCTTCGCGGTGATCGGTGCGATGGTCTCCTGCCACTGCTTCCACGGCGGGAGGATGCCGAGGCGGTCACAGAGTTCGTTCAGTCGCTCGTCGCGGTCATCGACTTTGTCCATCTTGTTGACGGCGACGACGGTCGGAATCTCGAGTTCCCGCAGGAAGTGGAACATCTCCACGTCGTAGGGAATCTCGTCGGGGCCGGAGTGACGGTCGATGATGTCGATGACGCTCTTGCCGTCGACGACCAGGACTGCGACGAGGACGTTGTCGGCGTACTCCTCGATGTACTGGACGATGTTCGTCTTGATCTCCTCGCGTCGCTCCTCGTGGACGCCGCTCATGAAGCCGAAGCCGGGGAGGTCGGTGATGACGAAGTCTTCGGGAGCCCAGTCGTAGTGGTTCGGACTGCGGGTAACGCCGGGACTGCCACCCGTGTCGAAGCTGTGACCGGTGAGTTCGCGCATAAGGGTCGACTTGCCCACGTTCGAGCGGCCGACGAGGATGACTTCGGCCTCGCGATTGGGGCGGGTATCGAACATACCGCTGCTACGGCGCTCTCGGGTTTATAAGCACCGTGACTGGGCCGGCGCTGTGGCGTCTCTCCCGCCAGCAGGTCGGTTGGAGATGCCCCCAAGTTATGACCCCCGGGGTATTCAGTGGCTCACGTGCGCCTCGTACAGCTGACGGTTCCAACCGGGAGACGAGAGACGATTCTCGAGACGCTCGACGACCGAGAAATCGACTACGTCGTTACCGACGAGGCCAGCAATCGGGAGTACACCGCTGTCGTCTACTTTCCGCTGCCATCTCCTGCGGTCGAACCTGTGCTCGATGAACTACAGGAGGAAGGGATCGACGAGGACGCCTACACCGTCGTCGTCGACGCTGAAACGGTAATTTCACGCCGATTTCAGGCGCTCCGAGACGAGTACGAGAAGGGTGATGTCGAGTCAGACCGCATCTCACGCCAGGAGCTGCAGGCCGAAGCGGAGTCACTCACCCCGACGTTCGGCGTCTACGCGACGATGACGATCGTGAGCGCGGTCGTCGCAACCGCTGGCTTGCTGCTCGATTCGCCGGCCGTCGTCGTCGGATCGATGGTTATCGCGCCGCTAATCGGGCCGGCGCTCGGTGCGAGCGTCGGCTCCGTGATCGACGACGAGGAGCTGTTCACCGAGAGTATTCTCTACCAGATCATCGGGATTGTCCTCGCAATCGCGGCCGCAGCCGTCTTCGCCTGGCTGGTCCGGACGACGAACATCGTTCCGCCGGGCCTCGATATCGGGACGGTCGACGAAATCTCTGAACGGCTCACGCCGGACTTGCTCTCGCTTGCAGTTGCACTCGGTGCCGGCGTTGCCGGTATCGTGAGCATCGCGACGGGAATCTCCGTCGCACTCGTCGGCGTGATGATCGCGGCCGCACTCATTCCACCCGCTGCAGCCGCTGGCGTCGCCATCGCCTGGGGGGAGCCGTCGGCCGCGATCGGTTCGACTGCGCTCGTTCTCGTCAACGTCCTTTCGGTGAACCTCGCTGGACTGTTGACACTCTGGTACGCCGGCTATCGTCCCGAGAACCTGTTCTCCCGGGACGAAACCGAGAAACGCGTCCGAGAGCGAGTTGTCGGACTCGCCGCGATCGTGTTCATCTTCGCCATCTTCCTCGGCGGCATTACCTACGCATCCTACGGGCTTGCGACGTTCGAGGAGAGTGCACAGAACGAGGCCGAAATCGTCCTCGAGGACGATGCGTTCGCGGAGTACCAGCTCCTCGAAACGGAGGTGATCGTCGACGAGGACTACCCGTTCGTCGGTCCCGAACGCGTCATCGTGACGATCGGCGGCCCGCCAGGTGCAGAAGAGCCCGGCATTGCCGACACGTTAGCGGAACGGATCAACCAACAGACGAACGAGGACGTAATCGTCGAGATCAGGTACGTTGGTCAGGTCGAGCGCTGAGGACGGTGACGGTTTCCGACGCTATCGTCTGCGAAACCGCTCGAGCCGGCTGGATCGTTTCGATTTCGACTCCGAAGCCGACTCACGTCCGTTCTCTGTCGACTCCGTCGCCGATCCCCTCTGCTGCTGTGTTTCGGCAGCCGTCGATTCCGACGACTGTCGCCAGCTGTCGTCTCCGTTTGCGGACCCCTGTTCTGTACTGGATCCTGGTTTTACTGCCGACCACACGCTGCTGGCTAGCCACCGAAGCCAGTTTCGCGGCCCACCGATACGCTTGACGAGATATGTCGGGAAGTACAGTGCGATCGCTCCGAGGAGGAAAAAACCGATACCAGGGATGACACGGTCCGTTCGAACGAACTCGAAACCGACGACGAACATCGGTCCCGCCATCGAGAGTCCGGCGGCGATCTGGAGCATGCTGAAGATGCCGGGTCCCTTCATGCTCTCGTCACCTCCTCACCCCGTCTGCTCGACTCGTCCGTTCGCCCGTCTGCTCGACTCGTCCGTTCGCCCGCTCGCCCGTCTGCTCGACTCGTCCGTTCGCTCGTTCGCCCGCTCGTCCGGTCGTCCGGTCGTGACCTCGTGAGTTCATACGCCAGTTAGCCGTCGAACGGCAACTCAGGCTCGAAGTCGATCGCCTCGACGGCAGCCTCGAGCACCGTCTCGACGTTCTCGCCCGTCTCGACGCTCATCTCGTAGTCCGCGTTCAGCGCATCGATCTGGCTGTCATCCCACGCCTCCGCGCGGTCAACCTTGTTCGCGATCGTCAACACCGGCACCGTCTCGAACTGTGCCGCGATCGAATCACGCAACTCGAGTTGCGACGCCAGCGGGTAGCCACACTCGGCGCTGGGGTCGACCATCACGAGCATGCAGTCGGCGAGGTGCTCGATGGCGCTGACGGCCTGGGATTCGATCTCGTTTCGCTCGGCCGGCGGGCGGTCGAGCAGGCCGGGGGTGTCGACGATCTGGTGGCGGATGTGCTCGTGTTCGAAGTGGCCGACGCCGATTCCCTTCGTCGTGAACGGATAGGAGGCCGTCTCGCCGCGGGCGCTTGTGACGTCGTTGACGAAGGAGGATTTGCCGACGTTCGGGTAGCCGGCGACGACGATCGTTGGCTCCTCCGGGTTGATCTCGGGCAAATCGCGCAGGTCGTTTCGCGATTTGTTGATGTACAGCAGTTCGTCGTCGATCTGCTCGACGATGTCTGCGAGTCGGGCGAAAGCCTGTTTGCGGTGCTTGCGGGCGGTGTCGATGTCGGTCTTGCGAAGCCGCGGCTGGTACTCGTTGTGGATCTCGCGAGCCTTTCGGCTGGCCCACATCGTCTCTGAGAGTGCCTGGCGCAACTCGTCGACGTCGACGATTGCGTCTGCGAGTTCGTAGTAGAACGGGTGGACGTCGTCTTCGTAGTCGAAGTCCGGCCAGGCCGTGACGACGTTTTCCAGGTTGTCCGAGATGATGTTCGCCGCGGTCTGGAGCATCGACTGCTGGGCCTCGAGGCCGCCTTTGGCCTTGCCGGCCCGCGCTGCCCGCGAAAACGCCTTGTCGATCAGCTCTTCCGACGTGGGCGTCGTCGGAAGGTCTTCGAAAATCATGCTCACAGGTAGAACGCGCGGTCTTAAAAGGTCGTTCGTTATGCGGCGAGCGCTTATCCGTTCACGGAGCGAAGAGAGACACGATGACTAACTGGCGCGCGGTTATTATTGGGTTCCTGGTCGCAACGGTCCTGAGCGTGGTCGGCGTGGTCGTTCCCGGCATCGGTCAGCTCATTGCCGTCCTGTTCGGCGGCTTCGTTGCAGGCTACCTCGCCGGCGGTGGCCTCGCCAGTGGCTTCTGGCACGGACTGCTCACCGGTGCGTTCGGCGGACTCGTCGGCGGCACGCTCATCGCCCTCATCGTCGCAGTTTCGGGCTGGGCGGCCGGCCCAATCGGCGGTCTCTTCTCAGGCGTCGCCGGCCTCGGGATTCTGTTCGTCGCGCTTGCCATCTCGTTCGTGATGGCACTCGAGAGCGCCATTGCTGGCGCGGTCGGCGGCGTGCTCAATCCGAACCCGCGCCGGTAGCGGGCGCGTCGGGAACCGTTCGAGTGCGAGCGCGTTCGTATATTGCGCCGGTCAGACAGCCGAGGGGAGCGTGAACCCGGTTGTGAACGTGGCTGCAACGATCGCGATGAGCGCGGTTAGCGTTGCAGCGTCCCACAAAACTGCGTCCGATCCGCCGGGGTGGAGTCCGACAGCGAGGGTGAGGAGGAGGACGATCGCGAATGAGACGGGTAGTAGTGCTGTTACTGCAGATCACTGTCTACAGTGCGACAACTCACTCTGTCGGTGAGATAACTGCAACGTAGACAAAGCCACTCATCGCGCCGATAGGCACTGCTGCCCACCACGCTTCTACGAATGCAACATAGATGACGCCCCACGAGAACACGGCTGCTCTGAGAGGGGACGCACCCGAAAGCACCTCAGGTACCGTCACCAGTATTCCGAACAAGAGGAGGACAACGCCGTAGGTTGCAAACACGCCCAGAACTCCACACACCAATCCACTAACAGGCGAGGTCGGCGTCACGATTTTCCACCCACCATATCCGATAGCGAAAGCGGCAGGGACAACGAGTGGAAGTGCCAGAGCAGCTAACGCGATATTAACAAAATCTGCCGCTGCATCCAGTCCAACCGAACCGATCACTGTGGAGATTCCGGCGTAGAATATTGCCGTACAAACCGCTGCGCTCGCACCCGCGTATCCAGCCCCGACAGCGTGATTTTCGGCCTTCGGAAGTCGTCCGGGTCCGTACCGCTTGCAGCCGGTTGCCAGCCTGTCGATTCCGCGGCCGAGGTCGGCGCTGCGGCGGGGTGGCGAGCCCATGCGGATCTTTTCAACGAACTGTTGCAAAAGTGTTCGGCCGCGTTTCGTGGACTACTCCATCGCGGTTAGCTCGTTGCCATTTCTCGGCAGCTTTCGGCACACTTCGGCAGGATCTCCGCACAGGCCTGGCAGTGGTCGTGGTCGTGTTGCTCACACTCCTCGGCACACTCCTCACAGAGGTCCGCACAGAGTTCGGCGAGGTCGCGGTGGTAACCCGAGTTTCGCGCCATCCAGCGAGCGTGCAGCGTCGTGATGTCCGCCACGTCCCGACAGAGCCGGATGCAGCGGGCCATTCCCTCGCCTTCCTCGGCGCAGGCGTCTGCACACCACTCACAGATCTGCGCGGCCTCGAGACAGTTGTCGATACACTCCTGCATGTGCATGTGGTCGTCCACGTGTGAAAGCTGGTCGAGCGCCATCACAGAACGGACATCGCCACCGCTCATCAACGTCCGATGGGCGTTTGCAAGGCGGAATCAGCAAGTCAGTAAGCCAACGGACCAGCGAATCAGCGTCGCGCCTCGAGTTCCGCCTCGAGATCCTCGATCTCCATATCCTTCATCGAGAGCAAGACGAGCAGGTGGTAGACGATATCCGCCGCCTCGTAGGCGATCTCCTCCTCGTCGTCGTCTTTCGCCGCGAGAATCAGTTCCGTCGTCTCTTCACCGAGCTTCTCGAGTACCGCGTTCTCGCCCTTCTCGTGGGTAAAGAGCGAGGCGGTGTAAGAGCCCTCGGGCAGCGTTTCCTTCCGATCTTCGATGACGGCGAACAGCTCGTCGAGCGTATCGTCCATTTACAGTTCACCAGAGACGTTGCGGATGTCTTCTAACTCCGCGAACTTCTCGCTGTCGTCTCGGCCGTCCTCGAAGACGGCCTCCGAGACTTCGATCGAGGCGTTCGTTCGCGCGGCGAGCGCGAGCGAGTCACTCGGCCGGGCGTCGATGACGGTCTCGCCGCGAGGCGTCGCGACGTGGAGATCAGCGATGTAGGTGCCGCCCTGGCCGCCCTCGCGGTTTTCGATCTCGCTGACGACGACGCGGTCGATTCGGCTTCCCAACTCTTCCATCACGTCGAGCAACAGGTCGTGGGTCAGCGGCCGGCCAATATCTTCGGCTTCGAGGCCACGGGCGATGCTCGAGGCCTCGTTGAACCCGATGAAGATGGGGACCACGTCGTCCTTGCCGTCAATCTCGAGGACGACGACGGGGACCGGTCCCTGCGGGGTGCCGGCGACGCGAACCGCGTCGATAGATGCCTGCATAGCCCTAGTGAGGGCGGCCGGGAAGAAAAACGTGCCCGGTTGCGAACGCATACCTGCGCTGTGTCGGACCCGCGTTGTATCGCTCGCTCGAACTTACGCGGACTCCGAGGCCGGCAGCGCCGCCTCCTCGTTCTCGAAGAACGCCAGTCCGTGAATCCGGCTATCGGGCGTTAGCTCCGGGTGGAAAGAGGTCCCCACAACCGGCCCGTCTCGTACCGCTACTGGTCGACCGTCCCACGTCGCGAGCACCTCGGCAGATCCCGCGTCCGCGATTGCCGGTGCGCGGATGAACACCGCCGGAAACGGCTCGTCGTCTGCGAGCCCCGCCACGTCGAGCGGTGCTTCGAAACTGTCCTTCTGGCGACCGAAGGCATTGCGTTCGACCGTCACGTCGAGCAACTCGAGTTCGTCTACGCGCTCGTCGCCGGTGTCGGCCGCGGCGACGATCAGGCCGGCGCAGGTGGCGAACAGCGGTTTGCCGGCCGCGACGTGGTTCTGGATCTCGGGGGCGATGCCGTCGTCGTGGAGCAACCGTGAAATCGTGGTGGACTCGCCGCCGGGCATCGCGAGGAAGTCGCAATCGGGGACGAGTCCCGATTCGCGAATTTCGCGGACCTCGACGTCGCGTCCGTGGGCCGCTGCGGCCCGTTCGATGGCTGTGACGTGTTCTGCGACGTCGCCCTGTACGGCGACGACACCCGCCTGAAGTGTCATGGCTCGCGGTAGGGAGACGAGGGTCAAAAGTGGCGCGCACGGCGACGAATCCTGTCGCTATCGGGCACCTGTTGCTATCGAATTCCGACCGCTACCAGGTGTTGGTGTGTGGTGTGAGTAGTGGCGCGAAAATGGGCTGCCTGGGTCGCTTACGAAACGAACGTCAGCAGCTGCACGAGGACGCCGATCAGGACGCCCGTCGCGATGACCGTCTTCGGGTTGATGAGAATCGCGTTCGAGTCTTCCGCGTCAAAGTACCGGACGAGGCCGGCACTGGACATCAGCCCGCCAGTGTTTTGTCCTTTATCCATACCAATCTCTATGTGCTCCGGGAACTAAAACTTTCGACTCCCGGAGTTGCCTCTGCACGAGGGTGGCCGTGGTCAGTTCAGTGGTCCACTCGTTCGGTGGGTCGACTCGAGTACCGTCGCTGTTTGGCGGCCGCTACTCGCTGTTCGGTGTCTGGTGCTCGCTGTTCGCTGCTCATTGCTCATAACTCATTGCTCACTGCTCGCTGCTCACTGCGTCGCCCATCCACGATGCCGGCAAGCCGTCATGACTGGGAAACCCTTATGCGCCGCGCGTGGCAACTAGCGCTGAACCGTATGACTGTCACGCTCAAGGACTTCTACGCGGACTGGTGTGGCCCCTGCAAGACGCAGGATCCGATCCTCGAAGAGCTCGAAAACGACTGGGATGGTCGCTTCGAGGTCGAGAAGGTAAACGTCGACGAACAGCAAGACGTCGCCAACGAGTACCAGGTACGCTCGCTGCCGACACTGATCATCGAGAACGACGACGGCATCGTCGAGCGCTTCGTTGGCGTCACCCAGCGCGAGGATCTGGAGGACGCACTCGAGTCCGCGGGCGCGTAAGCTCTCTGCGACTCGACGTTTCGTTTTTCTCGGACTCGACCCGTACCGTGAGCGGGTGCGCTGGAGGCAGCGTTTGTGGAGGCAGCGTTTGTGGAGGCAGTCTGTCCGAAACTAGACCCACTTCACGCCAACGTCGTGCAGCTCCTCGTTGTACTTTGCGATGTTGATGACAAGCGGTGTCACACTCTCGACTTCCGCCGCGTTCGCGAGCGGCCCCGCATCGAGCGCACGCAGCCCTTCGATTTCGTTCGTCAGATTCCGAACCGTCTCTTTCGCATCCGCGTCGTCGCCGACGAGCAGCGTATCCAGATCGAACTCGAGTTCGATGTTCGCGAGCTTTCCGGCCGCGAGGTTGTGGTACGCCCCGACGACGGGAACGCCGTCTGGCGCGCGCTGGGCGACGAGTTCGCTGACGCTGCCCGTTCCCGGCGGGTGGTAGTGCATGCCGTCTTCGTCGCCTTTCATGCCAACGGCGGGGGTGACCAGAATCGTGTCCTCGTCGAGCACGTCCGCAACGGCTTCGACGGTGTCACCGACGTGGTACGGCGGCACGCTGAGGATCACGACGTCAGCGCGGTCTGCAGCCATCTCGTTGGCGAAGCCCTTGCAATCTGCGGTGGCATCGTGGGACTCGAGTACCGAGTTGTATTCCTCGACGGCGTCGCGCGCTTTTTCAGGGTCGCGCGAGCCGATGAGGAGTTCGTGGTCGGTATCGCGGGCGAAGCGGAGTGCGAGCCCTTCGCCGATGTCGCCGGTGCCGCCGAGTAGTGCGATTCGCATACCTGTCACTCTCGTCGGCACTCGAATAAAGGGTGCGGGGATCGGTGGATTTCACCGCGACTGCGGGAATAGCGTGGTCTCAGTCGAAACGCTTGGGTAAACACCTGGATCTCAGGCGAACACCTGCACGCTCGCCTCGGCTGTGGAATCGCCGCTCTCGACGCGGACGGGGAACTGCTCGTCCTGGCTGGTTTCGTAGGTCTCGTAGCCGAGCGTCAGCGTTTCGCTCTCGCCGGGTTCGAGGGTCACCGTCTCGCTGTCGACGCCGGTCGGGTCGTGGCCGACGATAAGCTCGACCGACGCCGTCCGGGTCTCGGCCCCGTCGTTCGTCACGCTCGCGGTTACCTCGAGGAAGTCGCCGGCGTCGACAGGGGAGTTCGTTCCCTGGATTGAGAGGCCGAGCTGGCCGGTGTCGTCGCCGTCGTCACCATTCTCCTCGTCATCCTCATCGTCTCCGTCGCCGACTGCGTCAATCTCCCACCGCGACTGCAGCGCAGTGGCGGTGCCATCGTCGCAGATTACCCACGGCACGACGTGACAGGTGTGACAGCCACCGTCCATCGAGATGACCGCCGTGTCAGCGTCGCCCTCGAGTTCTGTCACGTCGAGAATGGTGTCCGCCTGGGTGAGCCACCAGACAACGCGGTCGAGTCCGCCGTCGGGATCGGTCGCCTCGAGTTCGAATTCGACCTGGTCTCCCTCCTGAATCGGGACGACGTTCTCTGCAGGCCGCACGCCCTCGACGGACGGCGATGCCGCACCGTCGTCTGTCACCTCGATTTCCCAGCGGGCAGCGTAGGTCTCCTCGGCCGTTTCTCCCGGTCCGGTTGCCTCATCGTCCGGAATAACGGCTGCGGTCACCTCGTGGCTCCCGGGCTCCTCGAACTCGTGCCACCAGAAGTCAGCGCCGATCTCTTCGTAGTACTGCCACTCCCAGGCTCCGCCGACGCCGGTGGTCACGCTCTCGCCGTCGACCCACCAGATCGTCGTCTGGGACTCGTCCGGATCGAGCGCTTCGGCTTCGAAAAGTACCTCGGTACCCGGCTGGACGGCGAGTTCACTGTCGGGACGAGCGCTCGGCAACGCCTCGGCTGCAGTGACGTTGACCGTCTGCTCGGCGACGCCGTGTGGTGTTTCGATACGCACGGGAAACTCGTCGTCCTGCGGGACGGGATAGGTGTAAAACCCCTGCCGAATCGTCTCCGTCTCGCCAGCGCCGACCGTCATCCCGCGGCGCGAAATCTCCGTTTCACCGACGCCGACGACGAGTGCGGCCTCAGTTCGAACGTCCGTCGAGCCGGTGTTCGTGAGCTCTGCCTCGACCTGCAGGTACTCGCCGGCGGGCACGGGCGCGTTCGTCTCGGTGATCGAAATCGAGAGCGAGCCGTCCGTCTCTGTCGTGTCGGTGTCCGTCTCCGTGTTCGGTTGCCAACGCGCTTGCACCGTTTGATCGCTCCACTGAACTGCACCGAGCGTGATGCCTCCCGCCGTGAGTCCCTGGAGGAGCCGGCGTCGAGATGGCCTCGTCATAGGTGAACGGTCACCGAGAGCATGATAAAAGGATCCCGACCGTTTGCCGTCACAACGCCTCATTAGGGGCCGATTGCCACTCGTACAACCGTCGGTCGATAGCAGACGGACACAGCACGTACGGCTGCAGCGTTGTAGGCAGACGCTACTACTTACTACTGGCTCACGCCCAGCCGATGCCGTCGGCTCGACGACGTACTAGCGTGCTACGGTGCCTCGTCTTCGTCCGGATTCATCGCCGCGCCGAGGCCGCTGTCGTAGTCGTCCCGGTTCTCCACCTCACGGATGCGCTGATCGACGCGATCCGCGAGTTCCCGTCGTCGCTCCTCGTCGACGGCTGCGTCGTTCCCCAGTGCGTCGAGATCCTCGCGGGCAGTTCGAAGGACAGACAGCGCTTCCTCCTTCTCGAGTTCGGTCGCGCGATCGAGTGCTCGTCTCACATCGTCGAGCGTGCTGTCGGCCATGGACTGTCGTTCGACGGCCAGGGTGTTCAACGTGTCCGCGGCGAGCGCCGCGTTCGACCGCTCCACCCCTCTCGCTTCGCAGCCCCGACCTGCACCAATCGCCAACGCAGCTCCCAAGATACTCCGCTGCGTGCGTCGACTCGAGTACACAGTCTATGCCCGATCCCGCACTCATCGCCCACCGTGGCTACGCCGGCGTCGCACCCGAGAACACCGTCGGCGCGGCCGTCGCGGCTGCATCTCGCGAAGATACCACGATGATCGAACTCGACGTGCAGCCCGCCGCCTGTGGCACACCGGTCGTTATCCACGACGAGCGACTCGAGGGCGACCCGTCTCGCTCGCGCGCCGGCCGTCCGCTCACCGACGCGACGGGACTCGTCTGGGAGACAGCTCTCGCGGACATCCAGTCAGCCAGCGTGCTCGGAACCGACGAGACCGTCCCGACGCTCGCAGACGTTCTTGCAGCCGTTCCCGACAGCGTCGGCGTCAACGTCGAACTGAAACACTGCGGAGCAAGCGACCTGCGTTTCGCCGAGTTGTTAGGGCCGGACGAGCGGGCAGAACGACGTGCGCTGTGGACACCGTTCGTCGAGCGCGTCGTCGCCGACTGCGACGCGTTCGGCGGTGAGATCCTCTTTTCGTCGTTCTGCGAGGGTGCACTCGCCGCCGCCCGCGAGGTTGGTCCCGAGTACGATCGTGCCGTGCTCGTCTGGGATGCACTCGAGTCCGGCCTCGAACTGGCGCGGCGGTACGACTGCGAGGCGATCCATCCGCCACGAAACGCAATCGCCGGCCTGCCCCTCGCTGGGACCGAGTACGCAGGGTTCGATTCCGAAGCGCCGGCTATCGACATCGTAGAGACGGCCCACGAGGAGGGACGGGCGGTCAACGTCTGGACGGTCGAGACCTGGGTGCAGTACGATCAGCTCGCGGCGGCGGGCGTGGATGGGATTATCGTGGAGTATCCAGGGCTTCGGCGTGGCTCGGACCCACTGAGCCGTTAGCTATCCCGATCGTTCGTCTCGCTCCCACGTTCTGCCTGGTCCGCGATGGGACTCTCTGCTGCAGCCAGTTTGAACACGAAAGCAGCGCCGAGGTAGATCGGAATCGAATAGAGAAGGAGCAACACCGGGACAGCGATGATACCCGGCGTATTCGGGTCGCTAACCTCGTAGACGAGCGCCGCCAGCAGGAAGGTGATGAGCGCGAGAAACACGTCAGTTCGGTCCACACTCACCTCGGCATGTTGGGTGGCCAACAATCTTCTGGTTTGATGTGTTTCTGGCTGTACAAACTGTGCGCGTTTTTCGTCATCGTCGTTGGGAGCAGGTGGTACTCGAGTTCGGCTCGATTGAGATCTCCGGATACTGATACAGAGTGTGTGCTGGATACAGAGCGCGAATGTGGTACTGACTGCGAGTCGATCTCCGTTGGTAGTGGTCGGTCAGTGCAGTCCAAGTAGTCAATCCACAAGACACATATTTGAGAACAATTAGAAACACGAAATAATGAACGAGAACGCAGTCATCTTCCGTCTCAATCTGATCATCGCACTGTTGATTGCCAACATTGTACTACTGCTAGTCTTCTTTCTCCCTCCGGAATTGCTCTTTCTCGGCGGCATTCTTCCTGCCTTCCTGATCCCAGTAGCGCTTCTGCTACTCCTCCGTCTTCGGTAGGTGTGCAGATATACTGGCCGGATGCGGTATTCATTGGGAGCGAAACAAACTGTGTCGCTGTGCTGTCTCTCTGCTCTGTATGCACACACCGCTCGAGTACTATCCTCGGTCACTGATTTCGACAGACTTCGAGTTTGCTGCTGTCGCCCCTCCTCAATTCCTCCCCTCATCTCCGACTCCTCCTCAATCCTTTCCCCCATTTTCGCCCACCCCTCAATCCTCGCCCTCTCCTCCGTCCCGCTCCTCGCTTCCACTCCCGCTACCGACTCCACCCCTGTCGATGTCGATGCTCACGCCCGTTTCGGCACCTGCGCTATCACCCACACCACCACCTCCTCCACCATCATCGATACTGGCACTCGAGAGCCCCTCGTTCGCCGGCCCCTGAAGCACCTCCCCGTCCGGCGCGAACCGCGAGCCGTGGCAGGGACAGTCCCAGCTACATTCGGCGTCGTTCCACTCGACGAGGCAGTACATGTGGGTGCAGACGGCTGAGGTCGCGTGCAGGTCGCCGTCTGCGTCCCGCGCACACGCCACCGGTTTCCCCCCGCTGCGGATCACGGTCCCCTCGCCAGGGTCGAGCGAGCGCAGTTCGGGCGTGAGCAGCGCGCGGAGCCAGTCAGTCGCGAACTCGCTCACGGCGTCGACGTTCTCGGTGATCGTCTTGCCCGCCGACGCCTTCGGAGTGACCCGCATCGGATCGAACAACTTCCGCTCAGGTGGTTTGCGACCGTCGATGAGCGCCGCCAGCAGTTGGCCGGCGGCGACGCCGTTGGTCATTCCCCAGCCGCGAAAGCCGGTGGCGACGTACACGTTCTGCGCCCCCGCGCCGACGCGGCCGACGAACGGCACCTTGTCGACCGGTTTGTAGTCCTGGTTCGACCACCGGTAGGCGACCGATTCGACGGGGAATCGTTCGCGAGCCCACTCGAGTAGCGTGCGATAGCGCTCGGCTGTCGAGCCGCCCTGTCCGGTTTTGTGGTTTTCGCCGCCGACGAGGAGGAGGGCTTCGCTGTCGCCATTGTTGCTGCCGTCGCCCCTGCTATCGCTGTCGTCGTTCTCTCCCCCATTGCTCCCGTCTTCCCCACCTCCAGCGCCGCGATAGGTCCGAACAGAGCGGTAGTTGTCGCCCGTCCGATAGTACATCCCCTCGGGCGGTTCGCCGTCGAGACGGAGTGCGAGCACGTAGGATCGTTTCGGGTGCATCCGCGCGAAGTAGCCCGCCCGGTCGAGAATCGGAAAGCCGGTCGCGAGGACGACCTGTTCGGCGGTCACCGTCGCCGACTCGGTCTGTACGCGACACGGCGTGCCGGACTCGACGTCCGTCACGCGGGTTCCTTCGTAGACGGCCGCGCCGTCGTCCTCCTGCAGTACGTCCGCGATTCCGAGGAGGTACTGGCGCGGGTGGAACCACGCCTGATCGTCGAAGCGAACTGCGGCCTGGGCCCGCTCGAACGGCGGTACCGAGGTCACGAAGGTTGCTGGCAATCCCGCGAGCTTGGCGGCGTCGGCCTCGCGTTCGATCGTATCTCGATCGTTTCCGTAGAGGTACGAGGGCTGGCGCTCGAACCCGCAGTCGATCCCGAACTCCTCGATCCGGCGCTCGACCGCGTCGATTGCCTCCTCCTGTACCGCCGCGTACTGCTTCGTCTCTCGCCGGCCGAACTCCCGGCGCAGGTAGTCGTAGATCGCTCCGTGCTGGCTCGTCAACTTTGCCGTCGACTTCCCCGTGATACCCGCTGCAATCCGGTCACGTTCGAGAACCGCAACCGTCTTCCCACGCTCGCGTAACTCGAGTGCAGTCGAGAGGCCGGCGATGCCAGCGCCGACGACGCAGACGTCGACGGTGTGGTCTGTTGTGAGCGCGGGTACGGATTCATCGGCTGACTCGTCGACTGGGCCGCCAGTCGCATCCGCCGGTGGCTCATCGAGTGCCGCGTCGGCCGGCTCCGCGAGCCAGACGGGAGTCGGCTCGCCGGGCAGGCGGGGGTCACAGGAGAACGAGGAATCAGGGTCGGGTGCGGTCATGGGGCCACGCTACATCGAGCGGTGGCAAAAAACGGGCGTGCGAACCTGCCGGTTTCCGGTAGCTGGAGAAGGTGTCTCCTTATTTCCCCACTTACTCGTCCGCGAGCAAGGCAGGAAGTTCGTTGACGGACTCGAGTACCGCCGCTGCGTCTTCGTCAGCATACTTCTGTCGACCTTCTGCGCCGGTGAGACCACCGGTCAGAACCCCGATTCCGTGGTACTCGCGGCTCGGATCCGCCTCGATCGCGTTCGTCGCGGTTCGCACGTCGTCCAGCGTGTCGCCGACGAAGATGACGCTGTCGGCGTCGAAGCGCTCGGCCAGCGTCGTCAGCGCGCGTGGGTGTGGTTTTCCTTCCTCCCAGTCGTCCATCGTAAACCGGTGTTCGACCGGAATCTCGTCGGCGAGGCCGACGCGATCCAGTGCGATTTCGGCCTCTGCCTCGGGTCGGCCGGTCAGCACGCCGACGGAGACGCCGGCCTCGTCGAGCAGCCAGTTACGGGTCTCTTCGTCGAGTATCACCGGTTCGTCGTGAATGAATCCCTCCTGGCGCAGGTCGTCGTCTGGCTCGCCGGACTCGAGTGCCTGATAGAGTTCCTCGCCGAGATAGAGCTGCTGGAAGACATCACGCAGGCGCTCGCGATTCCAGCGGTCGGTGACGCGTTTCGTCGCCTGTGCGCCGATGCCGTCGCGGACGGCGCTTTCGGCGGCCTCGAGTCCGCCACCTGCAGCAGCGATTTCGTCGGTGAACTCGGCGAGTGAGGCGTCGTAGCCCTCTCCGGTTGCGAGCACGTAGAGCGCGGCGGCGTCGGTTAGCTCCCAGTCGTTGTTGAAGCCGCCAGCGTCCTTGAACTGCTGAATATCGTCCTTGCGGATCGTCCGGCCGTAGACGGTGTCGACGGATTCGATGATCGCGCGCCGGTAAGAGTCGGCGACGTCGACGAGGACGCCGTCGATGTCGAGGACGATGGCATCGACGGCTGCCTCGAGTGGCGCAGTCCCGTTTCTGTTTCTGTTTCTGTTTCTGTTTCTGTTTCCGTTCCCGTCCCCATTCGCGTTCGTGGTCATACCGTCTCGAATGGGTCGGAGGGAATAAAGCCGGCCGATTTCTCGTTTCAGGAAGCCGCCCATCACAGCCCCATACTGTCGGTCGCCCCTCACACGAGTGGCGAACCCACAACCGCGAACGCGAGCAGCAACAGCCCAATCGCGTAGAGGACGTCCGCCCACAGCCACGAGAGCAGGCTCACGACGTAGACCACGAGAACGAACGGAATGCCGAGCAGGACGAGCGGTGAACGGCGCCATCTGGTGCGTGTCTGTGCCCAGAGTGCGTTCGCGTCGCCGGTGCTCGGGAAGGCGTGGACGCCGATCACGAGTCCGAGCCAGCCGAGGACAGCCGTGCCGGCGAGCAGTTCGTTCGAAGCGCCGCTCGTGTCGACGGCGGGAAGCACGCCGTCAGCGGGTGTGACGATCCCAGTCGTCGTCACGAAATCGGCGAACCCGAGCAGCGCGCCGAACGCGACGACGGTGTTGACCAGAAACGGTGCGACACCGATAACGAAGGCGTCGAGGTACCGTTTGGGCTGCTCGTGACGGACGTAGCCAGCCGGGTCGCCAAAACGAAAGTAGACGACCTCGCGGATGCGGACGCCGGTGAGTCGACAGGCGAGTGCGTGGGCGAACTCGTGAACGACGACGCCGGGAGCGGACGCGAGCTGGAGGGTGACCCAGAGAACCGTTCCGAGGCCGGCGATCACTGCCACGATGAGCGCCGTGATGAGTACCAACAGGAGGGCAGAGAGGAGTGGCTCGGGGAGCACAGGTCATCCTGATGGAACGGTTTCGACGGTGTTAATTCATGCGTCTCGACCCGAACTGGATCGCTGACTCAGGATCGCTGGCTCACGTACACCGTTCCCGTCTCGATCGTTCGCCGCTCGACCGGGATCGCGGGCTGGTCGCCCCCGAGCGTTGTAAAGAGCAGATCTGCACCCGATTCACGGGCAACGTCTCGGGCCGGTCTGTGGAGTTCGGGCGGCAAATTTCGGGCGTAGATCGCGTCCGCGTCGGCGTAGATCGACGGATTCGGATCGACGATATCGTCGCAGACGAAGCGGACTCCCGCCGGCACATCTCGGTCGTAGATATCCGTCGCCGTCACAGTACAGCCACGCTCGGCGAGCGCCGCGGCAACGTCCGTCCGGCGGCCAATCCCCACCTCGACGAGTCGATCGTAGGCCGCGAGGATCTCTGTCAGTGTGGTTCGATTTCGCCGAATGTGGCCCATGGCGGGATGTTTATGAGCAAAGCGCCCATAGCGTTTGTCATGCTCGTCGACATCGTGCCGGTCGGCAACGTCCCCGCGGCAGTCAAACGAGCGGCATCCTCCGCGTTACGGTCGGTCTACGACTGTGACGTCTCCGTGACTGACTCCCAGCCGGTGCCAAACGGCGCGTACGACTCCGGACGCGACCAGTACTCCGCCGAAGCGTTCATCCAACTCGCAGAGCGCGTCGGCCGCGGCGCAAAGAACATCGCGATTACACCACACGACCTCTTCTATCGTCGCCGAAACTACGTCTTCGGCCTCGCCTACCTGGACGGCAGTGGCAGCGTCGTCTCGACCTACCGCCTGCAGACCTCGAGCGACGGCGGCTTCTCGAACAAAAGCGCCAGCGAAATCTTCGAGAACCGCGTCCGCAAGGAGATCGTCCACGAAATCGGCCACACCTATGGCCTGGAACACTGCGACAACAACCGTTGCGTGATGAACTTCTCGCCGACCGTCCGCGAAGTCGACATCAAAGAGGAGAACCTCTGTGGCAGCTGTCAGCGACTGATTAGTTGAATTTACCGACCTCCCCTTTCATTCCCACACATGACTGCTTCCCCCTTCGAAACGCATACCGACGCGTACGACGAGTGGTTCGACGCAAACGACGGTGCCTATCGCGCCGAACAGGAGGCACTCGAGTCCGTCTGTCCCGCCCCTGTTCCCGGCCGCGCACTCGAGATCGGTGTCGGCACAGGACGATTCGCCGCCCCGCTCGGCGTCTCCCGGGGACTCGACCCCGCAACCGCCCCACTCGAACGAGCACGCGAGCGCGGCGTTACTCCCGTCCGCGGTGTCGCCGAATCGCTCCCGTTCGATGACGGGGCACTCGAGTACGTCCAGTTCGTCACCGTTCTTTCGTTCGTCGACGACACTGCTACTACGCTCGCTGAAGCCCACCGTGTCCTCGAGCAGGACGGAACGCTCGTCGCAGCCGTCCTCGACCGGGCGAGTCCGGTTGGACAGGTCTATCAGGAACACAAGGACGAGAGTCCGTTCTACGCCGACGCAGACTTTGTGACCGCAGACGAGGCGTGTAACCTTCTCGAGGAGGCCGGCTTCGAGGTCGAGGCGCGCGTCCAGACGATTTTCGAGGACCCGACAGAACTCGAGCCGGCGGACGTCGACGTTCGTGAGGGTCACGGTGATGGGCTGTTTGCGGTGGTCCGGGCGACGCCACTGTGACGCTGGGTCGTACGATATCGACTGTCGGTCTGGAACGCTCGGATTCGGTGGATGAGTGACTGGCTCGTGCACTGGACGCACCCATCGACACGTACAGGATACTGGCAAACGACTTACACCGCTCGATCCCGTACGGATGATTGATTACCCAATTCCGACAGTAGTGGCGCTGATGTCAATGTCGACACCGACACCGACACCGACACCGACACCGACACTTCGATAGGCCACCCGAATTCACCCAGAACCCGCTTCCAACGCCCCTCTCCGACTCCACTCGTGACAGACGACCACTCCCCCACCGACGCAGATTCGGACGCCGACTCGAGTGCCGACGCTGACACTCCCACTTCTTCCAGTTCGAACTCGAGTCCATCCGCATCCGGCACGAACGGCGACGAGTCTGACGGTGCGGTGTCCGGCGGCGAGGTCGAGATCGAGGTGACGCGCGGACCTCCCGAGTCGAGTGATCGCCGTGACCGTCCCGACCGAACGGACCGCGCCGGACGCCCCGATCGGACGGATCACACCGACCGCTCCGAACTCGATGGCCATGCCAGCAGTGCTCGTCGCGATGGATCGCCAGGCAGTGCGGTTGGTGATGCCAATCGGTCGAACACTACCACTCACCCACAGGAAGGCCCCCTTGCCGACGAACTCGGTCGCATCGACGTAATGACGACTCCCGAGGGCTACGTTGAGGGCCGGATCGCCGACGTGACCGCGCTCGACGAGACGACGGTCGAACTCACCGTCTCGCTCCCGCACGGCGAGCTCGTCGCGTTCGAACTCGAGAAGCCGATCCCATGGTCCGAGGACTTCCTGTTCGCCCGACTCATCGAAGACGTCGGGTACGACGCCGCGTCGATCGATCACGCGATCGGCGAACCGATCTATCTCGCTCGAACCGACCTGCCCGCCGCGGACGCCGAGGCTGGCACTGACACCGCGACAACGACTGATGACTGGTGGACGACCACCGTCCATGCAGCAAGCGACGCCGTCCTCTCCTCGCTCTCTCGCGGCCGGTACCGACTCGAACGCGCCGACGAACCCAAGTGGCGACTGGTGGACCCACTCGAACGCCCCGATGCAACGCCAGAGACCGAGGACGACGGCGTGACGACCGAACTCGTCGGCACCGGACTGATTCTCTTCGGGACGCTCGTCGCCGCCGCCGGCGCGGTCTTCGGGGCGACCGGAACGCTGGTCGTCTCGAGTGCAGTCCTCGCCTACGCGTTGCTGGGCGTGTTGTTTGTGGTAGCAGGAATCGTCGTGATTCTCGATCGGGATGTTCCGGACCACTGAGCGGCCCCATGCGTTCGTGTAGTGAAATGGGTGCACAAATGGGGCGCGGGGGCACGGGGGCACGTTGCCGTGGAAAACGCGACGGCGCGGAGAACCGCTCTCAGGGCGAGTAGTAGTACTCGCCTTCGCGCTTTTGCTCGCGGTCTAGTTGCGAGTCTGGCTTGTTGATTCGCGGACGCGACGTGCGCTCGTCACGGCGGAACGTAACCTCGAGATTAGCGAGGAACTCGTTCATACCGTCGCGCATCGGCTGGGGCTGGCTGGCGTGACCGTGGACCGCTGGTTCGCCGTCGAAGACCATCAGCCGATCCGCGAGCAGGTCGATCATGTACGTGTCGTGGTCGATGACCATCACGGTCGCGTCCTGCTGTTCGGCGTAGCGTCGGATCGCGCTAGTTGCCTGGACGCGCTGTTCGACGTCCAGGTGCGCCGACGGTTCGTCGAGCAGGTACAGGTCTGCAGAGTCCGACAGACAGGCCGCGATGGCGACCCGCTGGCGTTCACCGCCGGAGAGATCGGAGAGGTTTTGTTCCATGATCCGCTCGAGTTGGAGCGGCTGGGCGATTTCGGTGTTCCAGTACGAGGAGCCGAACTGGTCCGTAATCGAGGAGAGGAACGCGTCGACTCGCATGTGCTGGTCGATCGTCACGTACTGTGGCTTGTAGGAGATATCCAGGTCGAGGTCGGCATCGCCCTCGTCCGTGTCGAGATTGCCAGTCAGCAGTTTTGCGAACGTCGACTTCCCGATTCCGTTCGGGCCGACGATACCGAGTACCTCGTTGCGGTGGATCTCGCCGCCCTTGATCTCGAGGCTAAATTCGCCCTCTCCGTAGCTCTTGGAGAGGTCCGGATAGTCGACGAGCACGTCGCCGTGGGTCGCGGTTCGTGGGGCGTGCTCCTCGAACTCGATCGGATTCTGGCGAATCCGCATGTTTTCGTTGTCGAGATAGCCCGAGAGGTACTCGTTGATCCCGTTCCGGACCGACTTCGGCGAGGTGATGACACCGTAGGCACCGGGCTCACCGTAGGCGACGTGTAAGGTATCGGCGAGCAGGTCGAGGATCGCCAGGTCGTGCTCGACGACGAGCATCGACTTCCCTTCGTCCTCGGCGAGTTCGCGAATCAATCGCGCTGCGGTAACGCGCTGTCCGATGTCGAGGTACGGGGTGATCTCGTCCAGGAAGTAGAAGTCCGTATCTCGTGCCAGCGTCGCTGCGATCGCAACGCGCTGGAGTTCGCCGCCGGAGAGATCCTCGATCGCCTGGTCCATGACGGGGCCGATCGACAGCCGCTCGACGAGTGAGTCGAGCGCGTCGCGTTCGTCCGTCTGCTCCAGGAGCTGGCGGGTGTTGCCGTCGAACTGCTTTGGAATCTGGTCGACGTACTGTGGCTTTCGGGCGACGGTAATCTCGCCGTCGCGCACGTCGGCGATGTAGTCCTGTAGTTCCGTGCCACGGTAGGCTTCCAGTACCTCGTCCCAGTCTGGCGACTCCTCGTAGCGGCCGAGGTTGGGCTCGAGTTCGCCGGCGAGGATGCGAACGGCGGTCGTTTTCCCGATCCCGTTCGGGCCGAGGATGCCGGTGACCTGTCCCTCCTGCGGAGCTGGAAGGCCGTACAGCGAGAAGGCGTTCTCACCGTAGCGGTGTGCGGGTTCTTCCTGCAATTCCTGTGGTAGGTTGATAATCTCGATCGCGTCGAAGGGGCACTTCTCGACGCAGATGCCACAGGTTTCGCCGAGACAGATCTCTTCGGAGATGCGGACCTGCTCGGGCTGTCCCTCGGGCGTTTCTTCGCCACGGAGCGTGATGCACTCCTTGCCGGTCCGGTTCGGCGGACAGTAGTTTTTGCACTCGTAGCTACAGCGGTCGGGCTGGCACCGATCTAAGTCTACGACGGCGATGCTGTCGTCCGCCATGGTTATGCGTTAAGCTCCGCGGTGAGCAGGATACCCCACGTCACAAACCACATCGAGAAGGTCATGAACGTGATGAACAGGTAGTGTTTGATCCCGAACTCGTCGTCGCTATAGATGCTCGTGACGTCGAAGAGCACGATCTGTGCGACGATCGCGGTGAGGACGAGCAAGAGCGCTCGCGTATCGCCTGCGGCCTCACCCGGTGAGACATCACCGGTGAGCGCCATGGAGGCGAGCGCCGTCCCGACGCCGAGCAGCGCGGCCAGCGCGGTGACGCTGATCGAGCGAATGTGCTCGCGCCGGTCGCTAATCGATTCGGTCGACATGTCTGTGACTCTATCGTCGGTGGTGAAAAGGGGTTCGGGTTGGGTGCGGCTCAGTCAGCCAACCTCGACGGCATCAACATCAATCTCAATCGTGGAATCGCCGATGTCGTCCAGCGATCCATCTGCGTCCCCAGTCCAGTCGATTTCGTCGCCGGGTTCGATCTCAATCGGTGCTGAATCCGCTCGATCCTCGCTTCGAACAGTCACCTCGCCGCTGCCATCGTCGTTGAGACTGGTCTGCCACTCGAGTTCGACCTCCGTCTCGCCGTCTTCGTTTAGATCACTTTCTACCACTTCTTTCGTATCGACGACCTGGCCGTCGGTGTCCGTGAGCGTGATTATCTGTGGGACATCGTCCTCATCCAAGTCCGTATCACGGCTCGTAACCGTGGCATCGATCGTAGTGGAGTTGCCGGCGGTTACGTTTTCGACGTTGTCAATGTCGACCTCGAAGATTCCCTCGGCCTCGAGCTCCCAGTCGAAGCGAGGGTAATCATCGGGGACGGCGACCCATGGGCCCCCCTCTTCCTCAAAGTTGAGGTTGCCCATTCTGCCGCCTTGGTTCACATCGTTACCTTTCATGTCGTCTTCACTCCGCCCATTCCAGTTGAGTGTGGGACTTGGTGCGTTCCAATCAACATCATTTACGCCGTACGGATCTTCACTGTTCTGCCAGTAGACGCTCTCGGTGAACGTGTCACCGGTAGTGCTTTCTCCCTGAGCACCCAAGATCGTTCCGACAATTGCCCCAGTCGCGCCGTCAAATCCGTCGGCGTTCGTAATCGTATACATCTGATCGAATGTAGAGTCTCGGTAGGATGATGTCCCGATGAGCCCTCCCGCATGGCTCCGGTCTGGTGGACTTCCAACCGAATTTCCATCATCGGCGATCACCGTCATGTTCTGTGTATAGCCCACAGAAACCTCGGTCTGGAACGTTGATCGGCCAATCAGCCCACCGATTCCTTCACCATTCCTGTAATCGGTGTTCGGCCCACCAATTACGGTACCTTCCGCGACAAGTTCATTATCAAGACTGGCGTGAGCCCCGTCTCCAATTAATCCACCCACCAGCTGTTCTTCACCTCTGACAACTCCCTCACTGCGTGATTGAATCACTTCACCGCCGGCCTGACCAACGAGTGCACCAACGTGCTGTTGTCCATGGATGTTCACGTCGGCAAGCCTCACGTTCTCTATCGTTGACCCAGAACCGACTGGATCGGCGTTCGTCGTGTGACCTGTCGCACCAAACAACCCAACAAATCGTTCATCGGGTCGATCGATGGATAGTCCCTCAATCAGGTGACCGCTTCCATTGAAATGGCCGTCGAACGATCCACTGGAGTTCCCTTGGTCACCGTTTGCCGCATAGGGGTTCCCGTCTTGCCCGATCGGTTCGAATCCACGGGGTTCGCCGGACTCTGTTGACTCCTGATAGGATACCTCTAGTTGCCTCCAGTTGTCGCCCCGTCCTGAATCCTCTCGTATCTCTACGACGCCTGCTTCGGCATCGATAAGCTCAAACTCTGGATCACTATTCAAAGTGCCTGCATCTACCTCGACACTTCTTTCAACTACGGGAGTGTTGGAGAGCTCAAACCGATCACCTAATCCAAATTCGCGGCTTTCTGGATATACTGTTTCTGAGTGGCTCACAGCTGGATTCCAGTACTCGGTTCCGTGGGCATCGATGTTGTCGACGAGTTCGTAATGTTCATCGAGGCCCTGATCGTTGATACACTGGAGCTGATCGACGTTGCTTATTTGATACGGGTCATGTTCTGACCCACTACCCTCATAATCGACGGCATCACATTCTGGCCCATCTCGCTTGACGACGACAACTTCCTCCATCTCGTCGTCTTCTGCTTCGAAACTATCCGTCCTGACCGTGATGCGATCAGTTCGCTCTCCAACGTCATACTCAAGTTCGACAGCCTTTGTTCCCGTATCCGGAACGGTAACGGACTGACTACCGGCCTCGTCCCCCCCTATAAATACATCTGTTTCGGCTTCATCTCCTATTGATTCAATAATTGCCTCAACGGTTACCGATCCGTCTTCCTCAACCGGATCATCAAGCACATCGATATCGGTTATGTTGAGCGACGGATAGACATCGACCTTTTCGGTATCACTGTTAGACTCCGTTCCGACTGCGATTTCGGTGTCAGTGGAGTCCGTGGGTAAATCGACGCTTCCCCACTCGAGTTCGACCGATTCCATTCCACTCCCCTCGGAATCGACTTCGGTGGTGTCAACGATGGTGCCGTCGAAACCACTGAGCCAAACGAGTTGATCGTCTCCATACCCGCGCTTTTCGACATTTGCGTGGACTGTTAACGTCTCTCCCTGGCCGACTGGATCCTCGACGTTAGTGATGGTGACCTCCGGTGGATCATCCTCGATGATGAATTGGCCTGGGTCGTTGAGGGTGGCCCCTCCTGGAGCAGTTTCGACGTTGTACTCGTACTCTTCCCCCGGTTCGACGCCGATTGCATCGCTTGGGTTGCCAGTTTTGAAAAAGTGGTTTGCGCCAGCCCCGTCCCAGTTCCACTCCGAGTGATTGGCCGTCGAGATATATTCGCCAGGCTCAATTTCGTCGTCAGACGTGATTTCCCGACTCTCGACACCAGTACCCGATTCGTCCCGAATCATGAGCGTAGCGTTGACATGCCCTGATTCGTTTCCGTAATTCATCAGTGTCGTATTGACGTGGAAGAAGTCCCCATGATCCAAGATATGACTAGGAAGTGGCTCGTTCCCGCCTTGATCCCATAGCCCGTGGTCCTCTTCGACCAAGAAATACGGCTCTTCTGGGGCTGTGTCGATCTCTTCGATCGTCATCACGACCTCGTTGGGATTCGAGGTCGACTCTACGTTGACATCGAACTCGTGGAATTGATCAGCGTACTCTTCTTCGCTTCCGAGGTGGTCCTTCCACCCCTCCGCATACTCGCTCTCGATCTTGATCGCAACGTCTTCGTTCGCCTCCTCAACCGCTGTCGTGAGGTTTGTTGCCGCTTCCGACTCGCTTTCGAAGTCGTGCCGGAGAACTCCCTCCGATCCGATCGTCTCCGACTGATGGACCTGCATGAACCCCAGTTCCAGCAATCCATCCTCGGTGAAGCCGATCTCCGGCGACTTCTCTGTTCGCACGCTGGACTCAGAAACCTCCCAGATGGCACCACCCTGGTGTGCGAGCGTCCGATCCTCGAGTTCGAACTCGAGTGCACCAAGATCTTCAGTGGCTGTCCGACTCGAGTTGTCCCATGGTGGTTTTTTACCGTCCGTACTGTTGTACCAGGTGATTGAAATTGAGCCATCGCTGACAACCGAGGGTTGGCAATCTGGATCGTCAAGTGCTAGCGATTGTTCGTATCCCGTTGAGGCGACGGTGCCGAGCCGGTGGTCAGTCTCGTCCATACAGAGGTGGACCTTTTCGCGGTCGACCTCAGAGCCAAGCCCGTCGAGCATAATGGATCCAGCTGTGAACAGCAGGAGTGCACCAATCCCGACCATCGCAAAGAGAAGAACAATACCGAGTACTGGACTTGCGGCTCGGTCCCCACCGACACCCCTGTGATCCCCGTCCATTTCTAGTCTTATGAATCAGTAACTAATACCAACTATAAAAATATGTATACCTATCAATGTTACCGGGTCGGCAGGCCGAACACGCTGGCACATCCGAATCAGTCACTCAGTCGTGACGAGTGCTGACCACCTGGTCAAGAGACGATATCGACACTTGCAGGCGCAACGGTTGCATTTTACTTGGCCCACAGATTGGAATTTTCTGCAAGTTTGTCGGTGAAAGGCTCAACTTTTATACTGCTGCACGCTTTCGATTCGTAACATGGTAGAGACCGACGGGGAGGAGATCGAAGACTTGCCTCCGAGCGCCAAACTCGTTTTCAAGGTTCTCGAGTACGACGGGCCGCTCACCCAGAAGCAGATCGTCGAGGAGTCGATGCTTTCGGCGCGGACGGTTCGGTACGCACTCGAGCGCCTCGAGGAGATCGGAATCGTCGACGAGGATATCTACTTTGCTGATGCGCGCCAGAGCTTGTATCGGCTGGAGGAACCAGTGGCGGCAGACGGGAGCGGTGTCGACGAGGCGCCGAAGAAAGACGCCTGCTGTGCGGAATAACGCCTGCTGTGCGGAGTTACCGGTTCGCGCTGTCACTTCCGTGTTTGAACTGCCGTCGAAGGTGACGCGAGAACGGCAGGATTATTTTGATACGGTGACGCTGCCCAGACATGGACAAGGAGGCGTTACCGCGGTGGGGCTGGCTGCTTGTTGGACTGTTCGCGATGGCGATGATCGCGAACTTGCTCAACTTCACGGTTCTCGGTCCGGCAGGGCTGGGTCCTGATTATCAGGTCGTCACGATTATTACGGCGATGTCACCGGTATTGATCTACGTCGGCGTCTGGTACGACGAGGACCGACAGCACTACTGGGAACAGCCGCGCGAGCACATTATCGGTGACGTGCTGTTCGTCATTGTCGGTGCTGCACTCGGCTCGGCGCTCGCGCTGGTCGCAATCGTCGGCCTCGGTCTCTGGCAGATTCTCCAGGACATCATCGCGATGGGTGCCGGCTTCATGCTCTCCTGGGGGCTGTTCTGGTGGCGAAATCCGAACCTGTATCGACACGAAGCAGAACAGTGACTGATCGGCAGGGGGCATCACTCAGTCTGTGTCAGCATCGACACGCCTGAACCGGCTGATGCCCGGCACCGGCGGTCGACCGCGTTTGTGCTCGGTTCTGGCACATCGCCACGCAATCGTTCGTGCCGTCTCCCAGTCGAGGTCGAGATCGGCAGCAGCGTCGGCGACCGATTGGTCTTGCTCGACCAGTCGGAACAGCAGTGGATCGATCGTCTCGTAGGGTGCACCGAGTTCGTCGGCGTCGGTCTGGTCAGCCGAGAAGCCGGCCGTCGGCGACTTGGAGATGATCCGGCGGGGAACGCCGATTCGTTGTGCGAGCGCCCGTACCTCGGTCTTGTAGAGGTCGCCGATCGGATAAGTGTCCGCCGCTCCGTCGCCGTATTTCGTGAAGTACCCGAGTGCCAACTCCGAGCGGTTCGCCGTGCCAAGAACGAGTCGCTGCTCGCGGTTGGCCGCGTAGTAGGCACAACTCATCCGGAGGCGTGCAACGACGTTTCCGAGTTCGCAGTTGCGTTCGTTGGGTCGGCCGCTGGCGCTGTCGGTGCCACTGGTACTCTCACCGTCTCTGCCACTATCGTCATCTTCGATTCCGTCCCTGTCTCTACTCCCGTCCCTGCTTCCGTCGAGCCGACACTCGAGTACACTCGCCACCGTGTCGTCGAACAACTCGAGGAGCGGCCGCAGTTGGATCTCGGCGAACTCCATCCCGAGCCCCGCTGCGAGTGTGCGGGCGTCGCGGGCGTCGCGTTGTTCGGTTTTGTGACAGGGGAGTGTGAGGCCGAGGACGCGCTCGGGACCGAGTGCCTCGACGGCCAGCGTTGCCGTGACGGTCGAATCGAGGCCGCCACTCATCGCGACGACGACGCCGTGGGCACCTGCATCGGCGACGCGCTGTTGGATCGAGTCGACAATCTGGGAGCGAACGGCTTCGAGACGGGGCTGCGTAGCGATGAACGGATCGGGCGGAACGGCTGTTTCTGTGTGGACGTTTGTCCTGTCTGCACTGTGTTCAGCACACATTGTTTGGGTTCACCACGTTTGTTCTGTCTGGTGAGACAATCGTCTCACATATATGCGCACTCCTTAAACAGCTAGTAGTCTTCCACCGTGATGGTGGTCGTTCATATAGTTCCCACTCGCCGAACGGTTGGAAAACAAACGCAGCGGCTGACTCGTCGTGATGATTACGACGGCACGGTTGCAACAGCACGATCACCCTCGCGCGAAAATCTCCCCCAAAAAGCCGCTCACTCTGTTCGCGGCGCTACGATGGAACGACCGTAACCGGATCCTTCCGATCGATCGCCTGCTCTAACTCGTCCGCGATCGCACTGCCGCGCGAGACCTGAATCTCCCCGCCGCGACTTACCGTTGCGGTGAAGAGGTAGTCGCCGCCGGCCTGGACCTCGACGGTTTCACCGTGGTTGCCGTCGACGGGGATGACGATGTGGCGGGAGGTGATTTCGGGGGTGACCATTTGGCCTGCAGCCTGTCCGCCGCTGCTGCCACTGTTACCGCCACCGCGGCCGTTCGCGCTTGCACCACCCGCACCTGCGCCGTAGTTCGGGTTCTCGTCGTGCGTCCGCACGTCGATATCGATCCCGAGTCGGTTCTCGATATCTGTGATCCGGCCGCCGCCTTTCCCGATGACACTCGAGATGTCGTCGTCTTCGACGTAGACGGTGGCGGTGTTCTGGCCCTTCAACTGGACGTCGACGTAGCCGCGAGCGACGGAGCGAATCTCGCGTTCGATCTCCTGTTTCGCGATTCGGTCGACGCCGGATTCGCTGCCAGGGCCGCCCTCCTCCTCTTTGAGGGGAACGGTGACGACCTGGCGGTTGAAGGTGTAGATTTCGTACTCCGGCTCACCGGTTTCGAAGTTCGTGACCTGGATGACGGGTCGTGCGAGGTCTTCCTCGGTGAGACCTGCGGGGACCTTGACCTCCGTGCGCACGTCGTAGACGGTGTTGACCTCTCCGGCCTCGATGTAGACGACGGTGTCGACGACCTGCGGGATCATCCCGAGTTCGACGCGGCCGACGAGGCGCTGCAGGGCGTCGATCGGACGGGTTGCGTGCACGACACCGATCATGCCGACGCCAGCGAGGCGCATGTCCGCGAAGACCTCGAAGTCGTCGGTTTTGCGAACCTCGTCGTAGATGGTGTAGTCGGGCCGGACCATCAGCAGGGCGTCGGCCGTCTTCGCCATCTCACCGCCGAGTTCGGTGTACTGGGTGATCTCGGGACCGACCTGCAGGTCGCGAGGCTTCTCCATCGTCTTGACCGCGTAATCGTGGTTCGAGATGAACCGGGCGACCGCCTGGGCGAAGGTCGACTTCCCTGCCCCGGGTGCACCAGAGATGAGGACGCCGCGCTGGCGTTCGAGGAGGCGTTCTTTCAGCTCCTCGGCGTTCTCGTAGTCCTCGATGTCCGTCTGGGCGATCGGTCGAACCGCGGTGATCTCGATCCCGTCCGAAAACGGCGGGCGACCGATGGCGATCCGGTAGTCCCGGAACTGGACGATCTTCATCCCCGGCTCCGAAAGCTCGATGAAGCCCTCCGAAGACTCCTTTGCGGCGTCGACGACCTCGCGGGCGTACTCGTCCATCGTGGCCTCGTCTAACGGCTCGTCGGCGATTTCCTTGTAGCGCATCTCGCCGAGTTCGCCGCGCTTTGCCATCGGGACGGTGTCCGTCTTCAGGTGGACGCTCATCGTCGCCTCGTCGAAGTACGTCTCGACGGTCAGCGTCCCCACGTCGACCTCGCGGGTCTCAGGGGTGACGTGCTCAACGTCGAGGCCCTTCGCCTCGGCGACCTCGGCCTGCACGATATCGCTCGTGAGGAAGGTCGCCTCGAGATCCTCCGCGATGTCGCGGATCAGCGCGTCGATCTCGCCCTCGGAGGCGTGTCCGCGCTCGATTGCGCTCGGACGCTCCCCGACGTACTCGAGTTCGATCGCGCCCTCGTCGGCGAGGTCGGCGAGTCGCTGGAGTTCTTCCAGGCCGTCCCAGCCGGTCTCGATGCCGTCGTTGGCCTGCGCCTCGAGTTCTGCGACGACCGCTTCGGGGACGGAAATCGTCGCTCCCTCGAACTGCCCATCGTCAATCGTCGCCGAGACGCGGCCGTCGATGACCACGCTCGTGTCCGGCACGACGTTCATACGTGAACTGGTTCACGTACGCCTATAAGGGTGTTCACCGCATGGCCACGGTTTTGCTTTCACTGTTTGGCCGCGAGGTTGGTTCTGGTCTGGTTCGTTGGGTGGCCGCTTGTCCATTGCAGTGGCTGGTGTGCAGTTCACCGACCGCTCGGCTGTACATGACGATCTGTACCCATTCTTATTCTGCGAGAACAGTCACGGAAATTTCAATGATCCGCCCCCGATCGACTCTCAACCAATGCAACCGGAGGAGACGTTCGGAAATGGCGGACTCAACGGCACGTTCGACGTCGACGACCTCGTCGATCGCATCGGACTCGACGACGGCGAACTCGCCTGGCGGAAAGAATTCATCGGCTTCGACTCGGCCGACGAGCGGCGACTCGCCGACCTCGAGCCGCTGTTGCGTGACAACCGGGAAGCGATCGCCGACGACTTCTATGACAACGTCCTGCAGTACGAGCGAACGCAGACAATCGTCAACCGATCGCCCAAGGGGACTGACGCACTGAAACAGACCCAGCAGGCGTATCTGGTCTCGCTGGCGACCGGCCCGTACGACCAGGACTTTTTCGCGAATCGTGCTCGGATCGGTAAGCTCCACGAGCTGCTCGACATGCCGCTGCACCAGTACGTGGGGCAGTACGGCGTCTACTACGAACTACTGCTCTCACGATTGAACGAGCGCGTCCAGCAACAGGTCGTGGATGCAATCATCGAGTGGGCAGACGAACGCGAGGCGGAGGCCGAAGAGTCGGCCGGCGGACTCGGTCGGGTCGTGAACGCGCTGGGATTCGGGCGTCACACTGCTGAACAGGGGGCAGAGACAGGTGCTGAGTCGGGAGCTGGCGACAACGATGGCGACGCAACGCAAACCGCACTCGAGGAGTCGTTCGAAACGACGGTTCGCGAGGCGATCGACGACGGTATGCTGGACGTGCTCTCGCTGTTGCGCCTGCTCAACCTCGATATGCAAATTGCGGTCGACACGTACGTCGACGCCGACGCACAGCGGCTCGAAGACGAAATCGATCGACGGGCCGCTCTCGCTCGGGAGGTCGAGTCTGACGTTCAGGCACCGCTTGCTGACCTCCACACCGCGGGGGAGACGGTCGCCCACCGGGCTGAATCGATCAGTGATCAGACCGAAACGCAGGCGACTCACATCGAAAGCGCCGCCCGGGAACTCGACGACGTCAGCGACGCGGCTGACGAAATCGCACACGCAGCCGACGCGGCCCGCGCAGAGAGTGCCCGAACCGAGCGCCTCGCCGCCGACGGCGTCGACGCGGCCGACGAGGCGCTGGACGAACTCGGTGCAATCGAGGACGCGACCGATCGTGTCGCGGCGGACATGGACGCACTCGCCGACCGGATCGAAGCGATCGACGATCTCGTCGACCGACTCGACGACTTGACCCAGCGAACGTCCGTGCTGGCGGCGAACGCGAAGATCGAATCCGCTCGAGCGACGGGCGACAGTGGCGCTGGTGCCGGCACTGGAAACAGCAGCGAAACCATGGGCATCATCGCCAGCGAGGTCCGCTCGTTCGCCCAGCAGACGAAGACTGATCTCGCAGACATTGCACGCGCCGCGGAGGCGATCCGCGAGGATGCCGCCGCCGCAGTCGAGACCACCGAGGAGACGGTCGACCGCGTCGATACCGGTACGGATCGCGTCCGTCGAACGATCGACTCACTCGAGGAGATCCACGAGTCGGCACAGACGACGACCGCGCGAATGGACGAGGTTGCGGCCGCCGCCGATCAACAGGTCGCCGGCGTCGAATCGACGGCACAGACGCTTGCCGATCTCTCGGAGTCGGCCAATGAGGTTGCGAGTTCGGCTGCATCGGTTGCGGCGGCGAGTGAGGAACAGACGGCGAGTCTTCGGACTGTCCGCGACTCGGTCGATCGGCTTACCGATGAAGTCGAGACGGGGGTCGACGCCAGCCAGCCGGATCGGTCTGTTTGAGAACGGCGAATGGTGACCGGTCCGGTTGCAGCCGGCTATGTGCGCTCTGCTGCGTTCAATCCGCGGCGTCCGGTGGACTGAACACCTCGGCCGTCGATATCCTGACCATGACAGTTGCGACGCTGACTCGAGAACTCGTCTCGATTCCGAGTCACACGGACGAGGGCGAGGCCGAGGCAGGCGAGTTCATCGAGTCGTGGCTCCGCCGCGAGACGGACGCGGACGTCGAGCGAGACGCAGTCGGGAACGTAATCGCACGCAAGGGATCCACTGCGGACGGCGACACACTCGCACTCGTCGGCCACCACGACGTCGTCGAACCGGACGACACCCAGCTCGAGTCCGACGGCACCTACAATATCGAAGAGCGAAACGGCCGCCTCTACGGCCGCGGCACAGCTGATATGAAAGGGGCCGTCGCAGCAGCCATGATCGCGTTTCGCGACAGCGATATCAACACACCCGACTCGAGTAGCCCGAGCACCTCACAGTCCGGTGAGACAGACGCCGCCGGCGAACTCGTCTTCGCGAGTTTCGTCGGCGAGGAAGTCGGCGGCACGGGCGCGCGACACGCCATTAGCGAGGGGTTCGCTCCCGAGTACGCTATCGTCGGCGAGGGCTCGACCAACTACTCCGGGCCCGACGTAACCGATGTCGTCGTCGCCCACAAGGGCCGCCGCGGGAGCACGATTACGGCACGCGGCAGCGCCGCCCACGCCAGCGAGATCGCCGCTGGCGAGAACGCCATCTACCGCGCGACCGATGCCGTCGCTCGCATTCGGGCACTCGAGTTCCCCGCAGCCGACGTGGCCGGAGAGGTACTCGAGGGCACCATCGCAGTCACCGAGATCGATGGTGGGACGGCGATGAACGTGATTCCCGACCGCTGTGAAATTACGGTCGACGAGCGGACGGTGCCGGGCAAGCGGGCGGCTCTTGGACGGGTCGAGGAACTCGTTGGCGTGGAGTGGACGGTCGATCAGGATCTGCCGCCGATGCGGTGTGATGACATGTCGTTCGCGGGGACGGTGCAGTCGGTCGCCGATGACGTCCAACCCGGCTCGCCGGGACTCGTGACGAAACCGCACGCGACGGACGCAGGATGGCTCTCGGAGGCGGGAACTGAGTGTGTGATCTACGGTGCTGCTGAACCCGGCGAGGCCCACACCGACACCGAGAGCGTTTCGATCGAGGTACTCGAGCGCTGCTACGAGACGTATCGTGGTGTTGCGGAGACGTGGCTGCAGTGATGGGGTGGCTGAGCAGCGTCCCTGACGAAGGAGACCACAGCCAGCAAACGTGCCGTGACCAGCGCTGTTAGACGCCCGGCACGCCAACCGCTTCGAAGCCAGTGAGGCCGAGCGCGGCGAGGGCGTAGAGCACGATCAGGACGGTGACCCACGCAACCAAACCGATCATCGCAGCGGCAGTCCAGTCGGCGGGATACCGGAAGTTGATCACCGCGATGTACGCGAGCAATGCGAGGAGGGGGCCGACGAGCGGGATCCAGCCGACCAGATAGCCGACGACTGCCCATATTATCGCGCCGAACAGGGCAGTGACGATCGCGTGATCGAAGCTGCGCTCGCCGACGATGATCCGCGCGCCGACGTAGATTCCCAGTGCACCGATGAGCAGGCTGACGACGAAGACGACGGCTGATGCGACGACCATGGGCATAAAACCGTCAGCGTGGGCGAATAATCCCTGGCTTGCAATTTCTACAGAGGTACAGCGAGAGAGCCTCGTGGTCGTACGGAAATCGAAGATGTCCGTGATGACGAGCGCGCTTCGCTCTCTCGAATTATAGTAACCACTGCAAGTCAATGCGCACCTGAGCGCACGACGGCTGTGCGACCAGTGTGTGAATAATTGTAGTTGTTACTATACTTGTCCCGGGGTACTTCCTCTGAGCCACTGCTGTAGCGATCTCCAACCGTTAGTGGGGCAGTCGAGCGAAGCGCAAGTTGTCGATCAGCGGCACAGTCAAAACAGCCGATAGCCGGGTTTGGTTACTGTCGGTCCGAACACCGTACTCGGATTCTCACCGGTGTGTGTCGCCCGTAACCGCTGATGTGAGTCTCCGCGCCGCTACCTGTGGTTTCGCTTGTCTCAGTCGTCTGGGCCAGCGGGATTGTGTTCGGCGTTGGTGTCGGTATCGGCGTTGGTGTCCGTATTCTTGTTCGTGTCCGCCTTCGTACTCCTGCCACCGATAGCGTCTCTGGCAGCGTCGGGATCGACGAGCAGGACTTCAGGCGGTGCACGACAGCCACAGGGAACTGCAACGGCCGTTACAGGCCCGAGAACAGTCACCGTTGTAACCGGCTGGCCACAGAGCGGGCAGTCCGGTATCGAAGACATCGTTACTTCGCCGGGCGGATCTGCAAGGTCATCGCCCATTGTCTCCTCCGACTATCGAACACGCTCGCGCATAGCTGGTCAAGTGCCGTGAGACTCGGGGCTGGCGATACGTCGGTCGTGCGGGATGTTTATGTCCCGGTAGAATGTATGCAAGCATGGCAACCAATTCCTTCATAGGTTGGAAGCCACGTCTCGGGTGGTCCTAGCACCCGGGGCATTTCACTCATACCCATCCCTGATTGGGTTTTTGGCTTCCGTTCTGTATGATGGTGTAGGGAGACTTATATCTACTGTTACTTGGCTGGATTGAAGGGGTGTCTGTGGCCTCTTCCTGCTACAATTGCCGATAAAACGCGGTATTCAAACTCCACCATCCGCCACTAGGCCGACGTACCTGCCTTCCTCAGTTGGTTGCGCGGTCAATCCTCCACAACTGTACTCGTTCTCTTCTCTCCACTCTGCCTCTCTCCTCAGCTCTCCACTCCCCTTCTCTCGCCCGTTCGCCACTCTGCTGCCTCTTGCTTGTTCCTCACTCACACTACCCTCACTGAAACCCCTCTCTGGATATCCGGAACCACGAGGTTGATACCAGTACCCACGTTATCGGCTAATATGTCAGCCGATCAGGCCCAACCCGAGGGGGAGGGATCGACCTACGACGAGTTCGAAACACGAATCGAGCGCATCTCGAACATCTCGAACGCCGCCGGCGTCCTGCGATGGGACCAGGAAGTCGTCATGCCCGAGGAGGGCACGCCAGCCCGGGCGAAGCAGCTCTCGACACTCTCGTCGATCAGCCACGAACTGCTGACCGCCGACGAGACCGGTGAGCTGCTCGCCGAGTTAGAGGAGAATGATCTGAACGAGGAGCAAACCGCCGCCGTCCGCGAGGTCCGCCGGCGTTACGACCGCGAAACCAGCGTCCCGCAGGAACTCGTCGAAGAAATCTCCGAGACGACCGCCAACGCCCATCCGAAGTGGATGCAGGCCAAGGAGGAAGACGACTTCGAGGCCTTCGCGCCGACACTCGAGAAGCTCGTCGAACTCAAACGCGAGTACGCGAACCACATCGACCCCGACGCAGACCCCTACGAAGTTCTCTTTGCGGACTACGAACCATACCTCGACCTCGACACCGCAGAACGCGTGCTCGAACGCCTGCGCGACGAACTCGTCCCCCTGATCGACGCGATCCAGGACAGCGACGCCGACATCGAGACCGACGCCTTTGCGGGCGAATTCGACGACGATGATCAGGAAGCGCTCGCCCGCGACGTGCTCGACTCACTCGAGTACGACTGGTCGCGCGGCCGTCTCGATACGGCACCGCACCCGTTCTCCTCGGGGACGCAGTACGACGCGCGCGTGACGACGCGATTCGAGGAGGACGACCTGCTCGGCTCCATCACGTCGGTTATCCACGAGTTCGGGCACGCGAACTACACGCTCGGACTGCCGGACGAGCACTACGGGACGCCGCTGGGTGAGTCGCGGGACCTCACTGTCCACGAGTCTCAGTCCCGTCTGTGGGAGAACCACGTCGGTCGTTCGCGGCCGTTCTGGGAGCACTTCCTGCCGATCGCTCGCGAGCGCTTCGACGAACTCGCGGATGTCTCTCCCGAGGCGGCCTACGAGGCTGCGAATCAGGTGTACGACGACAACCTGATCCGCGTCGAGGCGGACGAACTCACCTACCACCTCCACATCGTGATCCGGTTCGAAGTCGAGCGCGAACTGATCTCGGGCAACCTCGCGGTCGAAGACGTCCCCGAGGTCTGGAACGACAAGTACGAGGAGTACCTCGGTGTCCGCCCCGAAACGGATGCAGAGGGTTGTCTGCAGGACATCCACTGGTCGCACGGCTCCTTCGGCTACTTCCCGACGTACTCGCTTGGGTCCGTGCTCGCCGCGCAGCTCTACGCTGCGGCTGAGGACGATATTGGGGGCGAGGCGACCGCCTCGGAAGAGCCGAGCGGCGACGAGCCGCGAGGCGCGTTCGACGACCAGATCCGTGCGGGCGAGTTCGACGACCTCAACGGCTGGCTCCGGGAGAACATCCACCAGCACGGCAAGCGCTACACGACGCCCGACCTGATCGAGGACGCTACCGGCGAGGGATTCACGGCGGATTACTTCCTCGAGTACGCCAAATCGAAGTACGGCGAGCTGTACGAGCTGGACGACTACTGAGACCTGCCGTCTCGAACCTCACAGATTCGTTTTCTGCTGTTTTAGCCGTCTACAGCTGCCGGCCGTCTCGATCGCCCCTTCCCGAGGATTTAGTAGCGCTTGCTCTGTCCGTCGAGATGGAACATGTCAACCGCGGACGATTCACACGACACTGCGGACGCACCCGAGGCGTACCACGATCTCCTCGAGCGATCGGAGAAGCTCTCGAACGTCCACATGGCCTCGATGGCGCTCGGCTGGGACCAGCGCGTGATGATGCCCGAGGGCGGGACACCCGCCCGAGCCGGCCAGCTCTCGACGCTCTCGGGGCTCAGCCACGACCTGCTCGTCGACGACGACGTCGGTGCCTGGCTAGACGAACTCGAGTCCGCCGAACTGACCGGCGAGCAGGCTGCCGTCGTTCGCGAACTCCGCCGCCAGTACGACCGCGCTGCCGACATACCGGCCGAACTGGTCGAACGCGTCGCATCCCACCAGGTCGAAACCCAGCAGGTCTGGCAGGAGGCCAAAGCCGAGGACGACTTCGCGCACTTCGCGCCGAATCTCGAGGAACTGATCGATCTGCACCGCGAACGGGCGGCCGCCATCGAGCCCGACGCGAATCCCTACCGGGTGCTCTACGAGGACCGGCTTCCGTACCTGCCACTCGAGTCGGTCGAGGGAATCTTCGACGAACTTCGTGAGGGGCTCGTGCCGCTGATCGAGGAGATCAAAACCGAGGGACGAGAGCTGCCGTCGGTGTTCAGGGGCCACACCTACGACGAGGACGACCAGATGGCACTCTCCCAGGAGGTCGTGGACCTGCTTGGCTACCCCGAGGAACACGGCCGGCTCGACACCGCGCCACACCCGTTCATGTCCGGCAACCAGTTCGACGCCCGAATCACGACCCGATTCCGGGAACACGACCCGACCGACGCGCTGATGGCGACAATTCACGAGTTCGGCCACGCGACCTACCAGCTCGGCCTGCCGAAGGGAGAGTACGGCAATCCGCTGGGTGAGTCGCTCTCCTCGGGCGTCCACGAGTCCCAGTCGCGCTTCTGGGAGAACCACGTCGGCCGCACGAAGCCGTTCTGGGAGTTCTTCCTGCCGACGATGAAAGAGCACTTCCCGCACCTCGAAGACGTCACCGTCGACGAAGCCTACGCCGCGGTGAACCGAATCTATCCGGAGAACCTGATCCGCGTCGAGGCGGACGAACTCACCTACCACCTCCACATCATTCTCCGATGTGAGATCGACCGCGCGTTCGTCGAGGGCGACCTCGATGTCTCCGAGATCCCGCGCGTCTGGAACGAGAAGATGGACGACTACCTCGGCGTCGTCCCCGAGACCGATACCGACGGCTGCCTGCAGGATACCCACTGGTCTGCCAGCTTTGCGGCGTTCCAGGGCTACACCGTCGGCAGCGTGCTGGCCGCCCAGCTCGACGCCGCGATCCGGGACGATCTGGACGTCGACGGCCTCGTCCGTGAGGGCGAGTTCGAGCCGATCTGGGAGTGGATGACCGAGCACGTCCACCGCTACGGCCAGCGCTACCCGACGGAAGAACTGATCGAGGTCGCGACGGGTGAACCGCTCACCGCCGACTACTTCCTCGACTATGTCGAGGCGAAGTACGGCGAACTGTACGAGCTGGACGGCTACTGACACGGATCGTCGTGGCGTGTTACCGGTGATCGCCGGCCCGCCGGAGCGTCACCGGTACAGAACGACAACGCGACAACAAGCCGTATGAGACTGCCAGCCGTTCCCGTCACCTCGCCCGCTTGTCAGTCCGCTCGCGTGCCGGCCGTGACTTTATCTCCGTTCTCGCCTTACCAGCGTGATCCGATGATGGTGACGACGCACGCGCTCGTCGGCCTCCTCGTCGCCCTCCCGCTGGCGGTGCTCGCTCCCGACCACGCCACGACAGTACTCGCGGCTGGTGTGGTCGGCGGCATCACACCCGACCTCGACGTGCTCGCGACACACCGGAAGACGTTCCACCTCCCGATCTACGGCACCATAGCCGCCGGAATCGCTCTCGTACTCGCACTCGCTGTGCCAACGGCTGCAACGTTCGCCGTCCTCGCCTTCCTCCTCGCTGCCGCCCTTCACAACGCCGGTGATATCGTCTCCTGCGGGCTCGGTGCCCGTCCCTGGCACAACCGCTCCGAACGCTCCGTCTACGACCACTACCGCGGCCGGTGGATCCCGCCGCGGCGCTGGATCAGGTACGACGGCGCGCCCGAGGACCTCGCACTCGCCGTCGGCATCGCGGTGCCATCGTTGGCGCTACTCGAGTGGCACTGGCAACTCCTGGCTACGCTTCTGCTCGGCGTTTCGGTCGTCTACACGGGGGCGAGAAAGCGACTCGAGGACATCGCGCGGTGGGCTGTTCGGTTCTTACCGGCGTGGGCCCGCCAGTACGTGCCGGAGCGGTACGTCACCCGGTGAGTGGTCCCCTTTCGTTACAGCTCGTGTTGTGTGAGAACAGCGCTCACTGGCGCTGAAACCGGTAAATGGGGAAAGCATATATCGACACTCAGTCGAGTACAGAGACAATCGAAGAGGCAGACAAATGAGTGACATCGAACTCGTCAACAACCGCTGGGGAGACCGAAACGTCGAGGAGCAGGTAACGCGGCTGTTCGAGGACGATGGGACGATCTACCTCGTCACTGGCTTCTTCACACACAACGCCTACCGTGCGATGCGCCCCGATATCGAGGCGTTTCTCGAGCGAGAGCCGACGAACGAACTCGTGATCGTCGTCGGCGCGGCGGCGGATCAGTTCTCTGCGACGATCGCACGCGACCTGCGGGACCTCGACGAAAACGAGCAGGTCACTCTCTACAAGTACCCTGACGGGTTCTTGCACGCGAAGCTCTACCTCCGGGAGGGCGAGAACCCGGCCGTGATCGTCGGCTCGGCGAACCTCACACAGGTCGCGTTCGAGCAGAACCTCGAACTGAGCGCCTACGTCGAGGGGAAGTCGATGACTGACGGTCGAATCGAGCCGTTCCGCACGTGGATCACGGACTTGCTCGCAGTCTGTGATCCGATCCGCCGACGTGACCTCTTCAAACCGGTGATGATGGCCAAGACGGCCGTCAACTGGTTCAACAAGGGCACGCTCTTGCCGACCCGCGCCGTGCTCAGCCACCGAACATCGTACGTCGTCGGGATGGTCATCCTCTGGCTGGTGCTCTCGAACGCGTTCGCCTGATCGCGATTACCGAGCACACGCGAGTTTCGAATCGTCCACAGCTGGCTGCTCGCAAGGGTATAAAAGCGGGCTGGCACTGCCAGGCTCACACTCACCCCGAACGAACTCCCACGATCCGGTATGCGACTCTCAATTCCGGGCCTCCCCGGCGTCTACTACGACACCGACGCGGGAACCACGGCGATTGCAACGCTCATGTCCACCGCCGGCCGCCGCGCGCCGAAGCCGAAGGGGTACGCGATTCAGGCGCTGCCGTACCTCTGGTCGTTCGACGTCGACCTCCACGAGGTCCCGAACGACCACCCAATTCAGTATCTCCACCCCGAGAGTGCGGTGAGCCTCGGTGAACTCACCACGGACCACCACGCCCGCCAGGCCGGCACCGGACTCGAGTCCGTCCTCAGATTCGCGTGGTCCGTAAACCAGGAGGTCGAGTCCGCGACGAGTTCGCTGCTCGGCCAGACGCAGACGCAGGACGGCGTGACGATCGAGATTCGGGATGGCAGTGTCGTCGCTGATGGGAAGGAACTCGAGACGGATGCGTTCGATATCGACGAGGGAGCGACTGCTGGTGATGAGAGTCCTGCCGATACTGACGGTGTAGACGACTCGATGGTAGGCACGGAATTCAACGAGAACGAGTTCGGCGCGGGCGATGACGAGTCCAACGGATTTGACACCGCTGACGGCTTCGAGGACTCTGACGACACCGACGACGAACCCGACACTGACAGGTACGACACCGGTAACGAACGCTGACTGCTGTCTTGATCACCGAGGCCGTTGCTTTTACTCACGCGCTGTGTAGGACCAGCCATGCAAATCGTCACGACGCTCCCCTCGGCGACCGAACTGGTCGTCGCGCTCGGACTCGAGCCTGCCGGCGTCTCCCACGAGTGCGACTGGCCGCCGCGGGTCGAGTCGGGCCCGTCTATCACTCGCTCGCGGATCGACACCGACGGCTCCAGTAGTGAGATCGATCAGCAGGTGCTCGATGTGGTCGAGGACGCTCACAGTGAGAGTGAGACGGCCGGCGATGACGACGAGACAGGCGACACACCCGGCGTCTACGACATCGACACCGACACACCCGGCGTCTACGACATCGACACCGACACACTCGCCGCCCTCGACCCCGACCTCGTCATCACGCAGGGGATGTGCGACGTCTGTGCCGTCGACGACATCGCCATCGCGGACGCACTCGAGTCCATTCCGGCCAACCCGGAGCTGCTGACGACCGACCCACACAGCATGGCGGACGTCCTCTCCGATCTCGAGCGCATCGGCCGCGCCACCGGTCGCGAGGAACGCGCCGCCGAAGTGCGAGCCGAACTCGAGTCCCGGGTCGATCGCGTTCGAGAGCGCACCCGGGACTGCACCCCGCAGGAACGCCCACGAGTCGCCATCTTCGACTGGACAGACCCCGTCATGATCGCCGGCCACTGGACCGCCGAACTCGTCGAATGGACCGGCGGCGAGTACGGCCTGGCCGATGTCGGCGAACGCTCCCGCCCGCGCGAGTGGGACGAAATACGCGAGTACGACCCAGAGTGTCTCGTCGTGGCACCCTGTGGCTTCGGGCTGGAGCAGACGGCAGCAAACATAGGGGAACTCACCGAGCGCGAAGGCTGGGACGAGCTCACCGCGGTCCAGGAGGAGCGCGTCTGGGTGATGGACGGCAACCACTACCTGAACCGCCCTGGGCCGCGGTTAGTCGACACGCTGGAGGCGCTTGCACCGGTCATTCGGCCGGATCTGTTCGGTGATTCGTCCGACCCAGCGACAGCCGACGAGCTTGTCGTCTCGCTCGACGCACTCGAGAAGAACATCGAGACGGATCGAGCAGCGGCGGGGAGACAGCCGTGACTCGCGAGTCGGATACCGGCGAACACCTTCCTGCCGACGCAGCCGACAGCGAGGACCAACCGACACTCGTCATCCCCGACTCGATCTGCGAGGAGATCTGCGACCACGCTCGTGACGGCGCACCCGAGGAAATCTGCGGGATTCTGGGCGGGTCGTTCGATGCGAATCGGAGCCGTGTCGAGTCCAGCTATCCCACCGTCAACGTCGCCGACACCCCGCGGACGCGCTACCGGATCGATCCCGAGGAGCAACTCGAGTGCTTCGAGCGACTCGAGGCGGCGGGCGAGGAGATCGTCGGCTTCTATCACACCCATCCGAACGGGCCGGCGCGACCGAGCGAGACGGACGTCGAGGCGGCGACCTGGCCGGATCGTTCGTACGTGATCGTTTCACTCGAGCCGTTCGCGGTGGGGTCGTGGCGGTGGCGGTCGGGCGATGCTGTGGGCGGCGAGTCCGGCGGGCAGTTCGAACGCGAGCGAATCATCTCCTGACGTCCGCTTCGTCCCCAATTCGTCGTCACAGGTCCATGAACCGGAGGAACAGCCCGAGCAGCAGGACGCCGAAACCGATGATTGCCCCGACAAACGGCGGGAGGACCGGAATCGGGATCACGATCAGGAGCAGCCCGACGATGAGTACTTTCGTAGAGAGACGCATAGGTGCGCTTCGGTCGCCTCGCAGAAAAAGCTGTAGCTGGAGTGACACTGGGGCGGTCCAGAACGTTACACTGAGCGGCTGAGGACGGGTAAACCGGCGAGTTCGGTTCGCGAGTTCGAGACGAGGTGGGGTTGTCGTTTTGGTCTTGTTGTGCCAGGCTACGCCGATGCTACACTAGCGCCACACCGCCGCTACGCCGACGCGACGCCAGCGCTACACCGCCGCTACGCCGATGCTACACTAGCGCCACACCGCCGCTACGCCGACGCGACGCCAGCGCTACACCGCCGCTACGCCGATGCTACACTAGCGCCACACCGCCGCTACGCCGACGCGACGCCAGCGCTACACCGGTACTACGCTGCCACTACTGCGAATCCACACTCTCGCTTTCGTCTGTCGCTTTCTCCCTGAACTCCTCGGCCTGCTCGCTCAGCTTCTTGCCGACGAGATACTTGAAATCGTCCGGCATCAACCCACGTTGGATATCGATCGTGACCATCGTATCACAGCCCGCGACAATTTCCGGGGCCCACTTCCCCTGTGCCAGTTTCGACTCGTCGGTGACGACTGCCTCACCGTCTTCGACATCGATGAACGCCGTCACCGTGTTCCAGACGCGCGGGTCGCTCGTCGTCGCCTCGTCGAACAGCCCCTCGAGTCGGGAGTCCTTGATCGGTTCGTCGCGCAGTTCTCTGATCAGGCCCTCGAGTGCGATGGCGAGTTCCTCGTACTCCTCGGCCGTCATGTCGTCGTCGTTGCGGCCGGCGGCCGTCATCGCATCACCCGTCGCGTTCTGGCTCCGGTTCTGATTCCAGTTCCGGTCCCATTCGGGAGTGGCGCGCTCATACGAGGACATTGCCGCGGTTGGAGTATAAACACCGTGTCCTGGGACTGCTGTGATCCTGTCTAGGTCGGCCTGTGGTTCACAGCGTGGCCCCGTCACGACTCCTCTGCCGCCCGCAGCACGTCCGGCACCCACTGCCGATTTGGATCATCGGTCTCCTCCATCCAGTCGATGAGCCTGGTTCGGAGCTCTCGACGAACGTCGGCGTAGTCGGGGTGGTCGATCAAATTCTGCAACTCCGCCGGATCCGCTTCGAGGTCGTACAACTCGTCTACGTCCGGCGCGTTGTAGACGTACTTGTACCGGTCCGTTCGGACCATTCGCTGGGTGTAGAGCCCGAACTCGTCGCCGTGGTACTGGGCGAAGACGGAATCAGGCCATGCCGACGGTGCTGATTCCTGTTCCGGACCGTCAGCGTCCAGCAACGGCACGAGGCTCCGCGAATCAAAACTCTCGGGGATCGCCACGCCACCCATCTCGAGGAACGTCGCTGCCAGATCGTGGAGGTGAACCGGTTCCTCGCGAACCGATCCGGGCTCCGTGACGCCCGGCCAGCGCACCTGCAGCGGGATGTGATACGTATCGTCGTACATCAGCGGCCCCTTGTTGAACTGGCGGTGCCCTCCAGCGAAATCGCCGTGATCCGAGGCGTGGACGACCACCGTCTCGTCCGTGAGGCCGGTGGACTCGAGTGCATCCAGAATCCGGCCGAACTGGTCGTCGATCAGGGTGACGAAACCCCAGTACTTCGCGATGGCCTCTTTCCAGACGTCTCGGTCGAACTGTTCGACACCGCGGTAGGAGCGGTAGTTCGCGTGGACTCGGGGTTTCCCGGCGTCGGTTTCGGCGTAGCTCTCGGGAAGATCAATGTTCTCGGGGTCGTACATCGAGGCGTAGGGTTCGGGGACGACGTAGGGGTGGTGTGGGCCGTAGAAGTCCGCTCGGTGGAAAAATGGAGCGTCGCGGTCGCGGCTCGCGTGTTCCTCGATTGCGTCGATAGTACGCTCGGCCAGGAACCAGGCGCGCGTCTCCTCGACCTCGACCGATGTTGTGGCGGCGACGAACGTTCCGTTGCTGTCGTCCCGCGGATTGGTGCCGGTGTAGATGACATCGTCGAGATCGGCCTCACCGACGGGCGTCCCGCGTTCGGCGCGGTACTCGCGGAACGCGTCGTCGATGTCGTCGTGGTGTTTGTCGCTCCCGCCGAGATAGGAGAACCCGAAGTCCTCGGGAGTTTGATCGCGGCCGACGTGCCACTTCCCGGTGTAGGTCAGGTGGTAGCCAGCGTCGTCGAGTTTCTCCGAGAACGTCGGGACGCCGGGTGGCAGGTTAGGTTGGAGGGCGTCGTCCTCGTGGCAGTTGTTCAGCATGCCGTGACCGTGGGGGAACTGGCCGGTCAGGAGCGATGCGCGAGCGCTCGAGCAGATGCTGATCGGAGTGAACGCGCGCTCGAAGTGCGTACCGGTCGCCGAGAGGTGGTCTATCGTCTCCGTTTCGACCGTTTCGGCGACCGGCCCGTCGAGAGCGCTGCAGTCGTAGCGTTCCTGATCCGTGAGCACGAGCAGGACGTTCGGTCGGGTGTCGGCGTCGACCATCGCGGGTGCTACACCGCTGGGGCAGTTAATGGTGGGACTTGCCGTTTGCCGGCGTCCATCAGTGACTGCCAACAAGAGACGAACAACTGTCCGTCTTAAACGCGCTGCGTATGAACCCGCACCCTCATTAGAACGCAGTTCGAGTCCTCATTCGTGCCAACCGCATACTGTGGGGAGTGTGAGTGGACGCACACCGTCACGGCAGAGGAGACGACCGACCTCGATCTCGCGATGATCGACCACCACGTCGACACCGGCCACTCGCCAATCGAACGTGGCGATCTGGTCGAGCCAATTGCTGCCGAAACTGGCGACCAGCACCACGAGGACGACGCGACCGTGGATGCAAAAGCTCAGACCGAACTCGAGTAACGCGACTGACAGTCGATCACCGGTCAGAACAACTCTCGGATGTTTTTTTTGTGCGCGTGACATCTCCCGTGTTGTCGACTATTAGCTTGACGGAAGACAGAATGGTGCTTCCCCAGAGGTTTCCCTATGGTTTCGAAGGCCATTGACGAGTTATTCGCTGATCAAGTCGAGCCAGCTTTGGAACTCGTCCATGGTTTCTTCGCCAACGACGGGACGACACCGTAGGGGCGACTACCGTCCAGTCGGTATCCGGCCGTGCCGGTGACCGCCACGCTGGGTTGCCAAAGTGACCACTGACGAGATTGACCACCAAGTAGAGTCGCTGTTTGGGGTGCTGGCGCGACTCGTGACCCGGTAAGAAAGTCCAGTTTCAATATCACGGACCGAGGCAGGGCCAAACCTAGTTATCGATGCCCCGTCAGTCCGCCCCAGCGGTAGATTCGGACGTATACGACCTGAAAATCTCCTGTAACGAGGCACGTTCAGTTTCGAAGTGACGAGGAGTTGCGCCGAGCTGATCGAGGTGGTTGAGAACCGTCAGTTGCGCGTCGCCGTCGCACTGAACCTGAAGGTTCCGGCCGTCGATGCGGATGTCATCGACTGCATCGAGTTCCTGGAGGGAGTCAACGTCGCTGGGAACCCGATCAACGGACACTCGTAGATAGGTGGTAGCACCCATAGTCGAGCGTAATGAGTCTATAGAGTCGGTCGCTAGGAGTGCTCCCTCGTGGAGGATCCCGACCCGATCACACACCGACTCGACCTGAGAGAGTTGATGGCTCGAGAAGAAGACGGTTGTCCCGCTCTCGACCGCTTCCCTGACGAGTTCCTGCATCACCGCCACGCCGTTCGGATCCAGTCCTGTTGACGGTTCGTCGAGGATGAGCAGGTCCGGATCACCAGCAGAGGCCATCGCGAGCAACAGCCGTTGTGTCATGCCGCGTGAGTAGCCGGTGGCCACCCGATCAGCATCTTCGAGCAGCCCGAACCGCTCGAGTTGGGCGTCCACGTCTGCTTCAACGCCCCGGGACTCAATCTCGAATTCGAGGTGGTCCCGCCCAGTCCAGCCTGACATCAGCTCACAGCCGTCAGGGACTACGCCGGTACGCTGGCGAATTGCCTTCCCGTCTTCTGCGGGATCCATCCCGAACACCGACGCTGTGCCCGAACTCGGGTATACGAAACCGAGAAGTGTATCGATCGTCGTCGACTTCCCCGAACCGTTCGGCCCCAGGAAGCCGAAAACCTCTCCCTCCCGAACCGAGAGGTCGAGCGAATCGACCGCGAGCGTCCGGCCGTACCGTTTCGTCAACAAATCGGTCTCGATGATATTCATTGCTCGAGTATTCTCTCTGGAAATATATCACTCTTTGCACGTTCCGACAGGTTCCAATTCCGTTGAAGCGTTTACGTCACTACCTGGGTGGGCTACTGACGCCCGGCGTGATCTGACTGTCATTCCACCCGGTTGTCTACACGAGCGAGTTTTCGCCGTATCTCGGAGCATTCCAACTCCGCTGTCGTGTCTATCGGAACCAAAGAGAAGAACCACTCCCCAATTAGTTACGATTGTTGTAGCATCAGTGACTGAAAATCATTCAATATGATATGGAAATCTCACTATACCACTGCCACCCCACCATAATACTTACAACTACATATATAATATTCATCTCGATATTGTGGGATTTTCATATGTCCCAATCATAAATATTATTGATTGAGTAATTGATGATAGGGAACGTGTCCGTGCGTAATGCGGACACGCTTTGAGGTACTACAATGACAGACGAAACACCATATTCCGGCGAGCAGCGATCGACGAACAATAGACGAAGCGTTCTCCGACTTGGCGGCCTCGCCGCCGCCTCCCTGGTCGGGGCCTCGACGGCAGGTGCCGTCTCAGCACGAGACGATGACGGCCCCAACACGGACTTCGACCCCGACAACGACGAGGCAGCGCTCGAATTTCTCCTTGAGATGTTTGAGAGGAGTGAGAATCAGACCTGTTCATGCAACGACGAGGTTTGGCATGATCTCACGAACGAACAGATAGATGCCGTGGGAGACACGTTCGAGGAGAACCTCAACTGGACGGTTAGTCGCGAATCAAATACCATGCAGCAGAACTCTTCGGACACTTGGCTTCCAGGGGACGAAACGGTAAAAGCTGAGGCAGATGTTGCGGGTTACGACGTCTACACTCACATCCAAGAAGTGGAATGGGACTACAATGGTGACGACTATAGAGCCGCCAGCCAGGAACACGACTACGAGTGTCACGGTCTTGCCTGTTCGTTCAACGGACTCACAACTGATGAACTAAACCGGCGTACTACATACTTCGATGCGACGCTCGCAGGGGAGTATGCATTCGAGCCACTCGGTATCGGTGTCGTAGAGGTCGAGTCCGTCATCGAGTCGAGAGCAAGAAGAGATGGGGATTTCCAGGTACTAGAAAAGAAGGCACCCGGCACTGATTAGGTCGATTCGGAGCTATTACCGTTTTTGTCGGACAAGGTTGGCCGAGATATAATCCAATAATATCATTTCAAATGTGTAAAACTCCATACATAGAGGTGAAAAGCAGTCGTTACTGGGTGTATTGTCTCTTCCTCTTCGTGCTCGGAATAACTGCAACTGCTGGTGGCCCAATCAGTCCACATCGATTGTACCCCCCGGGCGAGTTTGAGCGTGGCGAGTTTGTCGTGCTCGCGACGTTCCAGTGGTTTGTCGCGGTTATTGGCGCTTTTGCTGCTGTGCTCGCCGGGTATGCGACGGTGGTCGGCGACCGGACTAGTGGACGGATTCGGTTGTTACTGAAGTTGCCGTACACTCGCCGGGAGTATCTCGTTAGGAGATTTCTCGGCGAAGCTTTCGCACTCGTGTTGTTCACTACCCTTGCCATTGTCGCTGGCGTAACCATCTCGACGGCTCTCTATGGTCAGCCGCCCCTGTTTCCGGTCGCGGTATTTCTCGTGCTCTCGGCCGGGTACCTTCTCGTCTGGTTTTCTTTTGCGACCGCCGTTTCCATGGTCGTCCGGACCGGACGTCAAGCGATCACCGTCGTCGTTCCAGCCGTATTAGTAGCGATTTCCTGGTCAAGTTTGGTGAACGGGCTCTTCCGACTAGTTCCTGTTACGGAATCACCGTTGCTCTACTTCTTTGCCCATCGATTGTCTCCTCACGACGCATACTACACCGTGACGAACTGGGCAATGGGGCTGCCAAACGCGCATAACACTGCCGGATCCGTAATACGCTACTTTGAGTCGGACGCTATCGTTCTCCTCAGTTCGATGCATATCGTTCCAGAGGTAATCGAAGGGTCGATTCCGTGGTACCTCTCAGAGTGGGTCTCGCTGCTGGTGTTGGTCCTGTGGGGCGTCCTACCCGTGGGGATCGCCTACTGGCGGTTCTCAAGGTCAGACCTTGATCCCGGCCCGTCCACAGGCGTTCGTCGACTCCTCGGTCGGACCGATCGATCCAACCACGGACGAACCCTGACACGACGCTTGCTTGCGGGCAGCAGTCTTTCCGGTCGTGCAACGCCCCTTCTTTTGTTTGTGATCCGCCAAGGGCTAGTGAAAATTCGCAGGCCGGCCTACTGGGCGTACGGTCTGGTGGTCGTGTTATTCAGCCTCGAGCTCCTCATCGGGCCTGTGTCCGGCATTCCAGCGAATCCGCCGCCGGAATACGCACTGATGATTCTCCAATCGGTGGTAGCGTACCTCGGCGGAATTGCTGCCGTCTTCGCCGGCTACGCCCTGGTCACCGGCGACCGAGCGAGCGGCCGGACTCGACTATTGCTTAAATATCCCAGGGATCGATGGGAGTACGTTCTCAGCAAGCTCTTTGGTGAGGCGGTCACGCTCGTGGTGGTTACCACGCTGGCTTTACTCCCGGTCATCCTCGTCTCAACAGCGCTGTACGGCCCACCACCGGTGATTCGGACGATCGCGGTTCTGGTGGCCTCTGGAGTGTATCTCCTCATGTGGGTATCTATCGCTACCGCTATCTCTGCCATCGCCAAGACCGGCCGTCGGGCGATCACGCTGGCGTTATCGGTGTTTATGGTCCTGCCGTTTTTCTGGGACGATCTCTACGCGGCACTGGTGTCGACGATCACCGAGAACCCGAGTCCAGGACCGTATTTCTTTACGGAACGGCTTATTCCGCAGTATTCGTACCAGGCGGCGACAAACTGGATTGCAGGACTGCCCAATTCCAACGACGCCGGCAGCAGCGTGCTTGAGAAACTAACCACTGACGACCCCATGCCAACCGTGACACTCCTTTCAGATGTGTTCGACGGCGGCGTCCCGTGGTACCTCTCGGAGTGGCTTTCGGTACCTATACTGGTCCTATGGGGGACCGTGCCGATCGTGATCGCCTGTTGGCGGTTCGAACGAATCGATCTCACATGACGTCTGATTATGCAAAATACTCTCTTCAGTAATCCGTCTCCGACTGGGTGCTGGTGATGGGTGTTTAACCGACCGTCTCAGTACTTCTGCTCGCTCGGCGGAATCCCGAGATCGTCGTAGAACGTCTGATCGATCCGATCGCGCTCTGCGAGCCACGTGTCGAACGTCGACGGGTCCGCCGGATAGGCCTCGTACTGCTGTTGGTAGCTGGCGACGTGATTTCGCGTCTTCCTGACGTTGCGAATGGACTCGAGTAGGTCGCGTTTGCTCATGCCGAGGGTCTCGAAGGAGTCCTTGCGATACTCGGAGACGAAGTTCTTGAGGACGCCGGTACCGACGAGAAGTTTGCTTTTGAGGCTGTCTATCTCCGTGGAGGTACCGACGATCTCTCGGATTTCGGCCTCGGGGAGGAGTGCGGCGACGGCCCGCAGCGTGTTCACGTCGAGGGTGCTCGCGGCGACGTTGTACGCGTCCCACGAGGCGAGTTTTGCGGCTTCGCCGTGCTCGCGGTAGAGCCAGCGGTTGTGTTCCCAGAGTCCGGCCTCCGAGGTGTCGCCGTCCTCGATGGCCTGGGTGGCAGCACGGCCGGCGGAGTAGCCGGAGTAGGCCGCACCGCGGATGCCCTTGCCCGTGATCGGGTGGGTCGTCCCCGCTGCACCGCCTGTGGCCAGGTAGCCGGGGGCGACCATCGAGTCGAGCGGTCGGCGGAGGGCAATCGCCGCGCCGAGCTTGTTCGTGTTGCCGAATCGCTCTGCGACGGTTGCGCCCTGGTACTCGTGTCGGTGCTCGATGTCGCGGCGCAGGCGGTCAGCGAGCGGGATCGGTTCCTTGTTCATCTGGAAGCCCAGCCCGACGTTGATCTGGGTCGGCGTCCGCGGGAAGTACCAGATGTAGCCCATCTCCTCTAGGGGTTTGCCGACGATGGCGTTGTGGTATTCGACCGGCTGTTCGGTCTCGATGATTTCGCGGTAGGCCGATCCGAAGTGGGTGTAGTGGGGCACCTCGAATGTCGGCTCGCCGGGGGTATCCAGGTCCTCGAAGCTGACCATGTCCTGCAGGATCGACTGTGCGCCTGCAGCGTCGATCAGCACGTCACACTCGTAGGTGACAGGCTCACCGTCCCGGACCGCTTTGACGCCGGTTACCTGTCCGTTCTGGGTCACTTCGTTGACCACCGTGTCGTAGTGTTGCTCGACGCCGCAGTCGGCTGCCTGTTCGAGCAAGCGCTGGCCGAACTCGTAGCGGTCGACGACGTTGCTGCTGTCCTTGTAGGGTAAGACCTTCCGTACGCCGAGTTCTTCGTCCCAGTACTCGATCTGGTCGATGTTGTTGTCGACGAGGACGGCTTCATCGTCGGCGATCGCGTCCATATCGATCGGCCCTGGGTAATTCTGTGGATCGCGAGGGCTCTTGATCGCATCGCCACAGGCGATGAACCCACCCTGCTCGCGGGGTTTGCGCTCTAACTGGACCACGTCGATCCCCTCGGCGGCTGCCGTCGCCGCCGCGAAACAGCCCGCGATCCCGCCCCCGACAACGATCACGTCGTACTGGTTGCGCACCATTGGGTACTGTTCCTGCTTTCGGAAATGGGGAACGTAACTCTTGCTTTTGCGGTGGTACGGAGGAGGTGGTGACAGCGATCTCCCATCAGAAAGACTTCCCCAGCCGTTCCATACGAAATCACAGCGTGTGGGTCCCGTCGTTATTCGAAGTCGGCGAGCGTCGGCTGCTCGTGCTCACCGGGGAACGACTCGACCGGAACCTGCAACTGATCGCCCGACGCCATATCCTTGATCGTCACCTCGTCGTTTGCGAGGTCCTGTTCGCCTGCGATGACGACCGTTTCGGCGTTAATCGAGTCCGCGTAGTTCAGTTGCGAACCGAACGACCGGCCGGCGACATCGGTCTCGACGACGTGCCCGCGCTCGCGCAGCTCTCGGGTTATCTGTGCGGCTTCTGTCCGCGTGTCGCCGATCTGGAGCACGTAGTAGTCCGTCGTGACCTCCTCTGCGGGCCAGACACCAGCGCGCTGGCACAGCAGCGAGAGCGTCGCGTGACCGGGTGCGACACCGACCGCAGGCGTTGGCTGGCCACCGAAGGACTCGATGAGAGTGTCGTAGCGCCCACCACCGAAGATCGACCGCGAGACCTCGCCTGCGGAGTCGAAGCACTCGAAGACGACGCCCGTGTAGTAGTCCAGCCCGCGGGCCGTCTCGAGTGAGATCGTACAGAACTCGCGCGCGCCGAAGTCGTCGGCTGCCGCGAGGACGTTCTGGAGGTTGTCGACCGCGGCGTCGACGCGTTCGGTGTTTGCGAACTCCCGGACGTCCTCTAAGTCGCCGCCGGCGATGAGATCGTCAAACTCGACGGCCTGGTCGGCCGTGAGTCCCGCGCCGATCAGCAGGTCATGGTACTCCACGGTCGAGAGTTTGTCCGACTTGTCGACCGCACGGATGGCATCCTCGGTGTCGACGTCGGCGTCGTAGCTCTCTAGAACCCCGCCCAGAATATCGCGGTGGGAGATGCGGAACTCGAAGTGCTCGCCGGTGAGTCCGAGGTTGGTCATCGCGTCTGCGGCCCAGGCGAGAATTTCGGCGTCTGCTTCGGGCTCCGAGGAGCCGAAGATGTCGACGTTGGTCTGGTAGAACTCGCGCTGGCGGCCCTGCTGGACCTGCTCGTAGCGCCAGAACGGGCGCGTCGAGAACCACTTGATGGGTTTCGAGAGTTCCTGTTGCTTGGCGACGACCATCCGCGCGACGGTCGGCGTCAGTTCGGGGGTCAGGGTGACGTGGCGGCCGCCCTGGTCCTCGAAGGCGTAGAGTTCGTCGACGATGTCGTCACCGCTCTTGTCGGTCCACATTTCGGCGCGCTCGAGTGCGGGCGTGCCAATCTCGCGGAAGCCGTAGCCGCGGGCGGTGTCCTCCAGCGTGTCGATGGTCGCCCGTCTGGCGGCCATCTCGCCGGGATAGAAGTCACGAAAGCCCTTGATCCGGTCGTACATGACTGGTGGTTCGCCGAGGGCGGACTTCTATCCTTTCCTCTGGCTCGATCGATACGAGAAGTACGACAACTATAGTAGCCACTGCAAGTCACTGCACACCTGATCGTGCAACAGCTGTGCGATCAGTGTGTGAATCGGTGCAGTTGTTATTATAGTGGCGCTCCCGGCCTGCTACGGTCTGCTGTAAGTCATTTCCGGCGCGACCGCAGGACGGGGCGCGATTATCGTGATGAGAATTTGGAAACGAACACGAACCCGGCACTGAACCGACAGTGGCCGGTATGGCCCTGTCGTCTCGAAACGCGTCAGCGGGGACGGGACCTCGTTACGCCTCGACGCTACCGCTATAGAACACCGTACCGGCGTTCTCGCCGGGGTTACCGATCATAACTGCCCACTCGTCGCTGTCTTCGGGGACCGTCAACTCGACCGTGTCGGCTCCATTGCTGACGACTGCGCCGGGACCTTCGCCTTGGTCGAGGTCGACGATTCCGACGACGATGTCCTGGTCGGCTGGCGTCCACTGGACGGGAATCTCGACGCGTTCCCCTTCGCTCCACGTGAACGAACCGTGAAGGTTCGCTTCGTCCGGTTCGACCGCATCCGAGAAACTGAACGAGTCGGGACCGATTGCCTCGGTCGGTTTCTCCGCGGCGGTCCACTCTTCCAGGTCGATTATCGTGGATTCGACCGGTTCGGAGGAGCCATCGTCTGCCTCGATCAGATCGAGGTCGAGCTCGTCGATCGAGACCGTCTGTAACCCGTTCGTGCTTCCATCGGGCGAGTCTGCGTCGTTACTATCGTTGTTCCACTCGTTCAGATCGACCGATGTCGTCTCGTCTGACTCCGTTTCGGTCGAGTCTGTGTCCGATTGCACGAGATCGATCTCGAACTCGCCGAACTCGATCGTTTGTGATTCAGTCGTCTGTTCTGTCGCTATAGCGCCGCCCGCAGCGACTGCGAGCAACATCGTAAGCGCCAGTGTGATTGTCAGTACTTTTTTCATGGTCTCTTACTGTGGGGTGTCACGAGAGCGATCTCTGGCGGGTCTCCTGTGACGTCTCACTACCAGACACCGTTAGCACACACCCGATCGCGTCTCGAGTGCGACCGGTCTGTACAGTGGCTTGTCCGGCAGCAACCGAAGTCGACGTGCGAGGGGACTCTATCGAATCGCTCTCGAGAGATCGTTGACTGAAAGACATGATAAGTCTTGATTGGTAACAAAATAGAACTGGTTATAAACTGGTTCCACACCTGTGTATCTGCGGCTTGAGGACCGTATGGAGCGAGAATGTGGAGGTTTTGGTGAGTGTAACCTGCCGATCCAGATTTGCGACGCCATTCACGGTGAGACGGTTTCCTGGAGGACGACGACGTTTCCAACACCCTGTCGTTTCCGTTCGAGTAAGCCTTTCGCCTCGAGGGAGTCGAGCGTCCGCGTGACCGTCGCTTTCGAGAAATCGGTGTTAGCGACGATGTTTCGTTGCTGGATTTCGCCGTCGGCATCGAGGACCATAGAATAAATCTCCCGTTCAGTATTGTCGAGTCGGTCGGTCGTTTCGTTGAACTGAGTTCGATGTTGTTCGACTGGAGAGTTCGTATCGTCCGCAAACTCGAGGTGGACGGATCGTTCTGCACCGTCGGACCCCACGGACGATGCCGCTGATGATGTGGCGGTCGTCGGTTTCGTCAGTATCGTATCGCGTTCCACACTGACGACGAGATACAGCATACTCGCTCCCATAAGCCATGCGGCGACCGTGATAATCCCGACTTCGGTGTAACGAAACTGTTCACCCGCTTCGACGACGTCCGATCCGTTGTCGCCGACCGAGACCACGACTGGTGTCGGATTGATAAGTTGCACCGTGAAAACGAGTGTCGCCGCTAGAAATATGACAGCTGCAAGTAGTTGCCAGCCGGATATATTTCTCATAGACGCCGTATCGATCAAGTCCCTCTAATAGTCTTCGTGAAACGGCGCTACAACTAGTTTCCAACTTGTTTCATACCTGTTTCTCGAAACGTTGATTGACTGTTCCGGTCGATACGTTGGTATGATCGAACCCACTCGCACTACCGTTCTCGGAGTGGCCATTCTGGTAGTGGCAATTGCTGGGACGGGGACAGCGCTTGCAATCGCCAGTTCGGGTGGAGATCACACCGAGATTTCGGTCACGAACGAGCACATGACGCTGTCCCAGGGTGGTGAATCCTACACTGTCAGTGACGATTTATCGAACGTGACGACCGTAGAAATCGTCGAAACCGACGGCGAATATACGATTACGACCGAAGAGCAAGAGCCGATACACGCCGATGACCGCGAACAAGCGATCGAAACTGCAACGAGCAACGATACTGTCCAGCAGTATCTTCACGAACGCGACGACTACGAACTGTCCGTCTCACCGGTCGAACAGGTAGCGCTGTCCCTGAACGAGACCGACGACACCGAGAAGATCGATTTCGAAGTGACGGAATCCACTGATTCCATCGTTGTCACTCGAGATGGTTCGTATCGGACTGACAGAGCAATCGTCGAACTCCGTGGCGTCAACGAACGGACTCCTTCGCACGTCGTCCGGGTCGACCTCGAGGATGAGACGATCGTTTCGATTCACGACGTGTAGTCGACATCTGAACCTGTTGGAAACCAGGCACGACGCCGAAACTGGCCTTGCCCGAATCTCGGTCCCAGTGTGGCCGGCTCGTCACCGAACGTCGGTCACGTACGTCTGCTCGTGGTCCGGAAACACGTCCGTAACCGCAGTCGGCCCGTCTTTCTCGGCGATGAGGTCCCGAAGTTCTGCCTCGTAGTCTGCGCGGTCGATCTCCTCACTTGGACCCACCGTCACGTCGAGGCGATCCTCCACGAGTCGATCGACGGCCGTCCGACCGAAGCCGGACAGCGGCGCGATGTAATCGACGCCGTGGCGGTCCTCGAGGCTCTGGGCCTGTGCGCGCGAGACAGTAGGGACCCGATCGTCGCGCCGGGTACCATCTGCAATCGCATCGAACCGTCCTGCGGCGAGCGTCTCGAGTGCGTGCTGGTGAACGTGCTGGATGCCGTTGCGCGGGAAGCCGTCCTCCCGAATCCGGTCGACGGCCTCGCGGGCTACGTCAGGATCGAGTTCGAGGCGCTCGAACTCGAAGCCGGTGGCGCGGGCGGTTTCGCGGGCGTGTTTCCAGTCGTTGCTAATGCCGAAGTGTGCCGTGGTGAGGGTGACGTCGTAGAACTCGTCGAGGAGAAGCGCGGCGAGCGTCGAGTCTTTCCCTCCGCTGTAGAGCAGTCCGAGGTCCATGCCTGCTCCCACGTTAGCGGCGCTGGATGTCGAAACTCTTCGAGTCGGGCTTGAGTTCCTGCAGGAGCTGTTTCATCTTCTCGTCGTCGATCTTGCCCTGCAGACGGCCGCTGCGGGCGAGACTAATGACCTGGCGTTCGACCTGTTCGCCGAACTGTGGCTTGCTCATCTTGACCGTGTTGAGCCGCTTGCGGGCGTCGTCGGTCAGATGCTGGCGCAGGACGGCCTTCTTCTGGGCTTCCGCCTGCTGGCGGGCGGCTTCCTGTTCTTCGCCCCCTTGCTGGGAATCGGCGCGGTCCTGGAGCTGTTCCATCTTCTTCTGGCGAAGCTCCTCGAGTTTCTCCTCGTCTGGTGAGCCGCTCATAGCTATACGAACAGCTTGTCCTGCAAGGTGGAAAATGATTTCGGACGCGGCCGCTGACGCTGCGTTTGTGCGGTTCGGTGCGGTCCGGTTTCGTTGCGTCTCCCGATCGGACGCAGAGAGACAGCACAGCCGCAGTTCGGAAGCCACAGCGTCGGCTCACAACTTCATCCTGGACTGCAAAAATCTCGATCAGCGTAAACCGTACTTACGCGTAGCGCTCGAGTTCCGGACGGTCGAGGTCTTCGAGGACGTTGCCGGCAGTGTCGTCGAGCAGGCTGCGGCCCTCGGCGGTGATTCGGCGACCCTCACCCTCTGCGGTTTCGACGAGGTCCTCCTCTTCGAGTTGCTGGAGAATCGTTCGGATCAGGTTCTTCGAGCCGTCAGCGCGCTTGTCCGGTGCGACCTGGTAGCGGTTCGAACCGTTCTTGCCGCCGCCGTACTCGGTCGAGAGTCGCTCGACACCGACAGGGCCGCGGTCTGCGACCTTGCGAAGGAGGCTTGCAGCGCGGGTTGCCCAGAAGTCTTCCTGTTCTGGTGGGAGTTCTCGGTCGACGCCGCTCTTTGCAAACTCTCCCCAGTCCGGTTCGTCGAGTCGGTCCGCGAGGTCCTCAGCGAGCGCCTCGATGAGGTCGTCCGCCGGAACGTCATACATCGTAGCCATTGCCGTTTGGTTCCCTGTCGCGGCATTTAAGACCATCGTATCCGATCCGAGCGGGATGTCGGTTCACACGCCCATCGACCGATCCACCGACCACACCCGAAACCCGGACGGTTTTTCGCACTCGAGTAGAAACGAGGCGTATGGACGAACGCGCCGCCCTGGCGCTACTCGCGGACGAACTCGAGTACGCCGGCGACGACGCCGCCGTGGTCGACGACCTCGTGGTGACGACGGATATGCTCCACGAGACGACGGACTTTCCGGCGGGGACGACCCGCTACACAGCCGGCTGGCGCGCCGTCGGGGCCTCGCTCTCGGACGTGGCCGCGATGGGTGCTGAGGCGGTTGCTGCGGTCGCCGCCTACGCTGCTCCCGAGTTCGACGGCGAGGAACTCCTCGCTTTCGTTCGCGGCGCGCGCGATGTCTGTGACCTCGTCGGTGCCGACTACGTCGGCGGCGACCTCGACGGGCACGACGAGTTTACAGTGACGACGACTGCGATCGGTCGCTTTGACGGCCAGCCGGTCCCACGAAGCGGCGCGAACTCGGGCAATCTTCTCTGCGTCACCGGCACCCTCGGCCGCAGCGCCGCCGCACTCGAGTACTTCGGGCAGAACAAGCACGAGCGCGCGAACGAGTTGTTCCAGTTCGAGCCGCGAATCGAGGCTGGGCGCGCGCTGGCACTCCACGCCACGGCGATGATGGACTCGAGTGACGGGCTCGCGCGCTCGCTCCATCAGCTGGGAGAGGCGAGCGGGTGCGGATTCGAAGTCGACGCGTCCCGTGTTCCGATCGCGGAGTCACTGCGCGAGGTCACCGACACTGACGAGGAAGCGCTGGAGCAGGCGACCACGTTCGGGGAGGACTTCGAACTCGTCGCGACGATTCCCGAGGGGGCGTTAGCGGGGGTTCGCGAGGTGACGCCCGTATCGATTTCGGTGCTCGGTTCAGCGGTTCCACGCGAGGACGGAATTACGATGGACGGAGAGGCGCTGCCGGATCGAGGCTTTACGCACGGCTGCGACTAGTTCTGGAGTCGATGATGGAACACTGCGTTTCTACTGGCACACAGTGTCAACAGTAGTCGTCTCACTCGATAATCTCGATCGGCACCGGCATGAAACAGAGCACGCCGAGGACGAACGTAATGAGGCCGAGGACGAATCGGCCAGTCCCGAGCGAGTCGTCACGCACCGGATGGGCGGGCCCGACGGAGGCGAGTACCGCCGTAAACAGCCCCCAGACAGCCCAGATGAGCACCGAGTTCCCGCTGTGCCCGCTGACGTAGTAGAGGTACGCCGCAAGGCCGAACAGAACGCCCGGAACCAGCGCCGCGATCGTCTCCTGGAACCGCCCTGTCATCGCGCGCAGGATGTGCCCGCCATCGAGTTGGCCCACCGGAATCAGGTTCAGGAACGTGACGAACATCCCGACCCAGCCGCCGATGACCACCGGGTTCACCGCTCGTGCCGGATCGTCACGGTACAACGGCTGATCGAAGGCAGCGGCGAGTAACTCGAGTAGCGGTGGGTAGCCGAGCTGGATCTGGATCGCATTGGTATCCTGGACGACGCTATCGGGGGCGACCGTCGGCGGGAGGTGGAGGCCGACGATGGTGACACCGATGGTGGCGATCAGTCCGGCGAGCGGGCCGGCGACGCCGATATCGAACAGGGCCTTACGATCGGGCATTCGGCCTTTCATCTTGATGACCGCGCCCATGGTTCCGATGAGTGTCGGAACGGGGATGAAGTACGGCAGTGAGGCGTCGACCTGATGGTAGCGGCTCATCACGTAGTGGCCCATCTCGTGGACGCCGAGGACACCCAGAATCGCGACGGTGAACGGCCAGGCGCGCCACATCTCTGTCGGATTCGAGATGGGATCGATGTGGTACCACATCGAGCCGGCGAACAGGGTCGAGACGACGGTTGCGAGCAGTAGCAGGATGTTCGTCCATGGAATGCCGTTGATTCCAACACTTGTTGGCTCGGCGACGAGGACGTACTCGCCGTAGCGTGTCGAAAAGCGCGGTTCGTAGCCGTGCGAGCGGAAGACAGGCCACAGCTCTTCCAGTAACTCCTCGGGCGGCTCGAGGGGATCACCGTAGTAGACGAGCTGATCGCCGTCGATGTGGACGTCGTAGACTGCGAACACGGATTCGATGCGCTCGATTGGGGGGCCGTCGACGGTCTGCCCGTTCGTAGCCGTCGCTCGACGTGTTGGATTGGGGCCAGAGTCGGGCTCGGACGAAGCGCGGTCGTCCATCACCAGTGATTCATCACGGGTTCGTATAAATCGACTGCAGTTGGTCAGTTCCTGTTAGCCGCGTCCCATCTTCGGCGGCGGCCTCGTTTTGGGGTTGCCGTTGGCGTTACCGCTGGCACGCACCAGGGTGAGACCGCTGTCGCTGTACTCGTGTCTGGTACGCACATGCGAGAATGGTGACGCGAGCCCGGACCTGGTCGAGGGACCGATCTGGCTCGCGTCTGGGGTGTGTCTGTCGTGGTGGCACGCGACGGATTGGTGGTGTGCCTGTGGGGTGTCTGCAGTCCGAACAGGTGCGGTTGTTCAGTTCCGGGTTCGTACCGTGGATCACGGCGAACGGGTGTAAAGCGGGGACACGCCGGAGGTGGGGACCGAACTCCGAGCGAAACCCGTTCGACCCGGGAACAGGTGGCCGCTGTGTCGACGGGAGATCGACTCAGGCAGGTTCGACGCGCCACGTGGTCGCGCTCGTGTAGGACCATTTCTCAATCTCGAGGTCGTTTGCCGACTCCGAGAGTTTGACCATGAGCGCGCCGATTTCCTTCGGGGACATGCCGACGTCGTCGGCGATGAACTTCCCTTTGAAGTAGAGCTCGCCGTCTTCGGCGCGCTCGCGAAGGTATCGCTTCAGGCGGTGTTCTTTGCTTTCCGTGGAGGGTTGGGCTGTCGTGCTCATCGACATCAACCACTATCTCCGGTAACATGTTATAAAGGGTGGATGGTTAGTGAAATTTCGGTTGCGTTCAGTGTGACGAGTCCGCTGTAACGTTTCACCTTGGTTTACCGATGGGTCGCGAGACTCTCTCAAAATGCTCTAGAAATTTTAAAACGGCTGCTAACGTATTATCTCGTTTCGTTACCGACATCGTAAACCACCTTCAGTACTGATAGATGGGGACGGTATTCTGCTCCTGACTGAACTCGATTCACTGTGGATTCGAACGGTATATACGTGTAATAATGTCCCCTCTTCTCACGAGCGTTCGTGAACCCAGAACTCGTCTTCGAGCGTCACTTCTTTCTTGAACAGGGGCACTTCGTCCTTCAGACGATTGATTCCATCTTCGACGGTCCGAAACGCCTCCTCGCGATGTCCTGCAAGGACGACGACGAAGACGATATCCTCACCGTCCTCGACGACGCCAGTCCGGTGGTAGAGTTCGACTGCAAACACGCCCTCACGCGCCTCGAGTTCCGACTCGAGTGCAGCCATGCGCTCGTCCGCTACGCCCTCGTACTTCTCGAACTCGAGGTACTCCGTCGGCGTGTCGTCTTCGGCGTCCTTCTGCCGGACACGACCCGTAAACGTCGCGATTGCGCCGGCGCGAGGCGCTTGAGGTGACTGTTTGACCTCGGCGACGAGGGACTCGAGTGTCCGGTGTGGCTCGGTGGACTCGAGTGCGGCGGTGAGATCGAGCGTGTTGAGATCGGTTGCGGTGTTTATTGTTGCGAGCGTGTTTTTGATGTGCTCGTGGTCGTGGCCGTGATCGTGATCGTGGCTTTGGCCTTGGCCTTGGTCGTGGTCGCGGTTGCGGCCGCGATTGGCGTCGCGTAATTCGTTGTTGCTGCCATCACTGCTCCTATCGCCACCACCAACGACGAGCGTCGGATACCGCCGCTGGAGCGATGGAACACCGACAACGACGCCGTAGTCGCAGTTGATTGCGAGCTGGTCGACTGCGTCTTGAACGGAGAGTCCGGTGCCAGTTGCGGTCCAGTCGCCGTCAGCACCGAGCCCATACGTGACGTCGCCGCCGATGGTGAGCGTCTCGTGGGTGCCGTCAGCGATCGTCGCGTCGTAGCGGACGACGCCGACGCGGCCAGCCTGTGAGAGTTCGTCGACGGCTCGATCGACGACGCTGTTGAGCGTCGTCTCGTCGACGCCGTGATCGAGGATCCCGAGTACGTGCATGGTCGACATATAGTCCGGTCTGACTTTGTAGCTGTCGCCGCAGCCCAGTTCAGGCGTCCCCCGGCGCTTTGTCCGTTCGCGTCGACGGTCGACTATGGGCCAGCAATCGCCGACTCGAATCGGTTTTACGGGCGACGTAATGCTCGGGCGGCTCGTCGACACCCGTCAGCGGACACGTCGTCGCGCCCCGGATGCTGTCTGGGGCTCCGTCAGCGACCAGCTCCGCGAACTCGACGGACTCGTAATCAATCTCGAGTGCTGTCTCTCGACGCGCGGCCGGCAGTGGCAGCGAACCTATCGACCGTTTCACTTCCGTGCGGACCCCGACTGGGCGATTCCCGCACTCGAGTCCGTCGGCGTCGACGTCTGTGCGCTGGCGAACAATCACGTCCTCGACTACGAGACGATCGCGCTGCGGGACACGCTTGCCACGCTGGACGAGGCGGGCATCGCACACGCGGGTGCTGGTGAGACGATCGACGAGGCACTCGAGCCGGCCGTGCGATCTATCGGCGACTGCGAGATTGCCGTCGTCTCGTTCACCGACAATACGCCGGAGTATGCGGCCGACGAGGAGACGCCCGGCACGGCGTGGATCGAAATCGATGTCGGGGACGAGGAGACGAAACGGCGCGTCCGAGAGGCACTGGACCGCGCGCGCCGATCGAATCCTGACCTCCTCGTCGCGTCCCTTCACTGGGGGCCGAACATGGTTACCGAACCGTCTGCGTCGTTCCGTGAGTTCGGCCGCTGGCTGGTCGAGGAGGGCGTCGACCTCGTCCACGGCCATAGCGCCCACGTCTTCCACGGTATCGAGCTCCACGACGGTCGGCCGATCGTCTACGATGCGGGCGATTTCGTCGACGACTACGCCGTCGATCCGGAGCTACAAAACGACCGGAGCTTCCTGTTCGTGCTTTCGGTGACCGATGTGGGCGAGCCGGTCGAACTTCGGCTTGTCCCGACCGAGATCAGCGAGTGTACTGTCTCGACGGCGAGTGCGGAGGCAGCGACGTGGGCCCGGCAACGGATGCGGTCGCTGTCGGCGCGCTACGGAACGACGTTCGAGCAGGATGGCGCGGATCTGGTCCTCGAACTCGACACTGGGTGAGGGGCTGGTGTGGGCTTGATACGGGCCTGGTGTGGGCCTAATAGGGACTTGACGGGTGCCCAGTGTGGGCCTAATAGGAACCTGATGGAAACCTGGTTGGGGATCTGACGAGTCGGCTGAACCCATCGAAATACCGACGCGTTCGCGGTGCTGGAACCCCACAGTCGCCGCGGAGTTGGCAACCCTTAAGATAGCAACCCGGTTACACCGGGTTAGCATGAAAGTGGTCGTTTCTATCGGCGGCAGCGTGCTCGTCCCGGAGCTCGGGACCGATCGGGTGGCCGAACACGCGGCCGTCGTCGAGGACCTCGTCGCGGACGGCTGTCGTGTCGGCACCGTCGTCGGGGGCGGCGGTGTCGCACGCGAGTACATCGGCGCCGCCCGCGGACTGGGGGCAAACGAGATCGAACTGGACCAGCTCGGCATCGACGTGACGCGCCTGAACGCGCGCCTGCTCATCGCCGCGCTCGGCGAGGACGCCGTCACCGCGCCCGCCGAAGACTACGACGAGGCCGGCGAGGCGCTTCGCCGTGGCGACGTCTCCGTTATGGGCGGCGTTGCACCGGCACAGACGACCGACGCCGTCGGTGCCGCGCTCGCGGAGTACATCGACGCCGACCTGCTCGTCTACGCGACGAGCGTCCCCGGCGTCTACAGCGCCGACCCGAAGGAAGACGACGACGCGACGAAGTACGACGACCTTCGCGCGGACGAACTCGTCGACGTCATCGCCGGACTCGAGATGAACGCCGGTGCGTCTGCACCGGTCGACCTGCTCGCGGCGAAGATCATCGAGCGCTCGGGCATGCGCACGATCGTCCTCGACGGGACGGACCCGGATCGGATCGCGAAGGCAGTTCGCTACGGCGAACACGACGGGACGGACGTGGTTCCCGAGAGTGCGGGCGAGGAACCAACCTACTGGGCACAGGACGAAGATGAGTGAGGACGACCTCGCCGACGGCCGTAGTCCGTACATCCTCCAGCAGGACGACGACGAGATGCGCTATGCCTTCTGGGCAGACACCGTCGCGGACCAGGTCGAAGCGCGCGTCGCCGACCAGCACCCGGACGAGGACGAGCCGGAAATCGTCATCAAGGGCGGCATCTCGCCCTCCGGCGTTCCACACCTCGGCAACGTCAACGAGATCCTGCGAGGCTACTTCGTCGCCGCGGTCCTGCGCGAACGCGGTCACGAGGTCCGGCAGGTCTTCACTGCCGACGACCGCGACCCGCTGCGAAAGCTTCCACGCACACTCTGTGACCTGGATGGAAACCTCGTCGACCTCGGCGATGTCGACGCCGGTGCGCTCGGTCGCAACCTCGGCCACCCATATACCGACATTCCGGACCCCTTCGGCTGCTGTGACTCCTACGGCGACCACTTCTCGACGATTATCCAGGACAGCGCCGACGCCGTCGACGTGCCGATCGACATGGTCTCGACGACAGACCTCTACACGGACGGCACGTTCGACGACGTCACTCGTCACGCGCTGGCAAATCGTGACCGCGCACGGGAAGTCCTCGCCGAGTATCAGGACAAGGTCGACGAGGAGTACATCCCGTTCAACCCGATTTGCGAGGAGTGTGGCAAGGTTACGGAGACGGTGACGGATGTCACGCTGGAGCCGGAAGAGAGCGACCTCCCAACCGTCGACTACCGCTGTACCGACATGGACGCCGGCGACCGCACCATCGACGGCTGTGGTCACGAGGGAACCGCCACCATTCGCGAGGGCAAGATGCCCTGGCGCTTCGAGTGGCCCGGCCAGTGGGGCGTCCTCGGCGTCGACTTCGAACCTTTCGGCAAGGACCACGCCGAAGGCTCCTGGCCGAGCGGCGACGATGTCGCTCGCAACGTCCTCGATATCGAGCCGCCCGTTCCGATGGTCTACGAGTGGTTCACCTTAGACGGCGAGCCGTTCTCCTCCTCCGAAGGGAACGTAATTCTCGTCTCGGACGTACTCGAGTTACTCGAGCCGGAGGTCCTCCGGTACTTCTTTGCGAAGGATCCCTCGCGAGCGCGGGACTTCAGCATCGAACGCCTCGACCAGTTGGTCGACGAGTTCGACCGCTTCGAGGCGACCTACTTCGGCGAAGTTGCGGAGGCGACTGAGGACGAACAGGCCTTCGCTGACCGTGTCTACCCGCTCGTCGTAGAGGAGGTTCGCGAGGAGCGCATCCGTCTCCCCTACACCTTCGCTGCGGTGCTTGGCATGACGGACGATCCGGACCTGCGCGAGGAAATCGCCCGCCGCGAGGGACACATTCCGGACGACGCGCCCGAGTGGGCGGTCGAACAGGCGCTCGCGCGAGTCGAGCGCGCCCGCAACTGGGCGCGCCGAACCGAGAACGAGTTCGATTACGAACTCAAGCGCACCGAGATTCCAGATCACGAGTTCGACGCCGAGACTGAGGACGCCCTCGCCGAACTCGCGGACTTCATCGAGGCGGGTCACGACCCAGAGGAAATCCAGGGCGAAATCTACGAGACGGCAAAGCGCAACGACATCGACACCGGCGAGTTCTTCGGTGCGGGCTACCGGTTGTTCTTCGACGAGGAGCAGGGTCCGAAGCTCGGGCCGTTCCTGGCGAAAGTAGACCAGGAGTTCGTCGTCGCGCGGCTTCGCCGGGAGCGCTAGACGACATTCGACGGTTCTCACCAGCGCTCGACGGGATCCGGGTACGAGCCGACCCCATTCTGGCAGCTCGCTTCTTCACAAACGCGGTGAAAACTATCAGATGTGGTGAGGCAACGCCAGACAAAAGCCCTTTGAGAACACCGCGCTGAATTACTGTCGATGGATTACGGCACGCCAGCTGTCGTCTCGGTTCCCGAACTCTTCGGGTCGGAGCTACTCACGTGGGTCGTCGTGGGGCTCTTGCTCTACTGGGCCGGGATTATCGCACTCCGGAAACTGGATCTGCTCCCCGCATTCGTCGGAGCACAGGGTCCGATTCTTACCTTCCATACGAAACGCGGTCGGGAGTTTCTCGACTGGCTCTCCGGGCCGAAACGGTTCTGGCGGGCGTGGGCGAATATCGGTATCGGGATCGCCGTCGTCGTCATGGCGACGATGTTCGTTTTCCTGTTGCTCGCGGCAGTCGCTGCTCTCACGACGCCACAGCCCACTGGCGGCGTCCAGCAGCCACGGAACGTCCTCGTTATCCCGGGCGTCAATGACTTCCTGCCGCTCTCTGCGACGCCGGGTATCGTTTTCGGCCTGCTCGTCGGTCTCGTCGTCCACGAGGGTGGTCACGGACTGCTCTGTCGCGTCGAGGACATCGACATCAACTCGATGGGAATCGCGATGCTCGCGATCATCCCGTTCGGCGCGTTCGTCGAGCCCGACCAGGAGAGTAGCAAGGACGCCTCCCGTGGCGGCCAGACGCGGATGTTCGCGGCTGGCGTGACGAACAACTTCGCCGTCACGATCATCGCCTTCGCGCTCCTCTTCGGTCCTATTGTCGGCGCGATCGCCGTCGCCCCCGGTGCTGCCGTCGGCGGCGTCGCACCTGGCTCACCCGCCGAAGACGCCGGTATCGAGCCGAACGACCGGATCACCGCCATCGACGGCGACGCAGTAGATGACAACGACGACCTCATGGCGCAACTCGAGTCCGGCGGTGACGAAGTGACCGTCGAACTCGACGGCGAGGAAACAGTCTCTGTCGACCGCTCGTTGCTCGTCACCGCTGCGATCGACGGCGGTCCGGCTGACCTCTCGACCGGCGATCAGATCGTCGCCGTCGACGGCGACGCCGTCGGGACTGAACAGGGCTTCATCGACGCTGTCGGCGATGACCACACCGCGACGCTCACCGTCCAGCCGGCGGACACCGACGAGCAAACCGACACCGAGGTACCGATCGGCGCAGCGGTCGAGGTCGCCGACGGCGAACCGCTCGACGACGCAACCGGCCAGGCCGGAAACGTCGTCATCATCACCACCATCGGCGACGAACGCGTCCACGACTACGCGGGACTCGAGTCCCAGCTCGCAGATGCCGAGCCTGGCGACGAACTGTCCGTCGTGAGTTACGCCGACGGCGAACGCGATGAGGCAGAAGTCACCCTCGGCGAGCACCCACAACAGCCCGGCAGCGCGTTCCTGGGAATCCAGGGCGCGCTGGGAACGTCTGGACTCGAGTTGAACGACCTCGGCGTACAGCTCTACCCCGCAGAAGAGTACCTCGCCGTCCTCGGCGGAGGCGGTGAGAGCAGCTACGGCGCGGTGACGGACACGTTCCTCGGGAAGATCGGTCTCGCACTCCTGTTGCCACTGATCGGCGTTGTCGGGATTCTCCCGTTCAATTTCGCCGGCTTCACCGGCGGTGTGCAGAACTTCTATGAGGTGCAGGGGTCGCTCGCCGCGCTGGGTGACGGGACGATATTCGTCCTCGCGAACCTGCTGTTCTGGACCGGCTGGATCAACGTTCAGCTTGGGTTCTTCAACTGCATTCCGGCGTTCCCGCTCGATGGCGGGCACATCCTTCGGACCAGTACAGAGGCGGTAATCTCCCGACTGCCAATTGAGGCGAACCGTGGGATGGTTCGCATCGTGACCACCTCTGTGGGGCTAACGATGTTGATCAGCTTCCTCGCGATGTTGTTCGCGCAGGGCTGGTTGGCGGGCTGATCGTCACAGCTCGCCGTCACAGCTCGTTGCACGTGTACGCAGTCTTGCTCTTGTCTCTTCGAGTTTGACCGACACCAACACCGCCTCCAGCAACAATTCCGCCCGACGGACGTACTGCTCCACGCCGCCCGCTACTTGCCGTTCGCTACTTGCCGTCCGTCTCGATTCCCCGGCGTTCGTAGAACTCCTCGGGCGTCGCCTCGATGCGCTCGAACTCGGTATCAAAATAGTGCTCGTGGTGTCGGACCACCTGCTCGACGACCCAGCGGCTGAAGTCCTCGTTGAACTGCCACTCGCCCTCTACATCGGGAATTTCGAATCGTTCGTCCGTCGAAAACGCCGCATAGACGTGGAAGAAACCGAGGATCACGTCCGCGAAATCGCGTGCCTTCTCGGTGCTGCTCTCGCGTCGCTCCTCGAGTTCCTCGTAGCCCGAATCGGTGAGTTCGAAGTACTTGCGGTCGGGCTCGTCCTCGCGCTCGATACGCTCGGCCCACCCCTTCTCTTCGAACTTGTAGAGAATCGGATAGACGGAGCCGTAGGATGGTTCCCAGTGACCGCCGCTGATGTCGCGAATCTCTTTGAGAATTTCGTACCCGTACCGAGGCTTCTCCTCGAGTAACTCGAGAACGAGGTAGGCGATGAGTCCCTTCGGCGGTCCACTTTTCCGCATATGACACGAGATTTAAACGGATATACGTAAAGGGTTTCGGTCGCCGGGTTTGGTCGCCGGTTTCGCGGCCGGGTATCGCCTCGGACCGTTTTTGCGCGAACGAAACCCGTTCCTTCTTGGCTTCGCCGCCCCAAGCCGCGCGTATGGAACGACGCCAACCGCCACAGACCGACGAAGGCTGGTACGTCCTGCACGATTTCCGCTCGATCGACTGGGACGCCTGGCGCGACGCCCCCGAACACCGCCGCTCCCGAGCACTCGAGGAAGGTATCGATTATCTTACGGCCGCAAACGACGTTGCAGACGCCGAGGAGGGTGACTCTGCAGTGTTCTCCGTACTCGGCCACAAGGCTGACCTGCTGCTCCTGCACCTCCGTCCGACGCTCGCAGCGCTTGATACACTCGAGCGCCAGTTTGAGCAGACTGCGCTCGCCGAGTTCACCGAGCGCGCAGACTCGTATCTCTCCGTGACCGAGGTCTCAGGCTACATGTCCCAGGAGTACTTCGAGGAGGACGGCGAGATCGAGGACACTGGCACGAAGCGCTATATCGAGTCCCGCCTGAAGCCGACGATTCCGGACAGCGAGTTCGTCAGCTTCTATCCGATGGACAAGCGCCGCGGCCCGGAGCACAACTGGTATGACCTGCCGTTCGACGAGCGTGCAGACCACCTCTCGAGTCACGGCGAACTCGGTCGGAACTACGCCGGGCGCGTGACCCAGATCATCTCGGGAAGTGTGGGCCTGGATGACTTCGAGTGGGGTGTGACCCTCTTTGCGGACGACCCAACGGACGTGAAGGAACTGCTCACCGAGATGCGCTTCGATCCCTCGAGTTCAGCTTTCGCCGAGTTCGGTCGATTCCTCTCGGCGCGGCGGTTCCCGCCGGCAAACCTGGGTGCGTTCCTTGCGGGTGAGGAGGTCCCGCAGGAACAGACGTCCGGTCATCAGCATGCAGGTGGGCATGGGCATGGGAATGGGAATGGCCACGGCCATGGTAGCGACTCGAGTGGCCACCACCACGGTGATAGCGGCCACGGCCACGGCCACGGCCACGGCTCCGGCGATCCGCACGATGACGCCGGCGCCGACGAGGACGATGAGAGCGTCCGAAGCGAACTCGAGGAACTCGGCGTCTACGCGGGCCAGCCACATGGCGAGGATGTCCACGCGGTCGTGCTCTACTCCGCGGCCGACGCAGGCGAACTCTTCGAGGAGGTTGAGGGGCTACGGACGAACTTCGATCACTACGATACGCACGTGAAAACGGCCGTCTACGAGCCCCAGAACGACGACTCCGACGCGGAAACCGCGGTCGTCAGCCTCTGGGAGACAGACCGTGCGGCAAACACGGCGGCCGGCTTTCTCGCTGACCTGCCGGATATCGTTCGCCAGGCTGGTGACGACGAGGACGATTCCTGGGGCACGATGGGGATGTTCTACACCGTCAAGCCCGAGCACCGTGGGGACTTCATCGGCGTCTTCGACGATGCAGCGTCGATTCTCGCGGAGATGGACGGTCACCGCAAGTCCGACCTGCTCGTGAACCGTGAGGACGAGAACGACATGTTCATCGCCAGTCGCTGGGACTCCCGCGAGGACGCCATGCAGTTCTTCCGTAGCGACGAGTTCGCAGAGACCGTCGAGTTCGGTCGCGACGTGCTCGCGGACCGACCGCGACACGTCTTCCTGGCCTGAGTGACGCGCGCTTTTCCAGACATATTGCCGTCTCGGCGATGATCAGTAAGTGGATAGACGCGGTTGATGGATCGGTCGTGACAGACGACTGCTCGCTATCGCTAGATCGCGCCGTCGCTCCCGTCGTAAAAGAAATAGCCGGCGATACCTGCCAGACCGAGTGCGAGCGTGATGTACGGCCAGTTTCCGGCTGATTGGTCAGTCAGACGGGCGTGTGCGGCGACGAATATCGCAAAGCCGACGTGTGCGACCGCCGTCGCGAGCAGGAACGCTGCGAGATCCATTATCTGTATGCTTCGACGTGAGCCAAATAGCGATTTCGAACTTGGATTCGGATTCGCTCGGCACGTCCGCTCACGGTGACTGCCCTCAATTTCACGATGGCGTGCAAACGGCTTGCGAATTCACAGAGACTTCCCGACGCGACAGAACGGGGACGGATCGTCATCGCACCGACTGTGTGCTGTGTGGGGCAAGCGGGTCGACGATACCCGGAGAACGCTACGTGTCCGGAACAGCGAGTGGAGTGTCTCTCAGAAACGGTTTGTCGAGGTGCGCCTCTGGCGCACCCACAGTAAATCGGTTGTTAGAAGTCGTGGTCCGGGTCGTCTTCGACCGAGCGCTTCAGCGAATCGCGACGAGCCTTGGCGTCACGGCCGGTCGCCTCGAGCAGGAAGTCGTTCTTTGCGTCGACGGCCTCGCCTGCGGCCTCGAGTTCGTCCGGACCGAGTTCGGTCGGGTCGCGCTCGTGGAATTCGACGGCGAGTTTATCCTTCTTGCCGGAGTACTCGACGGTACCGACGACGATTTTCTCGAAGACGGGGTTGTCGGGTTCGCCGATGACGAAGAGGTCGCTGCCCTTGAACTCCTGCGTTTCGGTAATTGGACCGAAGTAGTCCACGACGGTCGACTCCATGTCGGGGATTCGCTCCTCGAGATATTCACCGCGACGCATCTTGTACTCCTTCATGGCTTGGAGATACACGGCGGAGTGTTTACCTCTTTTCATAGCCGACGTTATTGGTGCCCAACAGGTCGCGCGAACACGAAGTGGGCGTTCCCACACGTGCTCACAGACGGTGTCTTTTCGCAGCCATCTCGGCGGCCAGCAGACGCCTCGGACGGTCTGCTGTCGGATAGTACGCTGTCCGTACGTGATGCGCCAGTCCGACCTCGTGAGAAAAATAAAACCGACGGCGTGCATTGCCCGTCATCGATTCCGAGAGTGAAACTGCAGCAAGCGATGAACGCGATTGTCGGTTACTGTCTGGCCCGTTCGCCGAGGTATCCCTTCCGACACTCCGGACAGATATCGCCTGCCCGAAGCGAGCCGCGGTCGCTGCTCACGACGAACTCACAGCGTGGACAGTAGAACTCGCTCGGCACGTCGTCGTCTGGATGGGTAGCGTCGCCGGGGGCGGGGGCGTCTCCGACGCGTTCGATGCCGCTCCCTGTTTCGGCCATCTCGGCCTCCGCTTCAGCTGCAGCGGCGGTCGTGTCACCGCCACCAGTATCGGTACCTGTTCCGGCCGTCGCCCCAAACCCGGTCGCGTTCGATTCGCTCACTGGCTCATCGCGCTGCCCGGCATCCTGCGATCCACCGAACTGTTCGTGGTCAGTGGCGTCGACGGTCGCTGTTCTGGCATCGGCTGCCGAGTCATCTTCGTAGGCCGTCGAGTCGTGTTCGAGAACGACTGCATCGTCATCGACCTGCTCGCCCGTGTCGGGCCACTCTTCGTGTTCGGTATCTGTTTCCTCGTCGACTGGCGGGCCGACGTCGTCGGAGTCTGGCCACTCGCCGTGCTCGCGGTCGCTGTCGCCACCCGCGCTGGCGTGTGCTGGCTCGTCCTCGAGTATCTCGCCGTCGTCGGTGACTGGGTTGCCGTCCTCGTCCGTCGGGACGTTGAGTTCGTCCGCACCGTCAGAGGCGGGTGCGGTCTCGGCGTCAGTGGCGGCGGTATCTGCGGCGTGTGACTCGACGTCATTGTGTGCACGCGTAGGCTCAGTTTCACCGTCACCATCACCGTCACTGACACCATCACCATCGTCACCGCCATCACCGTCGATGATCGTCGCGTCGTCGGTAATTGCGTCGTCCGCCTCGACTGTCGTCGCGTCAGCGGGTTCTTCTGTTGTGCCTTGCTCGGCCGCAGTCGAGTCCGTGGGGGACGTCGGCGTGGACGTGGCTGTCGATACGTCGTCGTGGGGCAGGTCGGCGTCTTGCGTCGCAGTCGTCTCAGCGGTGTCAGCTGTGGCAGCTGCGTCAGCAACCGCGTCCGACTCAGTCGCCGGTGCGGCCGAGAGACTCGTTACCTCAGTGTTCTCACTGATGACGTGTCTGTCACCACAGCGGACACACTCTTCGTACTCCTGGACGGTGACGACGACCTCACTGCCCCGTTCTTCGCGCTCGCGGTCGACCTCGGATTCCCCGTAGTCGTGCCCGAGCAGCGAACATCGCAGGACCATTGTCCCATCGTACCGAGCCTGGCCATAAAAAACGTACCGCCTGGAACGTCCTAACATATGATATGTAATAGAACAGATGTGATCGGGCGTTTATCTCGCGTTTACACTCTCACACCCGCGAAACACTCACGACACTCATAGAACGCAGGGATCTCTCGGCACTCATGACACCGACAAAACACATCGGGTCCATGGGTCGACGTCGCTCCAGTACCGCGGTGCAGGCCAACCTGAGGCGAGTAGCACCCGATGGCCAACGACTCGCGACCGGTTCGGGAACGACAAACGTCAAATCCCGGGTCGTCGAAGAGACATATCGATGAAAGCAAAGCCGGAGTATCGGAACCGGGAACGGACCCAGGTGGCGGTCCTCGACGAACTCGTCGACCGCGCCGACGACGGCATGTCCGTCCTCGAGCTCCGGGCCGCGGTTGAAGCCGAGATCGACGATCTCGAGGAGGCCCTCTCGACGTTGAAAGAAGACCACCTCATCGTCGTCGAAACGGACGGCAGCGAGACGGTAATTAAACCCGACGAGCGTGTGATCCCCGACGACCCCGTTGAAGAGGACGGCGAGCAGTCGATCGGCGACTGGCTTCGGGATCGCTTCCCCTTCTGAGACGCCAACGCCGCGCGTACTCCTCTCGGACCACCGTTCGAACCATCGAATCGAAACGCCTGTGGGTCCCTGGCCCTTCCACAGCAACATGAGCGTTATCTCGTCCATTCACGAGGACCACGGGGCGACGTTCGGCGAGCGCGCCGGCCGAACCATCGTCGAACACTACGGCCGCCCGGAGCGCACCCACCGCGCGGTCCGCAACGGCGTCGGGCTCATCGAACTGGCCTACGGCGTGATCACCGTCACGGGAGAGGACCGACGGGACTACGTCGACAACGTGGTCTCGAACCACGTCCCTGAAACCGACGGACAGGGCTGTTACGCGCTGGTACTCGGCCCACAGGGGCGTATCGAAGTCGAACTCTACATCTACAACGCAGGCGAGCGGATCCTGCTATTCACGCCGCCGGGCGAGGCCAAAGAGCTGGCCGCTGACTGGTCCGAGAAGGTGTTCATCCAGGACGTCGAGATCGACGTTGCAACCGACGAGTTCGCCATCTTCGGTATCCACGGCCCGCAGGCCACGGAGAAGGTCGCGTCCGTGCTCAACGGCGCAGCATCGCCCGACGAGCGCTACAGCTTCGTCCGCGGAACGATGGGTGACGCCGGCGTCTCCGTCATCCGAACCGACGCGCTGACCGGCGAGGAAACGTACGAGGTCATCTGCGGAATCGACGACGTCGAAGCAGTGTACGACGTCCTCCTCAACCAGGGACTCAACGCCGCCCCATTCGGCTACCGGACGCGCGACAGCCTCGCACTCGAGTCCGGGTCGGCGCTGTTCGAGACCGAACTCGAGGGAACCGTGCCGAACGTGCTCGGTCTCACAACAGCGCTCGATTTCGAGAAGGGCTGTTACGTCGGCCAGGAGGTTGTCTCGCGGGTCGAGAACCGTGGCCAGCCGAGCCGGCGGTTGATTGGGTTGACGATTGAGGTGGATGCTGCGTCTGAACCTGAGGCCGAGGCAGAACCCGAATCCCACACTGACGCAGACGCCGCCGAACTCGTCCCCAACCCCGGCGCAGCCGTCTTTGACGGCGACGCCTCCGTCGGCGAAATCTCCCGCGCCGGGCTGAGCCCACTGCTGGAGACGCCCATCGCACTGGCGCTACTCGAGTACGACCACGAGGGCGAGTCGTTCACGGTTCGAGTTGGCGGCGAGGAGGTGCCGGCGACGCGGACCGAGTTGCCGTTCGTCGAGGGTTCGGATGTGTCGGATCGGTTGCCGGACTACTCGTAGTTCCGTAGTTCCGTAGTTCCGTAGTTCCGTAGTTCCGTAGTTCCGTAGTTCCGTAGTTCCGTAGTTCCGTAGTTGCGCTTCTGAGGCATCTTCTCGTTGCTTCGTTGCTCTGTGTCTCTCCCGATTGCTTACCCCAGTTGTTTAGTCGACTGTCTCTCGCACCTCCGAAAGCGTCTCATATGCACGTGTCTGCATCCAGTCGCCGATCTCTTCGCGCTTGTCCGGGTCGACGTTCTGTTGGAGATAGAGTGATTCGAGGAACGCAACCCAGTTGAGCAGTCTGTACAGTGGGCGTCGCTCCTCGAACCCATTGGGAAGCGGTCGGACAGATTCGTATCCGTCCTGGAACGCCCGCGTAACAGTTTCGTCAACGGCATCGGACGCTTCGAAGTACGGCATCACTGTCCGCCAGTAGTCGTACGCCGCCGGTGCAACGAGTGCGTGTTCGAAATCGATCGCGATGCACCCACCCTCACTCGTTCGGCTGAGATGTTCAGGGTGAATGTCGCCGTGACAGAGCACTGGCTCACCGACTCCATCGAAAACACAGGGATGATCCCGGAAGAACGCTTCAACAGCATCGGCAACGTCTGCGTACCCCTTCGTCGCGAGGTACTGGCGATGATGTCTACTGCGTTCGATGACAGCGTCAGTCCAGGTGTCATGGGCTGCAAGCGACAGACTCGTGCCATCGTTTCGGGGCTGGCCAAATCCATCGAACGCACCGGCAGTGTCACCGTGGAGCGTGGCCATCCAGACACCTGCAGCGTGTGCCCAGCCGGGATCTATCTGTGTCGCTTCGCGCACAATCTCGTCACGACAGACTGTAATATAGTGGTCAGACCCAACAGCGATCACTTCGGGAACGGACGCTGTTGTCTCCGTTGCGACGTACTCGTGAACACGACCTTCGTCGGCTGCGTGTCCTCGTCGGTGATCGTCGACTTTCACCACTGCACGTTGCGTATCAAGCTCGACTTCGTAGACACGGTACGGCGGAACGTCGTGTAGTTCACGGATGACGCTACTTGCAGTACTATACTGTGCGACTATCTTCTCAATCTGGTCGTCCATAGCTGAAAGCCGCTACCGGGCGGCGACCGGCTGGAGTCTCAGTCCTGCTGCTCCAGCCACGAGAAGATAGCTGCTACTTCCCCCGGCTACCACTTGAATAGATCGGTCCGCCTACTACTGACAGCCAGAGGCGGTTTGAGCAAGTCTTGTCTGTCCGTGCTGAGCAGAAGCAGGTAGTACTATAGTTACCACTGCAAGTCACTGCACACCTGATCGCACGACGAGCGCTCGGTTCGGAGCGAGCGCGGTTCGGAGCGAGCGCGGTTCGGAGCGAGCGCGGTTCGGAGCGAGCGCGGTTCGGAGCGAGCGCGGTTCGGAGCGAGCGCGGTTCGGAGCGAGCGCGGTTCGGAGCGAGCGCGGTTCGGAGCGAGCGCGGTTCGGAGCGAGCGCGGTTCGGAGCGAGCGCGGTTCGGAACGAACGAAGTGAGTGAGAACCGCGGACGACGAGCGGGGAACAGTGTGACCCGCGAGCGAACGAAGTGAGTGAGAACCGCGGACGACGAGCGGGGAACAGTGTGACCCGCGAGCGAACGAAGTGAGTGAGAACCGCGGACGACGAGCGGGGAACAGTGTGACCCGCGAGCGAACGAAGTGAGTGAGAACCGCGGACGACGAGCGGGGAACAGTGTGACCCGCGAGCGAACGAAGTGAGTGAGAACCGCGACACAGCGAACGGGGAACAACGTGACCCGTGAGTGGGCTGTGCGATCAGTGTGTAACTAGTTGCAGTTGTTACTATATTCTCGCGACTGGAACTGGCCGGGCACACGCTTACGGAACCCGCCACTGGCGCCACGCACATGACCTTCGAGAACACTGACTTCACCGACCTCGCAGACCGCGTCCGCACACAGTCCGCCGACGCTCCCGGCTCCGACACCGAACGCGTGACGATCCGGTCACTCGAGTCCCTCGACACTGACGCGCTGGCCGACCTTCTTGAAATGGCCGAGACCGAGCACGACCGGCCCGCCGATCTCGTGTTCGTCCTCCCCCAGCCGCCGACCGATCTCGCGGCGGACGCGTCACCGGAGGCACTCGAGGACGCCCTCGGTCGAACGGTACGGGTGGAAGAGGAGTTACCGGACGATACCGTGTTATTGCTCACTCCTGATGCCGTCGACGGGATGGAGCTAGTCGAGCCACGGTCGATTACCTGTGGACTCGTCGGCCGGGCCGCCGACGCATGATGCAGAGACAGACACGACTCACGACGGCCGGTACCGCCGACTCACGGCCTTCCAGCGCCCGCGCCTGAACAGCGCGTAGTTGATTCCGCCCGGAACGAACGTCTCGAGTAACAGCGCGAGGTAGAGCGCGACGACGCCAAGTGGAGTGGCGACGCCGAATGGAGTGGCGATGCCAAGCAGTGCCACTGGCAGCGCGAAGACGTAGCGGCCGACCAGCGAGGCGACGAACGGGAGACGAGTGTCGCCCGCACCGAGTAGCGCGCCCGCTGCCGCGCCGTCGATGCCAAAGCCGATCGCACTCACCGCGCCGACGGCGACGAACACCGCTGCAGCCTCGATTGCACCCGCATCCTCGACGAACACGCTCGCGATCGGCTCTGCGAACGCGATCACGAGCACTGCAATCGCGACGTAGAGTACGGTAGAGAGTCGGATGATCGACGCGCCGTAGGCACCCGCCTCGTCCTCGTCGCCTGCACCGAGGTGCTGGCCGACGAGCGAGCTCGCAGCCAACGAGAGTCCCCAGTTCACGCTGTTGATCAGGCTCCGGACGCGACGGCCGACCTCGAGTGCAGTGACGATGACGGGACCGAAGCTGCCGGCGATCCAGAGGAGTGGGAAAACGACTACGCCACCCGCGAGTCGACGGCCGATTTCGGGCGTCGAGATTTCGATGAGTTCACGGACGACGCTGAGGTCGAACCACGGTCCACGCAGGCTGATCGGAACCGGACTCGGCTCCATGCCGAGTCGGCCGTACGAGCGGCCGGTCATTCCCCAGGCGAGGACGACCGTCACGAAGCCGGTCGAGAGACTCGTCCCGATTGCTGCGCCCGCGACGCCGAGGTCGAAGCCGAAGATCAGCAGGCCGCTCAGGAGGATGTTGAGGACCGCGCCGCCCGCGCGGGCGACCATCTCGGTGAAGGTGTCGCCGACGCCGGTGTAGGTCCGGCTGGCGATCAGATTACAGAGTTCGAACAGGACAGCGGGCGCGACGAAGACGAGGTAGGTGCTGCCGTGCTCGATGGCCTCCGGGTTCGAGCCGAGTAGTCCGATCAGGGGCGCAGCGGCGAGGAGAAAGACGGCTATGAGCGGGAGCGCGAAGACGACGGCAAGCAGGACGCTCTGGGTGACGACGAGCGAGGCACGCTCGGTCGCCTCGCCCCCGTAGTTTTGGGAGACGAGCGAGACGGTGCCGCTTGCGAGCCCGAGTCCGAGCATCGTGACGAGTTCCCAGTACGCGAGCGCATAGGCCATTCCGGCGGTGCCGGTGACGCCGACTGCCAGCCCGACCATCGCCAGGTCGGCCGTCTGTTTCGACATGATCGCGAAGCCGGTGACGATGCGGGGCCACGCGAGGTCCATCGTCGGGCGAAAACGCTCGGCACTGATGATTCCGAGGCGTTCGAGCACGCTCGCGACGAACGCGACGACGCCGGCGTATCGCCCTGCCATCGAGTGGTCGTTTTGGGACTGCTCCCTTCGGTCTATCGTTTGACGACTCGGTTGCCGGTTACCGGTTGCGTCCGCGCTCCTGGGACTGGACCAGTCCCCACAGTGCAGGAGTGCGGACCGCAACTGCTCGAACGTGCCAGTAAAACAGACATTTAATACCGTCCAGTCGCACTGTCGCAGTATGCAGCCGCCCTCCTCGCGTCTCGCTGCTGTCGCCGCGGTCGCTGCCGTCGCCGCCACCGGTACAGTTGCCGCCACGACACCGGTTCTCGCACAACAAGGCCCGGACGCCGCACAGGTCGGCGCAGAGACGATTTTCTCCTCGCTCTTCCCCGAGAACGTTCGACTCGCGATCGTGACGCTACTCGTCGGTGGCGGACTGGTCGCGTTCGCGCCCGACACAACCCGGGCACTGACCGGTCTCGCCCGCAAACGTCCGGGCTTTGCGTTCGTCTACGGACTGCTCAGTATCGTCCTCGTCATCGCTATCGGCTACATGGCCGCACTGCCACTCATCGGCTGGGCGTCGGTTCCGCTGCTCGTCCTCTATCTCGTCGTCGCACTCTGTGGTAGCGCCCTTGGGTTTCTGGCAGTCGGCCGACTCGTCACCGACAGCCAGCCGGTTGCCCTCGCAATTGCGGTCGTTGCCGCAGCGAGCACCGCGTTCGTCCCCACTGTCGGGCCAGCAGTCGCGTTCGTCGTGACTCACGTCGGAATCGGTGCGATTGCGATGGATCTGGCCGGTATCGGAACGCCGGCAGCGCCCGCCCCGCGGGAAAAGCAGACTCCGACGGAGTCGCCCTGATCAGACAGGTGGTCAGTACGCCACCTGCGAGTCAAGCGACGGGCTCACGGAATCCACGAACCCACGGAACCAACGAACCCACGAATCGACCGAACGCCGGAGCGTGACTCAGCGCCAGGAGAAGACCGTCTTGAGGTGCTTCGCCGACACCAGTGACGTCGGCCGATCCATGTGGACACCGATTTCGCCCGAGAGCGCGCGGAGTCCGAGGTGCTGGACCGGTTCGGGCAGCGAGTACGCCCGGCGGAGCCAGTGGCCGAGTTCCTGATCGCGTTCGATATCGTTGCGCCAGGCGCGTTCGTAGGCGGCGAGCGTTGTCGGCCGATCGGGATCGATCTCGCGGGCCGCATGGTCGGCGCTCGTCATGCCGTAAAGGATGCCGCCACCGGTGAAGGGCTTGGTCTGGGCGGCCGCGTCGCCGAGGAGGAAACCACGGCGACTCGTGACGCGATCCGGTGGACCGATCGGAATCGCACCCGAGCAGCGATGCGAGACGTCGATCTCGTAGCCGTCGATCAGTTCCTCGAAGTGCTTCGTGACCTGGACGCCCGGTGGTGCGGCGAGGCCGTACTCGACGCCGGCGTCACCCCGCGGGATGCGCCACGCGAAGAACGTCGGTGCGGTGAGGTGGACGTCGACGAAGTCCTGGTCGTCCGCCTCGTCAGAAAACGCGAGCACCCCGTGGAGCAACTCGTCGGGTTCGGGAAGGCCGAGTTCGCCCCGAACTCGCGAACGCGGGCCGTCGCAGCCAGCGACCATCTTCGCCTCGAACGTAACGGGACCGTTGGGACCGCTCACGTCGACCTCGACGCGGTCGTGGTGCTCACGGACGTCAGTGACGGTGTGTTCCTCACGAACGTCCGCGCCAGCCTCGCGCGCGAGTTCGGCGAGGTGGCGATCCAGGCCGACGCGGTCGATGACGTTCGAGGCCACCTCGCGCTTGTAGAACGGATACTCGTCGCTGTTCGGCCCGCCGACGTGAAATCGCGCACCGTAAATCTCGTTCTGGAAGAGGTCCTCGCGTGCACCCGGGCCGGTGAACTCCCAGATGTCGGTGCTGACGTGTCCCGAGCAGGCCAGCGGCGTGCCGACGGTACCCTTCTCGAGTGCGAGCACGTCGAATCCCTTCTCGGCAGCCCGTCGAGAGAACCGCGCGCCGGCGGGGCCGACGCCCACCACGACGAAATCGTACATGTCCGTCACGTTCACGGCGGTCGGTAAATATCCTGTCGAACGTCTCGATTTGGTCAGTCGTGTGCGTTCTCCGTTGCCGTCCCGAGTTCAAACAGATTGTCACACCTACTACCGAGATTCCGGCTAGTAGACGATAGTTATATCTGGCATAATGCGTTACATAGAATATAACGAATGGCCGTCGAAGTACGATTGCCGCTCCCGGACGAGCAGGTCTTTCGGTACGCGGCAATGGATGAAGCACTCGAGATACTCGCCCGCAACCCGACCGAGGAGTTCTCGAACCGGGAGCTACAGCGACTAACCGGATACGGCGGTCCCAGCGTCTCCAAGGGGCTTGCGCTCCTCGAGGCGATGGGGCTCATCGTTAGACGTGACGCCGGGAATCGAACCCTCTTCCGGATCGACGAACGTCGACTCCGAGACGGCGATGACCCGCTTCTCGAAATTCCCCAAGCCGAGTTCCGTGATCCTCTCAAACAATTTGTCGAGCGGATGGATGGCGACGTAGCATCGATCGCGGGAGTCCTCTGTTTTGGAAGCGTGGCGCGGGGGGAGGCTGACCGCGCGAGCGACATCGATGTCTTCGTCCTCGTCGGCGAAAACGAAGACCCGGTTTCTGCGCGACGGACCGTCTCGGACATCGTCCGAGATCTGGAAGCCGAACCGGTCGACGGTGATCGATACGAGTTCGAGGTTTTCGTTGAATCACCCGAGAGCGCCCGCAAGCGCGGCGATGATTTGCGCCCTATTCTGCAAGAGGGAATTCCCCTCGTCGAGAGCGAGACGCTCCGTCGGGTGAAGCGTGATGTCTTCGGGGTAGACGGATGACGTCGACAGACCTCGAAGCAGCACTCGCAGACGCAGAAGACGCGTTCCAGCGAAAGCCCGAGCAGCCGGAGGTTGGACTCGAGTACGTCACCGACCCGGCCGTTCTACAGTTGCGGAAGGCGTGCCGGCTCCTCGACGCTGCCAGCTTTCTGCTTGCACGGAACGGCCATTACACGGTCATCATCGAGAGTTCCTTTGTCGCTATCGAGCGGTCGATCCAGTTCTACGTCGAAGAGAAGGGATACGATGTCGCCGGTCAGCGTCACACCGAAGTGTACGACCTGGGTGTGAGGGCAGGGCTCTTCTCGAGAGGCGTCGCTGATCGGCTTAAAGAACTCTGGATTGAGAACCGGTCGGAGTCCTACTACCGGACCGGTGTCGCCGGCGAGTACCGGGCACGGACGATTCACGACCTCGCAGTGCAACTCCACGACGAGACTGTTCAGTTGACTCGGACGCAGGACTGCCTTTGCGAGTGACTGCAGTCAGGCCTTCCGTACGATTGGCGAGTTTCTCGCCGTTGACGCAGCCCTTGGCACATAGTAGTCTTCCTGCTAAAGTGTCGGAAGTGGTACATAAAGGCGGCACCAGCTACTATGTTCCCCGACGCAGTCTCCCACCGTATGCACGACGCGATCACGGCCACCGACGGGACGCTGATCGACCTCAGTATCGGGCTCGAGGACGGCGTTCCGAGCGAACCGACACCGCCCCGGATCGATGCCTTCGACCACGAGGCGGGTGCCGAGCGACTCGCCGCGACGCTGCGGGAACAGGGGTACGATATCGAGGCCGAAGACTTCCCGGACGGGAAGGGGCTGGCCTGGGAGGAACTCAACGTGATTCCTCATGCCGGTACGCACCTCGACGCACCCTCACACTACGGCCTCGAGGTCGACGGAGAGCCGGCGAAGACCATCGAGGAGGTGCCACTCGAGTGGTGTCGCGGTCACGCGGTCGTTCTCGACTTCCGGTGGAAGGAGGCGGGCAGCGAGATTTCGGTCGCGGAGATTGAGGCCGAACTCGCGGACCTGAATCACGAGCTCTCGCCGGGCGAGATCGTCCTCATCCAGACTGGTGCGGACGAGTACTGGGGGTGCCCCGAGTATCTCACGGAGTTCCCTGGGATGAGCGCCGAGGGGACGAAATTCCTCGTCGAGCAGGGCGTGCGCGTGATCGGCACGGACGCTTACGGGTTCGACAAGCCGTTCACGGCGATGGCCGAGCGCTACGCGGAGACCGGCGACGAGGCCGAACTCTGGCCCGCTCACCTCGCGGGCCGGGAGGTCGAGTACTGCCAGATCGAGAAGATGGCGAACCTCGACGCCCTCCCGCGGCGGACGGAGATCCCGCTCGTCGCGTTCCCCATCACGATCGAGAACGGCAGCGCGGGCTGGGTGCGCCCCGTTGCGCTTTTTGAGGACGACTCCGAGAGGAGGGATACATGAAACTCGCGACCTTCGAAGTCGATACCCCTGTCGGCCCCGTCGAACGCATCGGTGCCGTCGCCGAGGCGAGCGACACAGACAGCCATGGGGCCGGGGAGGCCACCCTCGTCGACCTCACCGCCGCCTACAGCGCCGCACTCGAGTCCGAGGGCGAACCCGCCCCCGCAGACCTCGCACACGCCCACATCCCACCCGAGATGATCGCCTTCCTCGAACGCGGCGAGCGCGCGATTGCGGACGCCCGGGAGGCACTCGAGTACGCCGCCGAGACGAGCGCCGAACGCGGCCCCGCCGGTGCGAAGATCGAGTACGAACCCGGCGAGTACGACCTGCTCGCGCCGCTGCCGCGGCCGAACTCGCTTCGGGATTTCATGGCGATCGAAGAGCACGTCGAAAATAGCATGGACGGCGACATCGCCGACGTCTGGTACGAGCTGCCGGTCTACTACAAGGGTAATCCGGACAGCGTCGTCCGACCGGGCGAAACCATCCAGTGGCCCGAGTACTCGCGGATCATGGACTACGAACTGGAGATTGCCGCCGTGATCGGCACGCGCGGGCGGGATATCCCTGCCGAGAAAGCCGAGGAGTACATCGCGGGCTACACGGTTTTCAACGACTTCAGCGCCCGTGACACGCAGGGCGAGGAGATGGAGGCCCGACTCGGACCCGCGAAGGGAAAGGACTTCGCGAACGGGCTCGGCCCCTACCTCGTCCCCGCCGGAGATATCGACGTGCTCGAGGCCCCGATGACCGCCCGCGTCAACGGCGAGGTCTGGTCAGAGGGCACTGTCGACGAGATGTACCACTCGTTTGCCGACATCATTGAACACGTCTCACAATCCGAGACGCTCCACCCCGGCGACGTCATCGGCAGCGGCACCGTCGGCGAGGGCTGTGGTCTCGAACTCCGCCAGTGGCTCGAGGACGGCGATACGGTGGCCCTCGAGATTGAAGGGATCGGGGTACTCGAACACACGGTCGTCGAGTGATCGGTCTCCCCAAACACGCTGCTGGTCGTACGAACGTTGCCCTCTCGGAGTACTCTACTTCTGCCAGCGGTATTGCCCGCGATCCTCTGTACCACTCACGAGGCGCCGGCTGACGAAGGTGGGGGGATCATTCACCGTTCTGTCAACCATCTCGATAGTTATAATACCGAATAGTCTTCGATTAATGTAACGAGTATATGGATTCGCTTCTGTCACTTGGGTTGTCGGTGGGACTATGGATCGCTGCGTTCGCCGGTGCTCGGGCCAGTGCCGTCGTTCTCTGTCGATCTGATGTGCTGACGGACCAGCGTCAGCGACTCGATGCCGTCGTCCGACTACTCCTGTTCGGGACCGTCGTAGTGGGGACGCTCGCGATCTACGCGCTGTATCCGCTCGCGTCGACTCTCGTCACGGAGCTCGGTCTTGATACCGGCCGTACGGAACTGCTCGCCGCCGCGAATGCGACGGCCATGACCGGAACGGCGGTGGTCGGCCTGCTCGCCGTCCGTCGGGGTCAGCGGCCGTTCCGGAGGTGGCTCCGGGAGGAGCCACTCACGGTTGACCCCGCCTTTCGTCGTCGTCGGTGGCTCGCCGACACGGTCGCCCTGTTCGCACTGACGCTAGTCGTCCAGTTCGACTGGTACGGGCTCCTTCCCGGCGACTTCGTCTGGACGTTTCCGGCAGCGATCGTCGTTTGGGTGGGCTATCTCACTCTGATCGAGCCGCTACAGGCGGTGACGGCCGACTCGGTTCGAGATCCGACCGAGGACGAGCGCGCGCGCATCGACCGTTGTTACGACCGCTTCGGGTGCAACCCGGGGTCAGTGTTCGTCTTCAGCGGTTCGGATCCACAGACCGCCCTCCGCGTCGTCGGTCGCAAAGCGGTGCGAGCCGTCTGGGTCCACGACGGCTTCCTCGACCGCGTCACCGACGACGAACTGGCGGTCGCGCTCGCGCAGGCCGAAGGCAGGAGCGGACCGACGCTGCCGACGTATTTCCGACTCGTCGCGGCCGTCGGCCTCGTCGGTATCGTTCTCGGTGCGTTCGGATACTATACGGGTGCGAACGCCTTCGTCGACGCGGCGTTCGCCGCCTTCGTTCTTGCGTTCCCGTTGTTCCTGTACTACAGCTACAGAGGGCGTAACCGGGTCGTTCATTCGGACCGGTTTGCGAGCGAGCGCCTTGGAGCCGACACCGTTCGCTCCGCCTATCGTAGCATCGGGTCGGAACTCGGTATCATTCCGGAAGCGAAGAAGGACACGGTCCTCCCGGATCGGCTCAACTGGCTGACCATCATCGAGCCGTCGATCAACTATCGCATCGAGCGACTCGAGCGGGAGTACGGGCTGGACCCCGCTCCGACCGGCGACGACCGACCGGCCGGACTCGAGACCGAGTCCGGCGGCTTCACGGACGCGTCGGCGATGCCCACGGCGACCGTCGAAGCGTCCGAGGCGGATATCCGGGCCGCAAACACCGTCTCGGGGCGGACCGACGGGGATGAGGACGACGAGCGGACGCTGTCGTCAGCTGCAGAGACGGACCGTTTGAAGACCGCGGCCGCGTCTCCGGACGCGACCACGACCACGACCACGAGCGCGAGCGCGACCGCGGGAACGGACGGCGCGTCCGCGGATCCGAACGGCGGCGGCGCGGGGAACGGAACCGGCGGCCCGCCGATGCTGCCTCACTCGTACTGGCGCTGGGTCGTTCTCCTCAGTACCGTCCTCTGGGCGGCGGTCTTCGTCGCCATCGGAGCGGAGATCGAACTCGTTTCGGAGATGACGCTCGGCGGCCTCCTCATCGGGAGTTGGCTCGGAATTCCAATCGGCATCTACGCGGACTCGAAGGGAACCCAATCGGCCGCCGGCTGGCCGAAATACCGGAAGACGGTCGTCGTCCTCGCGGCGATCTGGCTGGTCAACGTGGTCGTCGGGCTCTGGTACGTCGCGAAGCGGCCACCGTCTCGGCCGCGCTCGGCCTCGGACCCGACCGATGGGCCCGACTCGATCCGGACGGGAACGTACTCGCGAAAACGACTCGTTGCGGCGGTCGGACTTCTGGCCGTCGGGCTCGTTCTCACCGCTTCGTTCGGGATCATCATGGGTGACATGCTGTCGATGTCCGAGCCCGCAGAGGTGGAGTCGTTCGATCCCGAGACGGAACTCGCGCAGGCGGCCGTCGCCCCCGCAGTCCTCGATCTCGAGGACGAACTCACCGACGCGCCTGCCGACGTCGAACGGGCGGTCGAAGAGGCGGCCGCGAACGGTACCTACGAATCCGACGGCGACCATCCAGACGAACTCGAGGCGGTCGCGACGGTAACGTGGTTCGGCGAGCCCCCATCGTACGCGGTCTACGAGGGAGAATACTACGAGTGGGAGGGTTCTGTCGCCGACGGTGACGGCGAACTCCGTATCGAACTCGAACCGACGACAACCAGCACCGTCATGGACGACGTTGCGACGCCCTACGGTGAGGCGAATGAGCTGGAACGAGAGGTCGTCGACGACACTCGAGACTCGGGTCTCGACACTGACCCCAACCCTGACACTGACACTGACACTGACCCCGACTCCGACGACGAGATGCCCGTGACTGACCACGAGATGTCCGTGACCAACGCCGACGACACGGTCGACGAGGGCGTCCCGAACCCTGGAATCGTCGTCGATAACGGGACCTACTACGCCATCTCGTCACCAGCCGTTGAGTCAATCGCCGAGGACGAGTGGGGATTCGCTCGGCAACTGCTTCTCGGGGGCTTCTCGGCGTTGCTTACGCCGGTCGGGATCGCATTCACCGTCGTGGGGAGCTGGCTCACGGCCCGGCTCTTTCGTCGCGAATCGACGACGATCGGCGGCCGAACCGGACTCTCGCTCGCGCTGATCGCCGCCGTCGTCGCGGCCGTCGTCTCCGCCACCTCCTCGACCGTGTTCGTCGTCCAGAACGCGCTGCTCGCGGGCGGAGTCGTCCTGTTGGCAACGGCCGGCCACTACCGCGACCGCGGTCGTCGCCGGCGGATGCGAAACCTGCTGCTCGCGATCCCAGCCGTTGTCGTCCTCGGTAGCGTGCTCGCTGCCGGGCCGGCCGGCCTGTTCTTCGCCGTCGTCGGGCTCGTCCCTGCTGGCCTCGTCGGTTGGCCGCTGCTCATCTACGGGAGCCGATTCAGTGACGACGCCGCGTCCGAGGAACCGACAGCCGTGGACTCGCGCGATTCCGGCCGCAGTGGTCCGACCGATGGCAGGGACTCGAGTACCAGTGACGAGTCTCCCTCCGGAACCGGTTGGCACTCGAGTGATGGCGATACTGAGTTCGCAAGCGACTGGCCCTCGAGCGACGAAGCCGACGGTGACGAGACCGGATCGAGTCACGACAATGGATCTGGCAGGGAATCGTAATAGCGTCTCCTCCTTCGTGACGTGTCGTGACGTGTTGTGACGTGAGTGGAGCGTTCTCAGAAGAGTTCGCTGCGAACGTCCGCTATGCGTCGTCTACCGGTGACTCGAGCAGCGTCCAGAGTCGCTCGACGTCACCGTCGAAGCGCTCGAGTAACTCGCGCATCTCCGTGCGGTGTTCGCTCGTCACCCGTACGTGGACCATCCCCTCGTCGGGCTGGCCGTAGACCACGCTTGCACCCTCGGGCGCGGCGGCGATTGCGGGAACGGCGACGAGGTCCTCCTCACCGTCGACCAGCACTGTCGCTGGCTCCTCGTCGTCGAGCCCCTCGCGGAGCGCGCGGATCACGTCGCCGGAGAGTTCGGCCGGCGGGTTGATTGCCTCGTGGGTCGGCTCCGTCGCAACGGTGTCGCGGATCTCTTCGTCGACGGCGTCGCGCTTGGTCCGCTCGTCCACGAACGCCACGTCCGGGACGCGCCCAGCCTGTAGAAGATGGTAGGTGACGACGTCGCCGACGGCGATGAGCGGGCCATCGACGGACTCGAGTAGCTGCTCGGCGTCGGTTTCGATCGGGCCCATCGGCTCCTTGAGTTCGTGGCGGAGGTCGTCGGGTAGAACCAGTAGCTGCTCGTACTCCTGATTGCGGTCACGGCCTGCGGCGTTCGTACTGGTGTCGTCGGGTGTCACAGCGATCGGCTGATTACCGGACCTTGAGCGCGTACGCGCCAGGTTCGGTGACCTGCATCTCGCTTGCGATTTCGCTGTCTTCGGGGTGGGCGATGACGACGTAGCCTGCCCAGTCCTCCGTCAGCGACGAGGAGTTACAGGCATCACAGGTTTCGCTATCCGGGTCGTTGACCCGGTGACACTCACGACAGACGAGACGGTCGGCTGCCATCGTTATTCACCTGCGGTTGCTTCTTGGTGCTCGTGTTCGCTCTTGAGCCAGTCGTGCTTGCCGAGACCGGGCTGTTTTGCCGTGAGCCCGATCTTCGAGTCGCGCGGGTTGCGCTCGTCGATGCTCTTGGTGACGATGCGGGCGCGGATCGGATCGCCAACACCCAGCGTGCGGTTGGACTCGTTCGAGGCGAGCTGCTGGTTCTCGGCGTCGAACGCCAGATATTCGTCGCTGATCTGGGAGACGTGGAGCAGTCCGTCGACGGGACCGATGCCGACGAAGGCGCCGAATTCGACGACCTCGACGACGGTGCCGTCGACGACCTCCTGCATCTGTGGATCGAACGTGACAGCGTCGAAATCGGCCTCGTAGTAGACGCCTGGTCGGTTCGGCAGCACTGTTCCCTCACCGATATCTCGAACCTCGGTGACGGAGACGATGCTTCCGACCTCCTCGTCCATGCGTCCCTCGAGTTTGTCCTGTAGCAGTCGCTTGACGAGCGTCGGCGACACGTCGCCGAGCTCCTCCGGCGGTACCTCCACCGTATCCTTCAATCTAACCCGTTTGTACATCTATGGTTGAGTGATCGCTAACTTGTTTCTCCCGCGTAATGCAATTACCGGTCTGTGCTCCTCGAGTACCCGGTCGCGCAGCGGCCGATCGTTGGTGACGACGTAGTCGACGGTGCCCTCGCGGGCGAGTTCGACGAGTGCGTCGTCGGCGTAGGATGCCTCGGTGTCGACGACGAGACAGCGCTCGGTCGCCAGGTCGTGACCGACGTTCGCGGCGGTGCCTTCGCGTCCGCCCTTCTCAGAGAGGCGGCGAAGTTCTTCGATGACGGCCTGCGGTGCCGTCGGTTCGAACGAATCGAGTAGGCGCTCGAGTTCATCGAACAGCCGGACGTCGAGTTCGACTGGCATCATCAACGCGCTCGTGTCGAGGGCAACTCGGGTGCTCATCGTGTCGTGATCTGCGTGCAGTGTTTTCGGCCCAGTGTGCTATTCCTGCAGCGTTCCGAGACCGATCAGCCGCCAGCGAGCGCCGATGCGACGGTTGATCGCGATTTTTGCGCCCGGTTCGGCGGTGACAGGTCGCTTCAGATTGACCTCACACTCGCCCTCGCGGGCGCTCGTCACTGCGCCGACGGTCGTCGCCGTGCCGACGGTCATCATCAGCGGCTCGCCAGTACTGATATCGTCGACCTCGCCGCCGTCGGTACCGACGACGCGCTCTAACAGGTCGACGTCCATCGTGAACTGCTGCCAGGTTGGCGGCAGCGAGCCAGGTGGACCCGCGATGCGTCCGGCGAGGGCGTCACCCTTCGTCAGCGCGGGATCGAGCCCCGTTCCGACACCGAGGAGGCCGCCCGGCGTGACGGTATCGGCCGTCTCGCCACCTGCCTGCAGCGAGCGGATCGTCGTCTGAATCGGGACGTACTCGGTTTGGCCACCCTCTTCGACCTCGCGACCCGGTCGGATCTCGATTTCGTCGCCGGACTCGAGTTCACCCGCGACGAGACTGCCGCCGAGGACGCCGCCGGTGAGATTCGAAGCACTGGTTCCCGGCTTGTTGATGTCGAAACTGCGGGCGACGTGCATCCGTGCGTCGACGTCAGGGTCGCGATCGGGCGTCGGAATCTCGTTTTCGATCGCCTGAATCAGCAGATCGAGGTTGACCTCCTGACCGGCCGAGACGGGGACGACCGGCGCGTCTTCGGCGACGGTACCCTCGACGAACTCCTGGATCTGCTGGTAGTTGTTCTGTGCCTGTTCGGTGCTGACGAGGTCGACCTTGTTCTGGGCGATGACGATGTTCTCGATTCCGATGATGTCGAGCGCCATCAGGTGCTCTTCGGTCTGGGGCTGTGGGACGGGTTCGTTCGCGCTGACGACCAGCACGGCGCCGTCCATCAGCGATGCGCCCGAGAGCATCGTCGCCATCAGGGTCTCGTGGCCCGGTGCGTCGACGAACGAGACGGTTCGAAGCGGTTCGCTCTCTGAGCCGTCTGCACACTCCTCCTCGACCGTGTAACGCTCGGGTTCTTCCAGGTCGGGACACTCGCGGAACGTTGCGTCCGCATAGCCCAGCCGAATGGAGATTCCGCGTTTCATCTCCTCCGAGTGCTGGTCCGTCCACGAGCCGCTTAGCGCCTGCACCAGCGTCGTCTTGCCGTGGTCGACGTGGCCGACGAGCCCGATGTTCACCTCCGGTTGTTGAGTTCCTGCCATAAGACGATGAGTAATCTTAGGTAGGCCTTCCCTCGTGCGATTGATAAACCTACTGTTCTGCAGGCGTCTGCGTCGCCGTGACCGTCCTGTCAGTCTGGTAGTCTCGGCGTGCGATTTATCTCCTCGATTTCGCAGGCTGCAACAGGTACTGGCGAGCTGTGTCCCCCTTCAATGATCACCATCCGGGCGTGACGGCTCCCGTTCTCGACGATTTTGATTGGTTGACCTCCTCATCTGACCGCCCAACTACCCCGCCAGAAATGTAAACTGGGCTATAAAATATGACTTGAGCGAACGATTTTGGTACGTACTCACGTATACCACGCTATGAGCAAGTCAAACACCGCGAGTAAGCCCCCGGACGCCGAGGGGATACTCGAGTGCACCGACTGTCTCGACCCTGCCGAGGCGTTCGCGCTGGTCGGCAACGAGGTTCGACTCTCGATTCTCGAGGCGCTGTGGGCTGCCGACGAGTCGGCCGTGTCGTTCTCGGAACTGTGACGCGAGGTTGGCATGCGCGACTCGGCGCAGTTCAACTACCACCTCCAGAAGTTGGTGGGCCATTTCGTCACCCAACAGGGGGATGGATATGTGTTCAAACACGCCGGTGAGAAGGTGGTTCGGTCGGTGATCGCGGGCTCGTTCAACGAACACCCGTCGATCGAACCGTTCGACGTTGCGGGCGCGTGTTTCGCCTGCGACAGCCCACTGGCGGCGACGTACGAGGACGAACGGCTCGCCATCGATTGCCGGAGTTGCGGCCAGGGCCACGGCGAGTACGCGTTTCCGCCCGGCGGCCTGGCCGACCGGACGCGAACCGAAATCGCCGATGCGTTCGACCAACGAGTGCGACATCTGCACTGTCTGGCAGCTGACGGTGTCTGTCCGGAGTGTAGCGGCCGGATGGAAACCCGAATCGTCGAAGAGGACGACTGCTGTCTCGGCGTCACCCTTCGCGTGGATCACGAGTGCCAGCAGTGTGCGCATACCCTCTGTTCGGCCGCCGGCCTCCGACTGCTCGACCATTCCGAGGTCGTCACCTTCCACCGCGACCGCGGCGTCTCGCTCGACGGCCAACCCTACTGGACGCTGCCGTGGTGTGTCTCCAACGAGTTCACGCGCATCGTCGACCGTGATCCGTACCAGCTCGAGATCCGCATTCCGCTCGACGGAGATGCGCTACACGTGACGATAGACGACGATCTGACGGTTCTCGAGACCCACGAAACCAGTCCGACCAGCGACTGAAACGGAATTCAGTACGCGGTCATCGTTGCATTCAGGCTAGCGATCCTGATCGTGGCATCGGTGCTCGCTGCGCTGACAATCACCACCGCTGTCGGGAACCATCCCGTTGTGATCGTTGTCAGCGTGTTCTTGGTAGCTACTTCCTGTTCGTTTCGGGCCTGCTCGCTGTGAGACGGGTCAGACTGCGATTCGACGCGAGAGTGATCTGATCGTGATCTTGCCGCGACGCGAATCGTCCGAGTAGTCTACCACCCGAATCCGACCGCTTTTCTCGCTTGCGCGCCTTGCTCGAGTGTGTCCGAATTCGCGTTCGAACTCGCGCTCTGTGCGCACCTCGAGCGATCCTCCAATCCGCCGGTAGTGGGCGCTAACCCGCTCATCGCCCGCCAGCTCGGCGGAAGCGTTGCTGATCCTGGCGGCCGGATTCTGGACCTCGTCTGCATCGAACCAGGACTCGAGTTCGACGAGCGAACTGCGATTACGGACGCAGACATTCCGGACGCAGCAATCGAATCCGCCGTCGGTCCCGGCCGAGCGCGTTACTGGAAGGACGCCTTCGACTGTCATCCATCCCATGCCCGCCGAGCGGTGGAACGAGCCTGCGAGATCGGCTTCTTCGAATCCGAGCGGCGCAACGGTCGCGAGTACGTCCGGCAGGTCGCCCGGTATCCAGACTGGTACGACCGCATCGTCGCCATCGAGAACAAACCCGATCTTGGCCGGCCCGGCGACCTCGAGATGCAACTCCGAACCGACGTGAGCCTGGCGCTCGTCGACGAAGTGATTCTGGCGACGGAGAGCTACGTCACGCGGGCCCACCTGCATCGACTTCCTGATCCGGTCGGCGTCTGGCGGGTGCATCGGGACCGAGAGAGTACTGATTCCTCAGCACTGGAACGTGGGGCCAAGGTCAGGGCCGGGGCCGAAGCCGAGGTCGATGTCGAGGCTGGTGTCGAAGTCGAGATCGAAGTCGTCCGCGAGCCAACACCGTTACCGACCGCCGAACCGGGCATCGAACCGCTTGCGTTCGAACCAGGCCGGACCGAAATCGAACCCGTTTCAGCCGCTGCAAAGGCACGAGCGCGGCGTCGACTGGCCGAACGAGCCTACGGCAAGGGCTGGCGGACGTACGACTTCCCCGCCTGTGCGTCCTGTGTCGCGTCCGACGAGGCGAGTGTGACGCTCCCCCACTGCACGTGGGCGGGCGACCTCGTTGACGCGAACGCGGATTGCGGTCCCGACTGTCCGGGTTACAAATCGGCGACTGCCCCCGAGGTTGATCTCGAGTCAGAACGGGATCGGCAGACACCCTGGCGCGCGTCGCCTCGGGGACGCCGTCGCCGGCAGTCTGGACTGGATCAGTTCCGGTGAGTTCTGGGCCGCGCAGCGTAATTCAGCCTGCGCAGCCGCTGTGGCTCACGTCGCACTCAGGACTCCTCTTCGACGCGCCCATAGCGGTCCTCGACTGTCGCCAGATAGCTCGACAGAAACGCTGCCGTCTCTTCTTCGCCCGCCTGTAGTTCGACGAGGATGTCCTCGAGTTCGTCGCGCGGCTGGTGACAAAGCTCGTTGTGACAGGTCGGACAGAGATGTTCGAACTCCTTGTCGCGGCGGTCCCACTGGTTACCGTACTTGTCGTACTCCCTGGCAGCGGACCGCGAGACGCCTTCGCCGCAGGCCAGACACGTGACCGTCGCCGATGGGGACCGGGAGGACCATGGCCACATAGCTACTTCAATGCTGTGTGGTTACTTAGCAATTGTCACACGTTCGTTTTAGCGCGAGTGTCTACGCAGAGAATCGGTCGGCGGAGGAACTAGTCGCCGTTCGAATTGGTCGCTCGATCGGACCGGTCGGTGCGGTAGTACTGCACCCACAGCCACTGCAAAGGTACGATCAGTATCGGAACGAAGAACGCGAGCCAGAGTTCGACAACTGCAACACCGATCGAAAGCACGAAGACGGCGGGCGCAATCAGCCCGCGAATCGTTACTAGCTGCGCCGTCCGTTCGTCGACATCGTCTGCGGTGAAGCCCGACCGCGCGGCGTAACTCCAGACGAGCGTCAGGAACGTTCCGACCAGAACGACGTTGATCGCATACAGCGTCCAGGCGAACTGCGTCCCGTACAGTCCCATGATCTCCGTCGGATACGGCAGAAACGAAACTGAGAGCAAGAACAGGAGATTCAACCACAGCAACGTCCGATCGTGGTCGACGATGTTCCGAAAGAGATTGTGGTGAACGATCCAGTAGATCCCGACCACCAAATAGCTCAGCAGGTAGCTGAACAACAGCGTCTCCTGCTCTGCGAGCGCTCCCGGCAACTCCCCCGCAGAGACCTCCGGTACCTCGAACTGCAACACGAGTAATGTGAGCACGATCGCGAACAACCCGTCGCTCAACCCCTCTATTCGGTCCGTTCCCTCGCCGCCGAGCGAGTCGATCATAGCTGCCGTACACCGGCAGAAACCATGATTATGCGCAGCCAACTCGCGGGCACTCGTGTGCAGGCACCGATCCTCGTTATCTGCAGTTCACGAGACTGCAGTCCACGAGACCGCAGTCCGCACCAAATCTATTCTATTAAATGGGTTCGTGCGGTAGCACGGGTATGGAAGTCAAATCTCGCCACCACCTTCGCAGCGACGACGTCTCGGCACTCGAGTCCGATCTCTCTGAGAAGTTGGGCGTTTCACCTGATGGTGACACGTACGAGCGCGTCGAGTTCGAGGATGCGGACCGTGAGGTCATTCTCATCGACGGCGAGCCACAGGTTGCGTTCTTCGACGAGGTACCGTTTTTGACGGTTCGCGGTGCGAACGCCTACGAGCCCGAACGGCGGTTGGTGACGGTCGACGCTGGTGCGATTTCGTTCGTCAGCGACGGGGCGGACGTGATGCGGCCGGGGATCACGGAGGCGACGGCAGACATTTCGCCGGACGACCTGGTCGTCATCGCGGAGGAGTCCCACGGCAAGGTGCTGGCGATCGGCCGTGCCCGTGTCGAGGGCTCGGAGATGGCTGGCAACGAGGGGAAGGTCGTCGATTCGTTGCACCACGTCGGCGACGAGTTGTACGGATTTACGGCGTAACGTAGCTCACACACTTTCAGTCGGGCTTGTTGAGATTCCCGAACGGGGGTCGATTTTTGGAACCGTGCTACATACAGCACACGACTGTGGCACTCGATCCGAGTTCATCGACGAAGCGTGTCGACCGCGTCGTACAGATGGAGGGACGATCGGTCAACCAGTAACTCACAGAGTAGTATCCAGATCAATACAGTGGTTGCACAACTCGATCATCTAAGACGGTGAGTTGCTGATCGAACCGGAGTCGTCTGATTTTATGTGGACTTCAAGGATCCCGTTATTGAACCACGCGTTCTGCATTTCGGGCGAGGTCCACGGAAGGTCAACTCGTCCAACAACAGTTTCAGTCTTCTTGATGACGAGCTCGTTTGTTTTCGGGTTGATACCAACCGTGATGTCGTCTAAACGGGCACCAAACAGATCAGCAATGATGATGAACTCGTCGTCGGTGAAGCGGGTGTCGATTAAGCAGTCTTCAGATTTAGATTCGTGTGTCCGTTTCTTCCGCCTCACGGCCTCTGCACGACGATTCTGCTTCGTTTGCTTTCTATCAGCAGACGGATGTGGTTGAGACGGTGTTCTGGAGGGCGCTGTCCCGCTTGTACTCGAGTCCCCTTCAACTGCATTCCGCAATCCATTGGCTACTGATCGCAGCCCCGCCTGTAGAGAGGCTTCAAGAGCGGCTCCAAGCGAGTTCCCCTCTCGTGGACTATCGGATTTCGATGAGTTGCTGTTTTCGCGATCATTTTTATCTTCATTGTCCATGAATGTCCACCACTTGCTGTGCGATTATATGGTGTGCGGCGGGATAAACTACTGGACCCTCCACTTGTTGTGAGTCATCAGTACCGTCATCTATAGTAGCCACTGCAAGTCGATACACACCTGATCGCACGACTGCTGTGCGATCAGTGTGTAACTAGTTGCAGTTGTTACTATATCTCCCTGCAGGCGAACTGCCGCCACACTCTACGGACAGGATTGTGTTCGTCGTCGGATGCCAGTTCGGTGACCGGGAGCGGGTCGCTAAACGAAAACCGAGTGGACCGTGGACGATTTTCAGAATTGTCTGCCTCTCAAAACCTGGTGTCTCCGTCCATCTACAGGCGGTTCACCACTCAACGCTCTGTGGCTTCGTCGAGCGAATCCTGTTCGTACGCCTCCGCGTATCGCTCGAGTGTTGCTTCGTATCCATCCACCGCGAGCTTGTAGGTCTCCTGCAGGTCCGCAATCGGCGTCTCAGTCGCGTCCACGCGCAGATCGTTGTACGGCTTCGTCACGTCGTGTGACTCCGTCGACTCGACGACCACAGCCGCGCTCTGGACCGTCAGCCCCTCGCGCTTGTCGCCGCCCTGTTCATGACCCGCTGCCAGCGCGTCGATGAGTCGCTTTGCGAGCGGCTCCGGACCGTCGCCCTCGCGCGGACTCCCGTCCGTCTCGTCCGTCGTCTCGTGCACCGCTACGTCCGCGTACGTTGCGGCTGTCTCCTCGAGTACCGCTTCGCCGGTGAGCAGGTTCCCAGCAACGGTGAAGTGCTCTCCCTCCTGGTGACCGAACCACTCGCCACACTCCGCGCCCGAGAAGGCGAACGTCTCTTGGGCGTCGACGCCGTGGAGTTGGCGCTGGGGTGCCCCCTCGTCTGCGTTGAGAAGGGACTCGAGTGCGTCGCCAACGCCGAGGCCGTCATCGATGTATTCGATGCCGGTGCGGCCGAGGTCGACGTTGACGAGGCTCTGGGTGGCGACGGCACCGGTTTCGCTGACGAAGGGACAGAGCGTGCCGACGCCGGGGAGGCGGGTTGTGACGGCGACGCCGAAGCGCTCGTGTTCCTCGCCATCGGGGGTCGTGTAGGATTCGTGGACGCAGATGCTGAACGTCATTGGCTGGGGTGACGGACTGAGAGTCAAAAAGCGTGGAGGTAGCGGCTAATGCGGAGGTTGCTGGTGTGAGTAGTTGGGCGTGCGTTGCTGGACGTTGACGGTCCAGTGTGGTAGCACTACTGAGGGAGACAACCAGCTGATATCATTGGCTGACTGACTGTCCGTCTGACGTAAGAACTATACTGGCGGCCCCGGTGGGTAACGGCAATGGGACTGATGAGTAAGATTCTCGGTGGCAACCAGTCGCGGACCGCCGAGGACTACGTCGAACTGAATCTCGACGACGTTTCGGCGAGTTCGGCCGACGCGGCGGCGATGCAGGTACACATCGCGGAAGTTGGCAGTCAGGCGGACGCGATCGATATCAAGGACGCCGTCTACGACGGCGACATCGTCATTGCGGATATCACTCGGCTCCGAACCGAAGACAGCACCGTCGAGCACATCGTCGACGAACTTCGGCAGGTCGCCCAGGAGGTTGACGGCGATATTGTCCGTAAGGGCGAAGATCAGATGATCATCACACCGACTGGTGTACACATCAGTCGCGAGAAACTCGGCCAGCAGTTGTAGCGTTCGCCGTCGGTATCGCTCGCTCCTTCGTGTCTGTTTCAGTGTCGGTTCAGCGTTCGTTGTCGGTTCAGCGTTCTTTGGAGTCTGCGCTCACGCGACCATAGAGCGATCATAGAGCGACGAGTTGCTCTCCCATCTCTCGACACACTCGCGGTCGCTTGCTCTGACGCCGGAACTGACTTACAATAGTCCGTCTCACTGGTAGCATGGACGTTATTCACACGGCACTCTGGGTATCGGATCTCGAGCAAACGCGAACCTTCTACGTCGACGCGCTCGGCCTGACGGAAAATTGGTCGTTCGAGACGGACGATGGTGTCGAAAACGTCTACATCGGGGGTGAGAACGCGGAGTTCCAGTTCAAACACGATCTTGCTGGCGGCCCCGAAATCGATCCTGGCACGATGGCACACGTCGCCGTCGGGGTCGAGAGTACCGATGATGTCTTTGATCGGTTGGTCGAGCAGGTGGACCCACCCGTAGAGATGGAGCCGACGACGATGGACGACATCGGCTGTCGAGTTGCCTTTGTCGAAGATCCGGACGGGTACGTCGTTGAACTCGTCGAACAGCTATAGTTCTACGCGAAACTGTTTGCGACTGTCCGCATTGGTCTCGTGTGACCGGGCCATACTGTCTTTCGGCGACTCCTACCGACGGGTTCGGATCACCAGCCGTCTCCTCACGCTAGTGCTTTGTGAGCAGACACCACTGTCGGAAATCTGCAGTCAGGCAGTGGCTCCCGTCTATTGACAGATCACGGCGAGAAAACGACAATACTTTTCCATCGGCGACTGAAATTCCACGGTATGGCAGACGACCTTAAAAAAGGGCTTGAGGGTGTCCTGGTCGCAGAGTCCGACCTCAGCTCGATCGACGGTGACGCGGGACGGTTAATCTACCGTGGCTACGCGATCGAGGACCTCGCCCGTGGCGCAAGCTACGAAGAAGTCCTCTATCTCCTCTGGAACGGCTACCTCCCCTCCGAGGACGAACTCGCGTCGTTCACCGAAGCGCTCACCGAGGAACGCACCGTCAGCGACGACGTGCTCGCGACGATGGAGCGTCTCGCCGACGCCGGCGAGCAGCCCATGGCTGCCCTCCGAACCGCTATCTCGATGTTCTCGGCAACTGAACCCGAGACCGACGCCGACCCCGATGATCTCGACGCGACACTTCGAAAGGGCCGGCGAATTACCGCCAAGATCCCGACCGCACTCGCCGCCTTCGAACGCTACCGACTCGGCGAGGAGCCGGTCGATCCCGACCCGGATCTGGGACTCGCCGCGAACTTCCTCTACATGCTCACCGGCGAGCAACCCGACGACGTCGCCGCCGAAACCTTCGATCAGGCGCTCATCCTCCACGCCGACCACGGCCTGAACGCCTCTACGTTCACCTCGATGGTCATCGGCTCCACGATGGCCGACATCTACAGCGCCGTCACCGGCGGCATCAGCGCGCTCTCCGGCCCGCTCCACGGCGGCGCCAACCAGGACGTCATGGAAGTCCTGATCGAAATCGACGAGAGCGACCTCGACCACCGCGAATGGGTCGAACAGGCCACCGACGAAGGCCGGCGCATCCCCGGCTTCGGCCACCGCGTCTACAACGTCAAAGACCCCCGTGCGAAGATCCTCGAAGAACGGAGCAAGGAACTCGCCGAAAACGGCGACGACAAGTGGTACAACTACACCACGACCATCGAACAGTACCTCTCTGAAGAGAAGGGCCTCGTCGAGAAGGGCATCGCCCCGAACGTCGACTTCTACTCCGGCTCGGTCTACTACCAGCTCGGCATTCCGATCGACATGTACACCCCAATCTTCGCCATGAGCCGTGCCGGCGGCTGGATCGCACACGTACTCGAGTACCAGGACGATAATCGCCTGATTCGACCGCGCGCCCGGTATACGGGTCCGGAGGACCAGGAGTTCGTGCCGATTTCGGAGCGGTAACGGCACGCCGTGGAGCGGTTTGGTTTCTTGCTCTTGCCGTGTTTGGCTTGTTTGGCTTGTTTGGCTTGTTTGGTTTGTTTGGTTTGTTTTGATTGTGGTTGCCATCACCGTGATCGCTCGTCGCGAAGTCATCTCGAGCGCGTCGCAACCGAAAAGTAGCCGCCTCGAGATGGTTCGATCGTCCCGTGTGCACTCACGCCTCCGCTTTCGTTTTCGTTTACGGAACGCTGACCGACCGCGAACAGGCCAGTGCCGTCCTCGGTACCGAGTGGCCAGACACTGAAATCGTCGGCGACGCCGTTCTCGAGGGCTGTCGTCAGGTCGACGGCCAGTATCCGACGCTCGCGCCGGGCGGGTCGGTAACGGGTGGTTCGACGACGGGGGACGCAGCGATGGTGGACGAGACGACGGACCGCGAGACAACGGACGGCAGGACGACAGACGGCGAAACGATCGGAACACTCCTTGCCGTCACCGACTCGGGGCTCGACCGACTCGATCGGTACGAAGGCGTCGGGCGTGGACTCTACGTTCGTGTCCGCGTTCCGTGGCTCACGAGTATGGAGGTGGATGCGGATGTGGATCTGGATGTGGGCCAGGACACGGATGTGGACCAGGACACGGATGTGGACCAGGACACGGATGCGGACCTGGACACGGATGCGGATATTGACCTGGGAGCAGGCGCGAACGCGGACAGCCGTCCGGTGGACGAGGACGGTCAGCCCCCGGTCTGGACCTACGTCGGCAACCCCGATCGACTCGGCATCGAGTCGGCACTCGAGTGGCCCCGAGCAGCAACGTTCGAAGACAGTGTTCGCGACTACATCGAGGCACACAATGTCGTGGTTCGGCTGGCGAATGACACTCGTCCGCCGGACGTCTGACGGCGGTTCGAACCCGGCGCCTGCTTGCGATTACACTTTCACTCTGGAGGGGTGGGTTTTATGGTGTCTGCGTGCCCGTCTACACTCGCACGTCACACGCCGTGCATTCCCTGTATCCCTGTCGTGTTGCCGCTGGCAGCACGTTCCTGTTCCTGTCGGGGTAGTGGGGGTGGGGTGTCCGCCCGCTCGATCGTCCCCGACAGTCTTACAATATATGACGAACAGGCACGTATATGATCGAACTCGCTGACGTTCTCGAAGCCCAGGACCGGGTACGTGCAACATCCAGACATACCCCGCTCGAATATTCACACACCTATTCGTCGATGACCGACGCCGACGTCCACCTCAAACTCGAGACGTTCCAGCGGACGGGCTCGTTCAAGATTCGCGGCGCGACGAACCGTGTCGCGACGCTCTCGGAAGCGGAAAAAGACGCAGGAGTCGTCACCGCAAGCGCGGGGAACCACGCCCAGGGTGTCGCGCTCGCCGCCACGCGCTCGGGCGTCGACTCGACCATCGTCATGCCCGAATACGCACCCATCTCGAAGGTCAAGGCGACCCGCAACTACGGCGCGGAGGTCGTCCTCGACGGGACAGACTACAACGAGGCCGCCCAGCGCGCACACGAACTCGAGGAGACGGAAGATCGCACGTACGTCCACGCCTTCGACGACGAGTACGTGATGGCCGGCCAGGGGACGATCGGTCTCGAAATCATCGAGGACTGCCCCGATGTCGACACGGTCGTCGTCCCCATCGGCGGCGGCGGCCTCATCAGCGGCGTTGCCGCAGCGATCAAGGAGAAGCGACCCGAGACGCGCGTGATCGGCGTCCAGGCCGAGGGCGCGTCGAGCGCGGCGACCTCACTCGAGAAGGGCGAGCGAATTTCGCTCGACGGCGTCGACACCATTGCTGATGGAATCGCGACGCGAAGCGTCGGCGAGAAGCCGTTCGCCCACATTCAGGAGTACGTCGACGAGGTTGTCACGGTCTCGGACTCCGAAATCGCGGTCGCGATCGTCTACCTGCTCGAGCGTTCGAAGACGCTGGTCGAGGGGGCTGGCGCGGTGCCACTCGCCGCGCTCTTGTTCGAACACTTCGACTACGAGGAGGGCGAGACGATCGTCCCGATTCTCTCCGGGGGTAACGTGGATCTCAACACGCTCACCAACATCATCGTCCGCGGTCTCGTCGAGACCGGCCGCTATCTGAAGATCAGAACCGTGCTCAAGGATCGACCAGGGGCACTCGAGCAACTGCTCGAGATTTTCACCGAGTATCAGGTCAACATCTACGCGATTCACCACGATCGCACCTCACGCGAGGTCGAGATGAGCGATACGGAAGTCGAGATCGAACTCGAGATGCGCGGCCCTGACCACGTCGATGCGTTTCTGGAGTCCCTCCGTGAGGAGGGGTACGTGGTCGATATTCTGGCCTGATACGGATTGCTGTAACAATTTCCCGGCGCAACCGCGACCCATGGGCGGTTGCGCAGGAACTGACGTACAGGAATCCGTATGCGTGGCTCACGACGCACACCCGCACGCTGATTCTCGACAATCCATCGCGTTTCGCCTGCATTTAAGATCAATCGGGAAGCAGTAGCGGGTATGAAGCGAATCATCGACACCGACGAGGCACCAGCAGCAGTCGGCGCGTACAGCCAGGCGACAACCAACGACGACCTGCTGTTTACCGCCGGCCAGATTCCCCTGACGCCTGACGGCGACCTCCTCGATGACGAACCGATCGATGTCCAGGCCGAACAGGCCCTCGACAACCTCGTCGCCGTCCTCGACGAAGCCGGCGCAACCCCCGCGGACATCCTCAAGGTCACCGTCTTCCTCGACAACATCGAGGACTTCGACGCGATGAACGACACCTACGCCAGCTACTTCGACGACGAGCCACCAGCCCGCAGCGCCATCGAGGTCGCCGCACTCCCGAAGGGTGTTGGCATCGAAATCGAAGCGATCGCATCACTCGAGTAATCGCCGTTTTGCACTCTCCTGAGTGGACGATGGAGTGTGAACGACGGAGTTGAACGACGGAGTTGAACGACGGAGTTGAACGACAAATGAACCCACGAACGAAATCTGCCCTGCTATGGGGCGCGGTCGGCTTCATGGCGTTTCTGGTCCTCGTCCAGGGCTACGCGCTGGTCGTCGAGCCGCTGGTCTCGATCGTCCAGGGATTCGTCGTCGCAGTCCTCGTCGGTGTGGGGACCGCTGTGAGCGCGTACGTACTCGAGTACCGGGTGGCGGCCTGGTCGGCGAAGCGAGCGTCGGAGCGGACGCAGGACTGACTTTGCGCGTGGGTAGAGGGTACTGAGACGTGCACGATCAGGGACATGGCCGCAGACACCCGGCACTGACGACGGCTGACACTGACGACGACTAAAAGTAAGAGTTAAACGAGGGACGTGGTTACGATAAGGTGAGCCAGGATGGCCGAACGGTAAGGCGCACGCCTGGAAAGCGTGTTCCCTTTGGGATTCTGGGTTCAAATCCCAGTCCTGGCGTTTCTCGGAGTTCAACACCGATGAGCGATGCGTGGCGCGACGCACCACGACGGTCACGCGGTGAAATCGCGAGACGCGTAGCGACGCGAATTAACCGAACTCCGGAAACGTCACATGCGGAATTTGAAACCGAGAGCGATGTGGAGCGCACCGTGGTCTACTGTCGCTCTGTCGAGTGTGTCGAGTCAGTGACGCTCACGGGGTCGTATCGGCAGAATACAGCGAGTTCAGGCGATCCTACTCTCGCAGGCCCCTCTCGAGTAGCGTCGACACCTGCGGCTCGAGCGGACGGATGTGGTCCCACCGGATGCGCTCACCGCGCTCACCGCTCGAGTTCGATCGGTGAATCCGTCGCAATCCAGCAGTTCGCCTTCTCGCGGTCTCGGATCTCGAGTTTTCCGTCCTGACACACGATCATTTCGTAGCGGTCTGACCCAGTTGTCGTCATCGTTGGCCCGGATCACACTCTGGAAAGAACCGCTATCGTAACGATGGGCCTACGACCATTCATCAAGGCAGTACGCAGCGCGTACCGGCAAGTAGCCACCCGCTACGTCGCGGACCGTTCGTTTCGCACGGCACAACGATGGGCACTGAGCAACTCTGCTGCAATCTTGGGCCCAGGTACTCTCACTCCCGATCCTCAACCTGTCTGGCACCGAGCGAACAACGCTTTATCCGCGCCGGTAAGAGAAACAGTATGTGCGGTCGCTACACACTCATGCTCGCACAGGACGAGCTCGAAGACCGGTTCGGTGCGCGGTTTGCATCGGATGGCGAGCAGTTCTCCCCGCGATACAACATGGCTCCCGGCCAGCACCTCCCGGTGATCACCGACGAGACGCCGACGACGATCCGGGAACTCGAGTGGGGGCTGGTGCCGACGTGGGCCGACGATGCGAGCGGTGGGATCATCAACGCGCGTGCGGAGACGGTCGACGAGAAGCCGAGTTTTCGGGACGCATATCGGCAGGCGACGGTTGGGGATGCAGAGGGTGTAGAGAGTGCAGAGATGGAGCAGGACACACATGACCGCAAGACGCCCGCGGCCGGGCGCTGTCTCGTCCCCGCCGACGGCTTCTACGAGTGGGTCGAGACGGACGACGGAAAGTAGCCCTACAGAGTTGCCTTTGAGGACGACCGGCCGTTCGCATTGGCGGGGCTCTGGGTTCGCCGCGAGCGGCCCCAGGACGAGACGACCCAGGCCGGCCTCGACGCGTTCGGCGGCGGGGTCACCGAAAGTGACACTGGTACTGGTGGTGCTGACCGGGGGCCACTCGAGACGTTCACGATCATCACGACGGAGCCGAACGACCTCGTTGCGGACCTCCACCACCGAATGGCGGTTATTCTCGACCCCGCCGACGAGCAACGGTGGCTCTCGGGCGAGGACCCAGCGGACCTGTTCACACCGTATCCCGCCGCGGAGATGCGTACGTATCCGGTCTCGAGTGCGGTCAATGATCCAGGCGTTGACTCCAATTCGTTGGTCGAGCCGGTGTCACGCTAACCGAGAAGGTATACTTAAAGATGGTGGGATGTCGCGTCCTGTGAGGGCATCTAACGAATGCGACGGGAGACGACCGTTCTGAGTGGATCGGCGTGCTCTACGGTGGTTTTCCTGCGTTTCTGGAGGGTGTTTGTTCCTGACACAGACTTCTCTGAATCGGTGCTTTTATATAGAATCACAATCAATGATTCGGCTGACTATGAGCCAGCGAATGCAGCAGGGACAGCCGATGATCGTGATGAGCGAGGACTCCCAGCGCGTCAAGGACAAGGACGCGCAGGACTACAACATCAGCGCCGCCCGTGCGGTCGCTGAGTCCGTCAAGTCCACGCTCGGCCCGAAAGGGATGGACAAAATGCTCGTCGACTCGATGGGATCGGTAACGATCACCAACGACGGCGTCACCATCCTCCAGGAGATGGACATCGACAACCCGACGGCCGAAATGATCATCGAGGTCGCCGAGACCCAGGAGGACGAGGCTGGCGACGGCACCACGACCGCCGTCTCCATCGCCGGTGAACTCCTCAAGAACGCCGAGGATCTCCTCGAGCAGGACATCCACCCGACGGCGATCATCAAGGGCTTCCACATGGCGAGCGAGCAGGCTCGCGAAGAGATCAACGACATCGCCGTTGACGTCGACACCGAGGACGAAGACCTCCTGCGCTCGGTCGCCGAAACCTCGATGACTGGCAAGGGTACCGAGGTCAACAAGGAGCACCTCGCCGAGCTCATCGTCGAGGCCGTCCGCCAGGTCACCGTCGAGGACGACGAGGGCAACAACGTTGTCGACCTCGAGTTCCTCAACATCGAGACCCAGACCGGCCGCGGCGTTTCCGAATCCGACCTCCTCGAGGGCGGCATCATCGACAAGGACCCGGTCCACGACAACATGCCGACCTCGGCCGAGGACGCCGACATTCTGCTGCTGAACGAGCCGATCGAAGTCGAAGAGACCGACATCGACACCGAGGTCTCCGTCACGGACCCAGATCAGCTCCAGCAGTTCCTCGACCGCGAGGAAGAGCAGCTTAAGGAGAAGGTTCAGCAGATCGCTGACCTCGACGCTGACGTCGTCTTCTGCCAGAAGGGCATCGACGACCTCGCACAGCACTACCTTGCCAAGGAAGGCATCCTCGCCGTCCGCCGCGCCAAGAAGTCCGACCTCGAGTTCCTCTCGGAGGTCGTCAACGCGGCCATCGTCTCCGACCTCGACAGCGTGAGCGACGAGGAACTCGGCCACGGCGACATCATCCGCGACGAGGAGGACGAACTGTTCTACGTCGAGGGTGAGGACGCCCACGGCGTCACCCTCCTGCTCCGTGGCTCCACCGACCACGTCGTCGACGAACTCGAGCGCGGTGTCAACGACGCACTCGACGTCGTCGCGCAGACCGTCTCCGACGGCCGCGCCCTCGCTGGCGGCGGTGCGATCGAGGTCGAACTCGCCTCGCGCCTGCGTGATTACGCCGACTCCGTCTCCGGTCGCGAGCAGCTGGCCGTCGAGGCCTTCGCCGACTCGCTCGAGCTCGTCCCACGCGTGCTCGCCGAGAACGCTGGACTCGACTCCATCGACACGCTCGTCGACCTCCGCGCCGCACACGACGACGGCGACGTCGAGGCCGGCCTGAACGTCTTCACGGGCAACGTTGAGGACACCTACGACGCCGGTGTCGTCGAGCCAGCCCACGCCAAGGAGCAGGCCGTGACCTCTGCCGCAGAGGCCGCGAACCTCGTGCTCAAGATCGACGACATCATCTCCGCCGGTGACCTCTCCACCGACAAGGGCGACGACGAAGGCGGTGCCCCAGGTGCCGGCGGCATGGGCGGTATGGGCGGCGGCATGGGCGGCATGATGTAACTCGACTCAGGTTACACACCCCATCCAACCGCGCTCCCGTACAGCGTACACGCACTCTCGTAGGCCTGTACACCCGTACACCCGTACACTGCACACGTACAACCCGTACAGCCCCACTCGAACCGTCCGCTCACCATTGGACTCGAGTACAGATCGGACTCGAGTACCGCCGTTCATTTTTCGCACACCAGGTGACGCCTGTTTCGCCAGCAGTGCTCTCGCGATCGGTATCGATACCGCGAGTCGTTTCCGGTCCCAGCAGGCTGGTGAATTATGCGTCTCGATCACGTCCGTTCCGTATGGCATATCAAACGACAATCGGCTGGTCGCTGTTCTCTTCAGGCGTCGTCACGCTCGTTCTGAAAGTGCTCCCCGGCGACTCGCTCTGGTGGGGACTGTTACTGCTCGCACTGGGGATACTCGTCCTGTATATCCGTTGAGCGAGCGATCCACGCCGATGTGACCTGGAGACCGGCGGCTCCGACTTTATGCGCCTCGCCGTGGTAGCTCGGTACGCACCTCACCAGACCATGGACAGGCGAACGTTCCCGGTGCTTACGGACGCAGACGAGCCACTCATCACACGGCTCGCGGCAGGCCTCGGCGAGAATACCGGCCGCGTCCTCGCGTACCTGCTGTGTCGAAGTCGGGAGGCTGACCTCGATCGCACAGCGACGCTGACTGCGATCCATATCGGAACGGGACTGAGCAAGAACGCCGCCCGGACGAGTCTCGACCGTCTCGAGAAGCGCGGATTCGTCGAACGCACGACCGTCCAGACCTCATCGCCGGGGCGGCCGCCGAACGCGTGGCACGCGGTGGATTCACTCGCGACGACTGCCCGGGACGTCGCCGATGAGCACGCTGATCGTCTGCTCCGGCAGGCAGCGCGGTTCGACGACGACGGCACCGGCACCGGGACCGGGACCGGGACCGGAACGCCGATCGGTTCAGACCAGGAACACCGGACCGAAACCCCACAACGGGTGCGCGTCGCACTCAACTGGCACCCGAACGGTTTCCACGGGGCGTTGTTCGGTCCGGTTGCGGCTGCTGCTGACGAGTCAGGTACAGGTACACTCAACTGTACGACTGGGTCCGAATCCGAACCCGAACCTGAACCTGAGCCTGAACCCGGGCTCGAGCCCGAGACTGAGTCCGAACTCGGACTTGGGTTCCACGCCTGTGCCGGCTCGAGTGCAGCCGTCCAAACGGTCGTCGACGACGAGGAAACGGACCTCGCCGTCGCGGGCGCGGCGACCGTGCTCTGCGAGCGCGCCGCTGGCCGCGATGTCGTGCCAGTTGCAGTCCTCCTCCCGCGCTCACCCGTCGTCCTTCACACGACGCGGGCCGTGTTCGGCGAGCCGTTCGAGCGCCTCGACCAGCTTCGTGGCCGTCGACTCGGCATGCCGCCAGCGTCGGAGACCGGCCTTCTCGGCCAGCTGCTGCTTTCCCAGGCCGGAATCCGGGACACGGTCGACGTCGTCGAACTGGCCGGCGAGGAACGAACCGCACTCGAGTCCGGTGACGTCGACGCGATCACGGGCGTGGCGGCGGATGCGTCACGACTCGAGCGCAACGGCGCGACCGTCGACGTGATTTCGATCGCGGAACAGTATCCAGTGTACGGTCCGGCACTGGTCGCCAGCCGCGAGGGGCTCACTGATCCAGAGACGCGGGCACGGATCCGGGCATTTCTTGCGGCGGTGACGGCAACCTGGGGATGGGTGCAGCACTGCCCCTCGTCGGTTGCGACGGCGATTGCCGACCGGACGATGAGGGTAGGGGGCGCCGATGAGGCGCAGTCTCGTGATCGGATCGACCGAACACTTCGACTCGCGACTGATCAGTTCGCCCGGAGCGACGGCGTCCGAAAACACGGCTGGGGGTGGCACACACCTGACGACTGGCAGCGACTCCGCGCGGCGCTCGTTCAGGGCGGTGTACTCGAGAGCCGACGTGCCTGACGCTGCTGTACGCTTGGCTCACCGGACCGACAGTCCCGACCCCCCGGCGTCGGTCGCCTCGCTGAACTCGAGTTCGATCTCGAGTTCGCGTTCGCGCTGTTTCGTGAACTCGATTTCCACCTCGATCGGTTCGCGGTATTCGAAGGGAATCTCCCACTCGGAGCCGGCGACGGTGACGTTCGTGTCGGCTTCGATCTGGTCTGCGAGGTCCCGGAGGAAGGCAGCGGTCTCCTGGCGGGAGAGGTAGACCTCGCGTTCGAAGAAGCCGTCCGTGATCGTTCGTTGCGTGCGCTCGCGGTCGTCCGGTACGTTGACCCGGTCACTCATGCCCTCGAACTACGACGAGGATGGCCATAAACCTGGACCTAATTTTGAACCGACAACCACGAAATCTGGTCTGTCAGGTGTTCGTACCAACACAACGTTTCTGTGGGCGGCCGTCGACGACTGTCCTATGTCACTCATCGAGGCGTTGGGAAACGGGACCAGACTCGAGATTCTGCGCGAACTGTCCCGCGAGCCGAAGTACGTCTCGGAACTGACGGAAGCGGTCGGGATGGACGGCAAGACGGCGGTTCACCACCTCTCGACGCTCGAGGAAGCCGGTCTGGTCGACTGGTACATGCGTGGGAATCGCAAATACTATCGGCTGACGGCAGCCGTCGAGTTGCGCCTCGCGCCGCCGCCCGAGCGGACGTTCGTGTTGCAGGCGGACCAAACCGAGCCGGAAGTTTCGGAGACTGACTAAGTCCACTTTCGACCCAGTTCTCGACAGCCCGTCTCACCATGTCAACATCCACGTCCACGTCTACGTTTGTGTCTACGTCCACGTCCGAACCTCCTACTGCGGAAACGCCGGCACCGAATGACTCGCCGTAATCGACACCGACACCGGCGTTCCGACCTCGTACCACGTCTCGTGTGAGCAGCGACACTCGAGTACCGGCGCGCCATCGGCGATATCCTCGCCACGTTGGTCGACTGACTGTGCGGTTGCCAGTCCGGGTGTAGAATCGAGTACCACCCGGTAGCGGACTGTCGAACCGGTGAACTGGCGGTGGACGATTCGGCCGTCGGCGGTGTCAGATGCGCTGTTGGTAATGGAGATGTCGTCGGGGCGGAGGAGGAGGTCGAGGTTGAGGTTGTGGGTGGTGCTGCTGTTGTCCTCGTTGTTGCTGGTGGCGTCGGCGTCGGCGTCTGCACCGGCGTCGGTGTCACTACTGTTGCCACTGTCGTTGCGCTCCTGTGCCTGCTCTTGGTCCGTAGACCCACCCCGTTTAGCGCTGGACTGCACTGCTACACGATCTCCGTCGAGCGTTCCGATCGGCGTTTCGACGACCCCGGTGGCGTTCTGTCGTCCGGGGAGGTAGCTCGCCTGTCCCAGAAAGTCGGCGACCGCCCGCGATTCGGGGCGCATGAACAGCGCTCTCGGGGAATCGGCCTGGGCAATCTCCCCGTCGATCATTACGGCGGTCCGATCGCCAACCGAGAGCGCCTCGGTCTGGTCGTGGGTCACCCAGACCGCCGTCACGTCGACCCGGTCGAGTATTTCCGAAACGGTTTCGCGCATCTGAACGCGAAGGCCGGCGTCGAGGTTCGACAGCGGTTCGTCGAGCAACAACACGTCCGGTTCAGGGGCGAGCGACCGCGCCAGCGCGATGCGCTGTTTCTGGCCGCCGGAGAGTTCATCCGGGAACCGGTCGCCGTAGTCACTGAGCCCGACTAACTCGAGTAGGTCGTCGACAATTTCGTCGGCAGGCCGTCCATTCTCGCCGGCCCCATCACGGTCACCGAGGCCGAAGGCGACGTTCTCCGCGACCGTCTTGTGAGGGAAGAGCGCGAAATCCTGGAAGACGATGCCGACGTCGCGCTCTTCGGATGGGACGAACGTCTCGTCAGCGGCGTCTGCCACAGAGTCGTTGCGGATCCGGATGGTGCCGCTATCGGGTCGCACGAGTCCCGCAATCAGGCGCAGCGTCGTCGTCTTCCCACAGCCGGAAGGGCCGAGCAACGTGAGCAGTTCGCCCTCCTGGACTGAAAGCGAGAGGTCCGACACGGCGGGTCGCGCGCCGTAGGATTTCGTGACGCACTCGAGTTCGAGTACGGGCGACGCATCGCTGTCCGATAGCGAACGGTTGGATTCCTCGTTGTCCGATCGAGAGCGGTTGGGTGTGTCGTCTTGAACGGGGTTCCCGCCGTCAGTCGCGCTCCGCGTCCGTGTGGGTGGACCACCGGATTGGTTGAACGGGTCTGTGTCGTCGCGGTCGGTCGTCTCGTCGTTCTGATTTGGCGAGTTCATACGTTTGGTCCCGATACGGCGACGCACACGCCGCCAGAGTTCGGTGCCATTGCCAGGCAACACGCCGACGATTGCCAGCGCTGAGACGCAGACGAGGACGAGCGCGGGAACCGCCGCATAGCCGTAGTAGGCGTTGCGCTCGGCCATCCAGATGAACGTCGCGAGCGAGTCGAACCCGGCGGGGCGGAGGAGGAGCGTTGCGGGTAGCTCTTTCATCCCGTGGAGAAAGACCAGCGCGCCGCCGGCGACGAGTCCAGGGACGACCAGCGGGAGCGTCACCCGGCGGAACGCTGTGCGCGGTGGACAGCCGAGCGACCGGGCGGCCTCGACGAACCGCGGGTTGACGTAGAGAAACGCCGTCCTGGCCGCACCGACCGCAAGCGGCAGGTAGAGCACGACGTACGCGAAAACGAGCAACGGAATCGTCTGGTACAGCGTCGGTGCGTAGGCCGATCCGAAGTAGACAAGGCTCAGTCCGATGACGACGCCGGGCACGGCGAAGCCGACGTACGTCGCGCGCTCGAGTACCGTCGACGCGAGCGACCGGTATCTGGCAGAGAGGTACGCAACCGGCAGCGCGAGCACGACCGCCGCGAGCGCGGCCAGCAGCGAGACCGACACCGAGTTCAGCGCGTACTCGAGTCGGAAGCCGAACGCGCCGACGTAGGTCTCGGGACCGCGGACGAGCCACCAGAGCAGCACCGACACCGGCAGGATGACGGCGAGGCCGACGATGGCGGCGCAGACGGCCAGCGCCGGCCACTTCCAGGCACCGAGGTGGAACGTGTACGAGCGCGAGCCGCCGCGACTCCCACCGTGGATCGTTCGGTGTTCGCGCACGGCGTACTCGAGGACGAGGATGACGAGCGTGATTGCGACGAGGTGCAAGGAGAGCATCGCGGCGTAGTCGTGAGAGAGCGCGTTGTGTTCGACGTAGATCTGGCGCGTGAAGACGTTGAGTCGCAACATGGCGGGGACGCCGAAGTCGCCGGCCGTCTCGAGGGCGGCGAGCAGCGCGCCGGCGGCGATGGCGGGTTTCGTCATCGGGAGGACGACCTCCCGAAAGACGCCGAACAGGTTGTCTTCGAGGGTGCGAGCGGCGTCGATGTACGTCTTGTCGAACGCGCGCAGCGCCGCGACGGTGGTGATGAAGACGAACGGGTAGTTGTACAGCGTGAGGATGGCGACGGTGCCGGGCATGCCGTAGAGTTCGGGCAGCGAGGCAATGCCGAGCGGTTCGACGAGCGACTGGGCCAGCCCGTGTGGCCCCCAGATGGAGATGAAGGCATACGCGCTGGTGTAGCTCGGGATGACGAGCGGGAGCGCGAGTGCGGCCAGCCAGAACCGCCTGCAGGGGAGGTCCGTCAGCACCGTCAGTATCGCGAGTGGCACCCCGATGAGCACCGAGAAGGTGGTGACGAGCGCGATCAGGACGAGCGTGTTCGTGAGGACTTCGAGCGTCATCGGGCGGAAGACGATCGACAGCGCCCGTTCGAGATCGACGGTGAGCGCCATCACGCCGATCCAGGCGACCGGAACAACGATCACGGCGGCGACGGCGGCGGCCAGCAGGGTGAGTCCCCACGGGCGCGAGCGCTGCTCGTCCCCCGATTCGGCGTCCGTAGCGGCCTCGTCCTCGGAGGCTACTGCGTGCGCTCGCTCGGCACTCGCCGGCGCTGTCACGCCGTCGTCCGTCCGGAATGGATCTGGTCCCATGTCGTCACTCGGAACGTCGATGTTGTTTCCCGCGTCCTCAGAGAACGTCCTCCTCGCGCAGGAGTTCGAGCGTCGGGTCGGGATCGTCGAGCTCGTTCAGGTCGAACTCGGGTGGCTCGAACTCGTCTGTGCCAGGGAGTTCCTCGAGTGGGGCGACGCCGTCGATGACGGGGTACTCCCAGGTGGTCGTCGCGAAGTACTCCTGGGCTTCCGCCGAGAGCATGTGCTGGACGAAGTTCGCGGCGGTCTCGGTGTCGTCGCTGTCGGCCATCACCGCACCGCCGGTGACGTTGTACATCGCCCCCGCGTCGTCGCTGGTGAACGCCAGGCCGACGGAGTCGCCGCCGTGGTCGCGGACGACGTAGTGGTTCGTCAGCCCGACGCTGACCTCCCCGTCGCCGACGGCCTGTGCCAGCGCGCTGTCGCCGCCCGGAGACGCCTCGACACCCTGGTCGTCGGTCATCGATTGGACCCACGAGCGGGTCTCCTCCTCGCCGTGGAGCAGCCGCATCGAGGTGAGAAACGCCTGGAACGAGCCCTGATCCGGCGGCCACATGATCTCGTCCTGGAATCGTTCGTCCTCCGCATAGGCGAAGATGTCGTCCGGTAGCTCGTCCGCATCGTACGCGTCTCTGTTGTACGCCATCGCCCGAAATCGGCGGGTGAAACCCGTCCAGTGGCCGTCCGGATCGATTGAGCCCGTGTCGACCAAATCGATGACTTCGTCAGGCAACTCGACGGTGTAACCCTCGTCCTTGAGGTGGGTCATCGACTGTGTCTCGCTGCCGTAGAAGACGTCCGCCGGCGTTTCGGCCTCCGTCTCGATCGTACTGATCAGGTCCGCGGTATCGTCGTATCTGACCTCGATGGTCAGTTCGTCGTACTGTGCCTCGACGTACTCGATCAGTTCGCCGATCCGCGGCTGGCTGCGCCCAGAGTAGATCGTCAAATCTCCGTTCAGATCCGGCATCTCTTCTATCGAGACACCACCCGGATCGGGTCGCCCCTCCCGATACTCGGGATCCCCGAGCACGTCCGATTCGTCGTCTCCGAGTCCGAGACAGCCGCTCACGACTCCCGCCGAGACGACCCCCGCTGCTGCGAGAAATCGTCGCCGATCGTAGCTGCGACTGCGTCGACCGCCGTGATCATGGCCAGGTACTCGAGTCCCGTCCGATCCGTGCATGACGGACAATATCACGGCAGCCGGCTGCATAAAGCCCGAGAGTCGGGTATAGTCGTCCGTTGGAAAAGTATACACGCGTCGTGGCGGTGTCGTACCGGGTGCCCTCCGTCGGCGTATTCGTTCGATGTGGATTTGCGATTCGAAACAATAGCGGGTGTCAGTGACTACCGAGACCGACGAGACGCCGTTCGATGTCTATCGTGAGGACGTCGACCGGCCGATTTCGAGACTCTTTCTGTCGTACGCACCGGGCCGATTGGGCTGGTTCTCCGCGGGTATGGTTGCGAACTTCGTCGCGCGGATGGCGAGTCTCGTTCCGCCACTCCTGCTCGGCGTCGCCATCGACGCGATCTTCACCGACGCGGACGGCGCGTTCGAACTGCCGCTCGTCTCCGACGCCTGGCTACCGGCCGAGCCGATGGCCCAGTTCTGGTTCACGATCGTCGCCATCGCCGTCTCGTTCGTCGTCGTCGCCGTCTTCACCTGGATCTACGGCGTCACCGCCAACCTGTTCGCCCACAGCGTGATGCACACCGTCAGGGTCGAGTGCTTCGAAAAGATGCAGCGGCTGGATATGGCCTTCTTCGACGACAAGCAGACTGGCGAGGTCATGGCCGTCCTCAACAACGACACGCAGAACCTCGAACTCTTCCTCGACAACGCGCTGATGAACTCAGCGCGCCTCATCGTGATGGTCGCCGGCATCGCCGGCGTCCTGTTCTACCTGAACTGGCAACTCGCATTTGTCACCCTGTTCGCGGTGCCCGCGATGGTGCTCTTTACCCTCTGGTTCATGCGCGTCGTCGAACCCCGGTACGTCCGCCAGCGTTCTGCCGTCGGTCGGCTCAACACCCGCCTCGAGAACGCCATCGCGAGGATGGGGCTCACCAAGACCTCCTCGATGCAGACGGTCGGTACGCGGCCCTCTGGAAGGCACAGGCAGGTCACCTCGAGTCGGTGCCAGTCACAGAGGAACTCGAGTAGTCGTGTCGTTTGTACCGATTCGAGTGGGGTCGGAGTGAGTGGGATCGAGTCGGATCGGGTCGGAGTGAATGTACTCGAGTGGAGTCCAAAGCGAGCAAAGACTGTGCGGTCCCGGGTTCTCTCGATGGCAACAACAGAAACTGGTGTACACCGAGTGCCCTTGCCTTGTCAGCGGCTATCGCTCGCAGCGTCCGCTTCGCACCGCGCTGCCCTCGTGCGATCGGGTGCGTACTGACGGTGGCGTTCAGTGGCTGCTATATGACGCTCAGTGGCTACTACCGCCGACCAGTAGTGGGTCAATCTACGTTGTCGGGCTGTCTCGCTACTCGATCAGGCGTCCTCGTCGATATCGAGTTCGAACTGTTCGTTCTCGGAGACGGCGTTGAGCACGACGCTGGTGTTCGAGGCCTTGATGTCGGGGTCGGTTAGCAGCTCTTTGATCTGGTCGTTCATGCCGTCGGTGTCTTTGAACTTGCCGATGGCGATCACGTCGTAATCACCGGTGACCTCGTAGACACTGATCATCTGGCGGTGTTCACGCAGTGTATCCGTGATGCCGGGGAGAGCGTTCCCCTCGACCTGAAGCTGAATGACGGCGGTCACATCGTAGCCGACGGCGTCGTAGTCGACTCTGGGTGTGTACCCCTCGATGACACCTTCGTCTTCGAGATCCGAGAGGTGATTCGAGACCGTCGTGACCGATACGTCGAGTTCTTCTGCGAGGCTGCGCAGGCTCGCACGCCCATCCCCGAGGAGGGCATTCACTAGTTTTGCATCGAGATTTTCGTACGTCATCACGTTCACCCACTCATCGAGGCCTTTAGAAATTTACGAATATTCAATTCCACTCCGGTGAGCGAAGAATTGCTCAGAACAGTAGGGTTTTAATCGGGGAGTTACTTGGCTACCACGACAAGAAAGATGACAAGCGGAAACATCACGGCTGTCGAACAAGATGTCCTCGACGAGATCGAGGAACACGATATCGATTTCCTTCGTCTCCAGTTTACTGATATTCTCGGAACTGTCAAGAACGTCTCGATACCGGCACGACAGGCCGAAAAGGCCTTCGCTGAGGGTATCTACTTCGACGGTTCTTCTATCGAGGGCTTCGTTCGGATTCAGGAGTCGGATATGCGACTCACTCCTGATCCGGATACGTTCGCCATCCTGCCGTGGCGTGACCGCGAGGATGGTGCATCCGCTCGTCTCATCTGTGACGTCGTGAACACCTCGACTGGCGAACCGTTCGAGGGTGATCCACGCTACGTACTGAAACGTGCACTCGAGCGCGCCGAGGAGATGGGATACACGGTCAACGCCGCGCCGGAACCGGAATTCTTCCTCTTCGAGGAGGACGAAGAGGGCCGCGCGACGACGGAAACCAACGACGCCGGCGGCTACTTCGACCTCGCACCGAAGGACCTCGCGAGCGACGTTCGCCGTGACATCATCTACGGCCTCGAGGACATGGGCTTCGAGATCGAGGCCAGCCACCACGAGGTCGCCGAAGGCCAACACGAGATCAACTTCACGTACGACGATGCGCTCTCGACGGCCGACAACGTCGCTACCTTCCGTACCGTCGTTCGGGCAATCGCTGCCGAACACGGCTACCACGCGACATTTATGCCCAAGCCGATCGCAAAAGTCGCCGGCTCGGGTATGCACACGCACCTCTCACTCTTTACCGAGGACGGCGAAAACGCCTTCCACGACAGCGACGACGAGTTCGACCTGTCGGATGAGGCACGAGCCTTCACCGCCGGCATCCTCGAGCACGCACCCGCAATCACGGCCGTCGCAAACCCGACAGTTAACAGCTACAAGCGCCTCGTACCGGGCTACGAAGCACCCGTCTACATCGCCTGGTCCGACCGCAATCGCTCGTCGCTCATCCGCAAGCCGGCCGCCCGCGTGCCCGCTGCCTCGCGCGTCGAACTGCGCTCGCCCGACCCGTCCTGTAACCCGTACCTCGCGATCGCCGTCATGATCCACGCCGGACTGAACGGCATCGAGAACGACCTCGACTGTCCCGACCCAGTGCGTGACAACATCTACGAGTTCGACGAACAGAAGCGCAAGGAGTACGGTATCGAGACGCTGCCGTCGAACCTCGGCGACGCTATCGACGCCTTAGAGGAAGACGACGTCGTCTACGAGGCGCTTGGCGAACACGTCGGAGATAAGTTCGTCAAGGCAAAGCGCCAGGAGTTCGAGGAGTACCTGATCGACGTTTCCCAGTGGGAACTCGACCGCTACCTCGAGACGTTCTAGGTCACCACCACTCTGTCCGTTGTTTCTCAATGCTGTATGTGGACCGGTTTGGACGAGCCGTGGGCTACTGCTCGACAGCACCAACCTGTGACCGCCGCGACGACTGTTCCGTTACGAACCGCGGCAACCCGACCACCGTCACGCCACCCGCAATTCCGACGGCGAACCAGACCAGCAGGGACTCGAGTACCACCAACACGAGCGCGACGAGTGCCAGCGCCCCAACTCCCGCCGCGGCGCGAAGAAGCACGCCTGCGGTGACGGGCCACGGCGTCCGCGGCGGCGGGGCGTACTGCCAGACGATGGCTGCACCGACCGAGCCGCCGAGCAGTGCCGCGCCGTCGAGTCGGTTGCCGGTCACGAGCGCGAGCAACGCGATTGTGCCGGCGAGGACGAACAGCGCGCTCGCCGCGCGGTGTGCGTCGCGAGCGCCGACCCAGGACCGCACGGTGAGCGCGACTGCGAGATAGCCGAGCGCGACGGCGACGCCGACGATGACATCGATCGGGAAGTGGACGCCGAGCACGACCCGCGAAAGCGAGACGAGCGTGATCATCACCGCCGCGACGAGAGCGCGCTGGCGGCGCGTCCCGACAGGGGACTCGAGTGCGAGCATGGTCCAGATGACGGTGCCGGCGATGGCGTGACCGCTGGGGAAACTGGTGGTGGCGACCTCGACGGCGGGGGCGTAGAACTGCTCGAGGCCGATCTGAAGATCCGCGGGAGCGAGCGGTGGGGCGACATCCGGCCGTGGTGTCGCGAAGAGCCCCTTGAGCCCGACCATGACGGCGTAGCCGCCCATCACGATGGCGAGCCAGGGGGCGAATCGCTCGCGGTCGCCGAACCAGTAGGCGAGCACGACGACTGGGGCGACGAACCAGACGCTCCCCAGGTGTGAGAGGAGCGCAAAGAGGAGGGCGGCCCATTCGGGAAAGAGGTCACTGACGGCTTCGACGGTGGTGGAGTCGAACCACATCGACTCTCGCTACACCCAACACGTTGTTATAAGCACCGATTAGTTAGATTGAATACAACATACTGTCTGCGTGTGCTGTGTTGTGCTGGATGTGTGGCGTCCAGATTGATGGCTGCGGACGGGACTCTATGCTAGAGCGTGACAGGTGCGTAACAGGTACGTAACAGCGAGGGTCGGAATTGACTGCAGAATTAGGACCGCCAGTCTCCAATCCGATTCCGAAGCCGCCCCGGAATCCCGAGCACGGACATGCCGGCACCGAACAACACCATTAGCAGGTAGACACCCAGCGTCGACGTCCAGACGACGAACATCGCCAGAATTGCCCAGCCACCGCTGAGGAAGTAAAACGCCGCAATCGCCATCGCGGTTCCATAAAGCAACACGAGGTACGGCCCCCAGCCGTGGGCGTGACTGTGACGGACCCGCCGGCGAACGTAGCGTTTGAGTTCGCTCTCGAGTGACTCCTTTTCGACCGTTCGACGCTCGACGTTCTCCTCGAAGGTCTCGACGCGGTCGCGCAGGCGCTCGATCTCCTCGCGGAGCACTTCGGGATCGTCCGACCGGTCTCGAGTGCGGGCGCTGGGTCGGCGCTGGTCGGTGCTCCTCGTGCGCCCTGTCTCAGTCGGTCCACGCTCGTCTGCGTCCGGTGTCTTCGACTCACCCGGTTCGTCCGAGGTAGTCGGTTCGGACGGATCGGACGGATCGGACGGATCGGACGGATCGGACGGATCGGACGGATCGGACGGATCGGTCGGTTCGGACGACTCCGAGCGCTCCGTCGGCGTCCCCTCGTCGGCCCCCGTGGCGTCGTCGGTCATCGCTTCTGTCTGAACCTGTCGAGCGCCGGGACTTTGTAGCTGCCGATCCACTTCACGGCCGGCAAGAACGGCGTTGCAGATCGCGCCGAAGATGAGGATGATCGCGCCGGCGTAGAGCCAGATCAACACCAGAAAGACCGCGCCGAGCGCACCATACAGCGCGTAGCCGGTCGCGACGTTTGCGTACAGTGAGAAGGCACGACTGAGCGCGAGCCAGCCCACGGCAGCCAGGAGTGCACCGGGAATCGCTTCTCGAAACCCGACGTCCTTCCCCGGAAAGACGATGTACAGCGGCAGGAACATCACGAACAACGCGAGCAGGATGAAAAGCGGCCCGATCGCCCGCACGACCGGCACGAACTGGATGACCAACTCGAGTCCACCGACGAGTGCGAGGCCGGCCGAAATGGCGAGAAAGACGACCATCGCGTCCCAGAAGGTATCGAGTAGCGATTTCGAGCCGGCGGTGCCGTACACCTCGGAGAACGCGCGGTCGAGACCGCGCAGGACGCGACTTGCACCCCAGAGGAGTCCAAGCGCGCCGACGACGGTTGCACTCTGCCGGCCGGTGTCGTCAACGATCGTCTCTGCAAGGACTTCCTGGGCTGCTGGCGTGAGTACGTCGCCGGCCCCGGCGGTGAGCTGGTTCACAAGGGCGTCACCACCGATCGAGGCGGCGATCCCGAGCGCCAACAACATGAGTGGGACGAGCGAGATGAAGCCGTAGAAGGCGACGCCGGCGGACAGCAGCGTCAGCTGTTCGGTGCGCGCGAGGCGAACGATCCGCCTACCGGTTTCGATGTGGTCGTCCCTGCGTTCGAGCACGGGTGACTAGACGTGGGGGACGACCAAATACGGGCGGCCCCTCTCTCAGACGAGATTGTCTGCCGTTGCTGTGCGGATCTCGTCGACGCTCGCATCCGTCTTGAACGTCGTCCCGCCGTAGTGCGCCCGGGAGGCCTCGTAACCCGCCTCGCGCAGATCGGCAAGAAAGTCGTCCATCGCGTTCGCCGGCAGCCCCCAGTTGCGACAGAGTTTGTGCTGGTCGTAGTGAGTCGGCTCGTCGAGTTCGGACTCGAGTTCGATACACAGTTCGCGGGCCTTCTCGGCCGTTCCGAACTCGTCGGGCGCGGACACTTCCTCGCGCACCGCGGCGACGAACTCGGGGTCGCGAATCGAGCCGAGCCAGACCGGCCCCGCTGTGAGCATTCGGTTTCCGTCGCAGTGTGGGCACGTCTCGACCGGGTCGGCGATCAAACCGTTCTCGTGTTCGCGGTAGAGGCAGTCCTCGCAGTGGTGGATGTAGCCCAGTTCGTCGACGGCCGCGTCGGCCGAGGTCGCCTTGTGCTCGAGTTCGAGGTACGTTCGGACGTAGTGGCTGGTCGCGTGGGTGAGGATCGGTTCGACGCCGACATCGAAGCGAGCGGCGCTGCGGGCGAGTGCGGAGAGGAGGATGCGCACACCCATCTCGGCGTGGTAGTCGGTGTTTCGCGGCACGGCGGCGTAGGAGCGGACGCCGCTGTTGAAGTGGGCACCACAGAGCGGGGCCGTGTCGGTTGCGGTGACACAGACCAGGTCGCGGCAGTTCGCGAACGCGGCGTCGGCGAAGGGCATCGGCGTCCCGTAGGGGTCGAGGTCGATCACGTCGAACACTTGCTCGTGCATGAGCGCGTTGCCGTTGCGGTGTTCGACGGTTCCCTCGCAGTCGTTGCGTGCGAGATTCGATCGCGCGAGTTCGACTGCATCCTCGTTCACGTCGCTGCAGGTGACCTCCCAGCCGTCGGCGGCGGCCCGGACGCCACGAATGCCGCTTGCGGTCATTGCGTCGAGATAGGACTCCGCGCGCTCTTCGCGGTCGCGGTAGGCGCGTAGCGTCGCGATCGTCAGATCCCGGTTCAGTTCCTGACGCGGGTTGTAGAAGACCGATTCCTCGACCCCGTCCGTCTGCTCGCCCGGGACCTCGAGTTCGACTCCACCCTCAGTGACGCGCATATCTACCTCATCTCTCGTCGGTAGCGGACGAAAAGCGGCGTGGTATCGAGCGCCTGGGACGATCACAAGAGCACAACCAAACCGATTTTACAGTCCGGCACACAGTCACGACTGTGCCGGACGTGACTCCCGTCGAGCGCTGGCAGGCCCAACTCGAGGAGGCGGGTGAGTTGACTCCCGACGTCGTTCAACAGATCTCGCGCCTCCACGGTGACCGCGGCGTCCAGGCCATCGAGGCCGTTGGGGAGAATCGAGTCAAGGCCTACCGCGATTTCACGATCGTCGTCGGCTACGACGACGAGTACATTGTCGAGGACGGTGGCTGTACCTGCAAGGACAGCGAGTACAACCTCGATGCAGACGATCCAACGGATCTCTGCTGGCACGTCCTTGCCGTCGCTATCGCGCGCCGGGTTGGACACGTCGATTACCACGATATGTGGTATTCTGAAGTTCGAGAGTTGCTGTAGTATCGTGTGGTGGTGCCTGCGTTTTGTCATGGATACTCGACGACGTAACGTGGGTATTCGAGCGTAGACACGCAGTAGCGACACGATAGCGAGATGACCGTTACTCGACAGGAAGTGACAGCAACAGCACCCTCCTCAGTAAAGACTGAAAAACAGCTGTACGTACATAATCGAGAAAATGACCAGTATCCCACCAACGACGACTGTCAGTGCCGTCTCGAGTGGGAACGGATCGGTAGCGGCGATCGCATCCGGTTGCTCGCGTCCGAGTCGGACGAGTCCGAACCCAAGCGTCGCAACGGCGACCGCGAGCGGGATCAGCGCGGGCATAACGTCTGTTTGAATCGCTGACACCAGCGGTCCGACCCAGCCAAGCGCCATCACGCAAAACCCGAAGTTCATCAGCTGCCACCAGTTGAACTCGCGTCCGGCCACGCTGAGAAATTCGCGGATGCCCGCGAGCACGAACGCAGCCGACCCGAGCAACACGAGCGCAGCACCGCCGACGGCAATCGGGTCGAGTTCGGCCGCTCCAGGCGACGTGCCGTCGTCAGTCTCCATTCCGGAACCGGTCCCGGTCCAGACGCCGGACTCGAGTGCGAGCAGTTCGCCGACGACAGTCAATCCAAAGACGGTGACGAAGACGGCGCCGAGAACGAGGCTAATCTGGCGCTGGAGTTGTCCCATGACGTCTGTGTAGTATGTTGTGGGTGCGATTAAAGTGCTGCCACCTGTCATCTGTCACTTGCCACCTGTCATCTGCCACTTGCCATCTGTCGACTGTCGCCGACATGAGGTGGCGATGTATCGAGGCGTAGTGACCGGACGCGGAGATGAGACGTACTGAACGGACGCGTCGTCAGTCGTCTGCGCAGATGTTGACGAAGTTCCGTAGAATCTGCAGCCCTGTCTCACCGCTCTTTTCTGGGTGGAACTGGGTACCGAAGACGTTCCCTGCCTCGTTGGCGACGATCGAGGGGAACTCGCGCTCGTAATCGGTGCTCGCGACCGTGCTCGCCTCGTCGTCAGGGACCGCGTAGTAAGAGTGGACGAAGTAGGCGTACTCTCCATCGACGCCCTCAATCAGCGGGTGGTCGCGCTCGACGGTCAGTTCGTTCCAGCCCATGTGTGGAACCTTCTGTCCGTCGTCGAAGCGGACGTTCGTCCCGGGGATGCGGTCGAGTCCTTCGACGGCCGATTCGCCGTCGGTCGTCCCTTCCTCACTTGCGGTCAGGAGCATCTGCATACCGAGGCAGATGCCGAACAGCGGCTGGCCGCGTTCAGCGACGGCGAGGAGGTCCTCGCGAATCGGATCGGCGTTCTCGACGCCCTCTCGGAACGCGCCGACGCCGGGAAGGACGACACCGTCGGCGTCGGCGAACGCGTCCGGATCGTCGGTAATCTCGACGTCGGCACCCGCTCGTTCCAGTCCGCGCGTCACGCTTCGGAGGTTCCCTAGCCCGTAGTCGACGACGACGACGGAGGCGAGAGACTGCTCCGCGTCAGCAGCAAGGGTGCTCATACCGGCTCTGGGGGCGGCGCGTTGAAGTGTATTGCCATTCGTGCAATCTTAGGAGGCGGTCGGCCCGAAGAGGATACCGCGCTACCCGAGACTGTTTTCAGTTCTCGACCTAAATGAAGGAGTATAAATATTGTGAAATCGTATGTAATAATGTTTATATGGTCAATTCAACAGGACCAGATTGTTATACAGTCCTGTCCAACTTCCTGATTAAGTGTTACTGCTTCTGTACCGTAATCAAATGTGATTGTATCTTCTTGTGATATTCCATATATGGATACATATGAACTTGCCTCTACGTTTGAATACGTGTGCTGTATATTGTGCCAATCCTCGTCCTCATCAAACTCATCACCATCTATTACCATGGTTACAGTAGCCGTAGAACCATCTGGCTCAAAATCCACTCCCGGGGGTACTGATAAAGAAACACTAGCCCCACTAAACTGTATCTCTGAAGTCAGGGTAACTTCATCAGGTATTTCATTAAACGCAACAAGTGTCTGGCCTTCACCTTCTGCAGCAAGTTGAAGACCATCAGTTTCTCGTTCACCCTCAACTTCGCTATATAGGTCCTGGTGTCCACGATTTGAAGTATCCTCTGTTAAATCACTGTCAGAGTATTCTTGGGAGTGAACTGTATAATTTGAACTATTTGACTGATTGATTCCGTTGGGAGTTACTAGATCTGACTTGTTGCCGCTGGATATAGTGACATGATCGGAAGAGTTACTGGAATTTATAACCTCATCTGAAGATTCATTGCTTGTTTCAATATCTTCTTTTATTTTCGGTTCATGTGCTGCTACACCAGACATACTTATTAAACTTATACTCATAATCATTACCAATGCTATGATGATACTTCTTGAATGTATTTTATACAATTTCTAGTTTCCTTCAGGGTATATAATAATTTCTATCCTATTATATTTATGGTGGAGTGCCATAGAAGGTTTAACACACCGAATTCACATACTTCCTGAATTGTTTTTATTCGTGTGGGGCTGGTGATTGCGACGGCGAGGTAGAGACACAGCGTGAATTAGTGCTCGGGCGTGGGTTCGCCTGAGACCGCAGTCCCTGACTAATTCATTGGTTCGTTCAACGCCCGTACGACAGGTGTGCGTCTCGTATAGGGTCGATTTTTCAGTTAGATATCCTCGCTGTGTTCTTCGATGCAATCTTCAACCCTGTACTCAATGTCTTTCGGCTCGTCGGTGTTTCGCACGTTGTATGGTGGACACGACCCTTGAGGCCAGCAGGTGTTCGTGCTAGTCGAGCGTATCGCAGGTGCTGTCACCGACCACTCAAATCTGTTTCTTGACAACGAGCGCGTCACGTGTGACGCACATCGCCGTCCCTTCTGGGGCTTGTTTGCTCTCGGTGAATTCGGCGTCAATCGGGATTTGTTGTTCGGTCGAGACGGCCGTACAGCCGTAGCCCTGGTAGTACTCGTTAGCTTTGGAATCGTAGCATTTTGACGCACCTTAGTCTGCAGGCACCCCTCATGTCGGTCGAATCAATTCAATGGGTCAAGTCGAGCAGGCTGCGGCTAATACTTGACCTTAGTATTGCCAGTTACGAGAAGCCAGCACTGGTCTTGCATTCAGTTGTACCCGAACCCTAGTTCAATCGATCGCTTCCTACTTGCAAAACTTCTCTTGATCACTAGGGCGGCCTGCTCAACGAGCTGAATCCGTAAATCTCCTTATACTATAGTAATCGTTAGAACTTTCCGCTCAGAAATTGTTGTTATAATAAATGGACCATCTCGACGAGATCTCCGTCGAAGAACTCCAAGATGCCCTCGACAATGTCGAGGGAAACAAGCCGACACAACGGTTGTTAGCGGCGATTGCGTACAAGAGCGGTGTGACGCAAACCGAACTTGCAGAGTGGCACGACACCGGTCGAAGAACGATCTACAGTTGGCTGATGCGACTTGATACGGACGAGCCGCTTGAGCAAGCCGTCTCTGATGCTCATCGAACCGGGAGAAAACGAAAGCTCTCAAAATCACAGCAAGAAGAGTTCGAACAAACCGTTCACGAACCGCCCGAAGAGGTTGGGATGGACGCGCCGGCGTGGACGCCGGCGCTCGTCCAAGAGTTTCTGGAAGAAACCTACGGCGTCGAGTACTCCTATCCGAGTTGCCGGCGGCTCTTGAAAGAAGCTGGACTCAGTTATCAAAAACCTCGCCGCACAGCCGCCGAAGCCGAAGAATCCGACCGAGAAGAATTCCACGACGAGATCAAAAAAAGCGATCGGAGATGGACGCCAAAATAGTCTGTATCGATCAAACCAAGAAATCGGTGCAGGTCGAGCCGCGTGCCGCGTGGTTTCCTCGCGGCACGCGGCCGAGCGTCGAACTCTCTGGCCAACGCGACTGGACGTGTCTGCTCGGCGCGGTCACCGAAGACGGCGAACGCTTTTTCTCACGATTCACCGAGTACGTCACCGCCGATCACGCAAAACATTTCATTCTCGTATTATGCAAAGAGTTCGAAGATGATCTGATCGTCGTGCTTGATGGAGCGCCGTATTTTCAGGCGTCGGCCGTCACGGACCTGGCGGCCCGTGACGACCTCACCTTCGTCACGTTCCCTGCGTATTCACCGGAACTCAATCCTGTCGAAGAGTGCTGGAGACAGCTCCAAGACGCTCTAAGCAACCGATTCTTTGACTCGTTAGACGAACTCACGACGGTAATCGATACCGCTCTTGACCAACTGTCGCTTCCAAAAATGAGTGATTATTTCTAACGTCTACTATAGCAATCAAGAAAGCCACGCATCAGCTCTGGTGGTCCGTGGTCTCGTGTTCGCCGCATCTTCTCCGGGGCGAACACGTCGAACTCTCCAAGAAGTTCGAGGGGGAGATGCTCAGACATCGCTAGTACCCCTGTCTCCACGGCATTGAAGCCCGACTCTATCGTAGGATTGTTTTGCAGGGTCGCTGAGCGCATGCCATCACAGCATTCTCCCTGCTCTTTGAAGCGGTTATTGTTCTATGACTTATTCACAAACTTTAAAATATTTCTATAATAGCACACTTATTGAAATTAATACTAAGGATTCCTGGAAACGTCCGTCAAGATAGATTCTATTACTCTATCCTGTAAGTCCCCAATTATGATGTATGTGTCCGACAAAATTATAACCACACATAGAGTAGTATCTATGCATATATGAACGAGATATCACGACGGAAAATGCACTTAATAAGCGCATCCACTATTATTTCGATCCTCTCTGGTTGCCAGAGAAATGTGCTTAGGTCTGAGAATAATGGTTCTGGTGAAAATGACAGGCCATTATCAGTTTCAACAACTGAGTTTACGAATATGAATGGTGAATCACCAGATGAATGGATTCACATAGTATCTTATGATTCTGAGTTCGTTGTCACATTTGATATTACACTTTGCAATAAAGAGACAGATTCAATCAGCACGGATTTAGTTGAAAGTAGTGGCAATGAATATATACTTAATTTTGTATCAGACAGTGTTAGTGACACTAGTTGTGACACTGGTACTCGAGTCCGTGGAGGTAGTACCCTACCTAATGATTTTGATCGGATTCATATTGACATAAATGAAGAGCGTATAATGTCGATTGAGCAAAGAGAATCCCTACCAAATCTCCATGAGATTCCCAATAGAAGGAGTGACTCAGAAGAACAATAAATCAGTGTGTTTTCTTTCAGAATCTAAATGTAGTGGGCTATTGTCTGGATCAAATAACGTTTGTTGCCGTCTCTGAATCAGGCATGTTGTGACCATTATAACCGACTGTATCCTTGTCTTCACTATATATTAGATCAACGAGTGCCTATAACTAGTATGGTTGACTCTGAGACTGATGCTACCGCGGGAACCAACAGAACTTCCGGCCCAGAAACCAAAACCATCGTCCACGACTACTACGACACCGTCGACGACGAACGCTACGACGACCTCGTCGAACTGTTCACCGAGGATGTCCGCTACGAACGCCCCGGACAGGGCGCGATCACCGGCCGCGAGGCCCTCCACGAGTTCTACCTCGAGGGCCGCCCACTCGAGAACGGCAGCCACGAGGTCCACGATGTCGTCGTCGACGAACAGACGAACACGGCGGCAGTCCGCGGTAGTTTCTCAGGCGACCAGCACGGCGAGTCCGTCGAATTCGGCTTCGCGGATTTCCACGAACTCGAGGACGGCCGGATTGCGCGGCGGTATACGTTTACGGATCGAGACGAGGTCTGAGTCTCTAGAAGCCGTCGAGCCGCGTCTGCCCGCTCGTGTTCTCGCTGCCGTCGACGCCCGCCAGTTCGGCGGCGCGCTCGAGTGCGGACTCGAAGGTCTCCTCCTGGCTTCGGTCGTACAGCGTCGCTGCGGGGTGGACACAGATCAGGAGCCGTCGGGGTGTGCCGTTGACGCGAACGTCCTCCACGGAGCCGGCTTCCTTCGTTACGGCGACGTCGCGGTCGAGCAAGTGCTCGGTGGGTACCTTTCCGAGTGTGACGATCACGTCGGGGTCGAGCAGTTCAATCTCCTGTTCGAGGTAGCTGCGGCAGTTCTCGAGTTCGTCTGTCGTCGGATCGCGATTTTCGGGTGGGCGACAGCGCACGCAGTTGGTGATGCGGACGGTGTCGCGATCCAGGCCGACGATTCGGAGTTGGTCGTCGAGGACGGAGCCGCTGCGGCCGACGAACGGCTCGCCCTGGCTATCCTCCTGTGCGCCGGGACCCTCGCCGACGAACAGGATGTCGGCGTCTTCGGGGCCGGTACCGTTGACGATCTGGCTACGAGAGTCGACGAGTGCGGGACAGCGCTCACACTCGGTGACACAGAGGTCCTCCATCTCTCCCATAGGTGTGGCTCAGACGGCCGCCTACTACGTCTTTCGGGTCGCAGGTGCACGCCGTTCCATCTCTGCGACGGGGTCGGCCCGGGTCAGCCCAGCCGAGCAGCCCGAATCGACTCGAGTGCACTCGCCAGGCGCTCGTACGGCTCGGCCGCCGTCACGTCGACGCCGAGCGCGTCGAACGACACACTCGACTCGCGCCGCCCCGTGTTCTGGAGGAACTCGAGATACTCTCCGGCGGAAAGCGCACCCGACTGAAGCCGCCTGACAACCGAGACGGCCGCGACGGTGCCGGTGACGTACTGGTAGTTATGGTACGGATCACGGATGTACGACTGCTGTCGCCAGGGTGCGCCGCGCGTCGCTGCAGCCGTGTCACCCTCCGGCGGCGCAACCGGCGCACGAAATTCGGCGGCAATGTCCGCGTACAACTCCGACAGCCCAGTCGGCGTCAGGTCGGTCCCCGACTCGGCGGTTCGGTACACCTTGTGGAGGAACGTCGCGCTCTCGCCAGCGCCGTACACGTTGCCGGCGAGGAACTGCGCTCGGCGCTCGCGGACGAACGGGGCGAGTTCCGGGCCACCCTTCTTGCGGAGATGGTCGGCTAACAGCAGTTCGTGGACCAGACTCGGCACCTCGCTGGTCGGCCGCGGGCTGTTCACGTACCGCGGCGGCTGAGACGCCCGCATACACTCGATGTGCATCGCGTGGCCGAGTTCGTGCGCGAGGTAGAACGCCGTCCGCACGTCTTCGCGGAAGTTCGCGAGCACGAATGGACCGGCGTCCGGGCTCGAGGGACAGTACGCTGGAATGTCCGTCCGCTTTCGCGCTGTCGGGTAGACGTCGATTCGCCGCTCCGTGAGGAGCGTCTCGAGTCGGTTCCGATAGTCCGCACCGAGCGGTTCGACCGCAGCCAGGAGGTGCTCACACAGTTCTTCGAACGTGATTTCGGGTGCGTCCGCGCCGTCGGAAACCACGGGTACCCGCTCGTCCCACCGACGCAGCGTTTCGACGTCGAGCAGTTCGCGGCGGCTCTCGAGTAGCCCGTGATACGCCTCGAGGTGATCGCGGACGTTCTCGAGAACCGCGTCGTGGGTCGCTTCGGCAAACGAGGTGTGCATCCCGGTGTCGGGATAGCTCGGTTCTGCGAGCGCGAGTTCGCGGACTGACTCGTAGTTTCGAACCGCTGCAAGGGCCGCGTGAGCACGCACCTTCTCGGTGAGCGCCGCCGCGAGCGCGTGGTCGTGCTCGGCCAGCGCGTCGATGTACCCCGTGTGTGCTCGTCGGCGGACCGATCGGTCGGGGTTCTCGAGTGCCTCCCGATACGTTCCGTGGTCGATGGCGACCGGATTGCCGTCCGATCCCTCGACGGTTGGCGGGTCGAAATCGGCAGTCTTGATCGCGGCGATCGTGTCCGTCTGGGCTTCGATGACGGGTGCGAACGCGCTGACGACCGATTCGGTGTCGGCGTCGCGGGTGTGGGGCGCTTGCGCGAGGAGGTCGTCAAGGTAGGCGTGCCAGCCGTCCAGTTCGTTGTCCCCCTCCTCGCGGAAGGCACGCACGCTCGCTGCATCGCGCTGAATCCGCCGCTGTAGTCCGCGAACGGCCTCGTCGACCCTGGCGGCGAGTCGCTGCCCGCGACTGTAGCGGTCGCGCCGCCTCTCGTCCGTCGGATGCTCGTTTCGGTGCAACTGCGCGTAGAGGGTCAGCCGACCCTTGGTAACCAGCGCAGACTCGATGGACTCGAGTGCGGTTGCCAGCGCGGCGGGTGAGTCGGTCGGCTGGTGGTGGTCGTGTAGCGTTTCGAGCTGGGACTCGAGTTCGTCTGCGGCGCGTGCCCAGTCGGCGGGGGTCTCGTAGAGGCGGGTCAGGTCCCAGGTGTACTGGTCGTCCAGTTCGTTGCGTGTTGGATAGTCTGTCATGTCTGTCGTGACGGAGCGGTGTGCAAGCGGTGCAGGGCCGGAAAACGAGGCGAATTACTGGGTCATCCGTCACTCACTGGCTATCGAACGATTCGACGGCGAGCACGTAACTGCTCGCCCACTCTGTGTTGTTCTAACACACTCTGCCGCGAGGCTACCGCTACTTGGTTTCGGGCCGGAACGTCACACATTCATTCAGAACCTCTCAGGGGAACGAACAGAAGTCACTTCCGCCGCTCCGGTGACCCCCACCGTCTGTCTCCAGAGTGGTCTCGACGGCATCGACACCATCTACGCCGACGACGAGGGCACGATCACTGGAATCCACCACGCGCCAGAACCCGGTCCGGACGAGGACGGTGCTGACCACGAGTATCCCGGACGCGGGCTGTACGTCCTCGAGGTGGTCTACGGGTGGACGGACGAACACGACGTCAGCGAGGGCGACGTGCTGGCGTTCGACCTCGAGGAGACGGTGCCAGCGTCGTAGTGAGTGTTACTCGTCGTAGATGTCTTCGACGTCTTCGTCGTCGTGATCGTCTTGTGAAGCCGGTCGATAGGCATCACCAGCTCGAGCCGCAAGCCGGGCGACGCGAATCGGCTCCGGTCGCCCACCGACCGGCGTAAACGACCGAATTACGGACACGGCCTCCTCACGCTCACAGCCGAACCACCGGGCGTAGACTGTTTCGTCGTTGACCGTTACCGCGGTTCGCGGCGGAAGGCGTCGGTAGATCGCGAGACGGTGCTGGAGCGCCTCACCCGAAAAGGCCTCTCGAAGGTCGCTCTCGAGTCCGGGACTCGCTTCGAAGGTGACTGCGAAGACCGGGCGCTCGGCAGCCTCGTGGATCCGCGACAGGTCGAGAATATTGTACCACGCCGGGGCGATGGCACCGAGCAGCACGTATCGGACGTCCGGCCGTTCCAGGTCCGTCAGGAGCGAGACGATGGCGTCGGTCGCGTCGGTTCCGCCGACCGCACACTGGCCGTAGGTGAGGCCATCGACGACCCGGTCGGCGCGGACGACGGCACCGGCCAGGGTGCTCCTGTTCCGGTGGGCGGCGTCCACGCTATCGTCAGCGCCGCTACTGCCGTCATCGCTCCCACTGCCGTCACCGTTTCCAGCATCGTCGTCACTGGCGACGTCTCGAGTACACTGACACTGGTTCCGTCCACGTCGATACTGTCCTCGTCGCTCGTGCTCACGACGGCCGCGGTACGATTCGGCGATGCCCAGCGCCCGCACCCCGGACTTCATCGGCGCTGCCTGCGATTAAAACCGAGTTTGGCGTTAGCCGTCGTCCTCCTCGTCCTCGTCCTCGTCCTTGATATCCTTGAGACGGTCGAGAAGTTCGTCGCTCGACGCCCCGTTTTCGAACTCGATCGTTCCATTGTGGCTGTTCTCCCCTGATTTTACGGCGTCATCCTCGTCAAAATCAGCGTCCACTTCCTGCTGCTCGGATTCGTCGTAGCTTCCGAATCCCATACAGTATCTCCTTGGACCCCGGCGTTCAAAAATTCCGTGGTCACTCGTTTATATTCGTTTATGAACTGGGTGAAAGTGGCCTGAAAGCGCCCCTACGTCACGACTCTCGGTTTTGGGCGGCGCGTCACCGGACTTTCGTCTGGCAGGGCGACGAAATCAGACGGCACGATTTTGATCCCGGCACTCGAGTACACCCCTATGGAGGTACACCACGTCACCGAAGACGCGGAGACGTTCACCTGTAACGCATTTCTCGTGGTCGGCGAGGAAACGACCCTGGTCGACGCGGGCGCGTGGGACGGCGTCGTCGACGCGATTCGTGAGCACACGGACGACGTCGACGCTGTCGTTCTGACACACCAGCACGGCGACCACGTGAGTCAACTCGACGCGGTCTGCGAGGCGTTCGATCCGACGGTGTACGCCTATAACCACCATCCACAGCGGGATCACTCGATCGACGACGGCGATACGGTCCAGATCGGCGACGAGACGTTCGACGTGGTCTACACGCCGGGGCACGCGGACGATCACGTCTCGTTCGTCTCGGAGACGACGCTGTTCTCGGGTGACGTGGTCGTCCACGACGACGGCGCGTTCGACTACGGCAGTTTCGGACGCACAGACATGGCTGGCCAGTCTCGCGAACAGCTTATCGAAAGTATCGAGCGCCTGCTCGAGCAGTTCCCGGATACCGTCGAGCACATGTACGCGGGCCACGGCGATGTCTTCCACGGCGACGTTCGCGACGTCGTCGAGACCGCACTCGGGCGGGCCGAGAAGCGCGAGCCGAAGTATCCGGAGGGCTGACTGCACCGGTTTCGTCGGGTCGGCCGGTTTTGTTTCTGTCAGCACTAGCGTCGATTACGGGCTTCGATCCTCGTGTACTCGGCGCGTAAAAATAATTGAGTTGTGGTTCTGAAAATCGGTTCAGTCGTCGGCTGCAGGGGCCGGATCGGCAGTGGATTTCTCGGACCCGTCGAACCAGTCGTCGGCGTTGGCTTCGACGTACTCCTTTCCACCCAGCCCGAACGCGATACCGATGGCGAGGGCGACGGCGAGGCCGGCACCGAAGGCGAATGCCTGCCCGAACGTGTAGAGGATAGCGACGTTGAGCCCCATCATGTCGAGACCGATGACTGCAGCGACAAAGTAGACGAGCGCCGTCGTCGCCCCAGCGATGAGCGAGGCGTATCCGGACGACTGGACCGGCCCTGACTGGTGGACGATGTCGCCGACGGCGTCGGCAACGAAGACACCCACGACGAGGATGGTGATCCCGATGAGGACTGATGGAACGGTGATGAGGAGATACTCGCTCCAGGTTGTGACGAACTGCAACTCGAGTTGCGACCCGGCGGCGAAGACGGCGAGTAGGACGACGTAGTACTTTCCGAGGACGGCAACTACCCGCGAGACTGCTGCTGTGTCGTCTGGAACCAGTGTTCCAAACGGCGTTTCCCGGACGTGGTCGTCGAGACCGGCCTGCTGTGAAGCGTCGTTCACGACCGGCTGAATCTTCCGACCCGCGTAGATACCAACTGCGACGAACAGGACTGCCGCAAGCAACGAGGGGAGCAGTTCGATCACACTGTAGGCACTCGATTCGAACTCGAGTCGAAGCGCGTCGACAAGCAGCGGGTGCATCAGTTTGCCCTCCATCGTCCGGACCAGTTATCGATCTGCACACTCATGGAATTTGATCTATCCATAGCTGCGAATGATAATCGATCTAATTAGTCCCTTTGATTCGTCGCAGGTCTCGGTGAATCACCGTAGGGACTGCTGATTCGTAGGAAAGGTAGCCAACAAGTCCCAGATTGAGATGTACGCGCTGGCAATTTGGAGTCGGTTCAGTCAGTTCAGGGACGGCGTGTCGTGTGGAACATGTTCCCGAGCCGGTCCAGAAAAATGCAACTAAGCGGCGTCGAAAGCGAAGTAGAAACGGATCGCCCACCGGCCACGAACTGGCGTGGCCAAACCGGACGACTGTCGTTTTATGCTGCGCGTGGCTCTTTGGCCTTCGGGCGGAGGTTCTTGTAGCCGCACTTGCGGCAGCGCTTGGCCTCGGCGGAGTTGCGTGCGTTACAGCGCATGCAGATCATCTTGTTGAGCATCCGGTCTTCGGCGGCGTCGAAACTTGGCATGTCGCCCCGTTGGCCCGTGGTGCATATAACCGCTGTGGTCCTGTGCGCTGGCGGGCTACTCGGACATTGTTCCGTCGCCGTCCGCCTCGTCGGCCAGATACTCCTCCTGTACCGCGACGACCTCGGTCGAGTCGGCACAGTTGCTGTACCGGCGCAGTGGCTCCTCGTTGAGCGTCAGGAACGTCTCTCCCCAGCGGAAGTGTGAGAGCAGTTCCTCGGCGCGGTCCCAGTCGTCGAAAATACAACAGGCAGCGGCGAGCGCTTCGACGGTCGTGAGCTGGAACGGCCGGCCGTAGTTGACCGGATTCGCGGCAACGAGAAAGGGGAGTGCCCGGTGAACGCCGTTCATCTTGAACGCCGCTTCCTCTGCTGACTCCCAGGAACAGTCGAGGGCGACGAGTGTTCCCAATCCGTCGTCGGCGTCGGCTGGCGAGAGTGCTTGCTCGGCGTGGGGGTTGAGCACGACGCCGTACGGCACCTGTCGCATTGTGCGATAGAGTGTCGCCTCGTCGAACTTCTCGAGTCGACGCGCGGTGCACTTCTTGGGGTCGTCGTCACCCTCGTAGTAAACGTGACACTCCACAGGTCACATCTGCCGCCCCCTATACAAGAAGGTTCCTCGTGTGGCCGGATCGTCAATTTGTAAGAATTACTAATTACCACATTCACACTTCCATGAATGTGTAACTATCCATCAATGAGTGAAAGGTTTACAATCGGTATGCTACTTGTTCTGTTGTTTTGGAATCACACACCTTTATATATCTCTGATCAGAGATACGGCTGTAGAATGGGAGACGATAGCAAATCGCGGCGTACCGTGCTGAAGGGTGTTGGGATTGCAAGCGCAGCGGGGCTAACGACTAGTCTCGCAGGATGTGTCAGTCAGAACGGTGGCTCAGATGTCGAAGGTGCGGAAAATCTCGGTGACGAAGTGCCCGAGATTCATCTCGTTGCACCGACGGCAGGTGCGAACCCGTTCCGTAACGAGCTCTCGGATATCGTTGCCGACAACTGGGAAGAACTCGGCTTCGAGGTCGACCGCGAAGAACTCGATTTCAACGCTCACGTCGATCAGGTGGTCGTCGAACAGAACTTCGATGCGTCGCTACTCGGCTGGGGTGGCACGCCGGAGCGGATCGACCCGCACACGTTCATTTTCGACATGCACCACTCCTCGACGACGGGAGAGGGCGGTCGAAACACGCCGGGCTGGGAGAGCGACGAGTACGACGAACTGGCGGAGCTGCAGGTAGCGCAGGTCGACGAAGACGAGCGCCAGCAGACCGTCTACGAGGCACAGGAGATGATCGCGGAAGCGCAGCCGCGAACGTACATCGCAAACGAAGGCGGCTACGAGCCATACGCGAGCGCCCGCGTTACCGACATCAACCCGACGCTCGGTGAAGGGCTGAACTCGTTCTGGAATCTGACGTCGGTGACGCCGACGGACGACGACACGGTCCGCTTTGGTTACCCATCCGAGATTATCTCGCTGAACCCAATGCAGGACCTGGCGACGCCCGACCGGCAGTTCGTCCGCCTCATCTACGATCAGCTCTACCGGATCGGTGAGGACGGAATGCCGACACCGTGGCTGGCGGCGGACGACCCGGTCATCGAAGACGACGGGATGACCTACACCGTCGAGATTCGGGACGGCCACACCTTCCACGACGGCGAGTCAGTGACGATCGACGACGTGGAGTTCACGTACGAACTCTACGCCGACTCGCCGACGTACAGCTCGCTCGTCGAGGACATCGACGAGATCGACACCTCGGGGAACGAGATCACGTTCCACCTCGAAGAGCAGTACTCGCCGTTCGTGGCAAACGTCCTCGGACAGGTGTACATCTTCCCCGAACACGTCTGGGGCGACGTCGATCCGGAGGAACTCGTCGACTACGAAGACGAGGATTGGATCGGCAGCGGCCCGTTCGAGTTCGTCGACTGGGAGCGCCAGGCCGAACTGCAGCTGTCGGCGTTCGACGACCACTTCGAGGCCCCGAACGCGGACAACCTCATCCGTGTCCCCGGTTCCGACACCGCACAGCTCGTCAACGACCTCGAGGCCGGCCAGCTCGATATGGTCGGTGCGGTGCCACAGCCGACGGCTGTCGACCGCGTCAGAGAGGACGACGATCTCGACCTCGCCGAGTTCGAGGCGATCGGATACGCGATGATCGAGTACAACATGCGTCGCGAACCGTTCGACGACCGTCACGTCCGCCGGGCACTCTCCTACGGTGTTCCGAAGGAGGAGTACGTCGAGTTCATCCGTGACGGGATGGGAACGGTGACGCACTCGACCATCTCCGAGCACAACGAGTTCTGGCACAACCCCGACGTCGAGCAGTTCAACGAGGACTTAGAGGCTGCACGTCAGGAGCTCGCAGACGGTGGCTACGGCTGGGACGACGACGGACGTCTCCACTACGGCGAAGACCAGTAATCGACCGACGCGACCCTCCACTACTATATTTAACGACTATACGATACGATACATGATACTCATTAGCGACACTGGGTGTGGTGACCGATGGGACTGAGAGCATACGTCGTGAGACGATGTCTCCAGCTCGTCGTCACGTTCTGGGCGTTCTTTACGCTCCTGTTCGTTCTCTTTCGGATGATGCCGGGCGATCCAACGTCGATGTTCATCATGGACGGCATGACGCCCGAACAGCGCGAACAGCGGATCGCAGAGCTCGGATTAAACGAACCGCTTCACGTACAGTATATCGAATACATTCGACAGCTGCTGACGGGCGACTTCGGTCAATCGTTCATCTACAACGATCCGGTGACCAGTATCATCGCCGTCCGGTTCATGAACACGATCGTCCTGATGGCGACGGCGCTCATCTTCGCCTACGTTATCGGCATCACCTTTGGTGCCCTCATGGGCTGGTGGCGCGACTCCCGATTCGAACGCGGCGGCATCGTCGTGACGCTCGTCGCCCGCTCTTCACCGGAGTTCTGGGTCGGCATCGTCCTGCTGTCCGTGTTCGTCTTCTGGCTCGGCTGGTTCCCCTCGAGTGGGATGCGCACGACGGGTGGTGAGCTCGGCGGCGGCTTCATCGACCGGTACGGCTCGCTTGACTTCCTGCGCCACCTGTTCCTGCCGGCGCTGACCGGTGCGATTGCCTATCTAGCGACGCCGACGCTGCTTATGCGCTCGACGATGCTCGACGTCCTGAACGCCGACTTCATCGAGATCAAGAAGGCAGAGGGGCTGCCAGAGCGGACGGTGCTGTACAAGCACGCCGCTCGCAACTCGATCCTGCCGATCGTGACGGTCGCAGCGATCGCGACCGGCACTGCGATGGGTGGCTCGGTCGTCATCGAGACCGTCTTCAACTGGCCCGGAATGGGTCGTGAGATGGTGAGTGCGGTAAACAACAACGACTATCCGCTGGCGATGGCGGCGTTCTTCCTCATGGGATCGGTCGTGATCATCATGAACTTCGTCGCTGACCTCGCCTACGTCTACCTCGATCCGAGGGTGGAGTACGAATGAGCACCGAACAACCGTCACCAACCGACAGCACGACGACCAGCGCCGGCGAGCGATTCGCATCGCTCCGCCAGCGATTCGAGGTATTCGAAGGCGACCGACTCGGTCAGATTGGGCTGGCGATCCTCGCACTGTTCATCTTCATCGGGATCTTCGCTCGGCCGTACACGATCGAACTCTTCGACTTTACGATTTCGACGCCCGGACTCGCTCCGTACGATCCGGGTGAACGAGCAGTCGGCGACCGACTCGAGTCCCCCTCGGCGGCGCACCCGCTCGGAACGACCGACATGGGTCGTGACGTGCTGTCCCAGCTTATCGCAGGGACGCGCGTGACGTTGATCGTCGGCAGTCTCGCGGCGTTCATGGCTGTCTTCATCGGTACGAACGTCGGCCTTATCAGCGCCTACTTCGGCGGCTGGGTCGACGACGTGCTGATGCGGATTACCGACATCGTCTACGGTGTGCCGTTTCTGCCGTTCGCGATCGTCCTCGTGGCGGTCCTGGGCAGCAGTATCGTCAACATCATCGCGGCGATCGTGTTGATTCTGTGGCGTTCGACGGCACGGGTGATCCGAGCGCAGGTGTTGAGCCACAAGCAACGACCGTACGTCGAGAGTGCACAGGCCATCGGTGCCGGCCACGTGCGGATCATGTACCGACACATCCTGCCGAACGTGTTGCCGCTGACGTTCCTGTACGCAGCGTTCGCAGTTGCGTGGGCAGTGATCGCCGAGGCCAGCCTCTCGTTCCTCGGCTTCGGTGATCCGAACATGCTCTCGTGGGGCGAGATGATCTACAACGTCTACACCGCGAACGCGATCCGCGAGGCGTGGTGGTGGGTCTTCCCACCGGGCATCTGCATCATGCTGTTCGTGATGTCGGTGTTCTTCATCGGCCGCACGCTCGAGAAAGAGGTCAACCCTGAACTCAACCACCAATAATGACGCTACTCGATATTGACGGACTGAAGACGTACTACGGTGCCGACGACGGCTGGGTTCGTGCGACGGACGACGCCTCGCTGTCGATCGAACGCGGCGAAACCGTCGGCCTGGTCGGCGAGAGTGGCAGCGGAAAGACGACACTTGCAAAGTCAATTATCCGGCTGCTACCCGACAACGCCGAAATCGTCGACGGCTCCATCGAGTTCGACGGAACCGAGATTACCGAGCTCTCCAACAAGGAGCTCAGACGCCAGATCCGCTGGTCGGAAATCTCGATGATTCCGCAGAACGCGATGAACGGGTTCGACCCCGTCTACACCGTTGGCGAGCAGATCGTCGAAGTGATCAGACACCACGAGGACAACACCTCGAAGGCCGAGGCCCGCGAGCGCGGCCGCGAACTGTTCGACGACCTCGGGATCGATCCCGACCGCATCGACGACTATCCCCACCAGTTCTCCGGCGGGATGGCCCAGCGTGCGATGATCGCGCTCGCACTCGCGCTCTCGCCGTCACTCGTGCTCGCAGACGAGCCCACAACGGCGCTCGACGTGGTGATTCAGGACCGCATCCTGGAGACGATCAAAGAGATGCAGGAGGAACTGAACAGCGCGATGATCATGATTACCCACGACATGTCGGTCGTCAGTGAAACCTGTGACCGCATCGCCGTGGTCTACGGCGGCCGAATCGTCGAACTCGCGGACGCCGAGACGATCATCACGAATCCGCGCCACCCCTACACGCTCGGCCTACGAAACGCCTTCCCCGACATCAGCGACGACGACCAGGAGCTCATCTCCATCCCCGGCTCGCCGCCGGAACTCGTCGACCCCGGCGAAGGCTGTCGCTTCGCACCACGCTGTCCGTTCGCCGAGGAGGAGTGCTGGGAAGTAACGCCCCAGCCCGAATCCTACGGCGACGGCCATCAGGTCGAGTGCCACCGTGCCGACGAAATCGAGCACCTGCAGGCGGAAGCCGGCAAGAAAGAGACCTGGCGCGAGCAGGATATCGGCGAACCCGAACCCGTCGGGACAGCCGACGAACAGGCCGTGGAAGCGGAGGTGGAACTCGATGACTGACGCGGACACGGTTGAGCTCGACTCCGAGTCCGACGCCACTGCGACCGACTCAGAATCGACCGACGCAAGCGCAGTCGACGAACGCGACGAAGCGTACAAGCTCCGCATCGAGGGACTCGAGAAGCACTTCCCGGTCAACACGGGACTCGTCTCGCGCATCCTCCACGGTGAGAGCAACGACGCAGTCAAAGCCGTCGACGGCGTCTCACTCGGCATTCGCGAGGGTGAGGCGTTCGGTCTCGCCGGCGAGTCCGGCTGTGGAAAGACGACGCTCGGCAAGAGTGCGATCAGACTCCTCGAGCCGACGGGCGGTGAGATTCACTTCGACGGGAAGGAGATCACCGACGTCGGCGGTGCTGAACTCAACGAGTTCCGCCGTGAGGCCCAGATCATCCACCAGGATCCGTACAAGTCGCTCAACCCGCGATTCACAGTCTACGAGTGGGTCAAAGAGCCCCTCGACGTGCACGACGTCGGCACCAGCGAGGAGCGCGACGCCCGCGTCTACGAGACCATCGAACAGGCCGGACTGCGACCCGCCGAGGCCTACGCCGACGAGTATCCGAGCGAACTCTCGGGCGGTGAACGCCAGCGCGTCGGCATCGCTCGCGCGCTTGCACTCGAGCCGTCGTTCCTGCTGGCCGACGAGCCGGCGAGTATGCTCGACGTTTCGATTCGAGCGAGCATCCTCGACCTGTTCAAGGAGCTCCAAACGGAGCTCGGGCTGACGGCGGTCTACATCAGTCACGACCTCTCCCTGCTCAAGCACATGTGCGACCGGATCGGGATCATGTACCTGGGCGAACTGGTCGAAGTCGGCCCAGCAGACCAGATCATCAACGATCCGAAACACCCCTACACGCAGGCGCTTGTCTCCTCGGTCCCGCGGATCGACCCGACCGAGGAGCGCGAGCGGATCGAACTCGTCGGGGAGGTGCCGGACCCCGTCGACGTGCCGAGTGGCTGTCGGTTCCACCCGCGCTGTCCGAAACTGGTCCAGCCCGAGGGCTACGAGATGGACCAGGATCACTGGCGTGCGGTCGCGAACTTCCGCCAGGATCTGCTCCGTGACGACCTCACGCTCACGAGCGAAGACGAGGAGGCGACACCTGCTGCGCTCCGTGAGTCCTACGACATCCCGGCTACACTCTCCGATTCGGAGGCCGAGCGCGTCCTCTCGGATGTCCTCACGACGGCGACAGAGGGCGACCGCGAACAGGCTCGCAACCGGATCGAAACCGAGTTTGCCTCGCCCTGTGAACGCGGCGAGATCACGACGTATCAGGTGACACCGGAGCAGACGGCGAAGTGTGTCCGGTACGACGACGCCGAGCGGTACAGTCCAGAGGGCGGCGGGACGATTCAGGGCGACTGACGACCTGCGACCTGCGCCCTGTCTCTCGCGCTCGTTCCCTGCGTGCGGCGCTCGAGTTCGTTGTGCTTTTTCTGTTGCTGCGCTGGTTCCTCAGTTCGACTTGGCAGCCTCGTGAATCGCTTCGCCCCGATTGAGCCGCGCAGCGATGGTGTACGTCTGTTCGGCCTCCCGGCGCGTCGGGAAGTGTGCTGCCAGATAGCGGGCCGTCGCGATGAGCGGCACGCGCTGGCGCTGCTCGCGTTCGTCGGTGGCGAGTTCGGCCTGCCGGAACGCCGCCTCGACGTTCTGGAGCGTGTGAAACCCGGCGTCCTCGCGCAACAACCCGTGGCCGAGTGTTTGCCGCAAGTCAGCGGGGTCGCCGCCACAGTCGAAGAATTCGGCGACTAATCGCCCCGCCTCGTTCACCTCTCCCTCTGCGTCGAACGTCTCGAGTACCCCCTGGCGAACGGCGTCCGGATCGCGGCCGGTGTCGTTCTCGCCGGGGGTGGGAATCGGCGCGGGTGGCGTGTTGAGGAACCGGTCGAGGTAGACCGAGAGCGCGCCATCGAAGACGCCACGGTAGGTCTCGACGGCGTCCGTTCGGCGCGCGAACTGGTGGACTGCGTTCGCGTAGCTGAACGTGTGGTGGACGGTGTTCCAGTCGCTGAACTCGTTTGCGGTCCCGAACTGGGCGACGCGCGTCGCGGCGGCGGAGGCGACTTCTGCGGACAGGTCCTCGGTCGTCGCCCCCTGTCGGATCGCCTCGGCGAGTGCGTCGACGATGGCCTCGGGGTCGTCGCCGAGAAGCGTTTCCTGGAGGTCCGCGGGTGGCGTCCACGGTTCGTCGGTATCCGTCTTCCCGCTCGCAGCGGCGAGGGACTCGAGTCCACTCGTTTCTGTAACGTTCCCACCGTAGGTGTCTTCGAGGAGTGCAACGAGATCGATCGGCTGTCGCCACGAGGAGCGTTCGTCGCTGCGGGCGGCGGTGACGAGGGGTTCGACGAGGGCCGCGAGTGTCGTCTCGGCGTGTTCCCAGTCGGTTTCCTCGAGGCTCTCGAAGGCCTTGTTCGCGAAATCGAGGACGTGTCCGTTCGAGAGGTAGGGGTGATCAGTCGCGCCGGCGACGACGAGTTCGGCAATCTCGGCAGCCGAGTAGTCCGCCGCGACGGCGGTTCGCAGACAGCGTTCCGCGCCGTCGGCGTCCCGAACCTCGACGCAGTCGCGGAACCAGGACTTCAGCCGGCTGAAGGTGACCTCCGTCGTATCGAAGGCGGGCTGGTCGAAGCTCGGTGGCTCGCCCGCACAGTCGTCCGCGACGTGGCGCATACCCGTGTACAGCGCTCGCTTTCGGTCCTCGGGATCGACATCGTCCAACAGGTTCGTCATACAGCCGAGGATCGTGAGTCCCGACCCCCAGCCCGACTCCCGGTACTGGGTTCCGAACGCGATCGTCGTCCCGATCGGTTCCTCGGGTTCGACGCCCGCATCTAGCAGCCCGATTGCGGACTTCGCTGCGACCAGTCGCAGGTTCTCCTCGAGTGCGGTCTCGAGTCGGGTCGCCCAGTGTTCGGCGGGTGGTAGGTCTCGCTCTGGATTCGGGTTCACGTAGACGGTGCCGTCTCGGATCTCGACGGGATACGTCTGGACGTCATCGGCCCAGGGATCGAAGGTGTCGCCACAGGAGAGTTCGAACCGCGCGTGATGCCAGTGGCAGGTGAGAATGCCGTCGTCGACAGTCCCCTCGACGAGCGGGAACCCCATGTGCGGACAGCGGTTGTTCACGGCCTTGACCTCGCCTTCGTGGGCGAAGATCGCCAGCGGCGTGCCGTCGATACTCACCAGTTCGCGCCCGGTCTCCTCGAGTGCCTCGAGCGAGACAGCCGGACTGAACTCGGTGTCCGATTGATTGTCGTCAGCAGTTGCCATGACAGACATGTCGACGGGGGAGTGTGTAAGTGTTCGCTGAACGCTATTTTGGTAGAGACGGTGATAGGTCGTCGCCTGTTTCGTTTGGGACGCTGAGCACCTGCAACGGTGTTCTTGAGGCGCGCACCCTTTTCACACTCCAGCCAGAATAGCCCGCCATGGACGCCACCGGCCTCGTTCGACGCTACTACGACGCGCTCGACGCCCACGACTACGACGCACTCGAGTCGGTGCTCGCACCCGAGTTCACCCAGCGCCGCCCCGACCGAACCTTCGAGAGTCGGACGGCGTTCATCCAGTTCATGCGCGAGGAGCGGCCGAACCCGGAGACGACTCATGAACTCGAGGAGGTCGTCGCAGGACGTGACGCGGGAGATGGTGATGGCGACTCGAACTCGAGTACCGACGAACTCACAGTCGCGGCTCGCGGACGAGTGTGCGACGAGTCCGGCGAGCTGTTCGAGTTTGCGGACTTTTTCACAGTCGATCGCGAGCAAGGGCGACTGGTGCGTCTGGAGACGTACTCCCGATAGCGAGTTCCGTCAGGCAAACACGGCTCTAAGCGCGCGCTCGGTACCGAGCCCGAGCGCAACGACGCCAGCAGACGCGAGGAGAAAGAGGCCGGTGACCTGGCCGGCCTCGACGACAGTGACGTCCGATGCGAGCAAGAGGAGCGCGGTGATCACCGCGCCCATGAAGATGAGCGGTAGCGCGAACCAGCGCAACGCGGGATGTTCGCCGAGGAACAGCCGGACCCGGTGGATGCGGTCGGACCATGCCTGAGAGATCATGTCGTTTCAGACGACTCTCTGGTACAAAAATTTTAGTCCGTAGACATACTGTCTCCATCATGGTAACGGAGATTATCTTCAGCTACACGACGCTGGCCGCGCTGGTGTTTCTCGTCGCCGTCGGACTTGCGTCCTACATCGGTGCGAGCGCTGCGATTATGCGTCACCTCGACTCGAATCAGGTGAGTGCCGACGAGTCGTAGCGTCGGGTCATCGTTCAGAGTCCCCGCCGGTCAGTTCAGAGACGACCCATCGCTCGCTCTTGGCGCGAGCAGTCACACCACACTCACGCCGAACAGTTGTTCGGCCCCATCTCGAGTTCGACTCGCTCCTCGGGCGGTAGGTCCAGTTCCCCGCGGTTGTTGTCGATGATCTCCTCGTAGTTCGCTGGCTTCTCGCCGGCGTCGGCCATCCGCTCGACGAACGCCTCCTCGTCCAGGTCGAGCAGGTTGATTCCAGTCCGTGCCGCGCGCACGGTCGTCAGAATCGGCTCACCGGGAGAACCGTGCTCGAACTCGCCCTCCGCGGTGACGGTCACGTGACCCGGCAGGACCGCGAGGCGCTCGGGTTCCGCCAGGATCGTCCGGTGGAGCGTCTCGTAGAGCATCCGTGCGCCCTCCTCGCCCTCCCTCACGGTTTCACCGTTCGACTCCCCCGAGGCGTGCTGCGCCTCGCTATCCTGCCCGAACTCGAGTTCGGTCCGTCCCGTCGAGTCGACGTGCAGCGTGTCGGCGGTCAGGAGTGCAGCGGCGTCGACGAGGAGGGTAATCATCTCGCTGGTGTGGCCGGGCGTGGCGAGTGCCTTGATTTCGAGGGAACCGACTTCGAGGACCTCGTTGCGCTCGAGACCGGTGAACTCGAGTTCGACGCCGCGCTCTTTGGCACGCGTGCCGAGGTAGTAGGGTACGTCGAGGCTGTCTGCGAGCTCTCTACCGCCCGAAATATGGTCCGCGTGGACGTGCGTATCGATGACGCCGACGATAGAGAGACCGGCGTCGCCGGCCGCGATTTCGAACTCGTCGATATCGGCGGTTGGATCGACGACGACGGCCTCGCCGGTCTCACCGCAGCCGACGAGGTAGCCGAGACAGCCCTTCGCGCGGCGCTGGAGTTGGATGACCGTGAGGCCGTCCGCCGCAATCTCGTCACTCAGGTCGACGTGATCGTAGACGCCGCTCCAGCCCTCCATCCCGCCGTCGACCGTCTGCACCTCGTACTCGTCTGTGGCGGACTCGAGTTGGGTCGCGAAATTCCCTGAGGAGATACCCTTCGCACAGATGGTGATCACCTGGTCGGTGTCACCGACTGTTTCTTTGAACGACTCGAGTTGGCCGTTCTCGTCGAGTTCTTCTTCGGGGTCGAACGGGAAGTTGATCGCGTCGGGGACGTGCCAGGCCTCGTAGCTGTCTTCGGGACGGGTGTCGACGAGCGCGAACGATTCGCCTTCGTCTTGTAGTTCCGCGAGGCGATCGGCCGAGAGTGTGGTGACCATAGAGACGGTAGGCGAGGCAGTCCTGTAAACCTCGTCGTGGCAGTCGCTCGCTGCTGATTCGGTGACCGTTGTGTCGCGTGAAATTCGGTGGATGTCACAATCACTACGTGCGGTGGCTCCAAAGCGGACCACAATGGCATCCATTCAGTCCATCATGAAGGGCCTCCTCGCGAGCGTTATCGGAATCCTCGTTATCGGTCTGATCGCGACCGTCGTCTTCGCGGTCACGATCTTCGTCATCTCGACCGGTGCCGGCCTCGCCGGCTACGAGCCAAGCGCCGACTACGTCGTCCTTGCGGCCGCGCTCATCGTCGTCGCCGTGATCCTCACCGGCGGCTTCACGCCGCGACTCTCCGGCAACCGCGACGACGGCCCCGAGGACGGCTTCGACGACCGCACGTTCAACTGATCGCCACGTACAGTACTGTGGTCGGTTCCGACAGGTTCACTTAACTGATACTGGTTCGAAAGCGGTCCATAGCGATGTCACTCTCTGACTCCGTCACCGCCGTCGTCGCAGCGTTCCGGCGTCGTCCGGGGGATCTGCTTCCCGTGTACTTCCTCGGGGCCGCACTCCCCGCGATCATCCGGGTCGTTCCCATGATCGCCGCGCTCCTCGGCGTGCTCTACCTCGCGCTCAGCGGTCGACTCGAGTCCATCCTCACGTTCGTCGAGGAGACCGACCCGGGAGCCATGCCTGGCCCCGAGGCCAGCGAGGAGGCCGTCGAACAGTGGGTGACCCAGTTCGAACCGCTCATCGAGTTGCTCGCCACGCCGACGATGGCCCTGTTAGTTCTCGGAACGATCCTCATCACGGTCGTCCTCTCGTTCGTCCTCTACGCCGTCGCCGCGGCGGCACAGCTGAGTGCCTGCTACGGCCGCACTCGCAACGACCGCGGGCTGATCGCTGCCCTCGCGGGCGCTCGCCGCTACTGGCTGCGCTTGCTCGGGTTGGTACTCCTCGAACTCGTCCTCTGGATTGGCATCTTCGGGATGGCTAGCATCGGTCTCGTCGCGACCGTCGGGACTATCACGGCGCTCACCGGCGCATCGGTCGTCGCCGCACCTGCCGTCCTCCTCGCAGTCCTCCTCGTCGCTGCTCTCCTGGCCGTGATCCGCGCACTGTTCGCGTTCGCACCAGTCGCCGTCGTTGCCGATGATGCGGGCGTGCTGGGCTCGCTCTCGAGTACCGCCGGCTTCATCCGCGCCCGGCCGGTTGACGCGGTGTTCTACTACGTGCTTTCGATCGGATCGTTCCTCGTCGTCGGGGTCATCTCGAGTATCCTGCTGCTCGTCGACGTCGTCGCGTTCATGTCGCTCGTGACGATGATCGTCCTGCTGCCGGCGCTCGACCTGCTGAAGATGGCACTGTACGTCAACTACCGTGGGCGACTCGAACCGCCAGCGATGCCCGAACAGTCCCTCTGGACCCAGTTCCGCGGCGGCGTTGGTCGCGGCTGGCGCGAGATGGTGGCCTACGTCCGCGACACGCCGCTGCTCCACGCGGCGGTCGTCGTTCTCGCAGTTGCCAGCTTCTGGATCGGCTGGCGTGCTGGCGCGCCGCTGGTCGACGCCGGCATCGAGACCTCGATCGCGGCCCGACTCGAGGGACACGTTGCGCCGGCGGCCGCACTCGAGTTCTTCGGCAATAACTGGATGGTCGCGATCACGACGGCGTTTAGCGGTATCGCGCTCGTTATTCCGGCGATCGTCTCGCTGGTGTTCAACGGCGTCTACATAGGTGTGATTGCGCGCACGGAAGCCGAACTGATGGAGCTCGTCGCCTTCGTGATCCCGCACGGAATCTTCGAGATTCCGGCGATTTTCATCGCGACTGCGGTCGGAGTCACGCTGGGACTGACGGGGTGGCGGGCCTTCCGCGGACGGACCACACGGGTCGCGTTTGCGGACGAACTCGAGCGGGCGTTCTGGGTGCTCGTTGGTGTCGGACTCCTGCTCCTGATTGCGGGTATTATCGAAGGGTTCGTGAGTCCGTACTACTACGACCTGCTGTTATAGCTTCGCGGCGATTTTCTCGACGGCGATTACGAGTCGGTAGAACAGATAGATGACGAAGAGCGTGAGTGCAAACGAGGCGATGCTCAGTAGCCATTGCAGTGTTCGTGATGGTAACACCGTATACACGAGGAGGGCTCCCAGGACAATGACGAGCGCTGAGCCTGCCACCGTGAGACTATCGTTCAGTTTTTCTTCCATACCAGTAGTGGCTCCATCGAAGTGCGTCTGTATTTATGTTCTGCTCTCCGGTCTCCCCCGCTGTCCTCGGTCCATCGATCACTCGACCCGAGCAGACAGTCGACATCAAAGGACAGTATAAAGACCGATCGGTCCGTCGACTGAAACATGACGACGACGCTCGGAACGGCGAGTGCAGGGCCCGGAGAGATCGATACGGGCCGTCTCGAGGTCGGCGAGACCCGGGATGGGAGCCCGATCGGTCTGCCGGTCGCCGTCATCAACGGCGCACAACCGGGGAAGACGCTGTACATGCAGGCGGTCAGCGACGGCGACGAACTCAACGGCGTCGGTGTATTGCAACGGGTCGTCCCGCAACTCGATCCCGCGGAACTCTCGGGGACGATCCTGATCGTCGGCATCGTCAATTACCACGCGTTCCAGGTCGCGGAACACCGAAACCCGATCGACGACACGAAGATGAACCGGGCCTATCCCGGCAACGAGAACGGCACCTCGAGCGAGCGCATCGCCGCTGCCACCTTCGACGTGGCAACACGCGCGGATCTCGTGCTCGACCTCCACCAGGGCTCGACCAGCCGCATGTTAAACGAGGTCCGCGTCCGCTGTGGCAAACGCCACCGCCTCCATCAGGACTGCCTCGAACTCGCGAAGACGTTCGGCTGTGGCTACGTCCTGGATCAGAAAGGACCCGACGGCCAGCTCGCCCGCGCCGCCCCCGACGAGGGCATCCCGACCATCGACCCCGAACTCGGCGGCTGTGTCGGCTGGGACGAGACCAGCATCCGGAAAGGCGTCGAAGGAATCTTCAACGTACTCACCCACTACGACTTCCTCGAGGGCACGGTCGAACTCGAGCGCCAGACTCGCGCAAACGGTTTCGATCAGTACGGTTCGCCGAACGGCGGCCTCATCAGCTTCGAGAAGGACCTGGGCGACCGCGTCGTCCGCGGTGACACCCTCTTCAAGGTGACGACCCCCTTCGGCGAGACCAAGGCGACTGTCACCGCCGACAACGAGGGTATCCTCTGGCGCACCCGTCGACTGCCACAGGTCGCGACCGGTGAGTACGTCTGTTCGGTCGGCACCGATATCGATTCCTACTAATTGCTAGCGTTGGTAACAGGGACTCACACACACACACACACACACTCGCTACTGTCCATCCAACCCACTACCACTCACCTCACCCACCGCACATGCCATCCAATCTCATCTGCCCCGCGTGCGAAACCACGTACGACGCCGGCCCCGACGAACCGTGGCGCTGCCAATGTGGCCGCGCACTCGAGTTCACCGAGCGTCCACACCCCGAAGGCGACCCGCTCCCCCTGTCCCAACTCGACACCAGCGACGGCCTCTGGACCTTTTTCGAGTTCCTCCCGATCGAACCACACGTCACCTTCCACGAGGGGTTCACCCCCCTGGTCGACGACGACGAGTGGAACGCACAGTTCAAACTCGAGTACGTCTTCCCCACGGGGTCGTTCAAGGACCGCGGCGCGACGACGACGCTTTCGCGCGCGGTCGAACTCGGGGTCGACCGGATCATCGAGGACTCCTCGGGCAATGCGGGGGCTGCCATCGCGACGTATGCTGCCCGGGCCGGTCTCGAGGCGGATATCTACGTGCCGGCGGACGTCAAGCAGTCGAAGCTGATGACGATCCAGCGCGCCGACGCCCGCCCGGTTCGAATCGAGGGGAGCAGACAGGACGTGACTGACGCCTGTATCGAGGCGGTCGAATCGGGCGACGGCTGGTACGCGAGCCACGCCTGGAACCCCGCGTTCTACGCGGGCACGATGACGTTCGCGTTCGAGGTCGCAGCCCAGCGGGGCTGGACCGTTCCCGACGCGATCGTCCTCCCGGTCGGTCACGGAACCCTCCTGCTTGGTGCCTACCGCGGCTTCTCGCTGTTGAACGAGGCCGGTATCGTCGACGAGATGCCGCGCCTACTCGGCGCGCAGGCGGCCGGCCACGCGCCCATCGTCGAGGCCGTCGGCAGCGGTCCGATGGTGGAAGGCGAGGTGGATGACCACGACGAGACCGATATCGCGGACGGGATCCAGATTGAACTCCCCGCGCGAAAGACCCAGCTTATCGAGGCCATCACCGAGACCGACGGCGACGCCATCGCGCTCGGCGACGATCCGATCGAGGCCGCGCTCGACCGCCTCCACCGAAACGGCTTCTACGTCGAACCGACGGCTGCCGTCGCCCCCGCTGCCCTCCAGCAGTACCGCGAGGACGGCACGCTCGCCGAAGCCGACGACGTGGTCGTCCCGCTCACCGGCAGCGGACTGAAAACGCTTTGAACCCCCATCCCCGATGACCGCGTAGATGGTCAGTCGACCGCCGACGTTTTGCCCCCAGTGTGGCGATGCACTCGAGACGACCACGATCGAGGATCGCGAACGAAAGTACTGTCCTGGCTGCGAACGCGTCGTCTGGCACAATCCGGTTCCCTGTGCGACCGTCGCAGTCGTCGACTCCGACGAATCGGCGGTGCTCTGTGTCGAACGCGGGGTCCCGCCTGGCGTCGGCGAGTGGACACTTCCCGGCGGTCACATGGACATTGGCGAGTCACCTGAGGCTGCCGCGGCGCGCGAACTCGCCGAGGAGACCGGGCTCGAAGTCGACCCCTCGGCGCTCGAGATTCTTGATGCGGTCTCGCTCCCGCCACGAAACGGCAAGCACGTGATGACGACGTACTACGTGGTCGAGCGCGCGGCGGCTACCGGCGATCTGACCGCAGGCAGTGACGCGACCGACGCAGCGTTCTGGTCGCCCAGCGAGTTCGATGCGACAGCGGAAACGTTCCGCCCGGTTCACGAGGAGCGCTTTCGCGCTGCAGCGGCCGTTTTTGATCAGTCGACGAGTCGCGCTCCGACCGCCGACCTGCCGACACAGCGCATTCAGTCCGAATCACCGGATTAATGACTGCAACGGACTAGCAACGGACGATGAGTATCCCCTCGTTCGCCATCGGCATCGCCGGCGGCACGGGTGCCGGCAAGACCACCGTCGCCCGGACGGTCGCCGACACCGTCGGCGAGGCCGTCACCCGTATTCCGATCGACAACTACTACGAGGACCTCTCGCATCTCGACCGCGCGGAGCGCGCGGACGTCAACTACGACCATCCGAACGCCTTCGAGTGGGACCTCCTCCGAGAGCACCTCGAATCGTTGCTCGCGGGCCAGCCCGTCGAGATGCCCCAGTACGACTTCGAGCGCCACACCCGCAAGGACGAGTCCGTCCGCGTCGAGCCAACCGACGTGATCGTTCTCGAGGGGATCCTCGCGCTGCACGACGAGGCGATCCGCGAGCTGCTCGATCTGCGTGTCTACGTCATGACTGACGCGGACGTGCGCATCCTCCGGCGGATCGAACGCGACGTGGTCGAGCGCGGCCGGGAACTCGAGGGCGTCATCGACCAGTATCTCGAGACGGTGAAACCGATGCACGAGCGCTTCGTCGAACCCACGAAGAAGGACGCCGACGTGATCATCCCCGAGGGAGCGAACCGGATGGCGGTCGACCTGCTCGTCGAGAAGGTGCAGGCCGAACTGGGTGGTGAACACGAGGTGACACGGGATGTACCGCCGGATAGCGAGCGGCCAGAACGCGACGAACTCGAGTCCGCTGTCTCTCCGCTGGAGCCGACAGAGTAGTCACGTTGTCGATCAACCGGCCAGTCGGATGCTGATTTCGTGCATTTTGCGGCTGTGATTGTTTGCAGAGCGGTGTTGCCGTAGTGGGCAAACCGAAGGTCCGTCAGAAGTTAGGTCAGGTTCTGCTGGAACAGCGACAATGACCCGAATAGCACCACAGGTAGACAAGTATTCTCCAAAAACGAACTAGTGTAGACATTCGTATACTGAGATACCAAATCTGAAAACGAATACGGAAGGTTTACCTGTGTGCCGGGGATTCGTTTAGTCGTAATGGCAAACGGTACTGTTGATTTCTTCAACGACACAGGCGGCTACGGTTTCATCGAGACAGAGGATGCTGACGACGACGTGTTCTTCCACATGGAAGACGTTGGCGGCGAGGATCTGACGGAAGGGACCGAAATCGAATTCGACATTGAACAGGCCCCCAAGGGTCCCCGCGCAACGAACGTCGTTCGCGCGTAAGTACGTTTAACGTACGACTTCACGACGTCGTCTTCCGACGATAGCGTGTAAGTTTACTTTTCCCAACACACCACACCACCGCAGAGAGACGTCTCCGTGTAGACAGGGGCGCTACGCTGACAGAGTGGTCACACTCTCGTTCTCGCTCTCGCTCTCGCTCTCGCTCACAACCACGTCACTCCCAACTACAACACTCACAACCACGGCACTTCACTCACAGCACCCTCAACTACAGCACCTCCGCCCACGGCACCCTCAACTACAGCACCGCCACCCACAGCACCCTCAACTACAGCACCTCTGCCCACGGCACCCTCAACCACAGCCACCTCCACCCACAGCACCCGCCAGCAACGAAACCCGACATTCCTTTACTTGCGCCCTGAATACGGGCGGGTATGTTCCTTGCCCTACGCGAAGAGGTCGAGGGCGCACTCGAGTCCGCACTCGCTGCACTCGAGTACCCCACGGACGACCTCGGGATCGAAGAACCGCCGGAAGACGTCGAGAGCGTGCTCGCATCGAGCGTGGCGTTCCGACTCGCCGGCGAGGCCGGGGCGGCCCCACCGCAGGTCGCGGGCCAGCTCGCCGACGAAATCGACACGGACGAACTAACCTACGTCGCCGTGGTGCAGACACAGGGACCGTATCTGAACTTCCTGCCGAGTGACGCCTATCTCGCGACGACACTCGAGACTGCGACCGAGGCGGACTACGGCCACCTCGACGACCGCGAGGAGTCCGTCGTCGTCGAGCACACGAGCGCGAATCCGACCGGGCCGGTCCACGTCGGCCGCGCGCGCAACCCGATCATCGGCGACGCGGTCGCGAACCTGCTCGATGCCGCGGGTTACGACGTCGAGCGCCACTACTACGTCAACGATGCGGGTCGCCAGATCGCGACGTTTACCTGGGCCTACGAGACGTTCGATGAGGAGGATCTCGAGGACGAACCCGAGCGCGACCGCATCGAGTACGACCTGGTGCGCTACTATCGCAAGGGGAACGCGTTCCTCGAGGATGGCCCCGAAGACGAGGTCGAAGACGCCGAAGCCGAAATCGAGGCCATCATGCAGGGACTCGAGGAGGGCAACGAGGAGGCCTACGACCGCGTCAGCGAGGTCGTCGACCAGGTGCTCGGCGGGATGACGGAGTGTCTGGCCCGTCTGCCCGCGGAGTTCGACGAGTTCGTCAAGGAGACGCAGTTCATGCGCAACGGCGATACGGACGCACTGGTCGACCGCCTGCAGGAACTCGACGAGGCCGTCTACGAGGACGACGCCTGGCAGCTCGAACTCGACGACCACGGCATCGACAAGAATCTCGTCTTCCTGCGCTCCGATGGCACCACTCTCTACACGACCCGCGACCTCGCTCACCACGAGTGGAAGTTCGAGAACTACGACCGCGCAGTGACGGTGCTTGGCGAGGACCACAAGCTCCAGGCCGACCAGCTTGGACAGACCCTCGAACTGCTCGGCAACGACACCGACCAACTCGAGAACGTCATCTTCTCGTGGGTCAACCTCCCCGGCGGACTCGGGATGTCTACCCGCAAGGGTACTGGCGTCGACTTGGACGACCTGCTCGACGAGGCGATCGACCGCGCCCGCGAGGAGGTCGAAGACCGCCTCGACGACCGCATCCGCGACGACGACCTGGACGAAGAAGACATCGAGCGCATCGCCCACCAGGTCGGCATCGGCGCGGTCCGCTACGATATCGTCTCGAAGCAGGCAACCAAGGCGATCACCTTCGAGTGGGACCAGGCCCTCGACTTCGAGGCTCAGTCCGCGCCGTACGTCCAGTACGTCCACGCGCGCTGCTGTGGCATCCTCGAGGAAGCCGGCTTCGACCCGACAGAACCGCTCGCTGCGGCAGGCCAAGCGGAATCCCTCGACCTCGACGCCATCGACGCCGACCTCCTCGAGACGCCCGCAGAACAGGACCTACTCGAGACGATCGCGCGCTTCCCGGCAGTCGTCGACGAAGCTGCATCGGACCTCGAACCCCACCAGATCGCGACCTATACCCGCGAGTTTGGCGATCGGTTCAACACGTTCTACCGCGAGTGCCCGGTGCTGGCGGACGATGTCGACCCCGAGGTCCGCGAGACGCGTCTCGCACTCGTTGCGGCGTCGAAGCACACGATCGCGAACGCACTCTCCGTGCTGGGTGTGGCTGCGCCGCGATCGATGTAGTCCGGACCCGGGCATCGATCGCCGACCCACAGCTCTCCGTTGGGTCGTCTTCCGTAGAAAACAGGCCGTAACTCGGCTCCTGCCGACAGCGTCGTCGCTCGCATCGACCGGCGAGCGCTTGATTCGGATCAGTGAGCCGTGTCGAGCATCTTGTCGACGAGTTCGTCGCGCGAAATCTCGTCTTCGATGTATTCGATGACCCAGCTGACGTCGACGTAGAGACCAACGACGCGGTTGTCGTCGTGTTCAAGGACCCACGACACCGTCTCGATCTCGTCTTTGAATCGATCCGGGTCCGAGATTGCGGCCGCGATGTCCGCGGCTACGGAATCGAGTTCCGCGTAGAGTTGCTCGGTCTCGGTGACCTCGGTGCTCACGAGTACGTCGACCGTCTCGCCGCTGCGGTCGAGTTCGATCACGCTGAGTTCGCTGCTGCTCAGTTCGAATCCGTCGCTATCGAACCCGGGCACGTCTGCGCTCGAACTCGAGTCCGAGTCTGAGTCCGAGTCCGAGTCTGAGTCCGAACTGGAATCGGATCCGTTGCCGCTGGATCCCGAACTGCCGTCGTCGTCAGATCCGTTGCCGGATGGTTCGTCGGTCTCGCTGCTGGAACAGCCAGCGAGTGCGGTTGCGAGTGCGGCTCCACTGCCGAGGAGGATTTTTCGTCGCTCCATGCACGAGCCATCCAGAAGGGATGGAATTAGTAATTAGCTCGTACCGTTTCTGGGGCTGAAAAATCCATTTCCCGGCCTCACGGTTCTGTGTATCGTGGCCTACAGGCTCTTGCAGCCGCGATTTCGGCATCTTCCAACAGTCACGAAATCGAATCAGTCACATCCAAACACAGTCTCAAAACGACAACAGTCGTCAGTTCGTCGTACTCACCGTAGCCAACAGGAATCGTCTCTATCGGTCGATTTCGGCAATTCAGGCGGTGCCTACCGTCCGCTTTCTGGGGTCTGGAACTGGGGCTCAGTCGTTTGACTCCGCTTCGGTGATTGCACTCGAGACGGCTGTCGAGTCAGCGTCATCGCTGTCGGCGTTGTCGGAGTCGTCCGTCCTACCAGTTTCGGCATCGGTATCTCCAGCTGTGTTGTCGTCTTCTGCTGTTTCGTCCACGTCATCCGCACCATCCGTGTCGTTCGCTCCATCGTCAGGGGACTCGAGTTCGATGCCAGCCAGGTCAGCCGCGAGTCGGCGGTAGGCCGCGGCTGCGGGGCCGTTCGGTTCGTAGGCAACGAGCGGGGTGCCGGCGTAGACACTCTCGCGTGCGGCGTCGTCTTCGGGGACGCTCGCGAGGAGCGGGACGTCGAGACGGCTGGCGAGGTCCTCGTGGGAGATATCGCTGCCGGGGAGGGTGCGCGTGAGGACGAGACCGGCGATGTCGCCACCAGCGCGCGCGGTGAGTTCGATCGTCTTCTGTGTGTCCTGGACGGCGGCGGGTTCCGGCGTCGAGACGAGCAGGACAGCATCTGCGAGGCCGAGCGGGAGAACGGTTTCGTGGCTGATGCCCGCGCCGACGTCGAGCAGGACGTAGTCGTACGCCGCACGCAGGTCGGAAACGGCCTCGCGAAGCCCTTCGGGTGAGGTCTCTGCGTACTCGTCTAGTCCGATGCCACTTGGGACGGCGACGATGTTCTCTGCCAGTCGATACGTTGCGTCCTCGACTGCTGCGTTGCCGGCGAGGACGTCGTGGAGCGTCGTCGAGTCGGGTGAGAGGCTGACGAAGCCGGCCAGGTTCGCCATGCCGAGGTCGACGTCGACGATGGCGACGCGCTTGCCCGCCTGCGCGAGCGCGGTCCCCAGGTTGACTGTCGTCGTCGTCTTTCCGACGCCGCCTTTCCCGCTCGCGATGGAATATACCGTCTCGTGAGACATATTCGATTACTGTCCGGACAGTGGGACGGGAACACCTTAAATCGTCACCTCCGGCGCTCGCGGTAGTCGAGCGGCCACGCGACCGCCGAAATGCCGACGTTTTCCCCGAGAATGACCTGCATACGCACTGGTGCGTGTCAAAGAATACTTACCCGCAGCACCGTTTTGTACGGATAATGAGCCAGGAGGGCGAGCAGGACCAATCCGACCGGAAAAAGTACGAATTCCGGAAGGTTATCGAGGACCTCAAGAACTTCGATGGATCCGGGACGCAACTCGTCTCGATCTACGTTCCCGAAGACCGACAGATCAGCGACGTGGTCGCCCACGTCACACAAGAACACAGCGAAGCAGCCAACATCAAGTCGAAACAGACGCGAACGGCCGTCCAGGACGCGCTGACGAGCATCAAGGACCGACTGCGCTACTTCGATACCTTCCCACCAGAGAACGGCATCGTACTGTTCTCCGGTGCGGTCGACTCCGGCGGCGGTCAGACCGAGATGGTCACGCACGTACTCGAGAGTCCACCCCAGCCAGTCGAGTCGTTCCGCTATCACTGTGACTCTGACTTTCTGACGGAGCCACTCGAGAACATGCTGGCGGACAAGGGCCTCTACGGGTTGGTCGTGCTCGACCGGCGCGAGGCAAACGTCGGCTGGCTGAAGGGCAAGCGCGTCGAGCCGGTGAAGTCCGCCTCCTCGCTCGTCCCCGGCAAGCAGCGCAAAGGTGGTCAGTCCGCCCAGCGTTTCGCTCGCCTGCGTCTCGAGGCAATCGACAACTTCTACCAGGAGGTTGCCGGTATGGCGAACGACCTGTTCGTCCCGAAGCGCCACGAGCTCGATGGGATCCTCGTGGGCGGTCCCTCGCCGACGAAAGACGAGTTCCTGGACGGTGACTATCTCCACCACGAGATTCAGGACAACGTCATCGGCAAGTTCGACGTCGCCTATACGGACGAATCCGGTCTCAAAGACCTCGTCGACAACGCGGAGGACGCGCTGGCCGACGCCGAGGTGATGAAGGACAAAAAGCAGATGGAGGAGTTCTTCGAGGAACTCAACGCGGGCGACCGCGCGACCTACGGCTTCGAGCAGACTCGTCAGAACCTCATGATGGGGGCTGTCGACCGGCTGCTGATCAGTGAGGACCTGCGCAAGGATGTCGTCACCTACGACTGTGGGGAGTGTGGCAACACCGACCGCGAGGTTATCGACCGGCGTAAGTCGACGCCCGAACACACCTGTAGCGACTGCGGATCCGAGGTCGACGCCACCGAGGAAGACCGCGAGGACGCAATCGATCACCTCATCGAGATCGCCGAACAGCGCGGCACCGAGACGAAGTTCATTTCGACTGACTTCGAGAAGGGTGAACAACTCTACAACGCTTTCGGCGGCTTTGCGGGTATTCTGCGCTACAGCACCGGTGTCTAGGGGTGAAGTGATTCTCGTCCGGGCCGAAACCAGGCCAGCGCTTCTGGGTACTCTCCTCGCTGCGTTCATCTCACCGTATCGACACCGCTGATGCCTGTACGTCCTGACGACCGAAACCGAGAACCAGTACTTGACGACCGAAACTGAGAACCAGTACTCGAGAACCAATGAACGCAATCCATCAGTTTGGCCGATGCTCTTTTAATCAAAACTGACGACCATCTAACAGACTGTATGTATCCGCCGACTGCCGACGTCGTCGAGACCGTCTCCCGACGACGTGAGCTACTCGAGGCGCTCGCAACTGGGCCACAGCGAAAGCGTGACCTCGTCGAGCAGTTGGCGTGTTCGCGGTCGACGATCGACCGCGCGATCCGGGAACTCGAGCGCTTCGAGTTTATCGAGCGCGCCGAGTCGGGCTACCGACTGACAGCTGTCGGCCGCCTCGCCCTCGAGGAGTTCAGCCGGACCACCAGGACATTCGCATCGATCAACGAGGCGAGCCAGGTACTCGCCGCCATCCCGCGGGAGGCACCGATGTCGCCCACCTTTCTCGAGGACGCCACCGTTTCCGAACCCGAGCCACACGCACCGAACGCACCCCTGCAGGAACTGGCGGCGAGCTTCGAGACGGCAACGCGAGTCCGCGGCTGCTCGTCTGCCGAACGGATCCCCGAGACGCGTGCCCGACTGCACCAGCGGACTATCGAGGACGACCTCTCGGTCGAACTGATTCTCACAACCGACCTCGCCGAGTTCCTCCTCTCTGCGTATCCTGGCCAGGTCTCCGGTGTCGTCTCCGAGGCTGACTCCAACATGTACGAGATCGAATCGATCCCCTACGAACTCGCGATCGTCGAACAACCTGACGACTGTCGGATCTTCCTGTTCGCACTCAACGATCGCGCCGAAATCGAAGGCGTCATCGAGAACGATACGCAGGCCGCACTCGAGTGGGCCGAGTCCGCGTTTGCCGAGTTACGGGCGGCGGCGTCACCGGTGGAGCCACCGGATCGGTCGGAGGATCAGAATCAGCATTAAAGCGTCCCGCGGAGTCGCACTGTGTCTTCGGTAATCTCCTTGACACTTCCCTCGTCGAGCGGGTGTGCGTCCTCGGTGAGGTCGCCCCAGCCAAGCTTTGCCTTGATCGTTTTCGTGAGTGATGGGTTCGGGTCGACGTAGCCACGGCCCTCCTCGACGGCGATGATGCGGCCGACTTCGGTGCCGTCGATGTTCAGGACTCGTTTTCCTTCGTCAGCTTTTGTGAGCGCGTCCTGTGTCATTGGAACGTGGAGTGGAACGTGGCTAGCCGGCAGGGTGTGTTGCTCTCCGGTGCAGTGTTGGGCCGGGTCAGTGCGGTTGTCGCTGCGTGGCGTGGCGATGAGCCATCGTGTGCCAGCGGAACACAGCTACCCGGTAGGGTGATGTCTATCTCGGAGACGACGCTGGCAATAAATCGCAGAAACCGTCATGCCGTCACACTGAACGATTATACAGCGCGACGGTCGTAATTACAGGTTACCAGTGTACTGCCCGCGCGTACACTGTCCCTACTGCTCGGTTGGCTCGGGGTCCTGTTGCCCGCTGGCAGGTAATCAGTTACTTCCACCGTTCCCGAGGGCACAACGGAAGCGTTATGCTGCTAGTCCCGTATTACTATTCGATCGATGGACGAGTCCCCGCTCCTCCCCGAATCGGTCGACGACCCTCGGATCACCGGGCAGTTCTACCGGTGCGTCCCAGGCCCTTGCTCACCCGCGTCAGCAGAGGCAACGCCGACCGGTGCCGAAACGATGGACGTTGAGAGGACTGGCACCACTGCCAACACCAACACCAACACCAACACCACCACTGGCACCCTCTACCTCCTCGGTGTCGTCCACGACCACCCCGCAAGCATCGGCCGCGTCATGCGGGCCGTCGACGAAATCGACCCGAGCGTCCTCGCACTCGAGTTACCGCCAGCAGCGCTCCCCCTGTACCGGGTCTACGCTCGCAAGGGCGGCACGAACGAGACGGACGACGGCACAGAGTACGTGCCGCCCTCGCGCGGCGGCGAAATGAGTGCTGCAATCAGTGCCACCGACAGCGCCTCGCTCGTCGGGATCGACGCGCCGAACTGGTCGTTCCTGCGCCGACTCGTGACGCGACTCGTCGCAGACCGCGTCTCGCCAGGTACTGCACGGCGACTCCTCTCGAGTCTCGGCGGCGCGACGCGAGATGCACTGACCTGTCGGATCGCAGCGACGCTAACGGACGCGACCTCGATGACGATCGCGCCCGACGATCCGATCGAGTACGACTGTTCGTTCGACGACCCGCCGGCCGAACAGGCAGCTCACGAGCGCGCACACGTCGCGAGCGTACAGGCGCTGCTCGGCAGTCTCGAAACGACGGACAGTGCGCTCGCCTACAGGGACGACACGCGCGAACGGTGTATGATCGACCGGCTCACCGAGATCCGGTCTGAAACCGATGATGACGTGGTTGCCGTCGTTGGAATCGACCATCTCGAACGGCTCGCGGACGAACTTTCGGCCGACAGCTAACCTGCGCAGTCAACTGCGAACTGCGTCCCACGCCTATTGACGCAGTGTTGTCACACAGTTCCAGCAGTAGGTGTAGGTCTGGTCAGCGGCGTTTTCCGCGCCGCAGTGCCGACAGCGAATCGATTCGCCGTCGACCTCGTGATCGTCTTCAACAGGCGGTGGATCGTGCCTGCCGCGTTCATCACCGCTGGACGGATAGCGATCTGCGGTTCCCGACGACCGTGAGGGGGCACGGTTTGGATCGGCGAACGAGGGGGAGGTCGCGCCGTCGCTATCTTCGCGCCGGACGTACACATAGTACAGTAACAGATGGAGGAGCGCAAACAGCACGACGTAGCCGATGAGCCAACCCCAGAGCTCCATCACTATGACATTGGCTCTCAAGCCACTTGGATATTCCCTGATTCACGGCAGTCTGACTGTCTGTGGCGGCAGAATTACACACATCAGAACCGTGAGTGTCTGAACGAAAGGGGGATCAGTTTGGCGGCTGCAGGTCGCGGTCGAACTCGTCGAAAACGTCGAAGTCGTCCGGGAGGTCGTAGGGGAGGTGGCGCTCGTCCTGGCGGTTGACGCCGGCGTCGTCGATGGGCGTCGCGACGGATTCCCAGCCGGGCTTGATCTTGACGCTCTGTGCCGGCATCCCGACGGCGATGTGGTGGGCAGGAATATCGTGTTGGACGACGGCGCGTGCGCCGACGATGGCGTTCTCGCCGACCCTGTTGCCAGCGCGGATCATCGAGTCGTAGGTGAGGCGCACGTCGTCCTCGACGACGGTGTGGAAATTGCGAACCTCGGTCTGGTCGACGACGTCGTGATCGTGGCTGTAGATGTGAACGCCGTCGGAGATCGATACGCGGTCGCCGATGGTCAATTCCCCGCGGTCGTCCAGGTGGACATCGTCGTGGACGATCGTGTTATCGCCGATCGTAATGTTGTGCCCGTAGGTGAACGTAACTCCCTTGAAGAACCGGCAGTTCTCTCCACACTCCTCGAAGAGGTGATCTGCGAGCATCCCACGGAAGCGCAGTGCGAACTCGACGTTATCTGCGATCGGGAGACTGTCGAACTGCCGCCAGAGCCACTGGAGGTGTTTCGAGCGACGAAACGTCTCCTCGTCCTTCTCGGCGTAGTACTCGCTCTCTAAGGTCGTGTTACACGGATCGTAGCTCTGCAGGCGAACCTGCTCTGCAGGCGAAACATCCTCGCCGTTTTGCCAGCGTTCGTAGGCCTCGCGGTCGCCCGAGAGGTCGATCAGCACGTCTTCGACGACTGAACAGGTGTCCTCCTCGCCCGAGAGCCGCCGGTCAACCTCCTCGATGAACTCGCGCATGCCCGACTCCGCCTCGTCGGGGAGCGAGACGTACCGCTTTGTCATACACCCAGGTATTGTCCGCGGAGTTGATAGGGGTTCGGTTGTCGGTTCGTGTTTCCCGTGGATCGACCGATAACACGAGTGTTACCGGCTCCACGATCGCAGTTCCCACACGATGAGCCGTCACTGGCCGGCATCGGCGGCCCGCCACTCCGCGAAAATCAGGGCCGGCAGCGAGAGCGCGCCGATCACGAGCAGCCCACTCACGACAGCCGTTCCAACCGTCACACGCTGCGGGCTCACCTCGAGTTGGGTCAGCGCGATCGGGAGGAGTACGGCGACGGCGAGGACGACACCGAGCAACCGCCGCCCGGCAGTCGTCCGACAGACCTCGTCCATACTGCTACTCCGGCCCCTTCTCCCAAGAACGATTCGACTCTCCACTGTCACGAGTAGCTGTCACGACCACGCAGCTGTACTCCGTCACGAACTGCGCCGTGAGGCACACACCGCGGAAACCGAACGGGTTCGGATTCCCCCGCCTCGCGTTCCGTACCCCATAAGTTCTCTCGGTACGAAGGGCTGCGTATGCACCACAGCGAACTCGGAACGTCCGGTGTCGAAGTGAGCGAAATCGGCTTCGGTGCGTGGGTCGTCGGAACCGACTGGTGGGGTGACCGTTCGGAGGAGGACGCCATCGAGATGGTTCAGTACGCCGTCGACCAGGGGATCACCTACTTCGACACGGGTGACGTCTACGGTCACGGCCGGAGCGAGGAACTCCTCGGCCAGGCACTCGCCGAGGTCCGTGACGAAGTGACCGTCGCAACCAAGGTCGGCTACGACTTCTACAACAACCCGCAGGCCGGCCACGGCGAACTCCCGAAGGAGATGGACACCGAGTACCTCCGAGACGCCGTCGAGCAGAGTCTCGACCGCCTCGAGATGGACTCCGTCGACTTGCTCCAGCTCCACAACGCCAACGCCGACGAAATCACGCCCGACGTACTCGAGTTACTCGACGAACTCGAGGAGGAAGGCAAAATCGACGCCGTTGGACTCGCGCTTGGTCCCTCGATCGGCTGGCTCGCGGAGGGTGACCTCGCCATCGAGAAGGAGTTCGATTCCGTGCAGTTGGTCTGGAACGTACTGGAGCAAGATGTTGGCAATCACTTCCTCGAAACGATCGAGGAGACCGGCTCGACCACGAGTCTCATCCCGCGTGTGCCCCACTCCTCGGGCATTCTCAACGAGCAGGTGACGCCCGAGACCGAACTCGATGAGGGCGACCATCGCGGTTTCCGCCCCGACGAGTGGTACGAGACGGGCTGGGAGAAACTCGAGGAACTGCGCTTCTTGGAGCGAGACGGCGAGCGTACGATGAGCCAGGCCTCGATCGCGTGGCTGCTCTCGCACGAGCCAGTCGCGTCCGTCACGCCGACGTTCCGGACGACCGACGATATTGACGAGTGGGCGGCAGCGAGCGACGTGCCGAAGCTCTCCGACGAGGAGATGGACCGCGTCGCCGACCTCTACGAGACCAACTTTGGAGTCGACCGCGACGACGGCATGGACGCCCTGCGTTCGTCGGTCGACGGAGACGACCTCGAGTCTGCGGGGCTCGGCAAGCTCGCAGCCGACTAACTGTGCCGTTTGCGGGTAGCGAGCACGCCTGATTCGTTATCGCTGTTTTCGTGCTGTGGTTCGCTGATTTCTGATTGCTGGTTTCTGACACCCGACTCTCGACTCCCGATTCCTCTAGTCTCACCTCCTGGTAGCGGCTGATCGACTGATTTATACGCTCCCACTCAGCCATGATTGATTATGACAGACTCTGTGGGCGAGTCGGGTGGCCTGGGACACGTCGTCGAACGCGCAGCCGACGTACTGAGCACGTACTTCGTCGTCTGGATCCTGCTCGGCTCTGGGCTTGCGCTCTACTCGCCGGCGACGTTCACCCCGCTTGGTGACCACATCTCGCTCATGCTCGGCATCATCATGCTTGGCATGGGGCTCACGCTCACCGTCGAGGACTTCCGGCGGGTACTCGAGCGCCCCCGTGACGTGTTCATCGGTGCGGCGGCCCAGTGGCTGTGTATGCCGCTCTTTGCGTACCTCCTCGTCGCACTGCTGGGGCTGCCGTGGGAACTCGGCATCGGGCTACTCCTGCTCGGGGCGGCACCGGGTGGGACGGCCTCGAACGTCATGACCTATCTCGGACGGGGCGACGTCGCGCTTTCGGTGACGATCACGTCGGTGACGACGATCGCCGCGCCGCTGGTCGTGCCCGCCTGGATCGTTCTGCTCGCGGGTGAGGAGATCACCGTCACCTTCGCCGCGATGGCCGAGGAGATCGTCCTGATCGTCCTCATTCCGGTCGTCGCGGGGCTACTCCTTCGCATCCTGCTCGACAGATACGCGCCAGCGGTAGCGAAGGCCGGACTCACTGTCTTTCCCGCGATCAGCGTGCTCGCGATCGTGTTGATCGTCGCGGCAATCGTCGGTCTCAACGTCGAGGAAATCTTCGCTGCGAGCGCTCTGGTGTTCCTCGCCGTCATTATCCACAACGCGCTCGGGCTTGGGGCGGGATACGGCATCGGCCACGCGACCGGGATGGCCGAGGACCGAGCGCGTGCCTGCGCGTTCGAGGTCGGCCTGCAGAACAGCGGGCTGGCGGTCGCACTCGCCGTCGCCTTCTTCGATCCGCTCGCCGCGCTCATTCCGGCGCTGTTCAGCGTCTGGCACAACGTCACGGGGCCGGCGCTGGCGACGGTGTTCACCCGGATGGACGACGAGTCGACGCCGGCGTACAAGCCGACGGTGGCGTCCGACTAGCGCGGGTACCTGTTACCGTTGCCTTTCACTTCGACAGCGCCCGCTCGACAGCCGTTGCGACGCTTTTCGCTTTCTCCGCAAGCTCTTCAGAGACCAGTCCGTCCGCGACAGCGTCCTCGAGTTGGTCCTCGTCGACAACTTCGACCTCGCCGTCCGGTTGGCGGATCACGTCGACGTAGAGATCGACGTACCGGACCGTATCCGGAAGGAGTTCGACCGGCGTGCAGATGTTGACGTAGGTCCCCTTCGAAGAACCATCTGCGCCTTTGTACGTCGTCGGGTACCACCAGCGACCTTCGCGGAACTTCGTGACCGCGGTGTCGCCGTCCTCCTTCGGTGTGCCGAGGGCGTCGTAGCTGCCGCCCCCGCCCATCGAGCGCTCGAGTGTGACCTTCCCCTCGGGGTCCCACTCGGTCACGTCGCCGTAACCGAGTGAGATCAGTCTCCCGTCGGGTTTGCCGTGGCCAATCTCGAGTCGGTCGCCAGAGAGCGGGCCGAACTGCCGGGAAACAGCATCGAACGGAAACGCGTCCTCACCGCTCTCGAGGTCGTCGACGACCGAGCCACAGACGGCCTCCGCGAAGTCGACGGCCGAACTGGCCGCCCTGTCGGCGGCCTTCGTCCGGTGGTGGCCCGGCATCGTCGTCTCGACGGCACGACGGGCTTCGTCGAGCGCGAAGCGCGAGTCGCGGCCGAACCAGAGCCACTCCGTCGCCCGTGGGGCGGCAAGCAGTCCTGGCTCGCCCGGTTCGTCGGGCGCGTCCGCGAGATCGGACTCGAGTGCACGTGCACGTCCGGCGACGGACTCGAGTGCGGTCTCCATCGCGCCAAGATCTGCATCGGTCGCGGTGTGTTGCCAGCGCAGTCCCCAGCCCTGCGGAAGGTCGACTGAGAGTAGGTCGGTCATGCCGACGAGTTCGTCGGCGCGCTCGCCGCGGAGTGCGGCCGAGACGCCGGTCCGATCCTGCGAGAGCGTACAGAGGCCGCTGCGAACGGCGAGTGTGGGCTCGACTCGCGGCTGGTCGTCGTCCCACGGCGGGGTAGGTTCGGTGACCTGCACGCGGTAGCGGTTCCCCTTGTCGACGTAGCCGTCGACGTCGTCGTACTTCAGATAGCCACGGCGGCCCTGGCCGAGGTCGACGACGGCACCGCTGCCGCCTGCGGCGTCGATCACTTCGGCGTCGAAGACCGCGCCGCGCGGAACTGTCGACTCCCAGCGGAAGGTATCGATCGCGAGGTCGGCGAGTTCCGCAGCCACCAGTTCGACTGCGTCAGCGCTGCCCGACACGCCAACGCCCTGTCGGTCGCGGGTCGTCTCGACCGCTGCGTCAGCCGGTGCGGTCTCGAACGCTTGGTCGAAGCGTTCGCGGATCGGCTCGGAGGCCTGGACGACACTGAAGTCAGCCTCTGCGCTCGTTTCGAGGCGGTGTGTAACGGCCGTCGTGTAGATGCCGCGGACGCGGACCGTGGTCTCTGCGGCGGCGTCAGAACTGGTGTCGGTCTCCGTCACAGTTGGCCCTCCGCTACTGGTCGATCACAGTTGCACTCGCAGTCGTACTCGCATCCGAACTCGAGTACGCGATGAGCGTCAGCGAGCACGGCGATCACCGCAGGGTCTCGCGTTCGGCGGCGAACCGAACGCGGGCGTTGATCGTCGGGCCGAGCGTGAGTTCGACGTAGTCATCCTCGGCGTCGAGGATGCGACCATCTTCGACGTAGACACCCCACGTGTCGAAGCGCAGCCAGCCACGCATCTCAGCCGCGTGGGTCGTGATGTCGGCGTAATCGACGCTGTGTTCGGGGTAGTCGGACGCGGAGTGGGCCATATCCATGTCCGAGTAGACAGTGTCGTGGGTTTCGAAGAAGGACTCGAGTGCGGCCGCATCGTCGGCGACGGCTTCGGCGACGGCGTCGGAGGCCGTCTGGAGGTCGTCGGTTTCGAGGCCGACGGCGCGAAGCGCCTGCTGTGTTCGCTGGTCGAAGTGCATGGGTGTGCGTTCGCACGGGGGGGCTTTGTGGATTCCGAGTCCTCCTGTGGTCGTGATTGTGGGTATCGTTGTCGTTGGAAATCAATGATGGACGTGTGTTCTCGTCTGTGGCTGAGAGGAACGTCTGTGGCTGAGAGAAAACAGAACTCTATACTGCTGCTGGCCGCTACGGGAAAGCGGCAAAAAGGGAGAGACAGACAGAACCGGTTCTCAGTCGTCGGCGGCGAGACGATCAGTCGGTTTCGAGGGAGCGATTGCGTCCTGGGCCGCCTCCTCGGAGTCGGCGTCAGCGTCGGTTTTCGCATCGGTGTCGGTCATCGGTGTTCGTTCCCCATCCGGATTTGGCGGTGCGGTGTAGTGGAACCCGCGGCGTGGACTGTGCATAGCTATCTGTTCTCACGGCTGAGCCAGTATAAGCGTCCCCCTTATACGAATATGATAATAAGTATCATTCTAGGATTGGAAGAACGTCCAACGCCCAACGCTTACCAGTGGGTGTGTTGTACGCTTGCACATGCAGCGTCGTCGTGACCCGGTCGAACGAGCAGATGAGGAGTCGCGAGATCTCTACGATGTCTCGACGTGGGAGCCGCGGTCTGTCGTCGACAATCTCGCGTATTCAGTCTACAACGCGATAAGCTACGGATTCCGCACGCTAGTGCTCCTTGTCGCGTTTGTCATCACCCTCTTCTTACTCATTCAACCGACAGTACTCGTTCTCGATGATCCCTCACTCACCCTGTTCTTTGCACTCTCGTTTGTTCCTGCAGGGTTGCTTGCCGCTTTCATCTGGCATTCGGATATCACTGAGAACGAACCGCTCGGACTTCTCGTCGCGACGTTTATCCTCGCTATCCTCTTCGCGACATTCGCGGCCGTGGTGAACTCGTTTTTCGGTCCGCCGCTTCAAGCGATCCCGATCATCGGAACAGCGCTCTTTTTTTACCTTATCGTCGGCCCCGTTGAGGAGGCTGTGAAACTGCTCGCCGTCCGTGTCTTCGCCTATCGAAGCGAGACGTTCGATGCAGTAATCGTCGGAACGGTGTACGGCGCTGTGGCGGGTCTTGGCTTTGCAGCGTTCGAGAACACGCTTTACATCTCCGGCGAGGTCATCGCAGCCCAGCCGGAAAACGGTGTAGTGTCCGCTGCAACCGGTATCGCTACTGTTCGTGCACTCGTCGGTCCAGGTCACGTTATCTACTCCGCGATTGCGGGCTACTACCTCGGTTTGGCGAAGTTCAACCCCCAGTATGCCGGCCCACTCGTCGCCAAAGGGCTGTTGATCGCTGCATTCGTCCATGCGACCTACAACACATTGTCCTGGCTGGGTGCCCCCATCGTCATCGCTGCAGTCACTCCGCTCAGTCCTGGACTGGCATTTATTGTCTACGTCGTCGGGTTCAACCTCGTGATCGGCTACTACCTCTACCGGAAAATCGCCCGCTACCGACGCACGTACCGCGCGGTCCGAGATGATACGTCAGGTCCACCAACACCCGAACTAACGGAGTTCGAGCCACCTCGGCGATAACACAAGTACACACCGAATCAACAGCGTTCAGCCACGTTCACCAGTCCGCACCAGCCCACCGGACCCGAATCAGCACAGTCTCTATAACCCCGGAACAAGTAGGATCTCGTGATGGTCGCACTCATTGGTTCGCTCGTCGCGTTCGTCGTCGCACTGCTCGTCGGCGGCCTGGCAATCTACGTCGGCGCCTCGCTCATCGTCGGTCTCGAGGACTACTCCCACGCCGTGGTCACCGCCATCGTCGGCGCACTCGCGTGGGCACTCACCGCCTGGATTCCGCTCTTCGGCCCGCTCCTCGCACTCATCGCCTGGATCTGGGTTGTCAACTGGCGCTACCCCGGCGGCTGGCTGGATGCCGCACTCATCGGTGTCGTCGCCTGGCTCGCCGCCCTCGCCATCCTCTTCGTCCTCGATACGATTCTGGGACTTGGCGTCGGCGCGTTCGGCGTGCCGGGTGCCTGAAATCACTCCCTGGATCGTCGACTCACGATTTAACCGCCGACTCGCCCTTTGACCGCCGGCTCACCCTTTACTCGCCGTTCAGTCGACCCGAGAGTCGAACCGGGACTCGAGTAGCCGCTCGACGTACTTCGAGAGCACGTCGACTTCGAGGTGGATTGGATCGCCAATCGCCTTTTCCGAGAGCGTCGTCAGCTCGTAGGTCGTTGGGATGATGGCGACGGTAACTCGATCCTGCTCATCCTCGGTCGTCTCCAGGTCGGCGACGGTCAGGCTGATCCCGTCGAGCGTGATCGAGCCCTTCTCCACGACGTAGCGGCCGTACCCCGCCGGGAGTTCGAACTCGAAAAACCAATCCTCCTCGACGGATTCGATATTCGAAACCGTCGCGACTGCGTCGACGTGGCCTTGCACGATGTGGCCATCGAAGCGGCCGTTGGCCGGCATCGCGCGCTCGAGGTTGACCGTGTCACCCTCCTCGAGGTCGCCCAAATAGGTTCGTTCGACAGTCTCGGTCGCGAGGAAGACCTCGAACCACGCGCCATCGTCGTAGCGTTCGACGGTGAGACAGACCCCGCTGACGCTGATGCTCTGGCCGTGTGTTACTCCGGTCGCGACCGCGTCGGCTGCAATCCGAAGCCGGAGGCCGTCCTCCGTTCGCTCCCGGCCGACGATTTCGCCGGTCTCCTCGACGATTCCCGTGAACATACTCGACGATACCAGCCGACGGATAAAGCCATTCTGATCCCGGTATGCGTTCCACTTCTGTGATGGCTCGGTGACAGGGTACTCGGTCGCCGTCCTTTTGGTTCACTCCGGTGTACTCATGCCAAATGGCTGGACTCATCGATACGATCAAACTCGCCGGCGTGCTCATCCTTGCACTCCCCGCTGCGCTCGCCGGACTCGAGTTCCTCTTCGTTCGTGGCGATACGGGCACGGGTGGGATTCTCATCGGACTCGCCGTCGGGCTCGTCGTTGTCGAGCGCTGGCTGACGATGCCGTCGGATGTGCCGGGTCTCGTGGCCAAGCGCGCGGCGGGCACCGTCATCGGAGATCCAGAGTCAGAGTCGGCCGACGACGACACGCCCACCGATTCGACCAGCGTCACAACCAACGAGGAGGGGGACTGATGGCCGATCTGGTCGTTGCGGCGCTCAGAGCCGGTGAACTCGTCGTCGACACCGCTGTCTCGGTGTACGGTCGGTTCCGAGGCTCTACTGCAGAGCAGAACCGTGACGAACGGGCGTCCCCAGCTAGCGACGACGAGTCCGTAGCAACTGCAACCGACGAAGCCGACGAGGAGCAGTAGCCTGCCGACACGCAGCTATAGTAACAACTGCAACTAGTTACACACTGATCGCCGAGTCATCTGGCGATCTGGTGTGCAGTGACTTGCAGTGGCTACTATAGTAACACAGCCGAGCGGCTTTGTTGACACTCTCAATCAGTGATGAATTCCAACTGTCTTGCTGAACACAGAGCGCGAACTTTTCCGCGTCGGGTTCGCCTTCGGCGAACCGCTCGCGCAAAACTTCGATAAAAAGGCGGACGGCTCGGCCCTCGGCCTCGCAGCCCGGGAACCGCGCTTGCTTCGCTCGCACGGAGACTGGCGATAGATTCATCCTCTGTATCTCGCACGCCCTTACCGACAGAAATCGATAGTTCGCTATACCTCTGCAAGATACATAGCGCGAATGTAGAACGATACTTTGCTCAATTTGCCAGGGATAGGACATACCATAGAGGATCCGTATGCCATACCATGTGAATGTCCTCCCACATCTACTGAACTAAAACGTAACACAGGATGAAAATATGGGTGATTCCGAGATTACGACTCCGCTTGATCATACAGCAAAATATACTTCTCCCCCTCATATTCGACGTACACGCCGTCTCCTTCAATTTTTGACCCTGCGTTGCCATCTGCTACAGAGTTGCCACTAATCTCGGCAAGCTTGTTTTCCCAGTGAGTTTCATCTTCTGGCTCAATTTCATCTTCCAACCCATCGGTGTACTCACTTCTCGCTGTTTCAAGGGCTCGTTCAATGTCTGTCACTTCTGTCAAATTATCCTCTTTTGCATCGTAAACTGGTTCATCATCAGGAATTGTGATCGCTAAATACACGTAAATATATCCCGTTGGTGGGTACTCGTCAGAGTTATCAGATCCAGTATCACTGGAACCTAAGTCATCAGAATTACTGTCTGTTGCAGTGTCACCGTCAGTACCATCTTCCTTGTCGGAATTAGATGTGCAGCCACTTACAGCAACGAGCGAGATACTGCTGAGCAGCAATCGGCGATACATGTCGGATGTATGTTATACGGGCCCTTTACTATTTCCCTTGACAGACATATCCCAATGAACGATACGCAAGGTTACCGAACAGTTGTTTCAATTGTTTTGTTCTGCACCAAGCAGCCCCCTATTGCCGCACGCATCCTCTATATTCAGCAGACAGAACGTATCAACTGTTAGGATGCTTTAACGAGTCAGCCAATACGCCACGTGTCTCACTACGACTTGCGCACCGTCTCCGGATCCAACGACCGCGACAGCGGTGCTAGCCACTCCGGTCTCTCCCCATCCCGATCTTGATCTTGGTCACGACCGCGCGCCAGCACATCCGCAATTCGGAGCCACACCCCCTCCTCGACGCGCACGGCCGACTCGAGTTGCACCACACTTCCAGGTTCGATCTCGTCGGTCAGTTTGCACGGGGACTCGAGTGCAGCCAGTCCGACGCCCCCAACGCTCGTTTCGACGGCGTCGGCGTCTTCGAAGCCGAACGCGCGGACCTCGGCCTCGAGGTCGGCTTTGACGGCACCCACGGTTTCTGTGTCGGCGGTCAGCATGGCGCTGGCCGAGCGGAACGACTGGGTTGCGCCGACGTGGGCGCGGCGCTCGCGGCCGCCGTCGCCGTCGACGACGAGTGTCCGGACGAGGCCGCCGTGGTAGCCGCCGGGTTCGCGCGGTGCGGTTCGGATAACGATCGGCTCGCCGGGGCGAAGCGGCGTGTCGGCTGTGCCGACCGTCGACGGAACCCGTTCGGGATCAGCGTCGGGATTGATCGCGGTGTTGCCCGCGGGGTACGCGCCGGCCGAAACGATAGCCTTGTCAACTTCGGTCCGGAGGTGATCTGGTGTGATCGGTTCGTCCTCTCTTGTCGTATCGCCGCGAACGAGTTCTCCGTCGACGACTCTCGCGTCCGCGAGGACGGCGGCCGCCCGACGAATCCCTGCACGGGCGCCAGCCTGTGCGGTCTCGATCCGCGCTCGCTCATCTGGGGTCTTTTTCGCACGGGCGCACTCGAGTACGTCCGTCGAGGTCAGTGTGAGCCCGGCGTTCTCGAGATACAGTGCCGCGTCGTGTGGGATGCTGGGGGGCGTCAGGACGGTCGCAGAGCCGTGGCGGTCCGCGAGCGTCGATGCCAACTGGGAGGCGGGATGTGTGTCTGATTCTCCTCGACCTGGCTTTCGCGGCCTGGCCCGCATCTCCCAGCCCTCGCCGTCGAACGAGAGCGCGACGAGGTCGGAGTCCGCCGGCGGGTCGGCGACAGCCTCGTCGTTCGCAACAGCCTGTGTCCAGCAGTCGAGACAGTACTGAATCGCCGGTTCGTGCGCCTGTCCAACGTGAACGAACGCGGCGGCGTCTCTCTGTGTGAGTGTCTCGTCGATGAGCGTTGTGCTGGTCGGTGTAGCAGCTACTGATTTTGATTTTGATTTTGATTTTGATTTTGATTCTCCATCGCCATAGTCATCGCCATCACCGTTGCTGTCGCTACCAGCCGCTCCCGTGCTACATCGCGTGAAATCGCCGTCGGCGTCTGTCACAGTCGCCTCGCAGGCTCAGGGCGCTTCGGCCTCGAGTTCCTCGCCGCCCTCCGCGGCCTGCTGGGCGTCCTCGATGAGGTCCTCGAGTGGCGTCTCGGTGAGTTCGTTGTGGAGCAGAACGTCGATCGGCAGCGTCGGTGCGCCGTCGACCAGGTTCTCGAGCATCACGAGTCGTTCGCGGGCGCGGGACATACCGACGTAGAAAACACGTCGCTCGTTGTCCGTCAGGACGGGAACGGGCGAGGTGGTCTTGGTGAACTCCTCGACGCCAGGGACGTTCGTCGGATCGTCGACCGTCGCGACCATCTGCTCGACGACCTTCTCGGTCAGGTCGGTGCCGACGATGACGTGGTCTGCTTCACGACCCTTCGCGGAGTGGATCGTGCCGACGCGGACGCGGTCGGTGTCCATTCGGGTGTACTCGCCGATGGCGAAGTACGCGCGGACGCTCTTCTTCTGAAAGTTCGTGACCTTCCGAACCATATCGGCCGCGGACTCGGAGCCGGGCATGAACGGCACGTGGTCCTCGATGACCGATGCGGGAATCATGAGTTCCTGGAGGTCGTCGATACCGGCCTCTTCCTGGCGCTCGTCGATCGTATCGAACAGGTCATCGCGCTCGTTGGTGCCGAACGCCGACTCCTGGAGCATGTCTGCGAGGCGGCGAGCCTGCAGGCCAGTCACGTCGTCGCCGCGGTCGATGGCTTCGACGGCGCGGACGTACTGGGTGAGGCGGTCGGTCCACATCCGCTGGTCCGTCAGCGACGTGAACGGCACTCCTTCCGTGATGAACTCGTCGATGAACTGGAACATCTGGTAGCGCGCACGGAAGAGAATCATGATGGTGCCGTCGCCCGAGGCGAGCGTGCGCCGAACCATGCGGACGACGTCGAGCATCGAGGCGTTACGCCGGGCCTCAACTGCGCCGCCTTCCTTGCGCGGTTTCAGGTCCTTGTCCTTTCGGTGCTCGATGTGACGAATCTCTTGATTGACCGCGTTGAGGACGTTCGAGGGCAGTCGGTAGGAGTTCGGCAGGATGATGTCCTCGTCGACCTCCTCGTCGAGCAGCAGGGCAGGATCTGCGCCCTGCCAGGAGTAGACGACCTGGTCGTCGTCGCCGGCGATCAGCACCTGCTCCATGTGGGGTTTCCACTCCTCGTAGACGTCATACTGCAGCGTCGTGATGTCCTGAAACTCGTCGATCACCAGGTAGTCGACGCTCGGGAGCAGCGAACGCTGCTTGACTCGCTCGAGCATGTCCGCGAAGCCGATCTTGCCCTGTTCGCCTTTGTACGAGCGCCAGCCGCGGATTGCCTCTGGGACGTCGATCCGGTCGTCATCAGAAGGCCAGGTCGGCGTGTACTTGTTGCCCTCCTGGGCGTGATCGTCAATCTCCGGCGGGAGGCGAACCTCCTCGTCGTCCCACTGGAACGGGACGTCGTACCAGTCCGTGACGTCTCGACGGGTTCGCTGGAGCCACTGACTCGTTGCGATGATCTTGTTTCCGATCGTCGTCGAGCGAGCGGTCCGGCGGCCGGCCCCGCTGTACTCGTCTTCGAACTCGAGTCCGTACTCTTCGCAAAACTCTTCCTTGTCGGATTCGCCGATAACGTCGCTTCGAGAGAGATCGAGAAGATCGTACGCCTTTGCGTGCATGGTACAGACGTTGCCCTGCAGTGCACGCGGACTTTCGCCGAGTCGCTCTGCCAGCCGTTCGCGAATCTCCTGTGCTGCTGCTCGCGTATAGGAAACGACGAGGATGTCCCGGAATGTAACGTCGTCCTGCTCTAGAATCTCTTCAACGTGGTCGAGAAGCGCGGTAGTCTTCCCGCTTCCCGGTCCACCGAACAACCGGGTCACCTTCGTCTCCGTGGTAGCCATTATCCCTGTTCAGGGCCGCGACACCCATAAGTCACGTGGGTTCTCCGCGACCGCGAGAGGGACTGTCTGTCGGCTCTGTCGGCGGTCTGGTCGCTCGAAAACGGTGGGGTGACTGACGGGCGATTCAGGCGGTTCGTGGTGAACGAAGCGGGATCACGTGTTTCGCGACGACCGAGCGGTTCGAACGCCGGCACCGTCGCGGATCTTGTCCTCACACTCCGGGCAGACGCGCGGATCGTCTACTCCTCGTGGCGTGAAGACACGAGCGTATGCATCGGTTACGAAGTTCCCACAGTTCTGGCATTCCGGCATGATGATCCTCGATTGACGTGTTGGGGCGGACCACACTATAATTCTATCGCCATCGAACGGCGGAAATTACCGGGGCCTCACCGAAGTGGTTGTCCACGACTGTGTCGCGTCGTCATGGGTTTCGGGTGGGTATCTCCGGGGACACTGGTGCTGGGAGTGGTGACCAGCAAGGGAGTGGAACGAGAGGATAACCAGCCAGTGACTCGCACAACAGTGGCGCCGCTATCGGATCAGGTTAGTGCTGTCAAAAAACGGAATCGGTAGCCGGGTATCGTCGTCTACCGTGTTGGCTCCCACCCACAGACGGTACAGGTACTCGCGGAGAGGTCGTGGAGACCGCTACATTCGGGACACTGTTTCTTGTTATACTCTACCTCCCAGTCGAGTCGTTCGACGGTGTGACCGCGGTCAGTGAGGAATTGATCGAAAACATCGTCGCCGGCACCATTGGGTGCGGATGCCATAGGCGTGACAAAGACATGCATGGTCTTAAGTGGTGGGGTCGGTGAAGATCCTGCCGTCTCTTTGGGAAACAGTACCGATACCTGATCTGTTCTGGCGGCGGAGTCCACAATTGATCAGTACCACGGGGCTTTGTCTATGAACCGTCAATCTACTGGTTCCCGACCCGCGGCTTTTTCTCGCTCTCGCCCCAATCAGCGAGCATGAGCGACCTGCGCCTCGATGCGACCCAACTCGATCGCTACTCGAGACACGTAATCATGGACGAAATCGGTCCCGAGGGACAGCAACGGCTCCTCGAGGGACGCATCCTCGTCGTCGGCGCGGGCGGACTGGGTGCACCGGCGATTCAGTACCTCGCTGCGGCGGGTGTCGGCCGCCTCGGTATCGTCGACGACGACGTGGTCGAGCGCTCGAATCTGCAACGCCAGATCGTCCACCGCGATGAGGACGTGGGCCGGCCGAAAGTCGAGAGCGCGGCAGACTACGTTTCGGCGCTCAACCCTGACATCGACGTCGACGCCCACGAGACACGCCTCACCGCCGACAACGTGGACGAACTCGTTTCTGACTACGACCTCGTCCTCGACGCGAGCGACAACTTCGCGACGCGCTATCTGCTCAACGACCACTGCGTACTCACGGAGACGCCGCTCTGTCACGGTGCAATCTACCGCTTCGAGGGGCAGGTAACGACGTTCACGAACGAGCGGGGCGGCGACGCTGAGCGGCCGTGTTACCGGTGTCTCTTCCCCGAAGCGCCCGAACCCGGTACCGTCCCCGACTGTGCGACGACTGGCGTGCTCGGCGTCCTCCCCGGCACCGTCGGCTGCATCCAGGCCACCGAGGCCGTCAAGTACCTGCTCGGCAAGGGCGACCTACTCGAGGGCCGCCTGCTGCTCTACGACGCAATGGATATGACGTTTGAGACGGTGGACGTTCGACCGAACCCGGCGTGTCCGGTCTGTGGCGACGAGCCAGCAATCGAGTCGGTCGAGGACGTCTCCTACGACGGGACGTGCCAGATCTCGGCGGACTGAACCGTTTTCGCGGTCATCGCACTCGTTGAAGTCTCGGAGTCCACGGTGTCGGCGGAGTCATCGACGTCGCGTTCCTACTGCATCGGACAGTTCGTCCAGCCCGACCAGTGCGACACAAGAGATGAACGCGATCGTTCCGAGTTTGCCACCAGCACCCGTCAGCGCCGGCGTCACGGCGAGGTACACGAGTCCGCAGAGCGCGCCAGCCGCTGCGACGTGGCCTATCGGCAACCGCTCGGGGCTCGACATCCCGACGAAGGAGGCACAGAACGCGACCGCGGCGAGCGTCGCGCCGAGTTCGCCCGGGAGCACGAGCGGAAACCCAAGGCCGGCACCGACGCCGACGAGCCCCGAGCCCACGACCGGCCCCAACTCGAGTTCCAGACTCAGCAGGACGGTTGCAACTGCGCTCACGACGGCGACCGGGACGACGAACTGGAGGGATTCCCAGGCGGGCGCGCTCGGCGAGCCGTACTCGAGTCCGGTCAGCGCGACGGCCGCCACGCACCCAAAGAGTGCGATGGTCCCGAGTTTCCCGCCGACGCCACCGAACGTGGCGGTCGTGGCGACGTACGCGAGCCCAGCAATCGCGCCGGCGACGGCGACGTACTCGAGTCCGGGGAACACGGACGGGGAGGCCATTCCGACGAAGGAGCCACAGTAGACGGGAACGGCGACGCGCGGGAGGGCGAGTCCAGCGAGGAGGCCGACGAGCGCAGAGGCGAGTACCGGGCCGAGATCGGCGAAGACGCTCGCGCCGTAGGTGACGACTGCGCCGGCAGTGACAGCGAGCGCGTTCGTGGCGTCAGTTTGGTCGAATGTGCCAGATTCCAGGGAGTCGGGGCTGAAAGAACGGTTTCGTTCAGCGACGACCGCGACCGCGCCGACGAGACCGATACCGAGCTGGAGGCTGTACGTACCGAGCTGGAGACTGTACGCCCCGAGGAGGGGACTGTACGTCCCGCTCTGGAGGGCAGGCGGCACGGCGTGGACGCTGGCGAGCAACACGGCGGGTGTCGCGAGGAGAGCGAGGAAGCCGGCGAACTGGACCGGGCGGTACACACGAGCCAGTCGCTGGAGGGCGACCGAGAGCGTTACGGTTCAGCCCCTCTCGCATCAACTCCGCAACAGGCCGCCGTCGATTGGCACCGACGCGCCGTTCACGAAACTCGCTCGTGAACTCGCGAGAAACGCGACCACGTCGCCGAACTCGGCTGGCTCACCCAGCCGCTCCAGTGGGATTTCGGCCGCGAGTTCGGTGATGCCCGCATCGTAGTCTGCGTACGTGCCGCGCTCGACACCCGCCTCGACGAGTTCCTCGATTCGCGGTGTCTCGATGGTCCCCGGCATAACCGCGTTGGCCCGTATCTCCGGCGCGAACTCGCGCGAAATCGTTTTCACGAGGCCGACGACGGCCCGCCGAACCGAGTTCGACAGCACCAGCCCGTCGGTTACCTCCTGCACCGTCGTCGAGGTGATACAGGTGATCGAGCCCACATCGGACTCGAGTAGGTGCGCGTGAACCTCTTCGACGATCCAGACGACGCTCATCACAAGCAGGTCGTACGCCTGATACCAGTCCTGTTCGTCCGTCTCCAGAAACGTCGTACTCGGCGGTCCACCCGCGGAGGTCACGAGGTGGTCAAGGCCGCCGAACTCGTCGACCGTCCGACTCACCAGTCGGGAGATCTCGTTCGGATCCGTGAGGTCGCACTCGAGTGCGAGGACCTCGCCCGACCCCGCGTCGGCGAGGTCGTCGCGGGCGGCCGCAAGTCGGTCGGGGTCGCGCCCGCAGATAGTGACGTGTGCGCCCTCCGAGGCGAGGGTCGTCGCGCTCGCGAGTCCAAGGCCACTCGAGGAGGCGGTAACCAGTGCTGCGTTACCGTCGAGGTCGAGGTTCATAGGCAGTCGAACCACGTCGGAGACCAAATCGTTCGGGGCACGACCGGCGACTGTGAGCGACAGAAAGTTGCGAGTTGGTCTGTGAAGTGGCCTTGTGCGTGCGGCCAGACTTGCTGTGCCCTCCTGTCACACACCAGCATGTCAATCGCGGTCCTGATGACGAACCCGAACCACACCCTCGGAGGTGACGCCGACGACGATCGGAGCGGCAATCTCGCGACCGGAGACGGCAGCGCCGGCGGCGTCGCTGACAACTTTCATCAGATCCGGGGCGGTGTGGTCGACCTTGACGCCGGCGTCGTCACAGGCGTCGTAGACGAGGTTCGGCACGTCGTAGAGGTCGGTTCCAGCGGGAACGCGGACCCGGACGGGAGCGCGAAGCGCCTCGGCAAAGGCGACCGTTTCGCGGGCTTTCTCGACGTTTTCGCGGGCGCTGGCCTCGATCGAAGAGACGTTCGCGCGGGAGGTCCCGAGTGCGTCGGCGATGTCGGCCTGGGAAGTGTCGCGCTCGCGCAGGGCGAGCACCTGCGCCTGCCGATTCGTGAGTACGCTCGTCTCGGCTTCGAACCCGATCTCGGCGAGCAGTTCCTCGACGTCGTCGATCATGGACACCCCGACCACCCGCTGTTGTGTCGCTGCGTCCCCTGCTGACTGCTACGCCTCGTCTTCGCACACCCGGTACATCGTTCGCGTGGCCCGCCGCTCGATGGCCGGCGGACTGTCTGTGGTCTCGTCCCAGTCGTCGCCTCACCGGGCGCGTCCCACTCCCGTCGTTCCGCTCGTCGCTCCGTCGTGCGGTCCGCTGTTCTCTGCACGCGCCTACTCATACGATAATTACTAGCGGGGGGAAGGATGAAAGCTCTCCCGGTCGCTCGTGCTGCAAGCGCTGTGTGCGAGCGGCTACGAGTGTGTTCGAAGGGGATCAAACGGGCACAACAGCAGACACCGATCAGAACAGGAAAAAGCAAATCGACGGCCGCACGACTGTCCAGGTACCGACGGCCGATCCCTCGAGACGTTGGGGGTCTCGAGTGATCGTGTCGATCAGTTCCCCCAGAAGTTCTCGCGACTTCCGAGGCGTTCGCGTCTCGATGCCCGACCGGTGTTGGATTCGTCGTCCGTTTCGGCGTCAGCGTCCGCATCGTCGCTGTCGCTCTCGTCCGCAGCGGCATCGGCATCGGCATCGGCGTCCGCCGTGTCGTCTTCCGCTTCGCCTTCGTCCTCGTCCATCGGGAGTAATTCGAGTTCTTTTGCACGCGCGTGATTGCTGTGGACGCGGGTGATTTCGACGCGCGCCCGTGCTTCGGGGAGTACGCCGTCGACCATCACGATGAACCCGTCTTCGGTTCGCCCGACGCCAGCGCCGCTTTCGTGCATGTCGACGACGTCGATAACAACCTCCTCGCCGGACTTGACCGGCTGCGTTTTCAGGTCCTCGATCGGCTGGTTGTAGTGTTGACACCACTCCTTGCCGCCGCGGTCGCCGTAGTGTTGACACCCCATCCCCGAGATTCGCGCTGAATAGCTCGGACAATCGTCGGCCAGTGGACAGTCTGCCATACGGTGTACTACCGGCGGTGTCGTTAAACCGTTTCCGTCTTGTACGCGCGAAACCGGTACAAACGGCCGTTCTTCGCCACTCTTGCTGACCAGTCACTGTGCGTTTTCTCCGCCTTCACACCCCGTCTTTGATCGATTGCTCCCACTATCTCCAGGTTCAGTGCAAAACCGACACCACCCGAACTATCAGTTGAACGGAGAGTCCAATACTGTGCGTTTCGAAAACGTTTACGGGTGTGACGTACGAGTGACGAACGATGAAAATCCTCGTTACGGTCAAAGAAGTTGCGACCGTCGAAGACGAGTTCGAAATCGACGGTACTGAAATCGCAGATCAGTACCTCGGTGCAGATCTCAACGAGTGGGACGATTACGCCGTCGAAGAGGCCGTTCAGCTCCAGGAAGCTGGCGTCGCCGACGAAGTTGTCACGGTTACAATCGGCCCCGAAGACTGTGAACAGACCATCCGTCAGGCCCTTGCGAAGGGCGCAGACCGCGCGGTTCGCGTCTGGGACGACTCCCTCGAAGGCGTCGACCTGCTCGACGTCAACGCGAAGACGGAAATCCTCAGTGCCGTCGTCGAAGAAGAGGACCCAGACCTCGTCCTGACCGGCGTTCAGGCCGGCGACGACAGCTTTGGCGCGACGGGCGTTGCCCTCGCTGAAGAGATCGGCTATCAGTGGGGTGCCGTCGTCAACCACCTCGAGCACGAGTTCGACGGCGACACCGCCTCGGTTCGACGCGAACTCGAGGGCGGTGTCGAGGAGCTCACGGACATCGAGCTGCCGGCCGCACTCACGATCCAGACCGGTATCAACGAACCACGCTACGCGAGCCTGCGCGGCATCCGTCAGGCCCAGCGCAAGGAACTCGACGTGAAGAGCCTCGCCGACCTCGGTGTCGACGAGAGCGCCGTCGATTCCGACCTGGAACTCACCGACATGTACGAACCAGAAAGCGAGAGCGACGTCACCGTCTGGGAAGGCAGCGCCGACGAGACGGCTGCAGAGCTGGGTGAACTGCTCCGCGACAAGGGGGTGGCACAATGAGCGACGTCCTCGCAGTCACGGACCACCGCCGTGGCGACCTGCGCGACGTGAGCTACGAAATCATCACCGCAGGCCGCCAGCTTGCAGACGACACCGGCGGCGACCTCCATCTCGCTGTCATCAGCGGCCCCGTCGACAATTTCGCGGAGAAGCTCAACCGCGAGGGCGTCGACGCGATCCACACCGTCTCCCACGGTGAGGAGTTCAACCACGACGTCTACACGCAGACGATCACGCAGCTCTACGACGAGCTCGCACCGCAGTACATCCTTACGCCGAACAGCGTCAATGGCCTCGACTACGCGCCTGCTGTCGCCAACGAACTCGACCTCCCGGTCGTCACCGACACGATCGATCTGTCGGCAAACGGCGAGACGCTGACCGCGACCCGCGAGATGTACGGTGGTAAGGTCGAAACCACGAACGAACTCGAGGGCGACGCCGTCGTCACGATCCGCGGAGCCGAGTGGCCAACCGCCGAAGGCACCGGCGACGCCGCTGTCGAGGCGTTCGATGCAGATATCGACGAGGACGCGATCGGCTCCACCGTCAACGGCTTCGAAGAGGTCGGCGGCGGTGACGTCGACATCAGCGAAGCGGACGTGCTCGTCTCCGTCGGTCGTGGAATCGAAGAAGAGGATAACCTCGAACTCATCCACGACCTCGCAGACGCACTCGACGCGACGGTTTCGTCCTCGCGTCCGATCGTCGACAACGGCTGGCTGCCGAAGAACCGCCAGGTTGGCCAGTCCGGGAAGGTCGTTACGCCTGACGTCTACATCGCGATCGGTATCTCCGGTGCCGTCCAGCACGTTGCTGGCATGAAAGGCTCCGACACGATCGTCGCGATCAACACGGACCCCAACGCGCCGATCATGGACATCGCGGACTACGCGATCCACGACGACCTCTTCGATGTCGTGCCGGCGCTGACCGACCAGTTCCAGTAACCGACGCTTCCCGCGGTCTTTTTTGTCCGCCGTGATCGTGCGTCTCTCGACAGTATGTTACGCATCATACATGTCTGGCTGGCGGTCTATCGATAGCCACCGGCAATCGTAATTATGCCGTTGGAGAGCGTCTCTCTTTTGCTAGTGAGTCATGACAGTCTGACCCATGATTGTTCGAGTGACTGTACAGCAGAATTATAAACCAGTAATTTGATACCACGGATATGACGTTTCGACCGAAGCGACGGGAACTCCTGATGGGGGCTGGTGCTGTGTCACTTGGCGGCCTGGCCGGGTGTCTTTCTGACGTTCCCGGGCTCGAATCGGAGGTAGCGTCCACCGACTCGGTCGGTGGGACGGATCGAACACTCAGACTTGGGATCATGTCTCCGCTGAGCGGGGGACTCGCGAACTTTGGGGAGACAACGCGAGACGCCGCACTGTTACCGATCGAACAGTTCGAGGACGAGATCAACCTCGATATCGACTATACGGTCGTCGATACGGAAACCTCTCCGTCGGCAGGCGTCCAGAGTGCCGCCGAACTCGTCGATGATGGGTATCCGATGGTCAACGGCCCGCTTGCATCCGACGTGACGCTGCAGGCGACCCAGCAGGTGTTGATCCCATACCGGGTAGTCAACTGTTCTGCGGGCGCAACGTCGCCGACGATTACGTCGGTGAACGATGCCGGTCTCATCTTCCGGACGGCACTCTCTGACTCGTTGCAGGCACTTGTCCTCGCTGAACAGGCCGTCACGGACCTCGACACGGAGCGTGCAGCGGTGCTGTACGTCGACAACGACTACGGCTGGCAGCTTACGCAGGCGTTCTCGCAGACGTTCGAGACCGACCACGGCGCGACCGTGACGGCCGAAGTCCCGGTCACCGAGGGTGCAGACTCCTACGACGACGCCATCGAGACGGCAATGGCTGAAGACCCGGAGCTCCTGGTCGTCATCGGCTACCCTGATACCGGCAGACAGCTGTTCGACGACCTGGCCGCAACCGGCGCACGGGACGACGTCGACGTGCTCGTCACCGAGGGGATGCAAGATGGTGACCTTCACGAGTCAACCGATTCCTCGCTCGACGGCATCCGCGGCACCGCGCCAATCGCCAACGGACCGGGCTACGAGACGTTCAGCGAACAGTACGAGAGCGCCTACGGCGAGAGCCCGGGACTCTTTACTGCCCACGCCTACGACGCGACGGCGGCGCTGTTGCTCGCGAACGCCTACGCCGGCCAGAACGAGGGGACGGCAATCAGAAACGCCATGCAGGCTGTCACCTACAGCCCGGGGACAACCATCACGCCCGAAAACCTCGACGAAGGCCTCGAACTCGCCGCCCAGGGTGAAAACGTCGCCTACGAGGGCGCCTCGAGTTCGGTCACGTTCGACCAGCACGGGGACGTCCGCGGTGCGAGCTTCTCCTACTGGGAGTTCGACGAATCGGAAGCTGGTGGTATTACCGAACTCGACCGGGTGAGCGCCTGATGTCGCTGCTTGCCAAACTCGTCCCGTCGTTCATCCGACGGCGATACCTGCTCAAATTCGTCATCTCCATCCTCGCTGTCGTGCTCGTGATCGGTGCTGTCGGTGCCGTCAGTTACGCCGAGATCAACGATACCGTGCGAGCCGACTCGAACGAGCAACTCGAGTCGACCGCCGAACTTCAGGCCGATGGCATCGGTGACTGGATCGAGTCGATGCACGTCCAGACCCGAACAGCGTCTACGTCACCGGGGACTCAGAGCGACGACGTGCAGGCTGTCCAGGCTGCGATCGTCGAAGAACAGGCCCGAATGGGTGTCGACGTGCGAGCGATACACTACGTCGATACGAGCGAGGAAACCGTCCTCACGAGTACCGACGCCGAGATCCGCGACACCGAACTCGCCGCCGTCGACGATCCGTGGGCCGAGACGGACTTTGCCGGCGAACTCTCCTTCGACGAGGACGTCTGGCACTCCGAACAGGCCTACGAGTCCGCTGCCCTCGACGACCAGGTGATGGCCTTCGCGAGCCCCGTCCCCGACCAGGACGACCGCGTCGTCGTCGTCATCGGGACACTCGAGTACCGCGTGGACCAGCTCCAGCAGGACGGTGCGGCGGGATCGACGGCGATTGTTAACGACCGCGGTGAGCCGATCTTCCAGACCGGGCAGAGCGAACTCACCGCGACGACCGACGAGGATGCCATCGAGGCGGCACTCGGTGGTCGACCGGACCGGGTTGAAGACGACGACGTGGTGCAGGCGTACGTGCCGGTCGGCGACACGCAGTGGGTCGCGGTGACGACTGTGCCGACCGACCAGGCCTACGGTGTCGCGAGCGACGTTGGAACGAACGTCATCGCGATGGTGCTCGTGAGTCTGGTTGCGCTCGGCCTCGTCGGCGTCGTACTCGGTCGCCAGACGGTCGTGCCGCTTGCAGAACTGCGCGATCGGACGGAGTCGATGGAGAACGGCGATCTAAACGTCGACTTACAGACGTCGCGCATCGACGAAATCGGTCGCCTCTACGATGGGTTCGACAGCATGCGAACGTCGCTGCGAACCCAGATTGAGGAGGCCGAATCCGCTCGCGCGGACGCCGAGGAGGCCCGCGCAGAGACCGAGGCGATGAACCAGCATCTCGAGTCGAAGGCCGACGAGTACCGCGACGTGATGGAGGTCTGTGCCGAGGGTGATCTTACCCGGCGGCTCGACCCCGAGAGTGAGAACGAGGCGATGACCGACATCGCTCACGCGTTCAACGAGATGGTCGAAGAACTCGAGGCGACGACGGCTCACGTCACGTCCTTCGCGAACGAGGTGGCCGTCGCCAGCGAGGAGGTCACGGCCAGCGCCGAGGAAGTGCGCTCTGCCTCCGGACAGGTCAGCAACTCTATTCAGGAGATTTCCGACGGTGCAGACCGACAGAACGAGAAGCTGCAGGCGGTCTCCGACGAGATGAGCGGGCTCTCGGCGACGACCGAGCAGATCGCTGCGTCCTCGAACCAGGTCGCAGATATCGCAGAGCAGACGGCAGAGACCGGCCGCTACGGCCGCGAAGCCGCGCGTGACGCAATCGAGGGAATGCACGAGATTGAGGCCGAATCGACCGAGACCGTCGAAGCGATCGAAGAACTGACCGCGGAGATGGAACAGATCGACGAACTGATCGAGTTCATCACCGAGGTCGCCCGCGAGACCAACATGCTCGCGCTGAACGCGAACATCGAGGCCTCCCGCAGCGGTGACGGGGACTCCCAGGGTGACGGCTTCGCGGTCGTCGCCGCCGAGGTCAAGGAACTGGCCGCAGACACGAAGGAGACGGCCGAAGACATCGAGGAGCGCTTAGAACGGATTAACGACCGCACCGAGCGGACCGCGACGGAGGTCCAGAAGACCGCGGACAAGATCTCCTCGCACGTCGACGCCGTCGAGAACGCCGCGGAGGCACTCGACGAGATTGCAGACTACGCACAGGAGACCAACGACGGCGTCCAGGAGATTTCGGCGACCACCGAACAGCAGGCGGCCTCGACCCAGGAAGTCGTCGCGATGGTCTCGACCGCGACCGAAATCTCCGACGCGACGGCGACCGAATCCCAGCGCGTTGCCGCTGCTGCGGAGGAACAGACCTCTGCGCTCTCCGAAGTCACGAAGAGCGCCGGCTCGCTCGCCAATCAGGCCTCGCAGCTCAACGAGATGCTCGACCGTTTCGACACCGACGCTGCCAGCGACGCGGCGGTCGACGACCTCGAGGATCTCGACACACGCGAGACCGGTGACGTCCTCGGCGGTGAGTACGACGATGCCACTGGCACTGACGATACAGCTGACGAGGGGGCCACACTCGAGTTCGATGAGAACGTGGTTTCGTCGTCCAACGCGGATGATGTGGGTGCTGGCGAGGAGGGCGACGCTGTGAGCGGACGTGGTAGCGACGCTGCAGACGATGGTGACGCTGTGAGCGGACGTGGTAGCGACGCTGCAGACGATGGTGACGCTGTGAGCGGACGTGGTAGCGACGCTGCAGACGATGGTGACGGGGACGACGAACCGGTCGACGATCCGTTCACCTACGACGAGGTCAGCGACGGCAGTAACTGAGTTCGCTGTCACGTCTCTTCTTGGGTTCCGTTGTCCGTTTTTCTCATCATCGTCCCCAGCCGCCGCTCTGTATCGGCGTCCCACCGCTATCGTCTCACGCGACAGGAGAGTGGCAGAAGAGTGATAGAAGAATGATGGAAGAATGATGGAAGAGTAACAAAAACGAACTGTCCGCACCGTGGGACGCGACACGGACTCACGCGCCGTCTTCCGAACCGTCACGTACTTTTTACCACCTGCCTAAACGCTGGCAATGGAACTGCTGGAGCGCCGGCGGGCGCTGATCGAGGAGCGACTCCACGAGGTCGTCGACGGCGTCGACCCGGAGACGCTCAGCGATGAGGTTCGCCACGTCACGCTCTCCGGAGGCAAGCGCGTCCGACCCATGGTCACGATTCTCGCCTGCGAGACCGTGGGCGGGACCGCAGAGGACGCTGTCGAGTTCGGCGTCGGCATCGAACTCGTTCACAACGCCTCGCTCGTCATCGACGATATCATCGACCGCTCGGAGCTGCGCCGTGGCACCGAAAGCGCCTGGGCCGAGTTCGGCTACGGACCGGCGATCATCACCAGTGACGGCCTTCTCGGGGAAGCCTTCGATCTCTTCGCGTCCGACCCCGACGCGATGCGCGTCGTCACCGAGTCGATGGTCGAACTCGGCGTCGGCGAGGCGACCGAACTCTCCGCCATGCCGTCGAACGAGGAGGAGTACATGACACTCGCACGCCGCAAGACCGGCGCGCTCTTTCGCGCCGCGGCCGAACTCGGTGCGATCGCGGCCGACTCTGATGCCGTCACGGTCGAAGCCCTCGGCGAGTACGCAGAACGCGTCGGCATCGCCTTCCAGATCAGAGACGACGTGCTGGACGCGGTCGCCGACGCCGAGGAACTCGGCAAACCGACCGGCCACGACGCCGAGATGGACCGCCCCTCGGTCGTGCAGGTGACCGATCTCACACCCGAGGAAGCCAACGCACGCGCCCGAGCGGAGGCCGACCGCGCACTCGAGGCGCTCGACCGTGTCGACGTTGCCGACCCAACTGCTGAAGGATATCTCCGAGAACTTGCGGAGTTCGTCGTCGAACGCGAGCGATAGCGCCCTCACATCCACGTCCCCGAAAAATCTACGAATCGACGGCGACGGTCGCCGTCAGTGTGCTCCGTCCGCCTTCGCCCGCTCTTCTTGCTCTGTTTCCGCGTCTCCCGTCGACTCCGACAACCGTGACTCGACGATCGCAAACGCCAGCGTACTCACGATCCCCAGCAGCGTCCCCGCCGTCAGCGCCGCCGCGAGAAACCCAATCCCCGCCTCATCGAGGAAGAACGCACTCACCGCATAGAGGACGACCGCGATCGACAGCACGTAGAACGGCGCGTTGAGATAGCGCCACTCGAGTGTCCCCGCGATGTACTCGTCGGTGATCTGGCCGAGGCTGGTGGTCACGCCCGCGGCGGCGAGCCACTGGACCGAGCCGTAGACCAGCGCCGAAATCATGACGGGAACGCCGACGTCACCGGTCGTTTCCGCCTGGACTGACTCAAGCGTATTCACCCCGCTCACGCCACCGAGGACGAACAGTGCCGCCGCGACGACGTACGCGAGCAGAGTCGTCCGCCCGGCGTACAGCGACCGCCGAGCGCGCTCGACGGCTGTGTCGAGTCGCTCGCCGAGTCCGAGGCCGCGGGAGATGAGATAAAAGCCGAGCAGCGCCGACGTCGTCCCGAGTACGAAGCCGGGCATCTCGAGTGCGCTGCCGATCAGCGCGAGCGGGTAGATAAGCAACAGGATGCCGAGCGGGATCAGGATCGTTCCCCGCGTTTCGGGGTCGTCGAGCACCTGCTTGATCGTGTAGTACATCGACTCGAGGTCCTGGGCCTGTCTGACGACGACGCGTCTGACGCCGTCGATCGGCACGCGTGAGCGGATGATCGGGATGACGGATTCGTCCTGTGCGCCGTCGGTGACGACGAGGGTGGTGACGTCCTCCGAGGTGGAGAGACTCGCGAGGACGGTGTCAACCTCGTCGCCGACTTCGCGGTTAGCGTTGACGTCGCCCTCGTCGTTGCCAGTGACGACGGCGACTTCGACGCTCTCGTCGCGTGCGTCCAGGTCGTCGTAGATGTGCAACCCCTGGAAGATGACGTTGACGTCCGAATCCTCCGGGTCCGCGGTCGCGAGCGCGACGCCTGCCTCTTCGACGGAATCACGGCCGATAACCGGCGTCGAGAACCCGGTCTTGCGGCCGAGGTCGTCGTCGAGGTCGACACAGAGGACCAGCAGCATCGCCCGAATGTTCGTCGGGGCGGTATATGCCTTTTCTGGGCTGTCCGCGTTCTGGCCGTTGCAACTGTCCTGCCAGACTCCGAAGATCCGTGTGAACCACCAACACTGCTCGAATCGACCGTCACAGCAGTCTGGATCCGTGCGGTTTTTGAACGCGCGCCGATAACCCAGTGTACTGAATGATCTCGAAGGGCTGTGAGCAGTGCGCGAAGGGTGGCAAGATGGTGCTGTTCGTCTACGGCTACTGCGATCAGCGCGACTGCTTTTACTGCCCACTTGGCGAGAATCGCAAGAACGTCACCGACGTCTACGCGAACGAACGCCGCGTCGAGTCCGACGAGGACGTCCTTGAGCAGGCCTACCGAATGGACGCTCTCGGCACCTCGATCACGGGCGGCGAACCACAGGAGGCACTCGAGCGCACCTGCCACTATCTCGAACTTCTGAAGGACGAGTTCGGCGAGGACCACCACACCCATCTCTATACGGGTATCACGGGTGGCCGCGAGAACATGCGCAAACTCTCGGAGGCCGGCCTCGACGAAATTCGGTTCCACCCGCCGTACGAACTCTGGGGTGACCTCCACGGCACCGAGTGGGAGGACATCCTCTACATCGCTCGTGAGGAGGGACTCACCCCCGCGTTCGAGATTCCCGGCATCCGCGCGGAAGAAGAGTTCCTCGAGTTCCTCGATGAGGGCGCAGCGGACTTCTGCAACGTCAACGAGTTCGAAATGTCCCAGGGGAACTACCGCCGGATGCAGGAAGAGGGCTACGAACTCAAAGAAGGCCACATGAGCGCCGTCGACGGTTCTCGAGACGACATTCTCGACGTGATGGGCGACCACGAGCGCGTCTACTTCTGTACCTCCGTGTTCAAGGACGCCGCCCAGCACCGCCGTCGACTGAAACGCATGGCCCGCAACGTCCGCCGCGAGTTCGACGACGTGACCGACGACGGCACGCTGGTCTACGGGAAGACCTACACCGAACCGGAACGGTTCGCTGAACTCGGCGTTCCCAAAGAGTTCTACACCGTCAAGTCCGAGCACGTCGAAGTCGCCTGGTGGCTCTTAGAGGAGATGATCGAAGAGGGCGACCTCGATGACGGCGAAATCGTCGAGCAGTATCCGAGCTACGACGGGCAGGTCGTCGAGCGAACGCCGTTAGCGTAAGCGGACACCGGTAGCGTAAGCGGACACCGGTAGCGTAACCACGTCCGGACCCATTTCTTTCCGCTATCCAAGCCGGTTGACTGCATCGTCGTCCCAGTATCCGCGAAGCAGCGAGTACACACACCCGAACACGAAGAGACCGGTTGCAACGATGCCGAGCATTTCCATACGAACAACTGTGTGCCGCGAACGAACTACCTATTGAGAATGGGTTTCCAGACGTCACACCACTGGTCGCTAGCGCATCACCGATCCTGACCACGCACATTCCAGAGCCATCGTCCGCCGATAATCGATTGTCGTGTCCAGCTACTACTCGATCATCGTGTTCTCGAGACCGCGTACCGAACGTTTCACATACAACCCGAAGTTCAGTCGATCTCCGTCGGATCGACTTCCGGCAACGTAATCAGATTCTCACGGCCGATCCGCAACTTCTCGATCTGGCCATCCTCATCCATCTGCGACAGCAACTGCGACACCTTCGCGTTCGACCAGCCCGTCTCCGAGACGATCGCCGCCTGCTTCATTCGACCACCGTTGCCCGCGAGCATCCGCTGGACACGCTCTTCGTCGCTCAACAACTCGGGGTCAATATCCTCGTCCGCAGGCTCGGTGAACTCGAGTTGTGTGCCGTCGTCACCGGCGTTTGATGTTGCCGGTACGGATTCCGGTTCTGGGGAGTGAGTGGCCGGCCTGCCCTGAGAGGACGGCGTCGGTTTGGATTGCTCGGTTGCGTCTGCGCTTGCGTTCTCCGCTGCGTCGGTACCGAGAAGCGCAGCGATCTGTGGCTCTCCTGGGAGTGGGTCGTCCCTGCTGTACCGATAGGCGGCGAGACCGACGAATGCGAGGGCGAGAGTGAGTGCAACGGCACCGAGTGTCAGTGGGAGTGAGAGCCACGAGAAGTCACTGGGCGGCTCGGCACCGCGCAGGAAGACGATCTCGAACTCGTCATCGCTGAACTCGTGATACCCATTCCAGGTCAGTTGCGTTGGCGTCTGGAGACCGTAATTACTGGGCGACTCGATGACGAGACGCTGTCCGTCGTGGAGCACGGAAATGGCTGGGCGGTCACTGCCGTCCACCTGGAGTGCATCACCGAGGTAGATCCGGTCGCCGTCCGTGTCGGCGAAGTTCGTCCAGGTGAACGTGTATGTAATGACGCCAATTTCAGTTCCGTCGTGGGTTCCTTCGGGATCATTTTCTGTTTCGATATCGTCGTCGTACGATCGGGTCTCGTAGCTGTCCCAGCCAGCGCCGACGATCGACATCTCTCGATCGGTATTGGCGTCAGCGTATGTTACTTGCTGGCGAACGTCCTGTATCGGTGTCTCGACACCACGTTCGTTAGCAACGACGGCCGCTGCGTAGTCGTTGAACGCGTCGATCTCATCCGCATCGTCGAGAACGAAACGGTATTCTAGACTCCAGTGGGCGTCGCCGTTGTCATTGACGGTGATCCGGGTGATGTGTTCAATTTCGGCGGGCTGACCGTAGGATGGATCAACCGAACTCTGTGAGAAGGCCGCAGGCTGTTCGAGTGCTGTCTCATATTCGGCACTAGGTGCAGAAGCTGGATTGCCAGCGGCTGCAGTCGGCGTCGCGGCCACCGGACCGAAGGCGGCTGTGACGAGGAGGGCAACGAGGGTGAGTGTAACGGCGGTGGACAACCGCATACCTATCAACTGGTGGTTTCCCGGGGGAAAAAACCCTTTCCATCGACAAATAAAACGTTATTAGCGCTCCTAAAACGTCATCAGGGTAGATAACAGCGTCTTACTGCAGTAGGTAACTCGTCAAAATCTCCCACAAATAATTTCGTCTCGCACGACAGTCACCGTAAACTGAGTTGAAATCAGTGTAAAACCCGATCGTCTGCGGCGTGTTTCAGTCAGCACACCTCGAATAGGCGGTCGATAGTCGGTAACAGTCCCTTTCAGTATTCACGGAAAAGGTAATACATTACAAACTGAACAGTAACAGGACTGTGTAGTGTTGCGAATCGGTGAGTTCGTAAGTGCGACCAGTTTTTGTATCAGGAGTTCCTACAGCGGCACAATGAACAACGCGACCCCTGTCCTCCTCGCGTTGCTTCTCGTCTGTTCGCTACCCGCGATTTCGATTGTCGCGGCATCTCCATCGCATGGAGCCTCCGGCGACGTTGACGAGCAGCAGTCCCTCCAGCAGAGTACAACCGCACAGGAACCCTCCTCGCCAGTCGAGATCGAAAACACGTCGAATCAGTTACCGCTTACTGGTGACATTCGGGGTTCACACACGGTTTCTGAATCGAATCTCGGCACCTCGTTTGCGAAGACCACGACACAGCTGCAAGTCGACCAGCAGCAGTACGTACTCACAGAGCGAGATCTAGACGAGCTAGACGGTGAAGATCGTGAGCAACGGATTCAGACAGCATACGAAAATACGAAAGACCAGATTGACGCACTCGAAACACGTGAACGCGAGGCAGTCCTCGCCCATCAAAATGGAGATCTTTCCGATGGGGAACTGGTACAGGTCTTGGTAGAGAACTACTATGAAGCGTCTGCGCTCGAAGAAACACTGTTTGCCCTCCAGAACGACGACGATATCGATGTGGTTCCTTCGCAGCGACAACAATTCCGTGCAGACAGAACGCTTCTCGAATTCCAGACGACAGCAATTCGTGAAACTCTCGCCGAAGCCAACGAGGCTGGGAATCCCAACACGTCGTATGAATTCCGCATTCAGACTTCAGAGAGCGGATACCGACTCTCGGCACTCGACGGCGACACGTACAGTACAGAGACGGTTCGGTTCGACAACCGTGATGCAGACGCACCAAACCGGTATGAATCGATTGATCAGATGATCGAAGACATTACGGCGCAATATCCGTGGGCTCACGATCACGGTTCACCACACTATCAGGACAATAGCCTCGAGAACCTCTACTGGGTCGATCTCCCCCACGATAACGGGCAGCTAGATATCTACGTCGATGCCGGAACAGGTGATGTCTATCGAGAGGCACAGGAGGTCTCAGTCGAGTCACTACCGACAGTAGAGACGGAGACAAAATCGACGGGACGAATCGAACGAACGTTCGACAAAACACCATCAATCGGTCCCACGGTACTGACTGTCACCGAAGATGGCAGCGACGAGCCACTTCAGGCGACTATCAGAGTCGATGGACGAGAAATTGGTGCAACGGACGAGAACGGTTCGATAACGTATCTCCCACCCGCTGATTCGTACAATATTACCATCGACGGTGAGACAGAGAGCGTTTCGGCACCGGTCTCGAACGGTTAACCCCATATCCCGGCGCAGATTCTGACTCAGGCTCTGGTTCACCCTTCCCAACCAGCTACTGACTGCGGCTTGCTCCTGTCGTCTCACCGTCCTCCCTGGCCGACGGTTTATACCGGAAGACAGACCCAACTCCGTCCGTGTGTGCGGTTCGTCGTCGTCCGTCGCGCCGGTCGAGTGCACTATGCGATCCGTCGCGAGCAGTCAATCCTGTCATCGGTACCATTGCGCTGCTTGCGCTTACTTGTCTCCTCGTCGCCGTTCTCGCCGTCATCGTTTCCGGGTGGAGCCTCGGTGGGCCCGCCCCTGTCGCAACGTTCGATCTCTCGGCTGACGCCGAAACTGGCACACTCTCCTTCGAACACACGGCTGGCGATCCACTTGACGTGGAAGACCTATCGCTACACGTGACCGTCGATGGCACCGAACTCGAGTACCAGCCGCCAGTTCCGTTCGTCGGTGCGGAGGGATTTAACGGGAGTCCGGAGGGGCCGTTCAATGCGAAGAGTGAGTCCCTCTGGGGAGTGGGCGAGCAGGCGAGCGTTACGATTGCGGAAACGAACGATCCAGTACTCGAGTCGGGGTCGACAGTTCGGGTGGTGGTCGTTGTAGAAGGGACACAGATTGGGGAACTCGAGTCGGTTGCGGAGTGAGTATGGGGTAGTTTCGGCGTGCGGTGTGAGTGTTGTTTGAGACGCCTCGTATGCTGGCGTGTCTTGCGGGCGAGCAACGTCGGAAGTGGTGGCAGTGTCAGCACGTTCGAGGTGGAGCCTCGGTCTCAAGTCGTGAGGGATCGGAGATCTCGCTGACCATCCGAACGGGCCTTCGGCCGTGAGGGGAGAGCGAGGGCTTCCGACTGGTCGGAAGCGCGAAGCGAGTAGGCGAGGGGGACAGCGAGAAGTAGCGGCAGTCGAGTGGAACGACTGGTTCGAGTCTCGGACGCGGCCAGTTCACTGCGGTGCGCGGCCAATCGTCGTAATCGCAACGTCGGGATCGTAGGACGGCCCGATGAACGCGTGTTTGACGTCCTCGAAACCGGCGCGTTTGAACATCTCGTCGGCCTCGTACTCGTCATAGAACAGCATGATTGAGTCGGCGAGGTGCTGGGCGACGACGTTGTCCGGATAGTTGGGGCCGACGACCAGCACTTGCCCGCCGGGCTTCAGAACGCGGCGGAACTCGCGGAGCGCGAGAATGGGGTTCGGCCAGTACTCGATCGAACCAGAGGACCAGACGACGTCGAACGTATCGGTCGCGAACGGGAGCCGTTCGGCGTCGCCACGGTGAAAGTGCACTGGCGGGGCGTGCTTGCCGAACTTCGCGTAGGCCTGCTCGAGTTGGTGTTCGCTCTGGTCGAGTGCGTACACTTCCTCGACGTGCTCGAGGAGCCCCTCAGTCGCAAAGCCGGTGCCACAGCCCACGTCGAGCACGGTCATGTCCTCCTCGAGGTCGAGCAATGACAGCGCGTCCGCACGCATGTCCTCGTTCCAGATGAAGGGGTTCACCTGATCGTAGACCTTCGAGAGGTACTTGTAGAACAGCCGTGCACGGGCTTTGTTCTCGAGAATTCCCATTGTCGAAGGGGTTTTCGGCGGACCGGGATATGTCTGCTGTTCCGCGCCGGAGCGCGCCGGCGCGAACGCCACCGAGGCAGTGGTTCGAGGCGGCTCGAGCTGAGGTACTTTCGCAACTACCATATACGCGCTGTCGCAAACGTTCCCTTGCTTAGAGTATGCCGAGGCCACAGGTTCTCGAACGAATTAAGTCGGCGGAGGAAGAGGCCGACGAGATCGTCGCATTGGCAGACAACGACCGCGACGAGCGGATAGCCGAGGCCCGGGAACGTGCCGAGGAGATTCGCACGGAAGCGGAACAAGAGGCGCGAGATCTCAAAGAACGTCGCCTGGAGGAGGCGCGTGACGAGATCGACCAGGAGTGCGAACGCGTCCTCGAGGAGGGTGAACAGGAGCGCGAGGCGCTAGCCGAGCGTGCCCAGAACCGAGTCGACGAGGTGACGGACCACGTCGTCTCCCTGTTCCAGGAGGACGTCCATGCTCAGACCTGAACGGATGAGCAAGGTCTCGGTGACCGGCTCCAAGGGCGTTATGCCCACGGTCATCGAGACGATCCACGAGCTGAATCTGGTGCATCTCTCGGACTACGACGGCTCCTGGGAGGGGTTCGATAACGGCAACCCGATCGAGGGTGCCGACGACGCCTCCGAGAAACTCGTCACCGTCCGGGCACTCGAGAGTACCCTCGGGCTGTCCGAAGCGGAGGCATCGGGCCAGGGGACACTCGCGGAGAACTGGGAGCAGCGACTGGAGGAGGTTCGCACGCGGATCAACGAACTCGACGACCAGCAAACTGAGGTTCGTGAGGAGCTCCGACAGGTCGACGAACGGATCGACCGCGTCGCGCCCTTCGCGGAACTCGGTATCGATCTCGACCTGCTGTCGGGGTACGACACGGTCGACGTGCTCGTCGGTGAGGGCTCGGAGGCAGAGGTTCAGGCTGCACTCGAGGCAGCCGAGGACATCCGCGCCTACGAGACGTTCACCAGTGGTGACGTCGTCGCAATCGTCGCTGCACCGACCGGTGAGATCGATCCGGTCGAAGACGCTGGCGACGCCGACAACGTCATCGACGACGCGCTCGTCGGCATCGAGTTCACGCGATACGACGTGCCGGACACCGAACAGAGTCCGTCGGCGTACGTCTCCGAACTCGAGGATCGCAAGTACGAACTCGAGTCCCGGATCGACGAGATCGACGACGAACTCGAACGTATCGAGCGCGAGGAGGGTTCGTTCCTGCTCCAGCTCGAGGCGGAGCTGACCATCGAGGTTCAGCGTGCGGAAGCGCCGCTGCAGTTCGCGACGAGCGACCGGGCCTTCATCGCCGAGGGCTGGGTTCCGTCCGACGAACTCGAGCGGCTCAAAACAGCCCTGCGAAATGCGGTCGGCGACAGCCTCGAGATCGAAGAACTCGAGCGCGCGAGCTACGACCGCCACGGTCGGACCCATACGGATGGCGTCCACCAGGGAACGCAGGATGCGAAAGAAGGCGACGAACCGTCGGCTGATGCAGACGAAGACGACCAGCAACAACAGAAGGCCGTCACGGATGGCGGCTCTGCGGTGACGATGGGCGACGAACCGCCGACGATTCAGGATAATCCGTCGGCGGCGAAGCCGTTCGAAATGCTGGTCCAGGCAGTCAATCGGCCGAAGTACAACGAACTCGATCCGACGATTTTCCTGTTCCTGACGTTCCCACTGTTCTTCGGATTCATGATCAGTGACGTCGGGTACGGGCTGCTGTACGTCCTGATCGGGTTCTACATGTACAAGGGATTCGATAGCCCAGGAATCTCGAGTCTCGGTGGCGTTGCGATCTGGGCTGGCGCGTTCACGATCCTCTTCGGGATCCTGTTCGGCGAGTTCTTCGGCCTACACGAACTCGGCTACATGATCTTCGGCGAGGGCGGCGCGCCGATGGGCGATAAGGGACTCTCACCAGCGACGGCTGACTTCGTCTACGCGTGGCTGATCGTCGCCGTTGCACTCGGTGTGATGCACCTGAACATCGCCTGGATTCTCGACTTCATCGAGAACATCCAGCACGGCCACGGTCTCTGGGGTGCGATTACCCACAGTGGCTCGTGGCTCCTGATGCTGAACGGGATCTGGATCTGGGTGTTTACGCCGCAGGCTGCCGGCGTCAAGCCGGAGTTCATCTTCACGGCCTTCGACGGCCAGCCGTTCGACTTCGGCTTCAGCGGCTTCGATATGATGACGGTATTCACCGTCCCGGCCGATATCGCCTATCTCGGCGGTTTCGAAGCCACCTTCCCGTTCCTGATGGTTATTGCAGGGATCGTCCTGCTCGCCATCGGTGACCCGGTCGAACTCGCAGAGTTCGCGATGCCGTTCGCACACGTCGTCTCGTACGCCCGGATGACGGCCGTCCTGCTCGCAAAGGGTGGGATGGCGTTCGTCGTCAACCTGCTGACCTTCGGTGCCTACGAGACGACAGACGGAAGCCGCCCGTTCGCCGCACCGTGGAACGAGATCCCTGAGGGATCCGTCGAGATGTTCCCCGGACTCTTCCACATGGGCGACGGCGCGGTTGCAATTGCCGCCTTCGCATTCGGTGTAGTCGTCCTGATCCTTGGCCACATTCTGGTCTTGTTACTTGGTATCACAAGTGCCGGATTACAGGGTATCAGGCTCGAGTACGTCGAGTTCTTTGGGAAGTTTTATGATGGCGGTGGAAAGAACTACGAACCGTTCGGAGACGATCGAACCCGCAGTGAGGACTAAGTAAAAATGATCGAAGCACTTGACATCGTACTGCAGAACGGAGAGGCAATGAGTCCAGAAGCAGCAGAGAATCTCTCGGTCGGCTACGCCGAGGCCGCAGCAGCAATCGCAGTCGGTCTGGCAGCACTCGCAGCTGGCTACGCAGAGCGCGGTATCGGCGCTGCTGCAGTCGGCGCGATCGCCGAGGACGACGACATGTTCGTCCCGGGCCTGATCATGACCGTTCTTCCTGAGACGCTCGTGATTCTGGCACTGGTCGTCGTCTTCATCGTCGGATAACCCCGTCCCCCTTCTCTTACAATGAGTTTGGACACAGTCGTAGAAGACATTCGAGATGAGGCCCACGCGCGTGCGGAGGACATCCGCGACGAGGGTGAGGCTCGCGCCGAGGAGATCGAATCGGCAGCCGAGGCTGATGCCGAGGAGATCCGCGAGTCGGCCGAGACGGAGGCCGACCGTGAGATCGAGCAGTTGCGCGAACAGCGACTCTCCAGCGCCAAGCTGGAGGCGAAACAAAAGCGCCTGGAGGCCCGCCGCGACGTCCTCGGTGACGTCCGCGAGGAAGTCGAGGGCGAACTCACCGCACTCGAGGGCGACACGCGTGAAGAGCTCACCCGTGCACTCCTCGACGCTGCGAGCACGGAGTTCGATGAGGATAACGACGTCAGCGTCTACGGTCGTGCAGACGACCAGGACCTGATCGAGTCGATCCTCGACGACTACGATGGCTACGAGTTCGCCGGCGAATACGACTGTCTCGGCGGCGTCGTCGTCGAGAGCGAACAGTCCCGTGTTCGCGTCAACAACACGTTCGACTCGGTACTCGAGGACGTGTGGGAAGACAACCTCCGGGAGATCAGCAACCAACTCTTCGAGCAATGAGTCTAGGTGCCTCGAATCCGGAATACGTGAACGCTCGCGTTCGGTCGCGCCGAGCCTCGCTGTTCGCGGACGAAGATTATCGGAAGCTGATCCGGATGGGGCCGAGTGAAATCGCGCGGTTCATGGAGGAAACGGAGTACGAACGGGAGGTTAACGCGCTCGGAACGCGCTTTTCGGGTGTCGACCTGATCGAGTACGCCTTGAACCGCAACCTCGCAAAGCACTTCGAGGACCTCCTCGACTGGTCCGAGGGGCGACTGTACGACCTCGTCTCTCGGTACCTGCGGAAGTTCGACGTCATGAACCTGAAGACGATCATCCGCGGGATCTACACCGAGACCGACCCCGAGGAGGTCCAGACCGACCTCATCCGCGCCGGTGAACTCGACGACCGGACGATCGATCGACTGCTCGAGGTCGATACGATCGAGGACGCGATCGAAGTGGTGTCGGGAACGATTTTCTACGAATCGCTCTCGGCCGCCCACGAGGAGTACGAAGAGACTGGCGCACTCGTGCCACTCGAGAACGCGCTGGATCGTGAGTTCTACGAGCACCTACTCGAGGACGTGAGTCGCTCGCCGGGGCGAACCCAGCCCCATGAGGGGCCGGAAGCACGGTACATCGAGTTCTTGCAGGCCGAGATCGACTTCCGGAACGCCCGGAACGCGCTGCGGCTCGCACGCAGTGGCGCGGATCTGGATCCGGCAGCCTACTACATCGAGGGCGGCGTGCTGTTCGATGCGTCGGATCTGAACCGACTCGTCGGCGACTATGACGCGCTCGTCGATCACATCGCCGAGAACAAGCGCTACGGCGACCGACTCTCGGGCGCACTGGGTCGACTGCGTGAGGCTGACAGCCTTATCCAGTTCGAGCACGCACTAGACGCTGCGTTGCTCCAGTACGCTGATACGCTCTCGAGTATCTACCCGGCCTCCGTGTCGGCCGTGCTGTCGTACATTCTCGCCAAGGAGCGCGAGGTCGAGAACATTCGCGCGATCGCACGGGGCCGAGAAGTCGGCCTGTCGGAGAGCGAGATCGAAGAGGAGTTGGTGATCCTATGAGCCAGGAAATTGCAGTCGTCGGCAGTCCGGAGTTCACCACTGGGTTCCGACTCGCGGGCGTTCGCCGATTCGAGAACGTCCCGGACGACGAGAAGGAGTCGGAGCTAGACGATGCCGTCACGACGGCGTTAGACGACGAGGATGTCGGTATCGTCGTGATGCACGACGACGACCTCGATCACCTCTCGCGAAACGTTCGCCAGAACGTCGAGACCAGCGTCGAGCCGGTCGTCGTGACGATCGGTAGCGGCACCGGTGGCGGCGGACTGCGCGACCAGATCAAACGCGCGATCGGTATCGACCTGATGGAAGAGGACGAGGAAGAAGACAGCGACAGCGAGTAACACTATGAGCCAGGCAGAAGACATCGAATCCGTCGATCAAGACGGTGTAATCGAAAGCGTGAGTGGTCCTGTCGTGACCGCCACGGACCTCGACGCCCGGATGAACGACGTCGTCTACGTCGGCGACGAAGGGCTGATGGGAGAGGTTATCGAAATCGAAGGGAACCTGACCACGATTCAGGTGTACGAGGAAACCTCCGGCGTCGGCCCGGGCGAACCCGTCCAGAACACGGGCGAACCGCTCAGCGTCGACCTCGGACCGGGTGTACTGGACGCCATCTACGACGGCGTGCAGCGTCCACTTGACGTCCTCGAGGAGAAGATGGGAACGGCCTTTTTGGACCGTGGGGTCGACGCCCCCGGGATTGACTTCGAGACGGAGTGGGAGTTTACGCCGACTGTCGATGTCGGCGACACCGTCGAAGCCGGCGATATCGTCGGTGAAGTCCCCGAAACGGAGAGCATCACCCACAAGGTGATGGTCCCGCCGGATTACGAGGGTGGCGAGATCGAATCGATCGAGAGCGGCGCGTTCACGGTCGACGAAGTCATCGCGGAGCTCTCCTCCGGCGAGGAGATCACGATGCACCAGGAGTGGCCCGTTCGACAGGCCCGCCCTGCTGACACGAAGGAAACGCCGACGGTCCCACTGGTCAGCGGACAGCGGATTCTCGACGGCCTCTTCCCAATCGCGAAGGGTGGGACTGCGGCGATTCCCGGTCCGTTCGGATCGGGCAAGACGGTCACTCAGCACCAGCTCGCCAAGTGGGCTGACGCGGACATCGTTGTCTACGTCGGCTGTGGTGAGCGTGGCAACGAGATGACCGAGGTTATCGAGGACTTCCCCGAACTGGAAGACCCGAAGACCGGCAAGCCGCTCATGTCTCGGACGTGTCTCATCGCGAACACGTCCAACATGCCCGTCGCAGCCCGTGAATCCTGTATTTACACTGGGATTACGATCGCGGAGTACTTCCGCGACATGGGCTACGACGTCGCGCTGATGGCCGACTCCACCTCCCGGTGGGCAGAGGCTATGCGTGAGATTTCGAGCCGACTCGAGGAGATGCCCGGCGAAGAGGGGTATCCCGCATATCTGGCCGCATCGCTCTCGGAGTTCTACGAGCGTGCTGGCAAGTTCCAGAACATCAACGACACCGAGGGATCGGTGACGGCGATCGGTGCCGTCTCGCCCCCTGGTGGTGACTTCTCCGAGCCGGTCACCCAGAACACCCTGCGTATCGTCAAGACGTTCTGGGCGCTGGACGCCGACCTTGCAGAGCGTCGGCACTTCCCATCGATTAACTGGAACGAGTCCTACTCGCTGTACCGCCAGCAGCTCGACCCGTGGTTCCGCGACAACGTCGCGGATGACTGGCCGGAGGTCCGTCAGTGGGCCGTCGACGTGCTGGACGAAGAGGACGAACTCCAGGAGATCGTCCAACTCGTCGGCAAGGACGCACTGCCTGAAGACCAGCAGCTGACGCTGGAAGTCGCACGCTATCTGCGTGAGGCGTGGCTACAGCAGAATGCGTTCCACGACGTCGACACCTACTGTGATCCGAAAAAGACCTACCGAATGCTGCTCGCGATCAAGACGTTCAACGACGAGGCATTCGATGCACTCGAAGCGGGTGTCCCTGTCGAAGAGATCACGGATGTCGATGCGACCCCGCGCCTGAACCGGATGAATACGTCCGATGAGTGGAACGAGTTCATCGACGAACTCGAATCGGAGCTCGAAGAACAGATTCGGAGCCTGTACTAATCATGAAAGAGTACCAGACAATCACTGAAATCAGCGGCCCGCTGGTGTTCGCCGAAGTTGACGAACCCGTCGGCTACGACGAAATTGTCGAGATCGAAACCGACGATGGACGAACGCTGCGCGGTCAGGTACTAGAATCGAGCGACGGACTCGTCTCGATCCAGGTGTTCGAAGGAACGGGCGGTATCGACCGCAACGCCTCCGTTCGATTCCTGGGTGAAACGATGAAGATGCCCGTGACGGAGGATCTGCTCGGTCGCGTCCTCGACGGTTCCGGCGAACCGATCGATGGCGGGCCGGAAATCGTTCCCGAGTCCCGTGAAGACATCGTCGGCGAAGCGATCAACCCCTTCTCCCGAGAGTATCCAGAGGAGTTCATCCAGACCGGTGTCTCCGGTATCGACGGGATGAACACCCTGGTCCGCGGCCAGAAGCTGCCGATCTTCTCGGGTTCCGGACTGCCTCACAACGAACTCGCACTCCAGATCGCTCGACAGGCGACGGTGCCTGAAGAGGAGGAAGCTGGCGACGACGAGGAGGGCTCCGAGTTCGCAGTTATCTTCGGTGCCATGGGGATTACCCAGGAAGAGGCAAACGAGTTCATGGACGACTTCGAGCGCACCGGTGCACTCGAGCGCTCCGTCGTCTTCATGAACCTCGCGGACGACCCCGCAGTCGAGCGGACAGTCACTCCGCGTCTCGCTCTGACGACGGCCGAGTATCTGGCCTTCGAGAAGGACTACCACGTTCTCGTTATCCTCACCGACATCACGAACTACTGTGAAGCGCTTCGTGAGATCGGTGCTGCACGTGAGGAGGTTCCGGGCCGGCGTGGCTATCCCGGATACATGTACACCGACCTGGCACAGCTCTACGAGCGTGCCGGTCGAATCGAGGGCCAGGAAGGGTCTGTAACGCAGATCCCGATCCTGACAATGCCGGGCGACGACGACACCCACCCGATTCCGGACCTGACTGGCTACATTACGGAAGGCCAGATTGTGATGGACCGGAACCTGAACAGCCAGGGTATCGAGCCGCCGGTCAACGTCCTGCCATCGCTCTCGCGACTGATGGACGACGGGATCGGTGAGGGTCTGACCCGCGAAGACCACGGCGACGTCTCCGACCAGATGTACGCCGCCTACGCAGAGGGTGAAGACCTGCGCGACCTCGTGAACATTGTCGGCCGCGAAGCGCTCAGCGAGCGGGACAACAAGTTCCTCGACTTCGCCGACCGCTTCGAGACGGAGTTCGTCCAGCAGGGCTACGACAACAACCGCTCCATTGAGGAGACGCTCGAACTCGGCTGGGACCTCCTCTCGGATCTCCCGAAGGAGGCACTCAACCGGATCGACGAGGACCTCATCGAAGAGCACTACCGCGAAGACGAGCCGGAAGCCGCCGAAGTCGAAGCCTAACGCGGCTCGATTCAGCCGGTAGCCGGTTTCTTTCTTGCAGTTTCTACTCCTCGATTCGTTCTTTGGTGTCGTGGTCGTGGTCGTGGTCGTGTTTTGGCCCAGTCGCTCGTGCTCCGTCTCGATCTGTCTCGAGATGCGTCTCAAGATACGTATCGAGTATCGTGACGAAAAGAACTGCCTCCATCGCAACAACCTTGGTCATTGTTGATTGAGAATAAGATGTATGCACAAGCCACTGCTCGTGACAGATTTTCTCGATCGAGCACGACGTCACTACAGTGACGAGGAGGCAGTTGTTTCGACCACTGGGGAGCGCTATACGTACGCCAAATTCGGTGATCGTGCGGACCGTTTCTCGGCAGTGCTCCAGGGCCGGGGCATCGAGAAGGGCGACCGGGTTGCGGTGCTCGACCCGAACACGCACTATCAGCTCGAGGCGGCCTACGGGACGATGCAACTTGGCGCGATCCACACGCCGCTCAACTATCGCCTGACGCCCGAGGACTACGCCTATATTCTCAATGACGCTGGTGTCGATGTGATTTACGCGGACTACGAGTACGCGGAGAAGATCGAGGCAATCCGCGAGGAGGTGCCGACGGAGACGTTCATCACGAACGATGTCGACGCGGTCGAGGCAGGCAGTGACTGGGAGTCGTTCGACGACCTGCTCGCCGAGGCGACCCCCGAGTACGACCGCCCCGAGATGACCGAAGACGAACTCATCACGATCAACTATACCTCCGGGACGACCGGTGATCCAAAAGGCGTCTGTCGGACCCACCGGAACGAGACGCTTCATGCCTACCTCATCTCGATTCATCAGGAGATCCGGGACGACGATGTCTATCTCTGGACGTTGCCGATGTTCCACGTCAACGGCTGGGGACACATCTACGCTATCACTGGAATGGGCGCGACACACGTCTGTACGCGCGGTGTCGACGCCGAGTCGATCATCGAGACGATCCAGGAAGAAGACGTCTCGTACCTCTGCGGTGCGCCAACGGTGCTAAATCTGCTAATCGACTATTACGAGGACGCCGCCGACGAACCCGAGATGCGCGGTGGGACCGACGTTCGCATCGCAACCGCAGGGAGTTCGCCGCCGGAGGCGACTATCCGCACCGTCGAAGACGAATTCGACTGGCGACTCAAACACGTCTACGGCGCGACCGAAACCGGGCCGCTGATCACGACCTCCGACGCACGACGTCACTTCGATGCCGACAGCGACGAGCGGTTCGCAATCAAGAAGCGACAGGGACTTGGCTTCCTCGGCACCGAGGTCCGCGTCGTCGACGAGGACGGGGCGGACGTGCCACGGGACAGTACGACCATCGGCGAGGTCGTCGTCCGCGGCAACCAGGTCATGGAACGGTACTGGAACAAACCCGACGCAACCGAGGAGGCGTTCTCCGACCGGATCGAGGGCTACTTCCACACGGGCGACCTCGGAACCGTCGACGAAAACGGATTGGTCGCGATCCAGGACCGCAAGAAAGACATCATCATCTCCGGTGGGGAGAACATCTCGAGTATCGAACTCGAGGACACCCTGTTTGATCATCCCGGGGTTTCGGACGTGGCGGTGATTCCGGCACCGAGCGAGCAGTGGGGCGAGACGCCGAAGGCGTTCGTCGTCCCGAACAGTGGCGATCCGAACGAACCCGGCGTTTCGACGGACGAGCTAGTGGAGTTCACCCGTGAGAACCTCGCGGGGTACAAGACAGTTCACCGGATCGAGTTCGTCAAGCAGTTGCCGACGACGGCGACAGGGAAGGTCCAGAAGTACGAACTGCGCGAGCAGGAGTGGGAGGACGAAGAGCAGATGGTCGGGCAAGGGTAGGCTGACCAGACCGACCAGACCGACCAGACCGACCAGACCGACCAGACCGACCAGACCGACCAGGGTCCGCCAGGGCTGAACCGATCACCTCTGGTGACTCCGACCCGGACCCGACTCGAGTCGACACTGATCGGGGCTACGGATCGCGCTCGAACTCCCAGCCGTTTCGTGGTTCGTCTGTTCCCGTTCGCGGATTGTTTCGATCGTCGTTTCGCTCAGCGCGTTCGCTGTGCGGCGACTGGATCCGTTCTCGCGGTTGGGTTCGGTGTTGCTCACCGTTCAGTCCGCCTCGCCGTTTTGCTTCTGCTTCGGCCTGTTCGCGGTCCATCACTGTCGGGTTCGACGTTTCGTCCGCGATCAGGAGGTAGAGTCCGACCGTGAACGCGAGCCCGACGAACAGTATGAGTATGAACGCAAATCCAGCGGCCATGGGTTTGATTCTAGCTCGTCGTGTGGAGCACAAAATATTTACTGACGGTCTCCGCAGTCCGGTACATGTTCGACGATCACGAGACTGCATCCGCGGCAGACAACGCCGCGACTACCGGCGGCAGCCACGGAACTGGCAGCGAGCAGAAGGGCTGTCTCAAGTGTGGCCACACGGAAACGGCGGTCGACGACATCTCGACGACCGGCACCGGCTTCTCGAAGTTCTTCGACATTCAGAATCGGCGCTTCCGGGTCGTCTCCTGTACCAACTGCGGCTACGCCGAACTCTACAAGGGCGGCAAGACCAACGATCTAACCGACCTCTTTCTGGGGTAATTGCCACTCTCTGTTTTGGCGAATCGGACCACACTCTGGCTCGCATTCGCGAACACCACTGTCAGGACGAGCGAACACAACTGTAAACAGTTATCCGACTGGGGGCGCAATCTCCCCACAACATGGCCAAGGACGTCAAGCCCACCCGCAAGAACCTGATGGAGATCGAGGATCGGATCGAACTCTCCGAACGCGGGCACGGGACACTCGAGAAGAAACGGGACGGGCTGATCATGGAATTCATGGACATCCTGGACAAGGCCCAGGACGTCCGCGGGGATCTGGCCGACGACTACGATCAGGCCCAGCGCAAGATCAACATGGCACGCGCCATGGAGGGTGACGTCGCCGTCCGCGGTGCTGCTGCCGCACTGCAGGAACACCCCGAGATCACCACCGAATCGAAGAACATTATGGGCGTCGTCGTCCCACAGATCGAATCTTCGCGCGTCTCAAAAAACCTCAGCGAGCGCGGCTACGGGATTATGGGGACCTCCGCGCGCATCGACGAGGCCGCCGAAGCCTACGAAGACCTGCTCGAGAGCATTATCCTCGCCGCAGAGGTCGAGACGGCGATGAAGAAGATGCTCCGCGAAATCGAGACGACCAAGCGCCGCGTCAACGCACTCGAGTTCAAACTCCTCCCAGATCTGTACAACAGCCAGGAGTACATCGAGCAGAAACTCGAGGAGCAAGAGCGTGAGGAGACCTTCCGCCTGAAGAAGATCAAGGAGAAGAAAGAACAGGAAGAGAAGGAAGCACGTGAGGCTGAGGCGGACGAAGACGAAATTGAAGAAGAGGATATGGAACCACCGGCGGCGGGCGGTGTGCCGGGGAACTGAGTGGGGCTGTAATTGCGGCTACGACCACGACCACGACCACGGCTACAACCACGGCTACAACCACAACTACACGAGACGATGACCTGTTCGGCGTGTGGCTCTCCAACTGTTCACTTCGCAGTACCGGCTGACTCCCGTAGCGTTCTCTCTACTGCCGGTTCCGTCTCCGTCGCGGACGACCACACGCACACCCTCGACTCCTGTACGTTCTGTACGCACTGTCTGGTACTCGAGTTCGACGACGATGCTGAAGCAGCTAGCCCGACGACGGACGGGTCCACTGCCCCCGATTTCTCGCGCGTCAGCGACGCGTTTCCGACGACTCCTGAACAGGCCGTTCCGCTGGCGCTTGCGATCGGACTCGCCGAGTCGCTGGCGATGAATCGGTCGGCGATCGAAACGTTCCTCCGGGATGTCGAGCGCGCTGGGGCTGACCCCCTGCTGGTGCTGGACCGACTCCAGCGTGATCCGTCGGTCGAGCCGGCGATCGATCTGGAGAGGCGACAGCATCAGTTCGAACAGGTGCTCTACTGAGGGTTGTAGCGCTGTAGCGCTGTAGCGATTGCTGTTGCGCTGTGTACTGTACTGTAACGTATTGTAGCGACGACGAACAAAGTAGCGTGCAACTGCAAACGCAACCGCCTCTGGCTGGCTACTTCGCCGTCGGCGTCATCGCATCGCTAACCGCCTGTTTCACCTGCAGCGCTGCACTCGCTGCGAGACCACGGGCGACCTCGTCGCGTTCGTCAGACGTGATGATCTCTTCGGAGACGTCCTCGAGATCAGGCGTGAACCCAGCGCTGACGGCGTGGCCGACCGGCGGGCGAACGGCGACGGTCACCTGCGGGCCAGTTGCGCCCGTCGAAACGTCGGCGTCGACCGCGTACTCGTTGGGCAGGAACTCACGAGTTCGAGCGGCGATCCGCGAAACATCGCGGTGTAACAGCCGTTTCTGGGAACTCGAGAGGTCGGGGACGTCGGCTGCGGCACGCTGGCCAGCAGCAGTCTCCCCTGGTAACCCTGCGTACGGCGTATTTCCGTTCATGAGAAGCGTATTGGGTAGCAATGGGCCGGCAGGTGAAAAGGGTTCGCCTTCACACAGTCGGTGAGAACGCCGATTGTGTCCGAACTCGTCTCAGCAGATCGGCTCGCTCTCGCCGTAGACCGCGAGCACGAGCGATGTGGTGTAGACGCCCGCCTCAGCCTGGCTGTGCTCGACAGCGACACTCGAGTCCCCGAACTCCCAGTCGCGCAGGTCCTGTCCAGCGGCGAGCCCCTCGAGAACGCGGTGTTCGACGTCGTCGGAGTCGGTTTCGTCTGCGACTTCGTAGAAGAGACCAGGTCCGCGGTCGGCGGATCGTGACCAGGCGAGGGCGGCGCTCACCTGGCCGGGGCCGGCAGTGGTCGCCCGCGCTTCGACGACGGTCAGTCGTTCGCCGGCGGGACCGAGGTTGGGTGCCGTGCCGACGGCTTCGACGTCGACATCGGCTGGAATCACGGAGGAGACGGCGACGAGGTTGTAGTTTTCGACGCCGGCGTCGGCGAGAGCGGCGTCGTAGGAGGCCATCTTGGTCGGGGCTGATGCGGAGCCCTGAACGATTCGGATCGTACTCATTGCTGTAGTCGGGTTCGGGGACGAACAGCGTAAGGACTTGCGATCCGCGGGAAAGACGGGACAGAACGCTTACTGGTAGAAGTAACCCGCAGAGGAGATGACGTCACTCGAGTCGTCGGCCTCGATTTTGTCGAAGGCGTCGACGAAGTCCTCGTGGTGGACCTCATCGCGCTCGTTGCGGATGGCGAACATGCCGGCTTCAGTAGCCAGGCTCTCGATTTCGGCACCGGAGTAGCCGTCCGTTTCGTCGGCCAGCTCGGCGAAGTCGACGCCGTCGGCGATGTTCATGCCGCGGGTGTGGATCTCGAGGATCTGCTCGCGACCGTCACGGTCTGGCTCGGGGACCTCGATGAGGCGGTCGAACCGACCGGGACGGAGGATCGCGCGGTCTAACATGTCGAAGCGGTTCGTGGCGGCGATGATGCGGATCTCTCCACGAGCCTCGAAGCCGTCCATTTCGGAGAGCAGTTGCATCATGGTGCGCTGGACCTCGGCGTCACCGGAGGTCTTGGACTCCGTTCGCGTCGTCGCGACGGCGTCGATCTCGTCGATGAAGATGATTGCCGGTTCGCGCTCGCGGGCGAGTTCGAAGAGGTCGCGGACGAGCCGCGAGCCTTCCCCGATGAACTTGCGCACGAGTTCGGAGCCGGCCATCTTGATGAAAGTGGCGTCGGTCTGGTTGGCGACGGCCTTCGCGAGCATCGTCTTCCCGGTGCCTGGCGGGCCGTGGAGCAAGACGCCACTCGGTGGGTCGATGCCGACTTCCTCGAAGCGTTCGGGTTCGATGAGTGGCTGTTCGACGGCCTCGCGGACCTCACGGACCTGCTCGTCGATGCCGCCGATATCCTCGTAGCCGACCTCGGGACGCTCAGTAATCTCCATCGCCTGTGCGCGCGCGTCGGTTTCCGTCTCCAGGATCGTCTGGATTGCAAAGGAGTCGTTGACGGCGACGCGGTCGCCGGCCTCGACGCGCTCTGCGATGCGCGGGGAGACCTCGGTGAGAACCTCCTGGTTGTTGCCGTGTTGTTTGACGACGACTTCGCCGTCGCCCACGACGTCCTCGACACTCGCGATGTACAGTGAGGAACTCTTGAGCGTCTCGTTCTCGCGCTCGACGCGGTCGACGCGCTCGCGCAGGTCCTCGCGGCGGTCGGTCGTCTGATCGAGCTGGCTCTCGAGTTGTTCGTTGACGTCAACGAGTTCCGCATAGTGCCCGCGAAGGGCCTCGAGCCGCTCGTCGGCGGGGAGATCAGGATCGATATCGCGGTGAGGTCGTTCGGGGAGAGACGGGCTTCGAGACATCTTGACGTGCACGGATAAGTCCCCGACGATAAATGTGCCTTTGGGTCCCGGAGGGATTTCGAAACAGGAGGACCGAATCGGCCTGCAATTGCTGATCAGCGCTCAGGAGAGCAGTTCTTCGAGTTCGTCCAGTCGCTCGCCGTAGGTCGCCAGTGCGCGGTCGATTGGTTCGGAACTGCTCATGTCGACGCCGGCAATCTGCAGGAGTTCGAGTGGGTACTCCCGGGAGCCCTGCTGGAGGAACTCGAGATAGTCGTCTGCGGCCTCGCGGTCTGGCTCGCCGCCCGCGCCGTCGGGCAGCACGTCCTCGACGATGGCGAGCGCGGCCGAGATGCCGGTCGCGTACTGGTAGACGTAGAACGCGCGGTAGAAGTGGGGAATGCGCATCCACTCACGAGCGATGCGGTCGTCAACCGCGGCCGGTTCGTAGTACGTCTCCTTGAGCCCACCGTAGAGTTCGTCGAGTCGGTCGGCCGTCAGGGGTTCGCCTTCCTCCTCCAGTCGGTGGGCCTCGTGTTCGAACTCGGCGAACAGCGTCTGGCGGTAGAGCGTCGAGCGCACACGCTCGAGGAACTCGTTCAGGACATGTTTCTTGAACTCCGGATCGTCGACGGTCTCGAGCAGGTGTGCCGTCAGCAGCGCCTCGTTGACCGTACTGGCGACCTCGGCAACGAAGATTTCGTAGCCCGAGTAGACGAACGGCTGTTCGTCTTTCGTCAGTTGGGAGTGCATCGAGTGGCCGAGTTCGTGGGCCAGCGTGTACATCGAGGCAATGTCGTCCTGGTAGTTCATCAGGATGAACGGCTGCGTGTCGTAGGTGCCACTCGAGTACGCCCCGGACTGTTTGCCCTCGTTCTCGTAGACGTCGACCCAGCGCGACTCGAGTCCTTCGGCGACGCGGGACTGGTACTCCTCGCCGAGCGGTTCGAGTGCGTCGACGACGTACTCGGCGGCCTGGTCGTACTCGACGTCGGGGCCCTCGTCGCCGGTCAGTGGCATGTAGAGGTCCCACATCTGCAGTTCGTCGACGTCGAGCGCCTGGCGCTTGAGGTCGGCGTGGTGGTGGAGTTTGTCGAGGTTGTCGTGGACGCTCTCGACGAGCGTGTCGTAGACCTCGACGGGAACGTTCGGGCCGTCGAGGGCCGCCTCGCGGGCGGTGTCGTAGTTTCGCGCCCGCGCAGTCTTTACGTCTGCCTTGACGCTGTTCTTGTACGCCGAGGCGACGGTGTTTCGCATCGACTCCCACTCGTCGAAGTATTCCTCGTAGACCTGCTGGCGGAACTCCCGGTCGGATCGCTTGAGCAGGTTCGTGAAGTTGCTCTGGGTGATTTCGATGGCCTCGCTCTCGCCCTCGCCCTCGCCCTCGCTCTCGGGATCGGGATCCTCAACGCTCGGGAACGACATATCCGCGTTCGAGAGCATGTTGTACACCTCGCCCGTTGCCCCGGTGACCTCGCTCAGGTCAGCGAGTAACTCCTCCACCTCCGCGGAGCGCGTGTGGGGCTTCATCCGGAGTACGTCGTCGACGTAGTGGTCGTACACCTCGAGTGCCGGCTCTGTCTCGACCAGGTCGTCGAACTCCTCGCGGGTCAACTCCTGCAGTTCGGGGTCGATGAACGACGCCGCGGACTGCGCATCGGCTGCGAGCGACTGCGCGCGAGCGGTCAGCGCCTGGTACTCCTGATTCGTCGTATCCTCGTCGCGGCGCATCCGCGCGTAGGCTGCCACCGTCGAGACGTCACGCATGACCGAATCGCGCAACTCGAGTACCGAGTGGAGCGTCTCGGCGTCGTCGGTGACCTGTCCCTCGTACGCCTGTAGCTCTTCGACGCGTTCGGCGACGTCTTCGTAGGCGTCCTGCCACTCGTCGTCGGTCGCGTAGACGCTCTCCAGATCCCAGGTATACTCCTCGTCGATGTCTGACCGTTCGGGAACGGAACTCATACACCCGGTTTCGGAACGAAGGTGGTAAAGGGTATCGAACGACGTGACCGGGGAGTGCCACCCGGCCGTGTGGCCCATCGGCGTTTTTGTCGCGTCGAGCGAATATGTGGGTATGACTGATGCTGACCGACAGCTGACTGGCGACGCCGTCGCCCGTGCAATCGGCCGCGCCTGGACGGACGACAGCGCCTGGGAACTCCTGACCGATCTCACCGAACTGCCGAACCGAATGGGCGGCTCGCCCGGCGAGCGCCGCGCGGCCGAACTGGTCCGCGAGTCGTTTACCGACGCAGGTCTCGACGACGCCCGAATCGACGAGTTCGATATGCAGTACTGGGAGCGCGGAACGTCAGAACTCACCGTCGAGACGAACTCGCTCTCGCGGCAGTTCGAGACGATCGCACTGCCGTACTCGCCCGCCGGCGACGTCGAGGGACGGCTCGTGGACGTGGGCTACGGTACACCCGCAGAGATCGACGCGGTCGACCTCGAGGGCGCGATTGCCGTCGCGAGCACGACGACGCCCGCAGACCGGCGGTTCGTCCACCGGATGGAGAAGTACGGCCACGCGGTCGAGGCCGGCGCGTCGGCGTTCGTCTTCGTCAATCACGTACCAGGCCAGCTGCCGCCGACGGGCTCGCTCCGATTCAACGAGGAGGGCGAGATTCCAGCCGTCGGCGTCAGTGCCGAGAGCGGCGACTGGCTAAGCGAGTATGCGAGCCGTGCGGAAGACGTTCGTGCCCATCTTCACGTCGACGCCCGGACCACCGATGGCACCAGTCAGAACGTCCACGCGACCCTCGGCTCCGACACTGATGATTTCGTCCTCGTCCTCGCCCACTACGACGCCCACGATATCGGCGAAGGCGCACTCGACAACGGCTGTGGCATCGCCACCGTCGCCGGCGCGGCCAGGATTCTCGCTGCGGTCGAGGGGGTACTCGAGTCCCAGGTCAGAATCGCGGGCGTCGGCTGCGAGGAAATCGGCCTGCTCGGTGCCGAGGCGCTTGCCGACGACCTCGACCCAGATTCGATTCGGGCAGTGGTCAACGTCGACGGCGCGGGCCGATTCCGTGACGTGCAAGTCTACTCGCACGCGTCGGAGGAACTCGAGGAACTCGCCGCGTCGGTCGCAGGTGGGGCCGGCCAGCCGGTCGTTCACGAGCCGGATCCGCACCCGTTCAGCGATCATTGGCCGTTCCTGCAGGCGGGCGTTCCCTCGGTACAGCTCCACAGCGAGCCGCCGAAGGGGAGCGACCGGGGACGCGGCTGGGGACACACGTCAGCCGATACGCGAGACAAGGTTGACCCGCGGAATCTCCGCGAGCACGCAATCTTGACGACGCTGCTGGTGTGGGAACTCACGCGAACGGACGTGGCGTCGATCGCGGTGGACGACCTGCGCGAGCGACTGGTCGAACAGGATTACGAGCCGGGGATGCGGGCAGCCGGAATTTGGCCGGTTGGGTGGACGTAGCATCGCAGACCGACCCGTTGCCGATCACCCTCGAAGCTCAACGTCCATCGCGGTGCGAACGACCCGTGCGATCCCGAGCATCGCGAGAAAACTCCCGACGAAGACGATCGCGACGAACAGAAAGATCCCGAGTCCGACCGCAGGCAGGTTCGGATGGGTGAGCAGCGGTGAAACGATAACTTGCGTGCCGAGGAAGACGATCACGATACCCATCGCAACGCGGATCGACGCCTGCCAGTACGCACCGTACTCCTCGGGGGACAGTTCCATACGCCGTGGTGAGAGTCCGACCATAAAAACGTCTCGTCATCGTGACCGTCACGGGTGCTGACCGATTCGCCGGCACCGTCGTCGTTCTGGATCGGCACACACAGCACACCACAGCACACCACAGCGCAGCCCTACCGCTCTCGTACACCTTCTACAACTCGCTCCGCCACACGCGCCCCCGTCACCCGCTTCCGTCGCCGCTGCTCGAACACCGCCCGCGCGCTCTCGGCTGCCTCCTCGTCGACGGCGAACTCGAGTACACCATACTCGACATCGGTCAGCACCAGCGGCTCGGGCGGTGCGGGCGCAATTCCCTCGTGGCCGGGCAGCGGGTCGGACTCGAGTGCCCGCTCGATCGTTTGCAGGTTGGCCTCGCCGGTTCCGACGTCCCGGGCGAGCGAGACGAGTCGGCGGACGAGTTCGCGACAGAAGCCGCCCGCGGTGACGGTCAGAATGCGGAAGTGCCCATCGCGGGTGGACTCGAGTACCGGCGAGCGCTCGGTGTTGTGGTCGTCGGGTGTGAGGTTGTGGAAGTCGTGGGGGCCGGAGAGGGCGTCGCAGGCGGCCTGGAAGCGGTCGTCGTCGACGGTGTGGGCCGTGACGGGAGTACCAGCGTGGTCCTCATCGGTGTCGCTGGCGGGCGGTGCGTCGTCGTTGGCGGGCGGTGCGTACAGATAATAGGTGTACTCGCGCTCGCGTGCGTGGTGTGTTGCGTGAAACTCGTCAGGCGCGTCGGCGGCCGCCCAGGCGCGGATGTCGGCCGGCAGTTCGCCGTTGAACGCCCGCGGAGTGAGCCAGTCGGGGGCCTCGAAGGCGACGGTCTGTGCGAGCGCAGAGACGCCAGCGTCGGTGCGGCCGGCGGCGGCGTAGCCGGCGGGTTTGTCTGCGTCGGGTGCGAGAACGTCGAGCGCGCGCAGCGCGTCGAACATCGCGTCCTCGACGGTCGGCACGTCGGGCTGGCGCTGGAAGCCGTAGTAGCCGGTGCCGTCGTAGGCGAGTCGAAACGCGCGCATCGGTGGTGACTCGAGAAAGTCACTCGAGTGTGTTAGCGTCGTCGAATACGCGAGCGACCAGCGAACCGAATTTATTTCAACCATTGTGGACATAATTTCGACATGCACCGCCCGTCCTTTCCCTCCCGACGTTCCAGACGAGCGTTCCTCAGCGGAACGGCCGTTGCTGGAACGGCCGCTCTGGCTGGGTGCACCACGCTGTACCACGTGCTTCCGGACCGAATCGTCTATGCTCGCACCCGACGGCGGGATATTCCCGAGGTTCCGCCGGCCGTCGAGACGACCGATGTACACGTCCGCGAGACGGCCGACCAGATCGCCGAACATGCCGACGCTGCCCTCGCTGCCTGGGACCGACTGGACGACCCGTCCGAGCAGCCGCCAGTCACCAGTGCCAACATCGAATCGGCCGACGAGTTCGCCACAGAAGCGCCGACGAAACCGCCCGTGGTCAGCACTGTCGAATCCTCGGGTTTGCACCTCCATCAGGCAGCACAGGGTGATGCCTACACCCGTGCCGTTCTGGACGAGTTCGACGACGACCCAACCGCGGGCGTCGACGACGGACTCGAGACGGTGACGGAACTGGCGAGCCAGTTCGAGTACGAGACCGCAGCGCCCGAAACGTTTCTCGCCTATGGCAAGTCGATCGAGTACAGCCTGCACCAGGCGGAGTCCGGTCTTTCGAGACGGAGAGACGCCGAGATCGACGGCGAGGACCGTTCGGATCGCGCTGAACAGATCGCAGCGGTGTACAGCGGCGTCCAGCGAAGCCGATTGCGCGTCCGTGACGCGAAGGCCTACCGCGAGGCGCTCCGCGAGCGTGATTCCGGTAGCGACCCGATCGGGAACGCACTCGCCGAGCGGCGGGACGAACTCGAGGGCCGGATCGATGATCTGCTTGCCACCCGCGAGGAGTGGGGTGACCGATTCGACGCCGACGAGTTCGAGGGCGAACGACGCGACGTCCGCAGCGCGTTGTACTCGCGCTCGGCCAGTGGTGAGTCGGCCCTCCAGCGTGTCACGCGATACCTCAACGACGGATACGAGGTGTACGGGACCGTCACGCTCGCAGATGTGTGGCTCCGACTCACGGCGGCGCGTGACGAATGGGAACGGTTCGAGACCGACGAGACAGACGAACTCGACGCCGTCGTGATCGACGAGGCGAAGCGAGACGCAGTGAGTCGACTCGAGGACCTGCTTGTGACCGATCCCGAACCGCTAACGCGGTTGTTCTGTTCGGAGGCGCGAACGCTGGTGTCCGTCGGTGATCGGGATCAGGATATCGATGCAGGAGAGATGGACGAGGACCAACGTTGGAGCCTCGCCAACGGCTACGCCCGGTACATGCTCGCGAGAGGGATGCTCGACCGTATCCCCGAGGCGGTCGACCTCCTGACCGGCGACAGGAGTTGACCCCGTGAGTCGGTCCTGGACGACGCCGACCCGCGTTTTATACGCCCGCAAGCGCCAGTTTCGGTATGAGCCGTCCAGTGTTGTTCGATACGGACCCCGGCTGTGACGACGCCGTCGCGATTACGCTAGCTCTCGCCAGCGACGACCTCGAGGTCGTTGGCCTCTCGACGGCCCACGGAAACACCACGGTCGAGAACACGACTGCGAACGCCCGATCAATTCTCGAACTCGTCGACCGGACAGACGTTCCCGTCGCGAGGGGCGCAGACTGCCCGTTGACCGTCGACCTCGAGACGGCCGAGCACATCCACGGCCCCGACGGCATCCTTGGAGACCTGCCGGAGCCAACTGCTGCAACCGAGCCCGTCGACGCCCCTGGCGCCCAGTTCATCGTCGAACAGGCACGCGAGCACGCTGGCGACCTCACGCTCGTCGCCATCGCACCGCTGACGAACGTCGCTCTCGCCCTCGCGCTGGAGCCCGACCTGCCAGAGCTGCTCGACGAGCTCGTCGTCATGGGCGGGGCCGCCTTCGGGCAGGGGAACGTCACCCCGCTCGCGGAGGCGAATTTCCACTCCGATCCCCACGCGGCCCATCGCGTCGTGCGAGACCTCTCGCCGACCATCGTTGGCCTGGATGTCACCAGAGGTGCAACCTTCCCGCCGGACCGCCTCCCAGCGCTCTCGCGGGACGGACAACTCGAGTGGACCATCCGTCAGTGGCTCACCTACTACGACGAGGAGCAACTGGCGCGCTACGACATCGAGTCGGCTGCGATCCACGACGCGCTCGTTGTCGCCTGGCTGCTCGACGATGGGATTCTCGAGATCGAACCCTGCGCTATGCGCGTTGGAACCGACAACGACCTCGCACGCGGCGCGCTCGTTTGTGATGCACGCGGCGTCACCGAGCGCCCGCCGAACGGTTACGTCGCGACCGCCGTCGATACCGCACGGTTTCGGTCGGTTCTCGGCGAGGGACTCGAGTTCCTGTTGCAGTAGTCCACACCGACAAGAATAGTTATATCTGTTACATTAGCTCGGCATCTATATTTCGTTTCGTAACAAGCGGCTGGTAGGGCCGCTGCTATTTGTTACCAAGAGCACACGATTTATATCGGTGTAGTTACCATACTGTGCCATGACGGTGGTACGGTTCGACAACGGGAAGCGTGTTGTCAAGCGGTGGGACCAGGTGTTCACAGCGGTTGCAGCGGAACCGAGACGGCAGGTCATTATCGCCTTATTAGATCAGGGGCCCGACCAGTCCGTTGCGTTACCGGCGGCGGCGATTAACCCGAACGTTCCCGTCGACCCGACGACGCTTCGACAGCAACTGGTGCACAAACACCTGCCGTTGCTCGCCGACCTCGGGTTCGTCGAGTGGGAGTCGGACCCGCTGCGTGCGGTCCGTGGAGACCGCTTCGACGAGGTCGCAGTCGTCTTCACCACGCTCCACGAGGCAGCGTCAGACGTTCCCGACTCGCTGGTCGTCGGCTGCCAGCGACTCGAGTACGAACGACAGCACCCAGAGTCCGGCAGCGAGTGAATCGAGGCGTCGTGCTAGCGGTCGTCGCCCATTTCGGGATGAATGCGTTCCCAGTCGCTGGGGACGACCGGGCCGTCGAGTAGCGGATCGTCCGTCTCGGTCATCCAGTCGACGAGGTCGTCCCGAAGTCGGGTACGGACATCGTCAACGTCCCGGCTCCCATGCTGGTCGGGAGTGTCCACTGTATCGGGCGTGTCCGCCAGTAGAAGATTCTCCTGCTCGAGCGGGTCGGCCTCGAGGTCGTACAGTTCCTCGTAGGCGCGCTGATCGCCGGTGAACTCCTCGCGCATCTCCCGGCCGGCGGCGCTGCAGTAGATATCCGTCGTCATGTAGACGTGGGGGAGGTGCCAGAAGTTGCGGACGTACTTCCAGCGCTCCGTCCGGATCGCCCGCATCGGATTGTAGCGGTCGTGCCAGGTCATGCCGGCGAAGATGCGGTCACGGGGCTCGTAGTCGCCGCGGTCACTGTCTTCGCTATTTTCCTCGCGCTTCTCGCGCTTGTCACCCTCGTCGCCCGCGTCATCCGTGTCATCCGCGTCACCTGCGTTGCCCTCGTCGCCCGCGTCATCCGTGTCACCTGCGTTGCCCTCGTCGCCCGCGTCATCCGTGTCACCTGCGTTGCCCTCGTCGCCCGCGTCATCCGTGTCACCTGCGTTGCCCTCGTCGCCCGCGTCATCCGTGTCACCTGCGTTGCCCTCGTCGCCCGCGTCACCCGCGTCACCCGCGTTGCCCTCGTCGCCCTCGTCGCCCGCGTCACCGAACAACAGCGGCGTGAACCGTTCCCCGGCAAGCTGCGTCTCCGGCACCGGTGCGTCGGCAACCGCGATGAGTGTCGCGAACACGTCGACGTTGCTGATGAGATCGTCAACCGTCTGGCCACCGTCAATTCGTGATGGATAGCGCATGAGCAACGCCGCCTCGATCCCCGGATCGAAGCAACACCCCTTCGCACGCGGCATCGCCAGCCCGTGCTCGGTCGTAAAGACGACCAGCGTCTCGTCTGCGACACCTGCCTCGTCGAGCGCCTCGAGTACCGTCCCCGTCGCTTCGTCTAACGCGTTCAACATCCCGTTGATCTCGGCGATATCCGACCGAATGCCGGGCCTGTCCGGCAGGAACTCGAGTGGGGCCACGTCCTCGGGGGCCGGCGCGTCGTACCGGTCGCCCTCGAAGCCGAAGCCACCGTTTTCCTCGACGCGGTGGAGTTCGAAGAAGCCGACCGAGGCGAAGAACGGGTCGCCGAGACCGTCGGACTCGAGTACGGATGCGAACTCGTCTGCGACGGCGTTCGCGCGGGCGGTTTCGTGGACGGCCGGCGACGCCTCGACGGTCAGGGGCTGTTCGGTGTGAATGTGGTCGTAGCCGAGCTGGTCGGGGTACTCGGTGATGTGCTGGAGGCCGAAGAGGTGGGTTTCGTAGCCAGCATCGCAGAGCAGGTCCGGGAGGACGCGCTCGTCGGGGCCGAGCTCCCAGTCGGCGTGCGCGAGGCCGAGCATACCGTTCTGGTGGGGGTGGCGGCCAGTGAACAGACTCGCCCGGCTCGGCGAGCACTGGGGTGCGGTGACGAAGTGCCGGTCGAACCGGATGCCGTCGGTGGCAAGACTGTCGATGTGGGGTGTCTCCACGTCGACACCGTAACAGCCCAGATACGTCCCGAGGTCGTGGCAGTGGACGAGAACGATGTTCGGCCGGTCGTTGGTCATGCGGATGAGATACAGTGAGCAACTGAGTAAGCGTTTGGTCGCGACACGGGCCTTGACATCCTCCCCGCCCTGAACAGTAGTTGCCGATTCAACGCGGACAGCCGAACGTAACTGGTTGATCAACCGATTTGGATTGCAGCGCTCCAACGATCTATGCGACACAGCGAGGAAGGGCACGAAGAAACGCCGCTGTCGGCGGCGTTTCTGAGCGTTGCCACTCGGTTACGACGTTCTGACCGATCATCTCGGTCGGACAGATCTTCCTCTAGCCGTAATCGGTCACATCGACGAATTTTCTGAAGACACGTGTCGAGATTGGCGGTTTCTCCGGGACAGCACCAGCTGAGACAAGCACATTTGCGAGGATCCACAGATTGTACATCGAAACCGCGAACAGGAAGTAGAACAGTCGCACCGAGAACGTCGGCGATGACGTTCTCGGGAGAAAGTCTCCGATCTGGCGGTAGGAAGTCTCAATTCCCCAGCGGCGGCGAAACGCCGCCGCGTACGCTCTCGCCGCCTCAGGCTCAAGGTCGAGATTCGTAACGAACCAGACGTGCTCGTCCTCGGTTGACCGATGTGGCACAGCAAACACAGTCACTGCAACTGAAGCGGTTGGCTTACGTTTCCGTTGCACGAGATACTCGTCAACGACCGTCTCAGCGCCGGCGCTGAGACGGGCTTTCATCCCCTTACTCGGGCGTGCACGGACGATATAATCGACGTCGAGCTGTTCGAGTTCCGCAACGACGTGGACCTGGTAGAAGCCTCTGTCGAGGTAGACGTGTCTAATCGAGACATACTCTTGTGCCGTTTCCAGCAACGAGCGAACGGCTTCGCGCTTTTCGCGGAAACCGTTCGCCTCCAGCGCCAGCACGTCGAGCGTGAATCGCGTTCCCGGTGCGACGATACAGATCGTCGCAAAACAGTACGTTCGATTGGTTCCTTGATCGGGATAGGTGATCAGGACGTGGTCAGTGTCTGCATCGCCGTAAAACCGCCATTCGTGGAGATCGATCGCAACATCAACACAGTCAGGCAAGAGCCGTTGTTTCCGAAGAATCTCGAAGAGATCGTCGCGGACGCCATCGAACTGACCGTCGATAGCGTCCGCTTCCAAGTTCCGAAGATGGTAGAGCAGTGATTTTGCGAGCCCGTTGCGAGCCGTCGACGTAATGTCGACGGGTTCGCCATGATCGAGTTGGCACGTTTTTCCAGCAGTGTTAGCGAACTCTTGTTCAAAGGCGACACGAGAGAGGACTTTCTCGAAGTCCTCTCTCGTATAGCTCCCACAAGGTTTGATTCCGAAATCGAGTGCTGGATAAACCACGGTAGATGCGGCGCGACAGACTTGTTTTGCTTCGGTTGTCTTGACCATAGCCACCCTACCAGCAACGCCGAAAATTAGGTTCGGCGTCTACTGTGAAGGGCGGGGCTTTCTCCTTGCACTTCCGTAAGTATTTCTTACAGCTGAATGTATCCGAATCCGATACGTCGTGTGTGGCATCACGATATCGTGAATCACCTGCACGTTCCGGGCTGGTAGCCTTCCCCACGTGTGGCGGAGCATTGTCAACCATGGCGGAGGAATCAGCAGCCGAGTCTAACGGACGTGAATCGGAGTCACATTCAACAGCCAGGAACGTGGTTCTCGTCGTACTCGATACGGCACGTGCGAGGAGTGTCGGCGAGTGGCCGACCACGGACGCAAGTTCGAACGATCCAGCCGAAGACGACCCAGACGAGCGCCACGATCCGACCCAACCAACACCGACGCTGTGTCGGCTCGCCGAAACTGGCACCGTTTTCGAGAACGCGTTTGCGACGGCTCCGTGGACACTTCCCTCCCACGGCTCGATGTTCACCGGCCTGTATGCCTCCGAACACGGCACGCACGGCGGGCACACGTTCCTCGATCCGGAACTTCGAACGCTTCCCGAGGCGTTCGCCGACGCCGGCTACGAGACCGTCGGTATCTCGAACAACACCTGGATAACCGAGGAGTTCGGCTTTGACCGCGGTTTCGACGACCTCCGGAAAGGATGGCAGTACATCCAGTCCGACGCCGACATGGGGGCCGTCGTCCGGGGTGAGGATCTGCGCGAAAAGCTCCAGGCGACCCGGAACCGACTGTTCGACGGCAATCCCGTCGTCAACGCGGCGAACATCCTCTACAGCGAAGTCCTGCAGCCATCGGGTGACGACGGTGCCGCCCGCTCTGCGGACTGGGTCGACGGCTGGCTCGGCGACCGCGACGACGACAAGCCGTTCTTCCTCTTCTGTAACTTCATCGAACCCCACGTCGAGTACGACCCGCCGCAAGAGTACGCAGAACGCTTCCTCCCCGAGGACGCGACCTACGAGGAGGCGACCGCGATCAGACAGGACCCCCGCGCCTACGATTGCGAGGACTACGAAATCACCGAGCGTGAGTTCGAACTGCTCCGTGGCCTCTACCGCGCCGAACTCGCCTACGCCGACGCCCAGGTTGGTCGTCTCCGGGAGGCACTCGAGTCCCACGGCGAATGGGAGGATACCCTCTTCGTGGTCTGTGGCGACCACGGCGAGCATATCGGCGAACACGATTTCTTCGGCCACCAGTACAACCTGTACGATACGTTGATCAACGTGCCGCTGGTCTGTCACGGGGGGCCGTTTACTGACGCCGATTTCGAGTCCGGAAGTGGAACCGAAACTGGAACTGAATCCGGAACCACCACTGACGATGTGACGGGTACCCACCGCGACGACCTCGTCCAACTGCTCGACCTGCCGCTCACACTCCTCGACGCCGTCGGTGTTTCTGATCCCGAACTGCGGGAACAGGGAAGCGGGCGCTCACTCCACCCCGCGTCGGACGACGATCCGAGAGACGCTGTCTTCGCCGAGTACGTCGCCCCACAGCCGTCGATCGACCGGCTCGAAGCCCGATTCGGCGATATTCCGGACCGCGTCCGCGAGTTCGACCGCCGACTTCGTGCGATTCGGACACACGAGTACAAGTACGTCCGTGGCGACGACGGCTTCGAACGGCTCCATCACGTCCCGACCGATCCAGCCGAGCAGTCGAACCTCGTCCAGGCCGAACCCGACACCGTCAGCGCGCTCCAGGAGCAACTCGAGGAGCGCTTCGATCCGCTGGCCGAGTCGGAACCCGACTCGACGGACGAGGTGGCGATGCGAGAGGGGACGAAAGAGCGACTGGCTGATCTCGGTTATCTGTAAGCGCGTGGCTGGGGCTGGACTGCTGTTCCTGACACGTCACACGTCCCGCGGACGCGGACGCGGATGTGGACGCGGACGCGGATGTGGACGCGGACGCGGACCGATCCCGACTTGAGTAGCGCTGTGCAGTTTCGACCCGACTAGCGCTGTCAACTTTCGACTCCGGAAACTCGAGTCCGCTCGTTGTGCCTGCAACGCCGTTTTGCCGCTCGCGCTAGAATCGTGGGCTGTGACTGTTTGCGCGCCCGCCCAACTGAATCGCACCCAGAGCACCCCCACTGGATCGTCACCGTTACCGCACGACTCGTGAAATGGCTGCGAACGAACACAGCACCGAGACGGAGGCGGGGGAACGCGGCTTCGGAACCTTCTTCCGAAACTACACGAAGACGTGGATCCATACCGTCGCAACAGTCGGTCTCACCGCCTTCGGAACGCTGACGTTCGTTCACCGCTGGTTCGCCGCCCTCGCCTTCGCCTCGTACCTCCTTCCTCCAATCGTTCTCTACATCCGCTGGCGCAGACAGGCCGGTGACCTGGACGTCTTCTCGGGGCACTCGAGTCCGTCCCAGACTGAGCCCAAAACGGAGGGCGAGCAGACTGAACCCGAAGCGGCGACCGCGCAGGCAGCGAAAGACTCGTCAACGTCGACGACGCCCGATGGTCGGCAGCCTCCTGCTGACCAGTTCGACGACGATCGATCCGACGAACCCGAGCAGACACCGGTGGAAGTGCGAGACGGGGCAGTTGCGGCTGAGACGGAAGCTGGATCGACTGCGATGTCCGACTCTGACGCTGCGACTGCTGACAGCAGGACTGTAACTGCTGACAAGCGGGTCGAAAGTACTGACGACGACAGACCGGACGAGACCGAACAGTGGGTGCTCCCGTCGGTTCCGACGGCAGCGACACTGCACGACGTGGTCGTCACTGACACTGGTCGCGGCTACGCAGTCGGTGACGACGGCGTCGTTCTCGCTGAGGCCGACGAGTGGACGACCGTTCTCGAGGACGGCCCTGGTGCCGCCGGGAACGATCTCGTCGGTGTCGACGCAACAGACGACGGCGACGCGGTCTGGGTCGCTGGCGACAGCGGCACAGTGGGGCGACTCGAGACGGACACGGGTCGCCACACCGATCACACGGCACCGCGGGATATCACAAATAACTGGCTCGGGCTCGCCGTCGGCGGCTCGGCCGGCGAGGAGACGGTCCTGCTCGTCAATGGGTCGGGGAACGTCGTCCGTGGGCAGTACCGCGACGGTGACGTGACGTGGAACGAACCGGTCACACCCGGCAGCGGCTCGAGTCTGAGCGGTGTGGCGTTAGCCGACCCCACGACGGGGTATTGCTGCGATACGAACGACGGTGTCTTCGAAACAGCTGATGGCGGCCAATCGTTCGAACGGATCGGAATCGAGGGTGCGGATGGAACGCTGACCGACGTTGCGGTGCGAGCCGTGATGGATGCAGATGATGAAAACCCTGACGCCGGATCACAGTCATCGGTCCTTCTCAGCGCCGACGATGGCGTTGTCCACCGCTATGACGGCACGAACTGGACACCAGAGCGAGTGTCCTCGACAACACTGACCGGAATCGCCCGCGAAGGGAACCGGACAGTGGCCTGCGACGATGACGGCTCGCTTTTCGAGCGCGCGTCGACAGCATCGTGGTCGACGGTCGACGCCGATGGAACGCTGGAATCCGCCGAGATCGGCGCCCTACACGCCGTTGCGATCGGTTCCGGTCGGTGTCTCGCAGTGGGGACTGGTGGAATGATCGTCCAACAGGACGCATATGACAACCCAAAAATTAGTAACGGATGACAATCTAGTCGCGTTCGGACAAGCACGCCCGCAGACGTTCATAGCCGAAATCGCAACCGGGCGCAGCGAACGAACTGGTTAGCTGGCTGGTAAGCACTGCGTATTCAGGCTCAACCGCTTTTTTCGAAGGGACTGAAGGGACTATTGTCGTACCGGCGTGAACGCGGGGGCGAGACGAGACGAAGCAACAGTCCACCGTCGGTATCGACATCACCCATGACCCAGTTCCGCTCGACTCGACCGCGTCCGCAGGCGTCGTACACGGTTCGCCCGTTTCGACCGAGCGACCGGAGCGCTTTCCTCTCCCTCTACGACGAGGTCTTCGACCGGAAGCGCGGAACCGGCTGGTTCCGCTGGAAGTTCGAACGGAATCCCTTCGTCGACCACGTGCCGATCATCGTCGCGGAGCGGGGCGGCGAACTCGTCGGCGCGCGGTCGTTCTTCGCGCAACCGGTCCGCAACGGGGAAACCGTCTTCCCGGCGTTCCAGCCCTGCGACACGATGGTCCATTCCGACCACCGACGCCAAGGGCTGTTCGGTCGGATGAACGAACTGGCACTCGAGCGCTACGCTGGCCAGGCGCAGGACCCGGCGTTCTGTTTTAACTTTCCAAACGAGCACTCGAAACAGGGGAACATAAACCACGGCTGGCGGGACGTAGGGTCGGTGCCGATGTACTACCGGCCCCAGGACCCCAGTACTGTGTTGCGAGCGGTTACAGGCGAGACAGCACAGACGGAGCCGACGGACTCGGCCGCGTCGATTGCGACAGCCGGGTCGACTGAGTCGAACGTGGCCGGCAGTTCGACACGACTTTCGTCACCTCACCCAGCGAAGTCGTCGGAATCACCGCTTACGGTCGGCCCGTCATCGTCGACGGCGACGACAGCCAACGCCACGGAGGCCGATTCGGTCGCCGACGACCGCGGCGTTCGCGCGGCCGACCGCGTCGCCCAGTCAGTCACGGCTGCAGTACCGACCGTCCACCGGGCTGGCGATCGGCTGCTCGCGACGACCGATACCGACCTCACCATCGAGCAACACGACCGGCCACCGGCTGCAGTCCTCGCAGCCACCTATCAGCGTTCGATCCCCGATGGCTTCCACACCAACCGGAGCGAGACGTTCTACCGGTGGCGCTTCGATAGACCAACCCAGACCTACCCAACGTACGTCGCCACACGCGATGACGAACCGGTTGCCGCACTCGTTACCGCTCCCAACAGCACCGCCGCCGGTGAATCCATCGAGATCATCGAGACGTTGCCGCGCGACCTCGAGGCTGAGGCCGATGCACTCGAGTCCCTCCTCGTTCGGGCGCTCGCCGATGCGCGCGAGCGGGCGTTCGTGACGGCGTTCGGGGAGACGCTGCCGAAGCCGCTTCGGTACCGGTTCTATCCGGATACACGATTTCCGCTCTCGACGATCCTGCAGCCGGCCTGTCGGACGTTGCTGGTTCGGGACCTCGTGGGTGAGGAGTCTCGTTCCGATGCGAACACAGCGGGCGGGTTCGAAACGTGTTCGGCAGCCGACTGGTGTCTCTCGCGGCTCGATTTAGACACAACATAACATTTCTCCCCGCTGTGGACCGCTCGCTATGGAATCGAACGTCTGGGGTGGGCGCAAGTCAGTCGTCGTGCCGGGGATTACCGCGCCGAGTTCGCTCGCGTGCCTCCGCTCGTTCGCGCGACAGGGAATCCGGACCATTGTCGTTTCGAGCGACGAGCAGACCCCGTCGTTCCGGTCGCGCTACTGTGACGAGGCAATCGTCGTGCCGTCGCCACACGAGAACCTGCTCGCGTACAAGGACGCGCTGCTATCGCTCGCGAAGCGTCCCGACGTGCAAACGATCGTTCCTGTGCGCGAGCCGGATGTCTACGCCCTTGCAGCCTACCGGGACGAGTTCGCCGACCACATCGGGACGCCCTGGCCCGACCTGCAGACGCTCGCGCGCGTCCAGGATCGCATCGAACTCTTCGATACCGCGTCAGAGGCGGGCGTGGCGATTCCCGAGACGACGCTGTGTACCGAGGTCCCTGACCCGAACCGAGAGTGGATCGTCAAGCCGCGGTATTCGATCCTTACAGCCGAGTACGTCGACCAATACGGTCCTGAGACCTGTCTCGCACCGCCGTCGACTCGCTATCTCGAGTTCGATTGCGGCGACTCTGAACAAATCGAAGTCGCACCGGCAAGCGGAACGCCCACACCTGAGAACGGTGCAACCGGGTCTCCGCCAGCGAGCGACGACAGCTCTACTGGGTCTTCGACGGCTGCAGCCACTGACGACGAGGGTGGCGACGTTCGTGGTGATACGCTGACCGCGATAGCGACCAATCCGATACGCACGGCCACCGGCAAGACAGGCTACTCGCACGACTCCCTCGATACCGACGGCGGGACCAGTGCAGCGTCTTCTTCGCCATCGGGAGGTGGCGACGGCGAGCGCGCTGGTGACACCACCAGTATCGCCGACACCGCAGACACCGCCGACACCGCCGACACCGCCGACACCGCTAACACCACCGACACCGCAGCATCAGTACTCGAGTCCCTCCGCACCGAAATGCGTCACACCCCGATCGTTCAGGAGTACGTTCCGACGAGCGACGAGTATGCCTTCTTCGCACTGTACGACCACGGCGAGCCAGTCGCAACCTTCCAGCACCGTCAACGGCGGGGTTACAGCTACGCTGGCGGTCCGAGTTCCTACCGCGAGTCGGTTCGCATTCCCGCACTCGAGACGGCTGGTCGGAATCTGCTCGATGCACTCGAGTGGCACGGGCTGGCGATGGTCGAGTTCCTGCGCGACGAGGAGACGGGCGAGTTCAAGCTGATGGAGATCAATCCACGATTCTGGTCGTCGCTGCCGTTTACGGTACAGACAGGAGCTGACTTTCCGTACTACTACTGGCTGCTCGCGACGGGTGAGGGCGAACGGATCGACCACAGCTACGAGGTGGGGATCGGTGGCCACCTCCTCCGGGGGGAGCTGTTGCACCTCCATTCGATCCTGACGGCGGACGTACCGCTGGTGGAGAAGCCGCGGTTTTCGACGGCGCTCTGGGACATTTGCCGATCGATCGCTGCGGAGCCACGGTTCGATTACCTCAGCTGGAACGACCCACGCCCGTTCGCCCGGGATCTGTTGAACGCGGCGCAGTCGTTGCGGTAGTTCTGGGACGACGTTGGCGAGCCAGGTCGACTACAGTGGCAGAACGTTGACTGTCCATCACGGAATCTATCATACCCGCCATACCTATCACACCTACCATATCTATCACATCTATCTCACCTATCACACCTATCACACAACAAGCGTGTGCGTACCGTTATTTGACTCCGCGGAGCACACTCGCCTGTGACTCCTGACCGGCGATCGCGATCGGGGACCGACCATTGCTCGCTGTGTGGAGCCGCGCTTGGGGACGGACAGGACTCCGTTTTCGGGTCCGTGAACGACAGCGACAGCGGCAGCGACAGCGACAGCGACAGCGGTAGCGGCAGCGACACCGGTCGCCCCTCCCAAAACGAGGAGTCGTTTTGCTCTCGCGGCTGCCGGGATGTCGCGGCCGCGCTCGGTTCGCCGGTCGATGTTGCGGGGTCGGCGGTGGAGTCAGATACGGAGACGAAGCTAAACACAGATGCAGCTGTAGACGCAGACACACCCCCACAAACACAGACAGAGACAGAAACCACACCCGACTCCTCCACTCGCAATTTCTTCCGCATCGACGGCATGCACGCCGCCCTCTGTGAATCCTATCTCGAGTACGTCGCCGAATCCACGCCCGGCGTCCACGAGGCCACCGCGAGCTACGTCACCGAAACCGTCCGCGTCGATCACGATCCCGACCGGATTTCTGCAGCCGAACTTGAGTCGATCCTGACGCGAACCGGCTACACTGCCTACCGGCGCGAGGAGGCGACGGGGAGGACCAAAGAAACGGCAACGACGAGATCACAGTCAGCACCAGACGCAGAGTCCGCTACCAGTGCTGCCGCCGAGTCGACCGGCGGCACGCAGCGATCACGCGAGATGACGGGCATTCGAAAGCGCCGCGCGGACGACATGCTCGAGATTCGATACATCGTTGGCATCGTCTTTGGGTCGTTCCTGCTCGTCCCGTATGTCGCGGTGCTGTATCCGACGTATCTCGCCGGCGTCGTCGACTGGGGTTTCCTCGCACTCTACGAGGAGGCGTTCCAGCGGTTCGACGGGACGTTGATCCTGCCGCTATTTTTCACCGTCACCGGTGCCGTGCTCTACCTCGCCGGAATGCCCCTGTTACGCGGGGCTTACATCAGTCTCCGACGCCGTCGGGCAAGCACGCACCTGCTCGCCACGCTCACCGTCGGCGCCGCGTTCTGTTACGGCACGCTCACCATCCTCGCCGGCCGAAACGACATCTACTACGATCTCACGGTGCTCGTAGCTGCGCTGGTCATGGCCGCGTTCTTCGCCGAGGCGATGGTCAAGCGACAGGCGATGAGCCGACTCACAGACCTTACAATATCGCAGGTATCGACCGCGCGACTGTACGATCCCGGTCAGGTCGGTCAGGGCCACGAGACGAGCGCACCGCCCGAGGATGACGACGCGACGGACACCCGTTCAGTCCCCGTCGAGGCCCTCTCACCCGGTGATCGTGTCCTCGTCCGGGCGGGTGAACGCATCCCCGTTGACGGGACGCTCACGACGGGTACCTGTCGGGTCGACGAGGCAGTCGTTACCGGCGAATCGCTGCCCGTCACGAAGACAGCTGGCGAGGTGGTCGTCGGCGGCTCCGTCGTGCTAGACAACGCCGCTGTTGTTGCCGTCGGTGAGCACCCGACGAGCAGCATCGACAGGCTCACGCATGTCGTCTGGAACCTCCAGAGTGCGACTCACGGCCTCCAGCGCCGCGCGGACGACCTCGCAGCCCTCGCGCTCCCGCTCGTCCTCGTCGCCGCCGGAGCGGCCGCCGTCTTCACCATCGCACAGGGCGGCGACTACACGACCGCCACACTGGCGACGTTCCTGGCAATTCTCGTCGCCAGCCCGTGGGCGCTCGGCTTTGCCACTCCCTGCTCCGTCGCCGCGAGCATTCGCGAGGCGATGACCCACGGTATCATCGTCTTCGACGAAACCGTCTTCGAACGCCTCCGCAGTATCGACGTCGTCGTCTTCGACAAAACCGGAACCCTCACCACCGGCGAAATGAGCGTCATCGAGGCCGACGCGCCGGCCGACCTGTTGCAGGCGGCGGGGGAACTCGAGTACCGCGCTGCACACCCGGCGGCGAAGGCGATTTCGGATGCCTTTGCGGGGTCGGAGCCAGTCCGCACTGACGGCGGCACCGCATCACCGAACGCCGACGACGCCGAGGGCAGCGCGACCACGGGTTCTGAGACGACCACAGACGATTCTGCCGTCGAGCACATCGACGAGTTTACCGCACACGACCGCGGCGTCTCCGGGTTCGTCGACGGGAACCGCGTGCTCGTCGGCCATCCGGATCTGTTCGCAGCCCGCGGGTGGGACTGTCCTGAGTCACTCGAAAACCGCGCAGCGTCGGCCCGATCAGCAGGACGGTTGCCGGTGCTCGTCGGTCGGGATGGTTCTGCGGAGGGTATTATCGTCATTGGCGACGAGGCGCGGACGGAGTGGGAGGAGACGATTACGGCGCTTGCAGCGAACGGTATCGAGGTCGTCGTTCTCACCGGTGACGAGGGGAACGCAGCCTCGTCGTTCGCGGCCCACGCGGACGTGAGCCACGTCTTTGCAGGCGTATCGCCGGATGGCAAGACCGCAGCGATTCGCCGTCTCTGTGAGGAAAACCGCGTCGCAATGGTCGGCGACGGGACGAACGACGCGCCGGCACTCGCCGCATGCGACCTCGGCATCTCGCTTGGTAGCGGGACAGCGCTGGCCGCCGACGCGGCCGACCTCGCCATCGTCGACGACGACCTCGCGGGCGTCGAGCGGGCGTTCGCGCTCGCACGGGCGGCCCGTCGTCGGGTGTACCAGAACCTGGTACTTGCGTTCGGCTACAACGCGCTCGTGCTCCCGCTCGCAGTTGCGGGTGTGTTGAACCCCCTGTTCACGACGATTGGTGTCGTGGGGACTGCGGGACTCATCGCGGCGAACTCGTGGCGGTCGTTGCTCTCGCCGTAGTACTCGGCGACACTGACGGACACAACGACTCGGGAGTCGTCCCGCGAGCCGGTGGTTTCCACCGCGAGGGCAAACTACTCGGCCCATCGGGTCGCATCCCGCGCACGGTCGAGGAACAGCGTCGATGTTGTCGCCACTACACTGTGCGTGTCGCCACCTGCGCGACCGGTCGCGATGACGGCGAGTACCGCCGTCGACATGCGACGCGCCTACTGGCTCGTTTTCCTCGCCACCGGGAGCTACACCTGTCTGATGTTCGTCTGGTTCTCCCTTCCGGCGTACCTCCCGACGATCATCGGCGAACTGGACCTCACGAGCACGCAGGCCGGTCTCCTCGCCGGTGCCGTCCCGCTTACCTACATCCCGCTCGCGTTGTTTTCGGGACTCGCCGTCGACCGCATCGGCCCCGGTCGCAGTCTCGCGGCCGGCGTCCTCTGCTACGGCATCGCCCAGATCGGCCGCAGCGTCGCCACCGGCTTCCCCTCGCTGCTTGCCTGGACGCTCCTGCTCGGTGTCGGCGCGACCGCGATTACCTTCGGCCTCCCGAAACTCGTCGGCGTTCTCTTTCCGCCCGGCGAAACCGGCCGCCCCTCCTCGATCTACCTCGTCGGTGCCTCTGCCGGCTCTGCGTTCGTCTTCGCCGTCGGCCGGCCCATCCTCGGCCCCGCGCTCGGCGGCTGGCGCGCCCTGTTCCTCTGGAGTGGCATCGTCACGGTCGCCTACGGCCTCCTCTGGCTCCTCGTCGCACTCCGTACGCGGCTCGACGACCGCACGAACTCCACTCAGGACGACAGCGACGATTCCGACGACTCGTTCTCACTCGAGTCCGTCCGCACTGATCTCCGGCTCGTCCTCACCCATCGCCAGCTGCAGCTTGTCGTCGTGCTCGGCACGATGTACCTCCTGCTCAACCACGGCATGCAGGGCTGGCTTCCGACGTTGCTGGAGTCCCGCGGGCTGTCGGCCGGCCGCGCGGGCCAGGCGACGAGCCTGTTCGTCGTCGCCTACGTCGGCGGCGTCCTCGCGGTTCCCGAACTGGCAGACCGGTTCGACGCGCGGCGACAGGCGCTGATGACGTGTGGAACGGTCGCCTTCGTCGGTGTCGGACTCCTCATCGCGGGTACTACCGGCGCGCTGGCGGTTCTCGGTATCGTCGTCGCTGGTATCGGCACCGGTGGCGTCTCGCCGCTGGTCCGCGCAATCCCGCCTGAACTCGAGGGCATCGGTGCCAGACTGACCGGAACCGCGGTCGGCTTTATCTTCGCAGTCGGCGAGATTGGCGGCTTCTTCGGGCCGGTCCTGATCGGCGCGCTCCGGGATGCGACCGGCTCGTTCGTCCCCGGGTTCGGGCTGCTCGCGGCAGGCGGACTGGTCGTCGTGCTTGCGGGGTGGGCGTTGCGGCCGTAGGCTGTTGCTGTTCGAGTGGGTACGGCTATAGTAGCCACTGCAAGTCACTGCACACCTGATCGCCAGCCTGCTCGGTGATCAGTGTGTAACTAGTTGCAGTTGTTACTATAGTGAGCGGGTCGATCAGCACAGCTCACTCCGCAATCTCGACTTCCGCACCACACTCCGGACAGACCAGTTCGGCTTCACCCTCGCGTCCAATTTGCAGGTGGTCGTGGCCACAGTCCGGACACGAAACATCTCTATCATCGAGCGCCGGAATCCGCGTAATTCGAATGTCGTCGCTGTCCCGCGGCGCGCCAAGCGCGAGCGCGACGACCCGCTCGTCACCATCGTTTCGCCCGGACTGGAACGCACCGGGTGCAAAGCGAATTGCCTCCCGTTCGGCAACGGTGAGTTCCACGCCGTTCTGTCCGTCTTTCACGTCCTGCCTATCGTATTCATCGTGCTCGTCCAACCCGTTCTGCTCGTCCTGCTCGTCCAACCCGTTCTGCTCGTCCTGCTCGTCCAACCCGTTCTGCTCGTCCTGCTCTCCACCCACTCGTGCAACCTCGAACGTCACCTCCCCCTCGAGTACGACAAACACCTCTTCCTGATCCATGTGCGCGTGAACCGACCCGCTGAATCGCTCGCCGGACTCGAGTACGTAGTGTGTGATAGCGAGGTGGTCGGTGCCGAGCGGGGTCGCGAGGTCGCGCCGACCGGTGTGGAGGTCGTCGTACGGTGTTGACTCGATATCGTCGATCGAGACGTGTTCCATGCGCGCTGTTCGTGACGGACTGCCAAGAAATTGTTACTGTCTCGGATCGGCACGGAGTTGGAACCGAACCCGTTCCTCGTCGGGACCGCGCGTTTCGCGCCCAGTCACCTCAATATGGCCGATCTCGCCCGTGTTCTCCACGTGCGTACCAGCGCAGGCAGTACGGTCGATGACGGCGTCGTCGGCACCGATCTGGACGATCCGTACCTCAGTAATCGACTCCGGGAGAAGGTGGAGTCGCGTTCGGTCCGGATCGAGGCGCGCTTCGGCGTCCTCGCGGTCGAGGGTGTCCCACGTGACTGGGAGTTCGTCGTCGACGAGATCGTTCAGCCGCTGTTCGAGTCGCTCCAGGTCGGCGTCCTCGAATCGCTCGTACGCACAATCGAGGCGCGCACGGTCGGCGTAGAGCTGGTTGCCCGTCGTCTGGGCGTCGAACTCCTCGAGTAGCACCGCCGAGAGCAAATGCTGGGCGGTGTGGTAGCGGTTGTGTGCACGGCGGCGGTCGGCGTCGAGTTCGCCGACGACTGTCGTTCCTGGAGCGGGCGCTTCCGCACCGTTCTCGAGTTCGAGGTGGTGGTAGATCGTGTCTTTCTTTTGAACGTCGGTGACGGACCACGATTCGGTACCGTCCTCGAGTCTAAGGCTGCCGATATCGGCCGGCTGGCCGCCACCTTCGGGATAGAACGCCGTTTGGTCGAGAACGAGACGGTCGCCGGCGATGCGGTCGACAGTCGCCCTGAACTGTGTCTGTCCGGAGTCCTCGAGATAGAGTGGCTCAGTCATAGGTGAGTGCAGACACTACGGCGTCGAATATCCTTCGCTGAGTGATGGGGTGGGGGAGGCCGGTTGTCACTCGGATGCTGCCTGACTCTCAGGCTGTCCGTCGCCCTTGTCGTCGTCTGTTGTCCGTTGCTTGTTGTCCGTTGTTCGTCGTGTTTTACCTGCCGTCACTCGTCGCTCGTCGCTCGTCACTCGTCACTCACTACCCTGTCCGTCCACCCGGGCCGGCGGCGTCTTCGAGAAGTAGTTCCCGAGGAGACCCCGATTGTTCGCAACCCACTGGTAGCCGTGGTCTCGCAGCCGCTGGTACTCCTCGAAGTGGTGGACGAACCGGACGAGGTCGTGAACCGGTCCGTCGAACTCGGCGCGTAGAAACGCCTGCTCGATCGATGCACCACAGGAGTGGACGCCGTCCTCGGTGACCAGGTGCGAACAGTCGTCGTACTGCTCCGGCAACGCCGCTCGCAGTTCGGACGTGTGATCGAGATCACTGTAGCCGACGAGTTGGATCGACGACCGTGACGTGAGGTAGTCTGCCCACCAGGTGCAAAAACCGCAATCGTCGTCGTAGACGAGTGTCGGTGTCTCCATACGTACTACTTGTCCGCCAGCCACTAACCAGTACTGTGTCGGGTTGCCGTTGGTGTCCGTACTTCTCCGCTCAGGACGTGGCTAGCCATTGCCACCGTCGCCGCGACCGTCGCCAGAACATTATTGCTTCCCGTCACCAATGCAGCGCCATGAGCAGTGCGGCCCGACCGCTCTCGGAACCGCAGGTCCTCGCCCATACCAAGCGGCGACTCTTCCCTGCGACCGACCGGTCCTACGTCGTCGCCGACACGCAGTTCGCCCGCGATGAGTGGCTTCCCGGCCAGCCCATCGATCCTGCAATCCGTGACTGTCTGGCCCCGTTCAACCACGTCGAAATCGGCGGTGGGTTCCCCGACCTCGTCGGCGTACAGGTACTCGAGTCCGACCTGCTCGCGGTCGACCGACTCGGTGAGGAACCACCACTGGTCGCCGTCGAGGCGAAGGGACACACGAACACGGGCAGTGTCGACACCGAGCGCGCCATCATGCAGGCCTACGACCGGCTCCACGAGGCCAATGCGGCGTATATCGCGGCACCGGCAACGGCGATTACGAGCACAGATCGGACGCTCGCCCGGGAACTGAACGTCGGCGTTCTCGGCGTGATGGTCAGCGGCGATGTCGAGGTACTCGAGCGGCCCCGACTGGTGGGTAACCGAACGACGACCGAAGCCTCTGCGCTGCGTTTCCAGGCGAGCGCACAGGGCGTTGCGGACAAGTCATTCGGCCTGAACCATCCGAAGAACTACCTCGGCTATCCGCTGGCGCACTACGCGGACGGCGATACAGCGGTGCTCCTCGACGAATACGACGTGGTTGGGGCCGTCGACGACGCCAGGCGCGGGGCAGCGTTCCTCGGTCTGATCGAGGACCGCGAACGCGTCGCACTCACGTCGCTCGGCGAGGAGGTCATCCGATTCGCGAAGGCCCACTGTGGGTCGGTCGAGGCGGCACTCGCGGAGTTCCAGGAGTGGTACCGCTCGCGAAAACGGTTCGTCGACCTCGCGCCAGCGTGGGGTCGGCTGGCGCGCCGGGTCGTCTTCCAGTACCCCGCGACGGAACTGCTCGTCGGCGAGTTGCAGACGATGCACGACGACTGGAACACGGACCCGTCGCTCGTCGACCTGGTCACCCACTGTCACGAGTTGCACCCGACGTTCACCATCGAACTGTTCGTTCGCGGTGACGAGGCCGTGCGGCGGCGGGTGCTGACCGAGGAGGGATCTCTCCAGCGTGAGGCACTGACGAACGGCGAGGTCTACCATGCACCGACGGTGTTCCAGCTCAAGGCGATGCTGTACCACACGGGGATTCTGACGAGTCGGGGTGCAGAACCACACCGACTCGAGCCGACAGCGGACGTGTGGGCGCTTTGTAACCCCGTTTGACGACGACACTCCGGCAATACTCTGTTCTCCCTCCAACGTTACGTTTACGCGAGCAACCCTGCAGGCGAACTGCCGGCGAACGAGTGTTTTTGCATCTCTGCACCGAACGTCGAGTATGGCCGGTGATCCCCTCCGATGATGGCGACGACCCACGTCTTCGCTGGCCTCGCGCTCGTCGCTCCGGTCGCGTATCTCGCCCCGGAGTTCTCGGGGCCGCTCGCACTCGGCGCGATTGCGGGCGGGCTCGCCCCGGACCTCGACCTGCCGTTTACCCATCGACGGACGTTTCACTTTCCGGTCGCCGGCGTTGCTCCCGCCCTCGGCGTGGTTGCCTTCGCAGTGCTTTCTCCAGCTTCTGTAACCGTCGGTCTCGCCGCTTTCGTCGCTGCAGCCTGGCTCCATGCCGCTAGCGACGCACTCGGCGGCGGCCCCGAGATGGATCCCTGGCAAAACCGTACAGAACGGGCCGTCTACGACCACGTTCACGGCCGATGGATTCGTCCCCGGCGGTGGATCCGTTACGACGGCGCACCCGAAGACGCGGTGTTCGCCACCGTCCTCGCCGTCCCAGCGCTGCTCGTCTTCGACGGCTGGATCGTCGCCGCGATTCTCGGCGGCCTCACCGTCTCACTCGCCTACGCGCTTCTTCGGCGACGGCTGATCCACTGGACCGCCGAGTGGGAGTGGCTCGAGTAGCTGGCTTGCGTTCCCTGAGTTTCCGCAATTCACCACCGGCACACTCTCGGTTCATCACCGGCGAAACGATCGTGATCCGCTTCAGATAGGGTATAACTTGTGTGACTACTCACACAATCGCTTCCGAGTCGGAACGCTGATACCATCAGTCTCCAAGAGTATGACATGGTCGAGACGTTCGTTACGCAGACGCTGCATCTCATCTTCGCCGCGATCTGGGCTGGAAGCGTCTTCTACGTGGCGTTCGTCGTGTTGCCCCTCGCCCGCGACGGCGCGTTCAACTCGACGGCACCGCTCGAAGTCATCTCGAGTAAACTGACGACGATTTCGCGCGTGAGCGCGCTTGTCCTGTTGCTTACGGGCAGTCACCTTGCCGCCGAGCGATACACGTCTGAGCGCCTGTTCGGATCGATCGACGGCCAGCTCGTCCTCGCGATGGTTGCCCTCTGGCTCGTCCTCGCGGCGCTCGTCGAGATCGGCTCGAAACGTCTCGAAAGCGGCCTCAACGGAAAGAAACTCCGCGAACCGGCGGCAAACGCCCTTGGTCTATACCGATTCGCTGCCGTCGTCGCCATTGCGCTGCTCGTCGTCGCCGGTGCGATTACGGCGAATCTCTCGGCGACACTGCCGCTGTAGGTCGGTTTGGTTTCTCACTCCGATTGCGTGTCGTCCCGGGACGTGCAAGCCGTTCTTTTTTGAAGGATGTCTGCGGAGGCAAGCAACATTCTTGCGAAAGATACTTAGTCAGTTACTGTAAGGTACTCCCATGATGTTCAGGGGGAAAGGTATGGCACTCTCTGTTCTCGCGGTCGGAACAGCTGCCGTTGCCGGTTACGTACTCAGTTCGTCCCGTTCTGAGGAACCTGCTGCCCGATCCAGGGCAAATCTCGGCGCACGTATCGTCCGCCCGTCGTCGGTCCCGACCGGTGCGACCGTCGTCGATATCTCCTCACGCCGACTCGACGATATTCCCGGCGCTCGGCGAGCAATCACGCGCGCAGTCCGCCACGACGCCCGCGAGGAGTGGGAACACGTCACTCTCGAGCGCGACGGTGCCTGGTCCATCGTCGACGCCGTCCGCGAATCGCTCCCCTACTATCAGGGAAGCGGCAGCGAGTACAACGGTGTCTATGTCCAGTACGACGACCGCATCGTCGTCCTCGATGCAATCGGCTGGGCTCGCCTCGAAGAACCACTGCAGTAGGGTCCAGTTTCCAGTTCCAGGGGTACTCGACTCGAGTACACTCGCTAGCGCGACCCTATCGGCAACGACACCGGCAGTGGCAGTGGCACTACCGGTACCCGCCCGCAGACCCCACACCTCAGAGCCCGCTTTTCGCGCTCTTCTGTTGCACTTGAGGACAGCCAACCAGCACTGCGACACGAGAAGCGGGCTGGAAAATCACAACCCCTACCTCACTCCGCCGCGGACCGACTGCCATGCAACTGGGCGTTATCGGACTCGGACGTATGGGACAGATCGTCGTCGAGCGGGTGCTCGACGCAGGCCACGATGTCGTCGCCTTCGACCTCGATCCGGAAGCGGTCGCAACGGCTGCCGACGCCGGTGCCGAACCGGCGGACTCCGTCGCCGACCTCGCGGACCGACTTGGCGACGAGAAACGCATCTGGCTGATGGTTCCTGCCGGCGAGGCGGTCGACGCGACGCTCGATGACCTCGATCCTCATCTTTCAGACGACGACGTGGTGGTGGACGGCGGCAACTCCTACTTCGAGGATTCCGTTCGCCGTGCGGAGGCCTGCTCCGCGGCGTACCTCGACTGTGGCACGTCCGGAGGTCCCGCCGGTGCAGAACTCGGCTTCTCCCTCATGGTTGGCGGACCGGCCTGGGCCTACGGCGAACTCACGCCTGTCTTCGATGCTGTCGCGACCGGTCCCGACGGCCACGAGCGAATGGGTCCTGCGGGCTCGGGCCACTACGTGAAGATGATCCACAACGGCGTCGAGTACGCGCTCATGCAGACCTATGGCGAGGGGTTCGAACTGCTCCACGAGGGCCGGTACGATCTCGATCTCGAAAACGTCGCCTCGGTCTGGAACAACGGCGCGGTGATCCGCTCGTGGCTCCTCGAACTTTGTGAGGAAGCCTTCCGAGAAGAGGGAAGCGACCTCGGGGATGTCGCTGACCGCATCGAGGGTGGTTCCACCGGTACCTGGACAGTTCAGGAAGCACTCGAGCAGGAGGTGCCGCTGCCGCTGATCTATACGGCACTCTCCGAGCGGTTCGGTTCGCGGGCCGATGACGGCCGCTTCTCGCGCCGCCTTGCGAACCGACTGCGGTACGGTTTCGGTCGCCACGAGGTTCAGCGCCGCGACTGAGACTCGTTCGTTCGCCTTTCTGGACCTGATAAACGGCCACCTGAGCGGGGTATCTGCCCTATATAACCGTTGTTCAAAAAGTGGCTGTCAGACCGTTGTACCGACAGTAATTCTCAAAACCGAGTCGTTACACCTGCTCGAACTGGCTGTGGTACCATCGTCAGATACCGGAACCATTATGCCACCGTCGCCGCTACCTATTGATAACCGTAGTCTCAGGAATTCCGTATCCAAACTGGATACCACACCTGACACTCATTCTCTCGTGATTGCTTCGACTGGAATATTGAGTCATTTTCTTTACCACCGGTCCCCACAGCATTAGTTATGAACTCGCACAGCGCGCAGTCAGTCTCCGTTGCAGTCACTGATCAACGCCCGAGCATGGCCGTCGTCGACCTCGTCGCCCGCGTTGAGGGTGCGGATCCGATCGAACTCGAACCGCTCTATAACGTGATCGATCCCGACGTACTCGATTCACTCTGTGAGTCGAGTCCTGGACTCGATCGACTCGAGTTCGCCTATCACGGACAGCGAGTGACGGTCGAAGCGACGGACGACACGGCGACTGAGACGGTCGAGATTTCGCTCGGCGAGGGCAGTGCCGCCGTCGACGGTGCGGGTGGGATGGTCAACACTGAGCCAACGATTTAATTTGCGGATATGCGTCTGCTGCCTGTTAAACCCGTGAGCGGGTGCTGTGTCGATCATTCACGACCTGTTGCCTGCGATCTGCGATGTACGATTGTTCGGAACGGGAATTACTTTGCTCCCGTCGCCCTACAAACAGGGAAGGGCGCGTAGCTCAGTGGACAGAGTTCTTGGTTCCGGACCAAGATGTCGCGGGTTCAAATCCCGTCGCGCCCGCTATTCTGTGTGAGCAACAGCGAACACGAATAGCGAACCGTGCGGGATTTGAATCAGGGAGGTGCTTTGCTCCGACCGTGGTTCAAATCCCGTCGCGCCCGTTCGGTTCGCTTCGCTCACCTCACGAACGCGGTGCGTTCGCTCACTCCCGTCGCGCCCGCTATTCTGTATGAGCAACAGCGAACACGAATAGCGAACCGCGCGGGATTTGAATGTGGCCGCGGTTCTGCGCTTCGCGCAGGTTCTCGGGCGTGATTCACAATCCTGTCGCGCCCGTCCAATAACAGGTAGTTGTTTTCAGCGGTGATGTCATCGTTCACCAGCGTCGCTCGTCCGTGCATCGGACAGAGAGTGAATCTCCTTACTCTATGTTCTCGCCCTGATAGCTGCCATCGTAGACGTCTTCGTGGTTCGCCTCGGCGAACACCAGCTGGGCGATGCGAGCGTCACGTTCGATCTCGACGTCGTGGTGGACCTGCAAGAGCCCCTCACCGCGTCCCTCGTAGCCGGCGTCCCAAACTGCTGTATTGAGCATACAGGAGTTGCGCATCAGGGACGAGCGCGGGTAGACAAAGCCGATGTGGCCCTCCGGAATCGCGATGCGCTCGTTGTACCGCGCGACGTACGCACCCTTCGGGAGGTAGTAGGTGTCCGGGTCGCGCTGCTCGAGTTGCTCGAGTGGTCGCGCGACGCGGTCGCCGATCTGTTTCCCGTCGCGGCCGATGCGACCGGGCTCGAGTTGTTCGAAGACGAGATCGAGGGTGAGGTCGACGCCGTTTGGCTGGACCTGACTGTCTGCGGTTGGTGTAACGTGGTCTGCGACGAAGGCACCGGAGCGGAACATGGTCGTATACCGGAGAGATGCTGGTATGGAGAAAAGCGTATCCTTTCGGGCCGACTCGGGAAGGAAATCTCGAGCCAGGTTCACATTGTCCATTGTTTCCAATTCTGCCCCAGTCACTGAAACCGGCGGCTGAATTGGGGCTGGCGTGAGGCTGGCGACTGGTCTGGGACTGGCGTGGAACTGGCGTAGGACTGGCGTAGGACTGGCGACTGGTCTGGGACTGGCGTGGAACTGGCGATTGGCGACTGGCGACTGGCGACTGGCGACTGGCGGTATCTCACGCTCGTGTGCACTCGCCTTGACGAACGTCCTCGAATTGCAAAAGTTGCGTGAAAACAACGTATATGGGCGCAATTAACATGGTCTATCTGGATAGAAACACGCTGGATTTATCATGCCGGCCACCCGAGATTCGGGTGCTATGGGACAGACTCTCACCGAAAAGATCCTTGAGGACCACCTCGTCGAGGGCGAACTCGAGACCGGCGAGGAGATTGGGATCGAAATCGACCAGGTACTTACCCAGGACACCACTGGGACGATGGTCTGGCTCCAGTTCGAAGCGATGGGACTGGACGAAGTCCAGACCGAAATTGCTGCCCAGTATTGCGATCACCAGACGTATCAGTTCGACTTCAAGAACACTGACGATCACCGTTTCCTCCGTTCTGCAGCCGGTACATATGGCGCTCACTTCTCTCGCCCCGGCAACGGTATCTGTCACAACGTTCACCGCGAGAACTTCGCAGCGCCCGGCAAGACGCTGCTCGGCTCCGACAGCCACACCCCAACCCCCGGCGGCCTCGGCGAACTCGCCATCGGTGCCGGCGGGATCGACGTCACCGTCGCGATGGGTGGCGCACCGTACTACATCGAGATGCCGGAAATCGTCAACGTCCGCCTCGAAGGCGAACTCCCCGAGTGGGCCACGGCGAAGGATGTCATCCTCGAGATGCTCCGCCGTCTCTCCGTGAAGGGTGGTGTCGGCAAGATTCTCGAGTACACCGGCCCAGGTGTCGAGACGCTCACCGCACCAGAGCGGATGACAATCACGAACATGGGGACGGAACTCGGCGCGACGACGTCGATCTTCCCAACCGACGAGCAGACCGAGGACTACCTCGAGCGCGTCGGTCGCGGCGACGAGTACGTCGAGATCCAGCCGGACGAGGACGCCGAGTACGACGACGAGATCGTCGTCGACCTCTCGGACCTCGAACCGCTCATCGCCCAGCCGTCCATGCCCGACAACGTCGTCCCAGTTAGCGAAGTCGCTGGCGAGGACGTCGAACAGGTCATCGTCGGCTCCTGTACGAACGGCGGCTACGAGGACATCCTCCCCGTCGCCAAGATGCTCGAGGGTCGCGAGACCTCGATGGAGACCGAGACGATCGTTGCACCCGGTTCGAAGCAGGCCTCCGAGATGCTCGCCCGTGAGGGCTGGGTCGCGGAGATGATGGCCGCCGGCGTCAACTTCTCCGAGGCTACCTGCGGTGCCTGTATCGGTATCGGCCACGTGCCAGCGAGCGACTCCGTCTCGCTGCGGACGTTCAACCGCAACTTCGAGGGCCGCTCGGGCATCGAAGACGACAACGTCTACCTCTGTTCGCCGGAGGTCGCCGCCGCCGCGGCGATCAAGGGCGAAATCATCGACCCACGCGACCTCGAAGAGGAAGAAGAGGATCTCGAGGCCCCAGGCGTCGAACTCCCCGAAGAGTACGACGGCTCCAAGACAGACCTCATCGCACCCGACGAGGCCGTCGACGACGAGCTCATCAAGGGTCCGAACATCGGCGACGTGCCGATTCGCGACCAGCTGAGTGCCGATGTCGAGGGTGAGGCACTCCTCAAGATGGAGGACAACATCACGACCGACCACATCATCCCTGCAACGCAAGACATCCTGATGTACCGGTCGAACGTCCCCAAACTGAGCGAGTTCACCCTTTCGCGCGTCGACGACACCTTCGCCGAGCGCGCACTCGACGCCGATGGCGGCTTCCTCGTCGCCGGCGAGAACTACGGACAGGGCTCCTCGCGTGAACACGCGGCCCTCTGTCCGATGTATCTCGGCATCGAGGCCGTCCTCGCACAGAGCTTCGCCCGGATCCACCGCGCGAACCTCTTCAACTTCGGTATCGTCCCGCTGACGATCGACGAGGACACCTACGAGTCGATCGATCAGGGCGACGAGATCGAAATCGTCGACGACGTCTACGAGGCCGTCACGAGCGGTCAAGAAGAGTTCACCGTCCGCGTTGGCGACGACGAGTTCACCGCAACCCTCGACGCCTCCGAACGTGAGCGCGACATCCTCGCCGCCGGTGGCAAGCTCGCCTGGACGCGCGAGCAGGCCGAGGGCGCAAGCGGCGCGACGCCGGCAGACGACTGATCGCTGACCGCTAACTGCTGGTCACCGATTAGTCGCGTGGCTCGCCCGCTCGACGACTAGGTTCCATTTTTAGGCAACGACGTGTGAACGGTGACTCCACAGCGTTATGCAACCCGCTCACCAGTGGCGACACTACCCAGTCGCACCGACACGGAAATCACCGGACGTAAAGTACAACCCGACCAATCGGACGCCATGAACGACGATTCGCGTGAATTCCTCACGAACCTACTCGAGACGCCCTCGCCATCGGGCTACGAAACGCGCGGCCAGCGGGTCTGGATCGACTACGTCAGCCAGTTCGCAGACGAGGTTCGGACGGACGCCTACGGAAACGCGGTTGCAGTACACGAGGGGGCCAGTGCCGACGACGCTGACGCACCCGAAATCGCGCTTACCGGCCACGTCGACGAAATCGGCTTCCTCGTCAAGTCGATCGACGATAACGGCTTCGTCAGGCCGGGTCGTGTCGGCGGTACTGATCCGACGGTCTCGCAGGGCCAACACGTCACGATTTACGCTTCCGACGGCCCTGTCGAGGGTGTGATCGGGCAGAACGCGATCCACCTTCGTGAGGACGAGTCGGAAGCCGACATCGAGGATCTCTGGATCGATATCGGCGCTGAAAGCGAGGACGCGGCGCGCGAGCGCATCGAAATTGGCGATCCGATCACGTTCTCCTCGACAGTGTCGTGGCTCTCGGAAACTCGCCTCGCCGGCCGCGGGCTCGACAACCGCGTCGGGACGTGGGCGGCAGCCGAGGGCTTCCGACAGGCCGTCGAAACCGGCACCGACGCGACCGTCTACGCCGTCTCCACGGTTCAGGAGGAAGTCGGTCGGAAGGGCGCACAGATGGTCGGCTTCGACCTCGAACCTGACGCCGTCCTCGTCGTCGACGTTGGCCACGCGGTCGACTACCCCTCCGCGCCGAGCACAAAGACAAGCCAGATGGAACTCGGCGGCGGCCCGGCCCTCGGCCGCGGCAGCACGAATCATCCGGCCGTCTTCGACGCGCTGCGATCGATCGCAGACGAACGGGAACTCGAGTTACAGGTCGAAGCGCTCGGTCGCGGAACCGGGACGGACGCGGACAGTTTCTTCACTGCGGCGGGGGCGATCCCCTCGCAGGTGGTCAGCGTGCCGAACCGGTACATGCACACGCCGGTTGAGCTGATCGATACGGACGACCTCGAGGAGATTGCGACGCTGCTGGGTGCGTTCGCGAGCCGTGCAGACGAGTTTGCGCCGTTCGAAGTCGATCTCTGAGCAGGCCGCCGATTGTGAAATTTCGCCTCGGCGTGCGTACAGACCGATACCGTCATCCGCTCCGCCCCGATAGCTCGGACGAATGCCGACTGGACACGAAAACGCTGGCTATCGACGGCTGTTCGACGGCGACGGGCTGACGTTCGGTGTCGGCTTCCCCATAACGGGTACGAATCGGTCGATGCCCGACGCTGAAGCCGAGATACAACTCGCACAGCGAGCCGAGGCACTCGGGTTCGACGGCCTCTGGGCGCGCGACGTTCCGACGTACTGGCCGAAATTCGGAGATGCCGGCCAGACGTTCGACACCTGGCCGTGGCTCTCACACGTCGCAGCACACACGGACGAAATCGCACTCGGTACCTCGAGTGTCGTCCTCACGCTTCGACACCCGATTCACGTCGCAAAATCCGCTGCGACGGTGGACCAGCTCTCGGACGGCCGACTCGTCCTCGGCGTTGCCTCCGGCGACCGCGACCCAGAGTACGAGGCGTTCGGCGTCGACCGCGAGGAACGCGGGGCACTGTTCCGCGAAGCCGTCGAAACCGTCCGCGCGCTCTGGCGCGAGGACTTCGTCGAACGCGAGGGCCAGTGGGGCCACCTCGAGGGCGACCTCGATCTCGTCCCGACGCCGACGACGGAGACGATTCCACTGTTGCCGACCGGCAACGCACGCCAGTCCGACGCCTGGATCGCCGACCACGGTGACGGCTGGCTGTTCTACCACCTGCCAGAGCCGACACTCGAGAGCTACCTCGAGCAGTGGCGCGAGGCTGCCGGCGAGAAACCGTTCGCCATCGCGGTTCGCGTCGAATTCGCCGACGACCCTGGCGCGGAGCCGGAGCCGCTTCATCTGGGATATCGGGCCGGGATGGAGTGGTTCCAGGACTATTTTGACCGGCTCGACGCGCTGGGCCTCGACCACGTGATCGTCTCAGTTGACACCGAGGATGCAGAGCGCGGGCTGGATCGGTTCGCGGATGGGGTTTTGAACCGTTACTGAGAGCCTTTTTCTGACAGCTACAGCCAAAACCCCACAGGTTGAACGGTGAAAGCCAAACGTGAGAATCGAACGTGAAAACTGGAACGTAAAGCGCCGGTTTCGAGGTCAGTCAGTCAGTCGCCGGGAACGGAACCCGAATCGTTTTGACGGGAACGTCAGCGTCAGACTCATTCGGCGCAATCGATTTTGGTGTGACCTCGACGTATGGCTCGTTGTCCTGGGTTGGTTGTCTCGTTGCTTCGTCGGTTACGTTGTCTTCGGCAGGTTCAGTATTTCCGTCGTCTCCGTCACCGGACGTACTCGAGGGTCCACTCCCCGTCCTATCATCTGAATTGTTCTCAGATGTGTCTCTTTGACCGTTTCCAGAATTCTCTCCCGATCCATTGCCCCCATTTTTGGGCTCACCGTTTGGCGTCGACTGTTCAACCGTCGCCTCGATTTCATCGATCGAATCGACAGTGAGGTCTCGCTGCTCCCGTCGTGCACTCGAGTTGTCGTGTCGCTCCGGAATCAACCGGAGGATCGCTGGGAAGTCCAGTCCTGTCTCGAGACGAGTCCTCGTTTCCCCGCTCGGACAGTCGACGACTTCGACTACCAGTTCGGCGCCGGACTCCGCTCGAACCACCGCAACCGCATCTGACCACGGGACGCCGATTCGCGCGAGCAGATTCGACTCGAGTACGAACGATCGGGACACCGTCGCCATCGCTTCCGATCCGTCTGCGTCGCTGGCATCGTTCTTGGCGGTAATGATGAGCGTTCCGGACCGCTCGGCAGCGAGTTCGCCGTGACTGATTCCACAGGGGTTCAGGTCGACGGCGAGTCTGGACTGTTGCGCTCCTGGTGTGAGTGACGCGTGAACTCCCGGTGTGAACTCGCCGTCCTCGATGGTGCCAACCCGAAGGTCGGGTCTGTTGCTGTCTGTTGGGTGGGCGCCCTCGTTCTCGCTTCCTCCGTCGCTCTCGAATGCAACCGCAACCTCGATCGATACCGTAAACTGATTCACAACGTCGAACGCTGCCGGTGCCTCTCGCGAGCTATCGAACAACTGTCCGTCGTTCGGGCTCTCCTCATCGAGACCCAGATACGCCCGCTCGTCATCGACGACGTCGGCGGTGAACGACCGATCCACGCTGCTACTCGAGTACCCGAGCGTCTCGACTGCGAGCAGGCTGCTCGAACCGGCGACCAGCGCAAGCGCAGCGCGTCGTGTCCGTTTCATCGGTTCGATCGACCTCCAGCCCGCTCGAACGAACTCCTGGTGCCGTTCGTCGGTCCCGTTTCGTTCATGATCGACGCTTACGCTGACTCCTCGTACTCGAGTTCGGTGCTCGATGCTGGTGGTGACGAGCCGATCCCCAGCCGATTCTGTCGCGCGTAGTATCGGTGCGAAAGCGCTGAGACAGCAAGCGCAACGATCGCAAACGCGACCCACGCGGATAGTGGGAGGAGTGCAAACGGTCCGACACTCAGGGTTGCGCCGCCGAGTACGACGGCGATGATCCCCGTCAAGCCGAGATAGTAGTCGCTCCAGGGAATCTCGCGCCCGCGAACGACATCCATGTAGATCTCGATGTCCTCGAGTGCCGGCGTCGCCTCGACAGTGCCGCGATCACGGTCGAACTCGAGAACACCCGCGTTGTCCATCTTTGGGAGGTGTGATTGCTGGAGTGCAGTGTAGACGCGTTTTCGGTCGCTACTCGAGACTTCGTCGAACGCGAGCTCGTCTTCCTCGGCAGCGATTTCCTGTGAGAGTGTTCCGATATCGACCTGTTCGGTTTCGTTGATGAGTGTGTGTAGGATGTGTCGCCGTCGCCGGTTCGACAGTAATTCGAAGAGTTCGTCCTCAGTGAGCCTCTCTTGACCCGATTGCGAGACATGTACCTCCTGCGCATGATCAATTCCAGTCCCCCGCATCGGTTGGTGGGTCAACACTTCTATAGATAAAACTATCTATCGTTCAGCCTTTTTGAAATAAAATTGGCTATTACCACTCCTCCTATGTGGCTTCAAAGCGGCTATTCCGGGCGTTATCGCCAATTTTCGCTTCGGAACGGTTGAATAAGAGGTGGTATTGGTGAGCCTGTGCGTGTCAACCGCTGTGTTACTGCTGGCGTTGTGGAGTCAATTGCCTCAATACGACACTCAGCGATTGATTGTATCGTGCCTTGCGAGTGGTTTCGGAGGTGGTTTGGCTAATTTGGCTGGTTTGGCTGGTTTGGCTGATTTTGTCGATTTCGGTTAATACGTTGCTTTGAGTGATCAGTTAAGTTGGTTGGTGGGATGGGGTGGCTGCTGTAGCCATCTGAGCAGAGCTGACGTGACTACTCTCGGGTGTCCGTTTCCCACCCAGTTCAGTGGTCTGGCTCACCCTGAACAACCGAAACATCGAATGGAAGGGCGACTATGAACGTATTACAATAATAACCGAACGCTACCTCCACACCTACTGGGCGTTTCAATGATATGCCGTGAGAGGCAGGAATTCACGTCGCAGGCGATGATTTCGTGCTGACCACGACCACGACGACGACCACAGATACGAAACCTACCAATGCACCGACGCAAATTCATCATCGGACTGGGCGCAGCGGTCTCTGGAATCGGCGCGGCAATGGGAACAGGCGCGTTCTCGAGTGTGGAAGCGGACAGATCGGTCGCGATAACCGTCGCAGACGATTCCACGGCCTATCTCGCTCTGGATGCGACCGACAACACAACGGAATTCGTCGATCAGGACGCCGACGGCCAGTTTCGTGTGCGACTCGATGACAGCGTTACCGCTGGCGAGGGAGTCAACCCAAACGCCGTGACACGGATCGAAGAGGCGTTCACGATCCGCTATCAGGGAACGAACGGCTCAGGTCCAGGCGATCAGGGTGCGGTCAATACACGGCTCTTCAACGACGGAGAAGACGTAACCGAGGCGCTCCCAGAGGACGTCGTTCAGTTCGTTCCGACGGAAGCGTGGCCGAATGGCGGGCAGAGCGATCTGACTGTGCCGGGGCGAGCCGCGTCGTTCGGGCCGGGCGAAGCGGCAGCCGTCGATATCGTCCTGGATACGACGGTGCTCGAAGACGGCGGGTCGGGGCTCCTTCTCGATCAGATTTCGTTCGAGGCGGCTGCTGATCCGTTCGACGTCCTCGATATCTGACCGAGAGATGACTGATTGAGGGGTGGTCTATCTGCTGTTTACTGGTCGAGTGTGTTCTCAACTCGTCCGATACTGTCTCGAGTCCGTTCTCTTGGGTCCGTTGACTAAACTCAATTCTTCTCAGAAGCTAGTCTACGAATATATTACAATATCCGGTGTTCCCGATGGACGAATTGTGATCCCTCGATGGGGATTGCGGCGGTGGCGACCGGTGTCGGGGTGGACGCGGTGTCCGCCGGTGACGACGTGCAGGCGACAACACACGGAGAATCCAACAATGCAACGACGCAAATTCGTAATCGGAATGGGAGCACTGGCATCAGGAGCAGCTGCGGCGATGGGCACTGGCGCGTTTAACGTCGCCCGAGCAGACAGAGAAGTAACCGTCGACATCGTCGAGGACAGTAACGCCTACCTTGGCCTCGAAGCAACTAGTGCCTATTCGACGGAAGACGACGGAGAATTCAAGATCGACTTCGGGTCGAACGGAGAAGGCGGCCAAGGGCTGAGCGAGAACGCAAACTACGTTTTCACGGACGTGTTCGCGATTCGTAACAACGGAACAGACGACATTTCCGTCACTCTCTCGGAATCCCTTGATTCCATTGAGTGGGAGACAGAGTACCCACGCGCCTATTACTCGTTCGAGGAAATCGGCACCAGCAACGATGTCAACGGCGACGGTGACTTCACCGGTGGAACAGCTGCCGATGGAGCGACCATCGCCCCTGGTGACGAGGTCTACGTCCACTTCGAGTTCGTTGGCCGAGACGCTGAAACTGAAGGGGAACCAGACGACCTTCCAGAAACGCTCGGCGTCTACGCTGAGGCAACGAACTAAGCCCGTTTGCGGAACACGGTTTTCAGCCCGTGTAGCCGCAAGGTGATACAAATGAAACGACGTAATTTCCTCGGTCTCGTTACGGGCGCAGCAAGCGGTTCACTGGTAGTTAGTAGTGGTGCGTTCAATACGAGCCGAGTTGACCGAGAAATCTCGGTTGACATCGAGACTGACGAGAGAGCATATCTCGGATTAAACGCTCTCCCAACTGAAAACGAAGAGGGAGACGTTCTCGAACGATCCCGAAACCCGGGATATCGAACTAAATTCAGTTTCCCAGGAGCGAGCGAGGGTGATGTGATTCGAGGAGACGGCCTCGGAACAAACTCTGAGTACTACTTCGACCGGCTAGTCGAAGTTCGAAATCAGGGAACTGACCCCGTCGTCGTCTATAGCGAGTTCTCGGGTGAGCTCGGTGACATCGCGCTGTATGATAGCGATCACGACGAGCGGTCCCTACTGACGAACAAGGACCGTGGAATCGAACTCGAGCCCGGCGAAGACTTCGATGCAGGCGTGTTCATCGACTCCGCAGATGTTGATCCCGGAACGACCGTTGAAGACACGCTAACGATTGTCGGTAACGCGACCGAAACAGCGTAGCGCTACCACGGACAGCTTCTTTCCGACGGCCAACACGGCCCCCACACAACCTCACGTATTTATCGAGAATCGTTCAGTCACTACTATCCACATGTCACTACGGATTGTGTTTTCTCTGTGGTTGATGAAGACGTAACCAGCAGCCAAAACCTTCGATTTCCAGCAACAGCGACAGGTCAAAATGACCTATACTTTGACCCAAAGAAGGAAGTTCAGGATTGAATACTGTCCTTCGGCCGTCAATAATCATATTACAATACAGGTGGGGACTGCTGGTTTCGTTGTGATAGTCGCGCGAATAGTCCAATACAGCGGTTGCAGTTTCGCCCTCTCTCGCTTACCGAGACACGTTGCCGCAATGAACCAGGCCCGTTCTGCGGACACACGAGACCTCGCCAAATGACATCCACGCACGAACACGCACATTCGAGTCCAGGTACAGACACCGATCAAATCTCCCTCTACGTCTACGAGCGCGAAAGCGGCGAACTCGTCGACGCGATCTACGACGCGAGGTCGATCGCGATCCCCAACGTCGACGACCGAATCACCTTCGTCGAAGCAGAGGCGGAGGGCGACTTCGAGACGAACGCCGTTAGCTACCGCGAGGAGTCCACCGAGACGACGTACGTCGTCGAGGAACGCGAAATCACCTACATCACGGTCGATTACGACATCGACGGCTACCAGCAGGATCACGCGCTCGTCTCGGAGGTCAAACTGTGGGTGCGTGTGGCCTCCAACACAGACGGTACGACACAGTCGAGGCAGCAGTCAGATCAGTGAGATCGTGACAGCAACAGCCACGGCCCGTACGTAGGCGAGAACGGAACGCAGAGGATCGAACTCGAGAATCCGTAGTTCCGGCAACCGATCACCGGCAACCGATCACCACCCACCAACTACCGACCACCAACTACCGACCACCAACTACCGACCATCAACTACCGACCACCAACTACCGACCATCAACTACCAACCACCGATGAACCGATTGCGCACCACCCACCTCATCGCAGTCGTTGCCCTCCTGCTCACAGCGTCCGCCGTCGGAACCGGGGCGGTTCCCCTCCCAGCGGACACCGTGAGCGACCGTTTTGATTCCGGGTCAACCCACCAGCAAGACGACGTTGGCGACGACATCGTTCTCGCACCCCACGACGGGCCGAACGGCGTCTACACGTCCGTCGAAGCGGAGACGCTCGCCCTCGAGTTCACGGACGAAGCCATCGAGAACGCCGGCGGACTCTCGTCGAGTGCGGTCAGCGAAATCCAGGACGTGTTCACGATCACGTACACTGGCTCCGAACAGGCCTCGGTGTGGCTCGAGAACGATCTCGATGAACTCGAGTACCACACTGTTGCGGGGCCGATCGAGAACGAATCCGAGGCGGAGGTTCTCGGGCCGAACGAGTCGGTTTCGGTCGGGGTTACGATCGATAGAGAAGGGCTTACTGCGGGCGACTCACTGGAGGGGACGGTTGCGGTAAACGCGGTCGGTCCTGCTGATACAGGCGAGTCGGACGATGCGGACGACGCCGAGAGTTCTGCTGTGCCGAGTCCACTGCCGGAATCGGGGCCACAGTGTCAGCCAGCATCGGTTACCGTCGATTCACCATCGCTTGCGGAGCGAGCGGTGTCAGTGATGGAGACACAGACCTGCACACCGGAGCAGATTCCACTCCAGTCGCTGCCGATCGGTGATGCAATGGTACTCGAGTCCATGGGAGCTGAATTTTCCCAGGAGCGGACGGTCGAGTTCGAGGTCGTCGCGCCGAGCGAACAGTCGGCGGGGTCGAAGTCACCGGTCGGTCCCGTCACGGAACTCCACCGCGAAACTGGTGCTGTTCCGGTCGGGAGCTATACCGTCATCGGACTGGCGGACGACGCTGTTGAATCACGTTCGACCACGCAGACGGTTACAATCGATCGCGCGTGGCTGGAACAGGCAAAACTCGATGCGACAGCACTCTCGGCCTACCAGTACGACGGCACTGAGTGGCGTGAACGTGAGCTCGACCTTGACACCGACCTCGACTTCGGCTTCGACTCTGATTCCGATTCCGATTCCGACCCCGTGATCGGTGCCGACAACACAGACACTGACGATATCGAGGGCGTCGTCCACGGAGAGCCGGTGCTGACCGCCATCGCCGTCGACGCGCCGCGAGTGACCGTCGAGCCGTTGACCGCTACGGAACCGAACGCGACCCAGAACGAGTCAGTGCTCGTCGACACGACGATCAGCAATCGGGACACAGTTGCAGCGGACGTGGCACTCGAGTTCGTTGCAGACGGCGAGCGCGTCGCAGACCGGGACGTGGTGGTCGGGCCACACGAGTCGACCGACGTTACGGTCGAGATTGCGGAGTCGGCAGAGGCGGTCGAACTCAGCTACGCGTACACGCCTCACGAGAGTGCGTTTCTGGTCGACGAGGGGGCTATCGATACGGCAGTAGCGGGGAGCGATGACGGATCTGCGTCGGACTCTACCGTGAATCGCGACGAGAGAAGCGATGATGGTACACCGTCGAGTGGAGCGGACTCGACCCCGTTCGTCTTTGGAACCGGTCCTGCTGTGGTTGTGGTGGTCGGTGTCGCATTCGCACTCGCGGTTTTCCTCTTTCGGGGGCAGCGCGCATGAACACGTGTCCGTCTACTGCGCGATTGGACCTGGCCAGCCCTGTTGGCAGACAGATGATCGAATCGGGTATCAACTCAGCTGATAGTCACGTTCGGCCAAAAGTTCAATATACTGTAGAGTTGGCGCTACCGTACAGACAATGAGCCGGGAGGCTGTCGAACTCGCGGTCCAGGTGGGTGTCGTGCTCGTCCTTGTCGCGCTCGTTGCGGGACAGATACTCGGCCAGCCCATCCTGTTTGGCTTCGTCGAAACGGGGAGTATGGAGCCAACGATCGACACCGGAGACGGGTTCGTCGCCGTTCCCACAGCGCTCACCGGAAGCCCCGAACCCGGCGATGTCGTCGTCTTCGAAGCAGAGGAAATCGAAGACGGCGAACTCACGACACACCGGATCGTGGAGGAAACCGACCACGGCTACACGACCCAGGGTGATGCGAATCCGTTCACCGACCAGGATAACGGTGAGCCGCCCGTCCAGGACGGACAAATCGTCGCAACAGCGTGGGAACTCGGCGGTGAGCCGGTGACGATTCCATCGCTCGGAACCGCGATCATGACTGCAGGATCGGCGCTCGAGCGCGTTCAGATCTGGCTCGCGACGACACTCGGGATTCGATCGCTGCTCGACAGCTCTGGGCTCGCACTCGTTCTACTCGGGCTCTCGATCGGTCTCTATGTGGTCGAAACGATCCGAGAACGCAGCGCACAGCAGGCCGAATCGTCACTCGCGCAGCCGGACTCGAGTCCCGACCTCGATCCACGATACCTCTGTCTCGGGTTCGCTCTGCTCGTCGTCGTCGGTGCGACGGCCGCGATGGTCGTCCCTGCTGGGACACACTCCTACAACGTCGTCAGCGCCGACTTCGACTCAGAGCAGCCGCTGGTCGTCGAACGTGGCACGACCGACGAACTCACACACCCACTCCCGAACGCTGGCTACGTGCCGGTCATTTCCTACGTCGAGTCCGGGAGCGAGCACGTGGCACTCGAGTCCAATCGGGAAGCGGTCGGACCGCAGTCGACGGGCGAGATCGAGGTCGCGATTTCGGCACCCGACGAGACGGGCTATTATCCGGCGTACGTGACGGAGTACCGGTATCTACACGTGCTGCCGGCGTCAGTTATACAAAACAGAGGAGAATACCTGGCCCTTTAGGGTCAGGATGAATCCGACAACCCCTCCACAGCCCACCGCCGATGGCAGGGCCGGATATTCCACCGCCCTTAAACCAAATAGTTATAAGACAAGCGAATATAAGTGATTATACAGACGTTCAGAATGCTGGAGGTCCACCGCACCCATCGAGCGAAAATAGGCAACCACTCACAGGTGGCAGAGTCGCTTGACTGGCATGGGTGGTCTGCCAGCAAACTCTGGAACGTCGCCAACTACCACTCCCGAGACGTCTGGGAGGAAACAGGCGAGATCCCCAACCACGAGGAGTTGAAAGACGAGTTGAAGACCCATCCAAAGTACAAGGGGCTGCATAGTCAGTCCAGTCAGCGGATTCTGGAGGAACTCGCTGAAGCCTTCAACTCGTGGTACTCTAGTGACGATGGCAGGGACAATCCGCCCGGCTACCGCAAGAAAAACTACTACGATGACGAAGGCCGCCGTGTCCACGAAGAACACCCACGTTCGACGGTGACGTGGAAGCAAAACGGCATCAAACACGACTCGAAAAACAACCGGGTCCGGCTCTCGAAGGGCGCGAATCACAAGGAACACCCGAAAGCATGGGAGTACATCCTTGTCGAATACGAAACTCGCCCCGGCGTCACCGTTGAGAACCTACAACAGGTTCGTGCTGTCTACGATAACGCGAAGGATCAGTGGGAGCTGCATCTCGTCTGCAAAGACGAGATCGAGACTCCTGGCGCTCCCGGCACCGAAACGGCGGGCATCGATCTCGGCATCAGCAACTTCGCGGCGGTCGCGTACAGCACCGAAGACGCCGACCTCTATCCCGGCAACCGCCTGAAACAAGACGGGTACTACTTCCCGAAAGAAATTGCCAACTGCGACAATTCTGGTGGCGACGAAGCCACGCGGCTTCATCACAAGTGGTCGGAGCGCCGCACTCACTTCTTTCACAGTCTCGCCAAACACATCGTCCAGCGGTGTGTCGAGAAAGATGTTGGCCGCATCAACGTCGGGGACTTGGAGGGGGTCCGTGAAGACAACGATGGTGAGTCGAAAAACTGGGGCAAGCACGGCAACCTCGACTTACACGGATGGGCGTTCGACCGCTTCAGCAACATCCTCACGTACAAGGCGAAAGTCGAGGGAATCGAGGTCGTGGACGTGTCCGAACGCGACACGAGCAAGACGTGTTGTGTCTGCGGTAGAGAAGATGATAGTCAGCGTGTTGAACGCGGCCTGTACGTATGCGAGAAGTGTGATGCAGCGTTCAACGCTGATGTGAACGGGGCGGAGAACATCCGTCTCGACCTGAACCAAAGTAACTCCGAGTCTTCGGCCAGTTTGGGCGAGGATAGGAGTACCGGCTGGTTGGCACAGCCTGGAGTCTACCTTCATGACTTGTCTCACGGATTCTCACCGAGAGAACAAGTGGTAGACTGCAAACCCTAATATCCCAATCCAGCGGTGCGGTGCCGTGGGATTCCTCCGTGTTCACGCGGAGGAGGATGTCAATCTGGGAGTATCGCGTGGTGCTCTACCTCGTGGCCGTCGTCTTGCTTGGGATTGGAATCTGGCTGAGCTACGGCGCGTACGCAGCACCGGGGGCCGAAACTGAACAGCAACTCGTGACGGACTGGACGGCGACCGGCGAGATCAGCCACACCGCAGTCGTCGAGGAAGCCACGACGGTCCACGACGAGGGTGTAGAGCTCACCGACGAGCCCCTGTACTACACCGCCGTGACACCAACTGCGACGGGGGCGTTCACAGCCGGCTACGACCCCGCACCGGAAACGACCGCAACGGATGTTGACGTGACGGTCACCGTCGATCTCGTCTATCGAGAAACGACTGGCGGTGGCTCCGAGAGCGGAACCAGCGAGACAGCTACGGATGACGGGATCTACTGGAGCGAACGCGAACAGCTCACGAGCGTCTCCGAAGCAGATGTTGGCCCGGATGACGATGTCACCGCTTCGTTCGAATTGAACGTTACCGACGCACAGCTGACACTCGAGTCCATCCGCGACGAGATGGGGGCAACGCCCGGCGAGGCCGAACTCGTGCTCGTGTTCGAGCGTGAAATCGAGGGGACGTTCGACGGCACCCCCCAGGTAGTCGTCGACCACTATCAGGTGCCGGTTGCAGTCGCAGCCGACGGCTCGACGTATCAGTTCGAGACCGACGCTGAGACGGGCGCCTATGCCGAGCGCCACGACGAGTACGAGCCGGTTACTGTACCAGCGGAGCCGAGTACGACGCAGGCTGCTGGCGGACCACTTCTGATCGCTCTCGGACTCGCCGGTCTTGCTGGGACGGCTCTCGCTTCGCGTCGCCTCCCGGAACTGACGCCCGAGGATCAGACCCGGCTCGAGTACCTCGATGCACGCGCGGAGTTCGAACCGATGACGACGCGAGTAACGCTGCCCGACGAAGCAGTCACAGGGCCGACGGCGGCAGTCGAGACGCTCGCGACACTCGCCGACCTCGCGATCGATCTCGAGTCGCCGCTGGTGTTCGACGAGCGGACGGGATGGTATCTTGTTCGGGGGTCAGACGTGGTGTACGTGTTCGAGCCGCCGCGTGCTGGAGTACTGGCTGTGGACGGTGAGCGAGGGCTGGATCGGATGCAGGATCGGGGACGGGAACAGACACAACAGGTGCAGGAACTGGGACAGGGACAGGCGCAGGTACAAGAGGAACACGGCAGCGGAGACAGAGACGAAGACGAAGACGGAGGCGGAAACGGAAACGAAGACAAAGACAAAGCCGAAGCCAAAGCCAAAGACACACTCGAGTGGGTCGACGAAACGAACGGACGTAACACGATGACGTCAGGATCAGACTCGGGTGCTGAAACGGACACCGAATCGACCGCCAACGACGCCACCCCGTCGTCTACCACGCAGTAGACTCGTCGAAATCAGGAACTGGTGTGAATTGGAAGTGGGGAGCAACTCGAGTACCGCCGCGCCGTCAGAACCGGTCCAGCGAGAACATCTCGATGTCGTGCTCGGTCTCGCCCTCGAGTGCCAGGTCGGCCATGATTTCGCCGATCACGCTCGCGAACTTGAAGCCGTGACCGGAGAACCCTGCTGCGACGGAGACCTGTGGCCGGTCTGGAAGGGTGTCGATCACGAAGTGGTCGTCCGGCGTGTTCGTGAACAGGCAGGTTTCGAGTCGCATCGTCGGCCCTGCGCCGTCGGGGAAGTACTGCTCGGCGAACTGCCGCAGCAGCCGCTCGTCGGCCTGGGTCGGCTCGCGCTCGAACGCCTCGGGATCGACGGTCTCCTCGCGGTGGTTGTACCGGCCGAACTTGAAGCCGGGCACGCCGTGGACTGGGAAGCCGTAGTATCGTCCTTCCGGAACCTGTAGGTTCCAGACGGGGAACGCATCGGGCTCGAAGTGTGACGGCTCCTCGGGCTGTAACCAGGCGAGAACTTGCCGTTCGGGGACAGCAATCTCTGCTAGCTCGTCGACGAACGCGGCCGCCCACGCACCCGCAGTGATGACGAGCCTGTCGGCTTCGTAGATGCCGTAATCGGTCTCGACGCGGACACCGTCATCCGCCGTCGACTGCCACTCGACGACGCGCTCTCGTGCGCGAACCGTTGCGCCGTGCTGGTGGGCCCGGTTCACGTGCGCGACGATACACTCCTCGGGGACCAGATAGCCACCGTCGGGCTGATAGACGGCTTCGTAGTCTTCCGGGAGCTGATAGCCCGGGTAGCGCTCTGCGAGTTCGGTACTCGAGAGCACTTCGTGGTCGAGGTCGTGTTCCACACAGGAGCGTTTCGAGCCCTCGACGAGCGGACCGTCGCGTGGGCCGGCGTCGACCGAGCCGGTGCGGTGCAGTAGCTGCTGGTCGTGGTCGGACTCGAGTGCCGTCCACAATTCGTCTGCACGCGTGAGCAGGGGGACGTACGCAGGGTGCTCGTAGTATGCGAGCCGGAAGATGCGGGTGATGCCGTGCGAGGAGCCGTAGCCGTGCGGGATGTCGTATCGTTCGAGGCCGAGGACGTCGACGCCGCGTTCGGCCAGATGGGAAACCGTTGCACTTCCCATCCCGCCGACGCCCAGGACGATGACGTCGTACTGTTCGGTCATGCCTGGTGATACAACTGGGGTGTCGAAAATCCTTCCTCACTCTCGCAGTTGTCTGGAGTGGTCGGGTTCAGTGATTAGGGTCGAGTTCAGTGGTTAGGGTCGAGTCCAGTGGTTAGGGTCGAGTCCAGTGATTAGAATCAGGTTCAGGAGTCAGAGTCGAGCGAAGTAGTCGTAGTCGGAGTCTGGTCCGCAGAAAGGGCCGGGTCCGTGGAGTCAGAGAAAGGGGCCAGATGCCAGCACCGGCATCAGCCGTCGTCGACTGCTCGCTCACGAATCCGCCGCTGCTGGCGACGCTCGCGCACGTGACCGACGCCATCGGCCAACTCGTTTCGTACTGCTGTCTCGAACTCGTCCATCTCCGCGACGAACTCCGCGGAGAACTCCTCGACGAGTTCGTACGTCCACTGGTCGCTGACCGCGCCTGCCGGAAGGTGGTCATCCCGAATCGCGTCGGCCCACTCCTCGTGGCCGGCCTCGCGAAGTTCGTCCTCGGCGTCGCTTACACGGTCCATTGCGTGTCCCAGTCGGTGATGGAACTCGAGTAGTGACCCGTAGGCACGGTGAACGTGTTCGATGCCGAGCTGGAGATTGTGCAGGGCGTCGAGTTCCGCGTCCGAGAGGTCGAGATCTGCGTCCGGTGGGTGCTCTCCGTTGTCGGAATTGATCGGCATAGTGAATACATGGCAGGGAGTTCAAAGACGTTTCTGCGCGCAGTTGCGACCGGAAGGGCTGTTACTGGGATTGGTGGACGTTCCAGCGGTCGGAGAAGGCCGTTCCGCAGGAACACTGTGCGTATGCGTGGACGACATCGCCTTCGGCATAGATTCCGCCGACGTCTTCGTTCTGTTCTTCGGCGAAGGCGAAGATGAACTGGATGTTGTGATCGTCGGTTTCGTCGTGGGGGCCGCCGTCGTTGTCACGATTACTGTCACGGTCATTGTCACCACCACTGTCACTGTCCCGGTCACGGTCACGGTCACTGCCACAGCCACTGCCACTGCCACTGCCACTGCCACTGCCACTGCCACTGTCACCCCCGCCATCTCCGTCACTGGCAGGGCGTTCCGGACACCGTCCGCCCGCAAGATCACTGTCGATGAGTCCCTCGATACCCATCGCGGACTGTGCGAACTCCATTGCCTGGCTGCCGGTCGCCGCCTCGAAGGCATTGCGGCCCCGTTCGCCGTCGACGATAATCAGGACGCCACCCTCGACGGACTCGCCGAAGGACTCGAGTCGGTCGTCAGAAACGTACGATTCTGCAAGAAACAGTGCGACATCGTCGGGCCGCTCGCCGGCCAAAAACTCCTCGCGTGGGACACTCATGGCCAGCGATTGGCGCTCGACGTGGAAAAGGCCGCTGTTCGCGCGATGTTTCCGTGGTGCGTTCGCCGTGATCAGTGCAGTGTGGGTCTGTGTTGCATTCGGGCTGGTGCCGACCGCGCCCGAGGATTTTGACCCGGAAATTCCCGTCTGTATTGGCAAAATCGGCCATAATACTTATCAATGTATTCTATTCTGGACTATTTCGAAATATATGAGGGCATAGGTGGAAGATAAGTAGACAATCACTCTCCGACAGACGGCCTCCGAGAAAAGAGTCGTATTCTGGCCACCAAACAGTTATTATGTCAATTCACAGCGATTGATTTATCTACGTTCTGTGTGGTTGACACCCTGTCGTTTATACGATGGAAGAGCCAGACGTTCACTCGATGTGAGTAGTGTGGTCCGTCGCTCGGCGGTGCATGGCCGAGATTGGACGGTTGCCACGCTGGGATGCGGTGATAGTGAATGGGAAATACATCACAGACAATCGACATACTCTTCGAGGCGCTCTCGAAAACGGCTGCAACTGACCTGTCTGGTGGACAGTCGCTGGCCGCCGATAGGATCGAAACGGCAGGCGTGAGAGGTGTATCGACGGACGACAGTGGCCGGCCCCAGAGTCACCAACAGGAGTCTGCTGCAACCGGGAGTATCGACTCAGACCTCGACGAACTGCTGGCACAGGCACTGGCAGAACTGCCCGTTACCGAGGTCGAATTTACCGACGAACTCGTCAAACACAACCTCGACGAGATTCTGCTCCTGTTGATTGCACTCCACGATGGGTCACACGGCAATGAGCTCCTGTCGGACCTGTCACAGCACTTCGAGACCACGTTGAGCCCTGGGACGGTGTATCCAGCGCTGCACGACCTGCAGGAAGCAGGCTACCTCTCGATGCACGCCAAAGTGCGAACCAAAGAATACTCGACCGCAGACGAGGTCGCAGTTCGGACGACACTCGAGCAAACGATGCTCGAACATCTTGCGTTCGGTCTGTTGCTGGCGGTGTTCCTGGCTCGTTACTGAGCCGGTCGGTCGAGAGGTGTGAGTGTCGTTGGGTTCTCTCACTGCTGGCCACAATCAGCAACGCTCAGTCAAAATCATCAACGCCACGGAACGCAGTGAGAGAGCCCACGACCTGTTCAGTGGTGGCGGATGTCAGCAACTACTCTTCGAGGTCCTTCGCAATCGACGAGAGACTGTCACTTGGGGGTTCGTAGGCGTCGTAGTAGGCCGTTGACCCTGGTTCCCGCAGCCCATAGAGGAAGTCGGGTTCGACGATGTCGATTAGAACCGAGCCCTCGTTCGCGATTCCGTGATCGTCGACCCACGCTTCGAGGCGGTCCGTCCCACCGCTTGGATCTCGCGCGAGGTCAGGGGTCTCGTAGACACCAGGAATCGTCAGCTCGTCACCGACGAGTGCACGCTCGATCTGCGTAAAGCACTCGTCGCCGTCGAGGACGATACGAACGACGTCGCCCGTCGTGAACGCCTCGCGGTCGTCGGCCGGAATTGCAAGCTGTACGCCCGTCGCCGTCTCCGAACACGTCGATCGAACCGTCTGCACTGACGGGTGATCGCTCGCGATTCTATCTGCCATAAAAGTTGAACTCGCGCTGTCGGATTACTCGTCGTCTTCGTCGCCGCCCTCGCCGAGAAGGTCGTCGACGTCGGTGCTGCCACGGCCAACGATCGAGGCGTTGATCTGTGCGACGGCGTCGGAGACTTCGCGTCCACGGACGGTGATGCGGCGGCGCTCGCCGTCACGCTCGGGCTTGTAGCCAGTCTGGCGACCTTCCATCAGGACTTCGGTCAGGTCCGCACCTGCGACCTCGCCGTTGAGTGGGCGGCCAGCGGCGTCGGAGCCACCCGTAATCTCGAGCGTGTAGCCGTCGAGGCCGACGGCGCTGCCGTCGACTTCCTCGCCGATTTCCTTGCCGATAAATCGGTTTGCGTCCTGTTCCGCCGCTTCGAGCTGGTACGACGACCCGGATTCGGGGTCGCCAACGACAACAGTGAAACTTGCCATGCACGGGAAAAAACGGTCGCCGCTCAAAAACACATCGAAACACGGGCCACTCTGGGGCGGGTTCGCTGCCGTGTTTCACGTGGCTGCTACTGAGTTGCGGGATTGAAAGCCTATCGCGCTTTCTGGTGGATGGTGGGACTGTCGCGTCGAGTACCCTGATACCGATGCGGATCGGCGTGGCGTTTTGCCGGCGATTCCTCTCCGGCCGAGGGTCGAGTGGTTACTGACAATAAATCACAACAGGCCGTCTGACTGGCTGGCATACTGTTAGGAGCTTCCCGCCCAATGGATACCTATGGCACTCGACCCGGATCGACTCGACGAGCTGTTGGCCGCGGCGTTCGCTGGCGGGGCTGCCGAACGACGTGTCGTGGTCCGGCAAGCGGTTGATCTCGACGATTCGGGCCAGTACGAACGAGATTGTGATGTGACACTCACTGCTGCGGTCGTCGTCGATGAACTGGGTGATGCCCCGGACGAGTCAGTCGTCAACCGGTGGAACTGGTGGATTGGGTCGCTCGAACTCGCATTTGGCGGCTATGCCCGATTCGGAGTGCAAGCCTACAGGACGTGACAGCTGGGGCGAACGAAACGACTTTTATGGGTTCCTGACCAAAGAGTCAGTAGTGACCGATTCCGACGTTCGTGAGGAGATTATGCTCGCCACCTACGAGGCGCTGTGCGAGCACGGCTACAGCGAGCTTACGGCACAGTCTATCGCCGACAAGACGGACAAGAGCAAGTCCCTCCTGTTCTATCACTACGACTCGAAAGAAGAACTCGTCGCCGAGTTCATCGAGTATCTGGTCGACTGGTTCGACGAACGAGTTGACAAGACGACGTCGCTACCGCCGGTCGATCGGCTCGCAACGGTCGTCGACTGGTTCCTCTATGGCTCCGCAAACGATACTGACAAGCGCCAGTCGTTCCACACGGCGATGCTCGAACTCCGAACGCAGGCACCCTATCACGAACCATATCGTGAAAACCTGCGGAAGAGCGACGACTATCTCCGCGAACTCATCGAAGACATCCTGCAAGACGGTATCGACGCAGGCCAGTTCGTCGACCACGACACCGAAGAGATGGCCACACTGCTGATGGCCACTCTCGACGGCGCGCGCATTCGACAGCTTACCCTCGACCGTGACAGCTACGTCGACCAGGTTCGCTCCGCCGCTATCGATCGAATCTTCGACGATATTCTGGCCGACGATGTCGACTTTCCCGAGACCCGAACACAGCGGGATGGGTACACTGTCACGACTGAGACGGCTGTCTCTACCGACGCAGATACCGATGCCGACACCGACGCTAACTCCGACACCAGCACCGACACCGGCACCGGCACTGACACCGACACCGGCACCGGCACTGACACCGACACCGACACTGGCACCGACATCGAATCCAACACCACCAGTGACACCAACTGACCACAACAGACACGGTCGCGTTTCAGCCTAGCTATGAGCGAATACACCTCCACTGACGAACCGACGCCAACGGCCGACGAGTCGTTCGCCGACCGTACCCCACCGATGCACCCCATCGTAACCGACGCAACCCCGCCGCGAGACCGTTCACTTCCCGTTTCGCTCTGCCGACTCGCTGGCGTAGTTGGTCGACCACAGCGTGCTCCCCCCGAGCAAGCCACCGACACACCACCACAACCACTCTCGACCGTCCTTCCCCCACTCGAAACCGCACTCTCGTACTTCGAGGCATACGTCCGACTCCGTCTCGACCTCCTCCTGACCGACCGCTACCCGGACACACAACCCAGAGCCCGCGACGCAGCCATCCTCGCCAGCGACTTCCTCCACGCCGGCGCATATGCCGCCGTCGCCGACGCCCCACTCTCCGAGCAGCGGACACTCGAGTTGTACCGTGTGTTGACGCGTGCGTCGACACAGCTGTCACACCAACTCCTCGCTGTGGCACGGAGTCGTGCTGTGTCCGGGACGCACTCGAGTGGGGGGTCGAGTCGGGTAGTGGTTGCTGGAGATGGTGATGGTGATGGTGATGATGGTGATTGCGATGGTGATGATGGTGATTGCGATGGTGATGATGGGGATTGTGACCGAGATGAAGGTGGTGACGGCGACGGTGACAACAACAACAATACTGAGCACAATCCCAGCGTTACAAACCCGCTCGTCACACTCTCGGAAACGGCAGCGGAACTCGGTTCGATCGCCGCCGGTGCGTCCGCCGACACCAGAGCCGCGATGACGACTTACGGCGGATCGTTGACGGCTGCACTCACAGCCGAGGCTACTCGAGAGTCCGACATCGATTCGTCGCCCGTTGCAGCCGCCGTTGATGTGCTGTCAGCAGCGTGGACGACGGTTCAGGAGCGAGAACAGGAGCAGGACCAGGATACTGCAACAGCACACGAGACCGAAACGACACTCTCGTTCGTGGACGCTGAAGCGACTGAGACCGACGTGTATCGCCACTATCGGCTCCCGTCGCTCTCGTCCGGCCAGTTCGGTGCTCGGGACTGCAGTGAGAGCGAGCGTGAACACGAACAGGTTCGAGTGCAAGAGCAAGAGCAAGATCAAGAGCAAGATCAAGACCAAGTGCACGTGCAAGCGCGCAACCGTGACGCTGCACTCGAGTCCGCACGCGACGCGCTCCGGACGCTCGACAACGCAACCGACGCCACCTGCCCGAAGTCGATCCGCACCGCACTCGAGCGAGCGACGCGTGTCCCAGGTGGCGACACCGCGTCGCTCGCGCCCGGATCACCTGAGCCAATAGACGATGACTGAGACCGCTCTCGAGCTGTCACGCCCGCGCTGGCCAGCATACCTTCTCTCGGCGTTCGTCGCCGGACTCGGCCACTGTTATCTGGGACAGTGGAAACGCGGCGCAAGCTGGTTCGGGCTCTACGTGCTCGCGCTCGCGTTCCTGAGTGCGCGTACCCTCTCTGGGGCGTTCGACCTCAGCGAGCCGTTCGTCATCACCGCGTTACAGTTCGAATCCGTGAGCTACACCGACGTTGCGGTCCCACTCGCCGTGCTCGTGGTCTGTCTCCTCGATCTCTACTTGCTCGGCCTTGCAAACCGTCCCGAGCCACCGGACGACACCAACGGCGTGCCGAAGTAGCGGCGGTGTCCACACGGAACCGACAGAAGAAAACCTCGCCAGCACCCACTCCAGACCGATGGAACTCGAGTTCGTCGGCGGCGCGCGAGAGATCGGTCGCAGCGCCCTGGTCGTCGACGACACGCTCTTGGTGGATTTCGGGATGGATTCGGGAAACCCACCCGCGTTTCCGATCGGCGACGTTGACCCCGAGGCGGTCGTCGTCAGTCACGGCCACCTCGATCACGTCGGTTCGATTCCCGCGCTGCTCGCTGGCGATGCTCGCCCGCCAGTTCACTGGACGCCGCCGACGTACGATCTCACGATGTTGCTGGCGAGAGACACCCTCAAACTCCACGGCGGGACCTACGACTGTCCGTTTACCGAGGCCGAACTCGCTCGACTCACGCAGGTTTCCGAAACCCACGGCTACCGCGAGACGTTCGAGGCAGCGGGCTACGAGGTCACTTTCTACGACGCCGGGCACATCCCTGGCAGCGCCCACGTCCTGATCGACGACGGCGAGACGCGCCTGCTCTACACCGGTGACTTCCACACCGAAGACCAGCAACTCCTCTCGGGAACGACGACCCGTCCCGAGGCGGATGTCGTCGTCTGCGAGAGCACCTACTCGGAGACGAGTCGCCGCCCACGAAGTGAAATTGAAGCCGAATTCGTCGAGAGCGTCCAGACGACGCTCTGGGAGGGTGGAACCGTCGTTGTCCCGGCGTTCGCCATCGGGCGCACCCAGGAGATCATGTGCATCTGCGAACAGCACGATCTCGAGTGCTACGTCGATGGGATGGGAACCCGCGTCGCGGAACGGTTCCTCCAGACAGCGAATCGAGAGTTCTTGCGCGACCCCGATCTCGTCCGACGTGCGAAAGGCAACGCCCGATTCGTCGACGGCCGCGACGGCCAACGCAAGAGTGGAGCTCTTGCTGGCCACGCGAGACGGGGGCCGTCTCGCGGACAACGCAAGCGAATCGCCGAACAGAACACCGTCATTATCACCACCAGCGGGATGCTTCACGGTGGGCCGGCGATGACCTACATTCCCGAAATCCGCTCGCACCCGGTAAACAAAATCGCGATGACGGGCTATCAGGTCGAGGGCACGCCCGGACGTGACCTGCTCGACACCGGCAGCGCCGAACTCGACGGCCGAATGCTGCCGGTTAGCGCGCAGGTCGAGCAGTACGACTTCTCTGCGCATGCGGACCGCGATGGGCTGCACTCGTTCCTCGAGTCGTATCGCGACAGCACGATTCTCGTGAACCACGGCGACCGGTGTGTCGCCTTCGCAGACGAGTTACGAGCGGACGGGTTCGACGCGAGTGCGCCGGCACTCGGTGAGTCGTGGTCGACGGACGCCTGAGTACGCGAGTGTATCAACGAACGCCTGTGTCGGAGGGCGGAGCCACAGCAAGAAACTGGTGCCTACACCACGCCGACCGAACTCGCAACGACGAACAGCGTGAACAGGAGCGCCAGGACGCACCCAACGGCGAGCGGCACGTTCTCCATCGCCTTCTCGTGCAATGCCATCTCCTCGTACTCCGCGCGGAACGCCTCCCGATTCTCCTCGTCGTAGAAGTACTTCGTCTTCAGCGCGAACCGCTCGGTGACTGCACAGCCGGTACAGACTGGCTCGTCCTCGAGTCGTTCCGTCCTGATATGGTCCTCGCAGTTGATGCTCCCACAGTTGTCGCAGTAGGTGTACGAACCGCCGACGCCGCTGGTCTCGCAGTGGACACACTCGCGAAACTCGTTTCGAACCACTGCCCGCGACGAGCCTGCTGCATCGTACACGTAGCGATACTCGTACTCGCCGAGTGCGAGCCGCGAGCGAACGCGTGGCAGGTAGACCGGGTCGATCGAACGGACTGACACGTCAGATCGGTTCGGCGTGCACGTCTTTTCGTAGTCGACGTTGTTGTCGCCCGTGTAGTGAACCGTCGTCGTGTGTACCTGTCGAAGCCGGTCGATTGCCCACTCCTTGTACGCCGTTTCGGTCCGGCCGAAGCGAGTGTACTCGAGTTCGTCGAACGTGCACTCGAGTTCAGTTTTCCGCTCCTCGAGGGAAACCCGCGGTGCGGTTCGGTCGGTGACCAGGTCGCGACGCTCACCGCGTGCGACGCGCGGTTCGTCGCCGCCGGCGTGGAGCACCAGGTCCGTCGTCTCGTTCAGGCTATGGATGACGCCGACGGAGGTTTCGAAGGTTGCGCTCGTGTTGGCACTCACGGTGACCATCGGCTCGAACGCGACGCTCGTCTCGGGTGTCGGAACCGTTTCGGGGGCGATGTTTCTGACGTCTCGGAGTGTCTCGAAGACGGGTGCGTCGCGGCCGGCCGTCGGGTGAGTTGGCGCGAGTGCCTCCTCACAGAGGATCTCGATGCGGCCGTTGTAGAGGTCCATCCCGATTTCCTCGCCGATCTCGCGGAGGTCGGTGCCGTCGACGAGTTCGACGCCGCCGTCGGTGGTGGTGCCGAGTTCGGCGGCGTACTCCCTGGCCGGCCGGGTGAACCGTCCAGTTGTCGCCACCATTCCCCGTTTGGGGCCGTCGTAGTCGTACGTCGCCACTGCTGAGTGGAGTTTCTGGACGACGGGGCGGCTAACCGTGTCTGTGTGCTTGCACTCTACGACGACCGCGCGTCGCCTGCCGTCGACGACTTCTTCCATCAGAATATCGCGCCCTTCGTCGGCCGTACGCGCCGACTGGCGGACGTTCTCGTAGCCGAGATGACGAAAGACGTCGACCATCAGGTCCTCGAATTCGTAGCCCGAGAGTTCGTCCAGTAGTGCCATCCGGATAGCGGCGCTTGTTGTGGTATTACCGACAGTCTTTCGGTCGTGATGGTCGCGGATTGTGACGATCACGGATCGTGACGGCTGGGGCGGTCGACTGACGGTACCGGAAAACCGCCCGACAACAAGGACCACGCTTTTCAGCCCTGCTGCGGTAGCACGTCCAATGAGTTCCTTCGAGACACCACAGGAGACAGAGCGTGGCTTCGGCCTCTCGAGTCGTGAGGCGCGCGTCATCGGCGGTGCGAGCGTGCTGATGGGGATCAACGTCGTCCTGATGTACGTCTTCGCACAGATGCCACAGCTTGCGGAGATCAACAATTACCTGTTCGGGGCCGCACCGATTCTCGGCGTGATCATCTACGGCGCAGCGATCATGGGTGGCGAACTCATCGCCGAACGCGGCGTCACGGGCGGCGATATGGGAATCGCGTTCGTCGGGATGCTCATCCTGCAACTCGCGTTCGGAATCTTCGGAGCTGGCGTCCTCTCGCGGGCACCGCAGGTCTTGCAGGTCGAGATTCTGGCCCTGACTGCGGTCGTCGTCGCCGTGATGACGGCGCTGATCTCCGGCTACATCTACGCGCGAAGTGCGACGTTCGAGCACTGGGGGCGATTCGCGAACTTCTCGTTCATCGGCGGCGTTCTCGTAATCCTCGTCGGTTCGTTCGTCCTACCAGAGTTGCTGCTCGTTGGCTTCGTGCTGATCTTCCTCGGCTTCCTGCTCCGCCTCGGCTACGAGATCTGGCAGGTCAGAGATAACAGAGACGCCTCGGCAACCCTGCAGACGATCGGCGTCTACATCGCCGTGGCCGGTGTCTTCGTCCACGTGCTGCAGCTGGTGTTGCGGTACGTGCTCTCCCAGGAGTAGTCTTTTAGCGGTTCTCACATCGTTTCTCAGCAGCCGAAGTTCTCGTACCGAGTCTCAACAGACAGAAAGGTTCTTGAGACAATTGTTAGATTATACTCATATGTCCGCCACCATCTCCGTACTCAACGTCGTTTTCGGCGTTATCTTCGGCCTCATCGGGGCCTTTGCCGGACTCAGTATCGTCGACCCCGAGCGAGCGTTTCGCTACGAGAACATTTTTCAGATTCGAACCGTCGAGCTCACTGAATTTGGGAAACTGCTGCAGGTCGGCGGCGGCGTCATCGGTGCGCTCATCGTTCCGTTCTTCGCGGCCAGTGCAGTCGGCGTGATCGGTGGCGCGTTCTCGATCCTCGGAACTGCGTCCGTTATGATCCACTACTGGCGAACCGATATGAGATTGTGACGTGACGGGAAGCGACCAGCGTCAGTTTCGGTGTCCCTGGATAGAAGAGTGGATTCCGGGCGCGAAGAGTTGTATACCGCTCGTCTCAGGCGTCGCCGTTCGCGTCAGTCTCACTTTCGTCGTCTTCGTGTTCGTCGTCTGCAGCCTCGTCGGATTCGGACTCGGGCTCTGACTCAACCACATCTCGGAACGCAGTGAGAATCACCTGCTTCGTCACCGCACCGCGGGAGGTCCAGTGATTCGCGTAGTCGAGCATATCGTTGTAGATATCGGGCTTACAGCCCGCCGCCTTCGGATGCCCGCCACCGTTTACCTTCCCCGCGACCTCGTGACAGCGGTCGAACTCGTCCGTGCCGCGGATCGACGCCGAGCCCGCGGGCTTGACGATCACCGAGGCGTCGGCACCGTCCTCGCGCATCGCCTCTGCCACCTCGTTCTGCGAACATCGGCCGTAGGTGATCCCGACCGTGTAATCGCCAATCTCGCGGAACTCGGCGCGACCGATCGCCTGCTCGATCAATTGCTCTTTCTCGATTCGCCGCTCGGCGATGAACTCCTCGGCCCACGCTGGCAGATCGACGCCGTACTCGCGAACGACCTCGACGTACTCCGCCGGATCCGTCCAGTAGGCGTAATCCGCCAAATCGTCGCTGCGCGGATCCTCGCGCAGCCAGAGGTCGTGATCCCGGGTGACCGCTGCGAGCTCCTCGTACATCGAATCGAACTCGTACTCGAGTGACCGGTAGACGACATCGGCGCTGCACTCTTCGTCGGAGTCGCCGACGACGAGTTCAACACCGGCATCGCGAACCGCGTCAGCCACGTCGTCGCCCCACTGGTGATGGTCGTACCACGAGACGCTGTCGGCGGTGTCAAGTGCGGCGTCGAGTTCGTCCTCGACGTACTCGTAGCGGTCGGGACAGAGGTCACAGACGAAGAGATCGATGCCGTCGTCGCCGAATTCCGCGACGCGGGCGAGGGCGTCCTCGACGTTGTGCGGGCTGGCGGGGACGAGCGCGACGGAGTGTGGTGTTGGCTCGGGTTCTTCGAGTGGGTTGTCGCCGTTGTCGCCGGCGGCGATTGCTTCGGTTTCTTCGGTTTCTTCGGTTCCTTCAGCGTCCTCGGTGTCCGTGTCGTCGTCCGGCTCCGGCACAACCTGCACGTCGTCGTACGCCTCACGAATCAGTGCGACACAGGCGAGGCCGTCCGCGTCGGAGTCGGCGATGACTGCGACATCCGCACCCTCGAGTGCTGCCTGGGTCTGTTCGTCTTCGAAGTCCTCCTCGAGTTCGTCCGGGAGAAAGAAGCCGGTGCCCGGGAGGACAGACTTGCGAGCGATCGGGAGCTCGCCGCTGTCGATGAGTTCGTCGAACATACCGGTACTGGGTGAGCGGGCGGGAAGTAACCGCCGGTCTTGGGTGGCTGTTGTCAGCTCCCGTCTATACTCCTGGCCGACTCACTCGCGCTAACGTTATCTCTTCTGGTGGCCTATATCGTGTGTAATGTCTCCATTACTCACGGATGACGTAGCCGTTGTTACGGGTGGTTCGAGCGGAAACGGACGCGCGATTGCACGCCAGTTCGCTTCAGAGGGAGCCGACATCGTCGTCGCAGACATCCAGGAGTCGCCTCGAGAGGATGGGAAACCAACGCACGAACTGATCGAGGCCGAAACGGACGCGAAGGCGACATTCGTCGAGTGTGACGTCACGAATGTCGATGACCTCGAATCGGCCGTCGAGGCCGCTGAGGAGTTCGGCGGTGTCACCGTAATGGTGAACAACGCGGGAATCTTCCACGGCGAGGAATTCCTCGACGTCGACGAGGACGAGTTCGGCCGGATGATGGACATCAACGTCAAAGGTGTCTTTTTCGGCGCGCAAGCGGCAGCAAAGCGGATGGTCGAAGCCGACGGTGGCAAGATTATCAACCTCTCGTCGGTCGCTGGTCTTGAGGGGTCGGGCGAGTTCGTCACCTACTGTGGGACAAAAGGTGCTGTGCGGCTGTTCACGTATGCGATGGCGGCGAATCTGGGGCCCGATGGCGTTCGTGTGAACGCGATTCATCCGGGCCTGATCGAGACGGCGATGACGACTGATGACTACCCAATCATGGGAACAGATGCCGAAGCGGACTTCTTGCAGGCAATCCCGTCACGCCGGGCGGGTCAACCTGAAGACGTTGCGGACGCGGCGCTGTATCTCGCAAGCGACCTCTCGGACTACGTAACTGGTGAATCGCTCGTCGTTGACGGCGGGATGACGAACACACAGTAGGTACCGACACCGGTCACGAGGACCAGTGGCCGTCGAACCCTCTTCCACAGTTCAGAGCTGTTTCGGACGGCACCACTCCCACTATAGCTGCTGTTACGCCACAGCAGCCGAATCGTCACCGCTCTCAGCCATCGACTCGAGTTGCCGAACAGTCAGCACCGGGACGGGCGAGGTGCGGACAATGCGCTCGGCAACACTGCCGAGCAGCAGGCGGTTCTCGCCGTGGCGGCCGCGGGTACCGGTCGCGACGAGGTCGGCGTCGACCTCGCGGGCGTACTCACAGATTTCGGCGGCTGGACGGCCTTCGCGCGCCGCGGTCGTAATCTCGCGGTCCGTCCGATCCTCGACGGTGGCGAGCGCGGCGTCGGCGGTCGTCTCGAGTGCGGTGCGCAGTTCCTCGCGGAGCTGTTGGGGTGAGGCGTCGACCTCGCTGGCGTCGACGACCGAGAGCGCGTGGACCTCGGCGTCGAATCGGCCGGCCAGATCGAGTGCGACGTCGATAGCACGGCTGACGCTGTCGGAGCCGTCTGTGGCGACGACGACCGTGTCGAACATGGCCGACGATTGGGTGGCCGTTGCTATAAACCCTGACGGCAGTCCGCCGCGGGCGGGACTCCGTCAAGGTCAGTCGTCGGGGTCAGTTGTCGGCGTCATCCTCGACGTCGAGCTCCGAATCCGTCAACGTACGCACGAGCGTCTCGTACTCGAAATCGTTGACCGGTAACGGCTCGTCCTTGAGCGTCGTGATAACGAACTTCGAACTCGTGCGCCGAATCTCGTCGATCGCCTCGTAGTCCGCCACTAGCGATTCGACCAGCTGTCGGTTCGGCACGTGTGCGATGACGACGAAATCCGTCTCGCCCATCGTGAAGTGCACTTGATTGACGCCCTCGATCGCGGTGAGTTTCTCGCCGACGGTCTGGTGGTACCCCTCGTCGAACTCCGCCCACACCTCCGAGATGAGTGTGATCGAAAGTCCCAGTTTCTCGAGGTTCATATCGTAGCGGTCGTTCTCGAGTACCCCCGCGTCCTGCAGCTGATCCAGGCGGTAGTGAACCGTGGATTTGGGGATGCCAGTCTCCTGGTGGATCTTGTCGGGGCTGGTAACGCCCTTCGAGGCGACCGCTTTGAGAATCTGAATGTCCTTTTCGTCGAGGTCGGCTGTGTCGCGTCCCATGTCGTCGCTCATTGTGATCACTCGCCGTGCACGTCCGTACTCGAGTCGGGTCGGCAGCGGGCCGACTCGGTGACCCGATGTGGGACAGTGCGTCGGTGTGTCTCTATGCTGTCGTCCGAACCGCTGTAACTGTTTCTCAATTGAACACGGTTCGAAACGGATTCTATCGCGATAGATTGGCTGTCCCAACTGGCGCTAATTTGTGAATTGTTGTCTAATATCCCACCATATATTGAAAACACGGACCATGTCTAATATGCGCGAGAGAGATGGTGTTTTATACAATCAATTGGTTTGCGAGTGTGTATGTCAGAGACAACCGAGAGTGGACTCGTTCGCACACTCTCAAAACGAGACACGTTAGTTCTCGCGTTCGGTGCGATGATCGGCTAGGGATGGATTATCCTCTCCGGCACGTGGATCAACGAAGGCGGCCCGCTCGGCTCGATTCTCGCCTTTATTATCGGCGGGTTCATGGTCGGTGTCGTCGCGATCCTCTACGGCGAACTCGCCTCTGCGATGCCGATCGTCGGCGGCGAGCACGTCTACAGTTTACGGGCGCTCGGGCCGATCGGAGCGTTCGTCTGTACGTGGGCGATCATCTTCGGCTACGTCACCGTCGCCGCGTTCGAAGCCGTCGCGCTCCCCTCGGCGATGGCGTTCTTGATTCCGAACTTCAACGCGGTCGAACTTTGGTCGGTCGCCGGGGAACCGGTCTACGGGACGTGGGTCCTCGTTGGCGTCCTCGGTACCGTCTTCATCACGGCGCTGAACTACGTCGGCATCCGTCCGGCGGCGCAGTTCCAGATCATCATGACCATCGTGATCGCGTTTGCGGGTGCCGTCCTCATCGCCGGCGCGATTGGCTACGGCTCTCCCTCGCCGGACCCCGCGTTCACCGCCGGCACCGCCGGCATCTTCGCCGTTATCCTCCAGACGCCGTTCATGTTCGTCGGGTTCGACGTGATCCCTCAGTCGGCCGAGGAGGCCGACGTCGATCCGCGCTCGCTCGGCTTGCTCGTGATCGCCGCCGTCGGGATGGCGACGCTGTTCTACATCGCCGTGATCTGGGGTGGAAGTCGCGGCCTCTCCGGCGCTGAACTCGTCGACAGTACGCTGCCGGCCGCTGATGCGATGGCCGCGCTGTTCGACAGCCAGACCATCGGCCAGCTCATGGCGCTGGCCGGCATCGCTGGCATCCTCACCAGCTGGAACGCCTTCATCATCGGTGGCAGCCGCGCCATCTTCGCGCTTGCAGAGAGCGGTATGCTGCCGAAGTCCTTTGCGAAGATCCATCCCAAGTACAACACGCCGAGTAATGCGATCCTCTTTATCGGCGGTCTCTCCGTGCTCGCACCGCTGTTCGGCGAACAGATGCTCGACTGGATCGTCAACGCGGGCGGACTCGGTATCGTCGTCGCGTGGCTGCTCGTCGCCGTCTCCTTCCTCGTTCTGCGCTACCGCGAGCCCGAGATGGACCGACCGTACAAAGTGCCGGGCGGCAAGGCCGTCGGCTCCTTCGGCCTCGCTCTGACGGTGTTCTTCGTCTACCTCTACCTTCCTGGCGGTCAATCTGCCCTGCTGTGGCCCTACGAGTGGCTGATCGTGTTGTTGTGGTGTGTGCTTGGCCTCGTCTTCTACTTCGTCTCCGAGGGCCACTCAGAAGAACACGAACAGGCCGCATTCGAGAAGATCGAACAACTGCAAGACGACTGACCTGCGTGGACAGAGCGACTCCAATGTGGTGACTCTCGCCCGAGGCTTTTTGCCGACTGCGCGCACACCCTCCCCATATGTCCATGGACGACAGCGAGCCGGTGACCGTAGATACCGTTCTCGCACCCGTCGACGGAAGTGACGAGTCTGCGACTGCTGTCGAGTATGCCGTCGCGGTCGCTGACCGCTACGACGCGTCGGTCCACGTTCTCTACGTACTCGGCCGCGGCGTCGTCCGCGGGATGGACGTTGGCACCGTCGACGAAGCCGCCGTCGCCGAGAACTCACAGGGCTTTCTCGAAGACGTGAGCCGGATCGCCGACCAGCGAGACGTCTCGCTGTCGACCTCGATCGACGACGGCTTTTCACAGACGCGCAAGACGCGCCACCCCGGCAACGTCGTCCTCGACACCGCAGACGACGTCGACGCCGACTTCATCGTTCTCCCACGCGAACCCGTGAGCGACGCCGCGTCGGCGGAGGTACTCGAGAAGGTCGCCGAGTACGTGCTGTCCTATGCGAGTCAGCCGGTGCTCTCGGTCTAACAGGGACAAGGAGAGACAGAGAGTGCGAGAGGAAACCGAGTCTCGAGGAAGAACTACTCGAGTCGAATCGACATCTCCTGTTCGAAGCTCTCGGTGCCGGAGGCTTCGAAGCCGACGCGCTCGTAGAGTGCGATTGCGGGATTGTTCCATCGCTCGACGGTGAGCCAGACGCGTTCGATACCGACGTCGCTCGCGTGGCCGAGCAGGTGTTCGAGCAGGTGGGTCCCGATTCCCGCCCGCTGGTAGTCCTGCAGGACGAAGATGGCGAGTTCCCACTCGATCTCATCCCTGTCCTCGATCGCTGCTGGGTCGTCTGTGTCGGGCACCAGCATTGCGTGAGCGATGACGGTCTCGCCGTGGCGGGCGATCACGTTGACGCTCTTGTCGGCGATCGTTTCGAGCCAGTTGCGGATCCGTTGTTCGCCTGTCGGTGGGATCCCCTGGGCCCGGTCGGTTGGATCGAACTGGTCGTACATTTCGACGACGGCTTCGAGGTCGGTCGTGAGCTCGCCAGGGGCTTGAATCTCGATGTCGCGACCCTCGCGGTCCTCGATAGTCGACGGTGGCGACGGAAACGGTCCCGACGGCTCGTCGGGGTAGAGTCGCTCGCGGCCCATCGTTATCGCACCAGTTTGACGGTCGTCGGCGCGTTCAGCAGGACGAACTCGGTGATCGGTCCGAGCTGAATTTTCCCCATCGGACTGAGTGTGCCGCCGCCGATGACCAGTTGGTCGAACTCGCCCTGTTCAGCGTGGTCGACGAGCGCACTGCCGGGGTCGCCCTCGAGACGGACGAGATCGGCGTCGACGCCGGCCTCGGAGAGCAGGGAGTCGGCTTCCTCGTACATTTCGTCCTGGCTGCGTTTCGACTCTGGCTTCTCGAGGACGGCGACGGTGAGGTCGTCGCCCACATCCTGGGTGCGCTCGATCGTCTGTTGGAGCGTTTTGATCGATTCGTCGCTACCGCCGAGTCCTACGAGTACGTTCATACGGACTGGTGTGCACCGGGGGACGAAAATCGTTGTGCCGTCGCCAGTTGTCACCGTTGCCTGTCGTCGCTGTTTCGGCCCAGCCGTGGTCGCCAGCGGTGACCACTGACCGGCGATGACGATGTCGGCACGCTCTCACATACGATGGACGTGACGACGCTGTTAAGACCGTGTAGTGAGTACGGTGACCGAATGAGTGATGCAGCGCTCGATGTCGTGGAGTTCCTGCTCACGACGAGCGTGTACTCGGACGACAGGACGCTTGACGAGAACGACCTTCCACCGTCGTTTCGCCGGGTATTCTGGACCGGCGGCGTCGACAACGAGGAGGATGAAGAGGAGGAACCGAACCGCCGTCGCCACACCGGTATCAGCCGGCCGCTTTCGGCGACCAACAGCACCGCTCGCGAGGCAACCGGCGTCGACCGGCCGTGGGACGCCATTTCCGAACTGATGTTCACCGAGCGCGACGAATTCTCCGGCTCGATCTCGCTCACTCAGCAGGAGATGGCCGAATCCTGGTTCGCAGAGCGCGTCGACGCCGACCGCTTACACGAGAACCCAACGCTCGCAAAGCACTTCGCGGACCACGACGCCATCGACGGCGACGTGAGCCACGAGGAAGCCCGCGAGCGCAACCGGCCGATACAGGCCGACCGCGTCTGGATCGACAGCCTTCTCGAAGAGTACTTCGATACCGAGGAGGACGAGGAGATGCTCGACCTCGTCGACGTTCGCGCACCCGAAGAAGTCGACATCACGCTCGACGATCTGGTGTTGACGGACGGTCAGGAGGCCGAAATCGACAAGATTTCGAAGGCGATCGAACACCGCGACTACCTCGCGGAAATCGGTCTGCGCGAGATCGGGAAACTGCTGTTCGTCGGCCCACCGGGAACCGGGAAGACCTCGACCGCACAGGCGCTCGCGCGGGATATGGACCTCCCGTTCGTCGAGGTCAAACTCTCGATGATCACCTCCCAGTACCTCGGTGAGACGGCGAAGAACGTGGACAAGACGTTCGAGGTCGCAAAGCGGCTCTCGCCGTGTATTCTCTTTATCGACGAGTTCGACTTCGTCGCCAAGACTCGCCGCAGCGACGAGCACGCGGCGTTAAAGCGCGCGGTCAACACCTTGCTCAAAGCCGTCGACAACATCTCGCTGATCGACGACGACGTGTTGTTGATCGGTGCAACGAACCACCCCGATCAGCTAGACGACGCCGCCTGGCGGCGCTTCGACGAGATCATCAACTTCCCAAAGCCGGACTACGGCATGCGCGCGGACATCCTGCAGGTCATCACCCGTACGATGGACATCGAGGAGTTCGATCCGCAACTCATCGCCGAGGCCACGGAAGGGCTGACCGGCAGCGACCTTCGGATGGTGCTTCGCGAGGCGGTCCTCGAAGCGCTCACAGAGGACCGACGAACACTAACCCAGGACGACCTGCTCAATGCGGTCGAGGAGTTCGAGGAACGGGATAGCCTGAAGAATATGGACATGATCGAGGGCGACCACGACGCGCTCGTCGCGGGTGGAGATATCGAGGGGACGGCGAGTGATGGTGGACACGAGCATGACCATGACCATGATCATGACCACGATCACAGCCACGACCACTGATTGCGCGAGCACGCACCGCAGTTCACGCCGACCTTCGAACTCGTAATCGACCCGACGCCCGACACTGACCCCACACGACTACAAACCGAACTCGTCGACCGACTCTTTTGATCGAATCCGTTCTGTTCCGGAGTCAGTTCCGTCTCCGTGTCACCGGTTGTCCCCGTCGGACCGATTCCGATACATCGCGACGACCAGAACGACGACAGCGAGACTGACGACCCCGTCGGCAAGCGAACTCGAGTTGCCGAGAAGCAGCACCACGACACCGGCCACGACGCTCCCAACAGTCAGCTTCCCGTAGCCGCTGAGTCGTGGGATCAGTGTCTCGTTTTTCTCATACGTAATCACTGAACAGGAACGGATTTCTAGTCTGAATTTGTGGCTATTTGTCCAACTGCATAGTGGGTGGAAAGGGATCCGATCACCTAGAGAATGACATACAAGCACACATCCTCGACATCGATCACGGTTCCGGGGCGTACGCCTCTCCCATGGTGTCGGTGATCAGTATACCCTTTATGCGATGGGGATAAACGGTCTAGCAATGACTGATGGGCCACGACCCGGGGACAGAGACCGCGATACGGACGGTCGGGGAGACCGCACTCTGAATCGGGTCACGCGTTCCGATTCGGATCCTGGTTCTCACAGCGGATCCCCTTCCGACCCCGCAGCGGCGTTCGCCCGCCAGGCACAGGCCGAGTACGGCGACGCAATCGAACGTCTCGTCGCCTTCGGCGATGCCGTCCAGAACGACCGCCCCGTCCACGCCTCGGTGGAACTCCTGGTCGGCCTCGCAGACGACGCACTCGACGACGAACTCGAACGCCAACTCGAGTCGCTTGGCGAATCGATCGGCATCGAGCACGGTATCGTCGTCTCGGTGTCCGTCATCCCGGCGAAGCGGTTCGAATCGCAACCGAATCACCCGTTGATCCAGCAGGCGCTGGCGGAAGGGCAGACGTATGTATAATCGACGCCGACGCCGACTGATCGGCCGTGAGACGGGACGGGCCGAAGCAGGGCAGTGCAGTCCAACCACAGCCATGGTGATCACCCCGTGCGCGTAACGCTCCTCGGAACCGGCGATACGACCGGCACACCCACCGTCGGCTGTGAGTGTGACACCTGCGAAACCGCCCGCGAGCGCGACATAGAACGCACGCGCTTTTCGGTCCACGTCGAGAACGACCGCACCGACGAGTCCCTGCTCGTCGACTTCAGCCCCGACTTCCGGTATCAGTTCCTGCGTGAGTCGGTTCCACTTCCCGACGCCGCTATCATCACCCACATCCACTTCGACCACCTCGACGGCCTCGGCAACGTCTTTCGCGTGTTTGACTCGCTCGACGTCCACGCCGCCGACGAAACCGACCCCCAGACCGGCCAGAGCGTCGCCGAAACCGTCGCCAGCGACTACGACTACCTCGACGCCGTCACCGTCCAGCCGACGACGCCACTCGAGTCCACCCGAATCTGTGGGTTCGATGTGACGCTCGTCCCGGTCGATCACCCACCGCTCGTGTGTTATGGGCTTGCTATCGAGGACCCCCAAACCGGGGCGAAGCTCTCGCTGTCGGGTGATACGAGCTATGCGATCCCGCAGGCTTCGCGTGAGGTGCTTGCCGATCCTGACCTGTTGTTAGCGGATGCGATCGTTCCCGCGGAACTCTGTGATGCACATCCGATCGGCGGCAGACACACAGACGACGATGGAGTGGCGCGCACCTTCGGGACCAAACACATGACGCGCGAGGGTGCACTCGCGCTCGCGGACGACCTCGACGCCGAGCAAACGAGGCTCGTCCACATCGCACACTTTTATCCGGCAGACGATGCGTTTGCGGAGCCGCTGGCGCTCGATGGCGAGACGTACGAACTGTAATCGTCGTGGTGAGTCCTCATCACGTCACCGACCTGTGTTGGTTATTGTCGCGCAAAACTGCTGGTAGCGCCAGGTATGGCCTGCAAGCGGGGAGAGGTTCTTTCCCCATCCGCAAGCGATTACTTAATGTCACTCAGCCCCTTTTAAACCCTATATGGAACATCGAACGTCCCCGGTGAGTAGCGGGGTCGGTGGCCTCGACGATATTTTGCACGGCGGGTTCGTTCCAGGGCGAATGTATCTCGTTCACGGTCAGCCCGGCACCGGGAAGACGTTACTCGGGATGCACTTCCTCGAAGAGGGGCTGAACGACGACGAAACGGTGCTGTTCATCCACGGCGAGGAGTCCAAAGAGGAAATCGTCGCAAACGGCGAGGCAGTGGGTATCGACGTTACGGACGCGGAGTTTCTCGATCTCGGGCCCGACTCGGATTTCTTCACTGAAGACTACTCGTACGATTTGGTCGACCCGAGCGACATCGAGCAAGACCGGTACACACAGAACATTCACGACGCGATCCGAGAGATCGACCCCGACCGGGTCGTCGTCGACCCTATCACCCAACTTCGGTACGTCGAGGCGAACGACTACCAGTTCCGAAAGCGCATCCTCGCGTTCATGCGGTTTCTCAAACAGCGCGAAATTACCGTCGTCACGACCGCAACGCCCTCCACGGACCAGGAGTATGACACCGAAATACGGTCGCTCAGCGACGGTATCATCGAACTCACGCGTGGCGACGGCGGTCGCCGCATCAAGGTCGCCAAACATCGCGCACTTGGCCAGCGCGAGGGCGACCACGGCATGGAGATCCGCGGAAGCGGCCTCGAAATCTTCCCACAACTGGTCCCCGAACGCCACGAGCACCCGTTCGAATCGATCCAACTCGAGTTCGGTATCGAGGGACTGGACGAACTCGTCGGCGGTGGGTTCGACAAGCGCACCGTGACGTTCATCAGCGGTCCGACGGGAGCGGGGAAGACCTCGACTGGGACACAGTTCCTCGCACAGGCGGCGAAAAACGGGATGAAATCGGCGGTGTACCTCTTCGAGGAGGATATGGAGACCTACGAGCATCGTTCCGAGGCGATCGGGATGCCGGTGACGACGATGCGCGAGGAGGGGACGCTTTCGATCACTGAAATCGAACCGCGGACGCTCTCAGGCGAGGAGTTCGCGCATATGGTCAAACAGGAGGTCGACGAGCGCGAGACGGACATTGTGATGATCGACGGACTCGACGGCTATACGACCTCAATTCAGGGCAACGAGGACATGCTCGTCCGAAAGCTTCACGCGCTCACCCGCTATCTCAAGAACCGGGGCGTGACGGTCCTGATCACGAACGAAATCTCTGAAATCACGGGTATCTCGAACGCAACGAGTAACAATTTGAGCTACGTCGCGGACAATCTGCTGTTCCTGAGCTACGTCGAGATGGACGGCAGCCTCCGGAAGGTAGTCGGCGTCCTCAAGAAGCGCTCGGGCAGTTTCGAGCACAACCTTCGGGAGTTTAAAATCGAGAGCAACGGCATCCGCGTCGGTGAACCGCTGACCGGTCTCTACGGCATCCTCCAGGGAACGCCGCGAATGGGCGGGCCAGCAGATCCACACCAGCACCAGTGCGAATGAGTCGTCACCAGCGAGTTGTATCGAGCCGAGACGAAGCGCGGGTGGGTCAGAGACGCAAGCACAGACGCGAACGACCGGGGTATCCCGAGCAGCCAGCTACCTCGGAACGTGCACAACGACCGATCTACACGGCAGGGATGGGGTAGCGGACGTCAGCGACACAGATCACACATGAGTTCGAACACGCCCACAGCCGGGACACAGACGACCACGATACAGTTACTCATCACCGAGGAAGGAAACCGTGCCGCGATCCGCAAACTCCTCGAGAACCACTACACCGTCCGGACGACGCAGTCTATTGGGCAGGCCGACCTCTATCTCGTCGACGACCACTCGTTCCCGGAGTATCACGCCGCCCTCGAAGAACGCGTCGAGGAGAGTGACCCCATTTTCTGTCCGGTCGTCCTCATCCGCCGGACCGACAGCAACCCACAAATCACTCTCCCAGACGTCGACGATCGCGAACCTCCCTACCTGATTGACGACATCATCGACGCACCGGTAGACCGACTGCTGCTCTTTCGCCGACTCAACTCGCTGCTCGTCCGTCGCGAACAGTCCAAAGACCTCCTCCACTACATCTCACAGCTCGAGGCGTCGAACAAGTCACTCGAGCAGTTCGCCTACGCCGCCTCCCACGACCTGCAAGAACCCCTGCGGATGGTCTCGAGTTACCTCCAGCTCATCGAACAGCGCTACGGCGACGGGTTCGACGAGGACGGCGAGGAGTTCCTCGAGTTCGCCATCGACGGCGCGGATCGAATGCGCAGTATGATCGACGCGTTACTCGAGTACTCTCGAATCGACACGGAAGGCAGTCCGCTGACGCCGACGGAACTGGACGACGTGCTCGCGAACGTTCGTCAGGACCTGCAGGTAAAAATCGAGGAACACGACGCACAGATCGAGTCGGAGTCGCTGCCGACGGTGGCGGGTGATGCGGACCAGTTGCGCCAGTTGTTCCAGAATCTGCTTTCGAACGCAATCGAGTACAGCGGGGGGGAGCGACCGGAGATCACGATCACAGCCGAGCGAACGGACACGGAATGGCAGATTTCGCTTCACGACGATGGGATCGGTATCGCGGTGGACGACCAGGAACGGATTTTCGAGGTATTCCAGCGCTTGCACAGCCACGAGGAGCGCTCTGGCACGGGCATTGGCCTGGCGCTGTGTAAGCGAATCGTCAAGCGACATGACGGGCGTCTCTGGGTGGAGTCTGCGCCCAACGAGGGGGCGACGTTTTCGTTCACGTTACCGGTGGCGTCGACGAGCGAGCGAGAAGAGCGAGAACAGGCGGTCTAAACATGTGACCAGTGCTGTGCGGGTGGTGTGAGATGCGAGTGATGTGCGGGTGGTGTGAGATGCGAGTGATGTGCGGGTGGGTGATGTACGGATGATGTATAGACAGTGATCTCTGTCCCCCCTGTTCACGAACCCTCGAGCCAAACACAGAACCCGACACGACTTTCACCCTCACCTCCGTACCCCACGCCATGAGCGACGACGCACAGGCCGAAGCCGGTACGGCCGAAGGGCAGGGTCCCGTCCAGATCTCGGAGGATCTCGCCCGTCATCTCGAGAACAAGCGCGATGACCTCTTCGAGAAATTCGAGATTCGGGACGAGTTCCCCGAGGCGGTACTCGAGGAGGCCGAAGCGCGAACGCAGAACGTACAGTCGGAGATCTCAGAGGGGATCGACGACCGAAAGGACCTGCGAGACCTGACGACCTGGACGACGGACCCGATCGACGCCCAGGACTTCGACGACGCGCTCTCGATCGAAGAGCGCGAAGACGAGTACGTCCTCTGGGTGCACATCGCCGACGTGACCCACTACGTCAACCCGGAGACGGCGATGTGGGACGAGGCCGTCGAGCGCAGTAACACGGTCTACCTGCCGGGCTATACGATCCACATGCTCCCGCCGATTCTGGCGGAGTCGGTTTGCTCGCTCGTGCCAAACGAGGAGCGCTTTGCCCACACCGTCGAGATGCACCTGGATAAGGAGCACCTCGGCTACGAGAACATCGAGATTTACAAGTCGGTTATCGAGTCCGACGAGCGCCTGACGTACTCGCAGGCCGAGAACCGGCTCGACGATCCCGACGCGCCGCTGCACAAGGAGAACAAACTGGTCCACGAAGTCGCAGACCGGATGCACGAACAGCGCAAGGAAGACGGCTCGCTCGTTTTGAACCCGAGCCGCGACCGCGCCCACACGATCATCGAGGAGTGTATGCTCAAGGCCAACAAGGCCGTCACGCACACGCTGATGTGGGACCGCGGCGTCGAGGCGATGTACCGCGTTCACCCGCAGCCAAGCCCGGACGAGTGGTCCGAGGCGCTGCGCGAGATTCAGGACTTGGACGGCGTCTCGATCCCCGGCGATACCTGGGAGGACCCACGAAAGGCCGTCAACGCGACCCTGGAGGAGGCACCCGGCCGCCAACTCGACAAGATCCAGTGGGCCGTGATGAAGGTGATGCCCCGCGCAAAGTACATGAACGACCCGTTTGGCGGCCACCACGCGTTGAACTTCGAGATCTACGGCCACTTCACCAGCCCGATCCGCCGCCTCTCGGACTTGATCAATCACTGGATCGTCTACCAGAACGACGTGCCGGAGAACCTCGTGGAACTCTGTGACCGCGCGAGCGATAAGCAAAAGGACGCAGAGCAGTGTGAGCGCGAGTACAAGCAGTTCCTGCAGGAGGTTGGTCTCGATCCGATGGCGGTCAACAACCGTGGGATCGAAATCGTCGACGACGACGAAGCCGAAAAGACGCTGTAGGTGAAACCGAAAAGGCGCTATAGCGCTTGAGAAACCGGTTTGCTTCTTCGAACCGGGTTACAGCGGCTTTTGTACGTACACCGGCTTTCTATCCACAGCACAACCGATAGGTCCTCAGTGTTCGTGGAGAACGGTTGGCACCGACCAGATGACCCACCCGTCATCGCTCTCGAAGAGGACGTAGATCGAATTAAATGTGAGCCCCTCGGCTTCGGCGTCGTGACGTACGTAGGCGTAGTCGTCGAACCCGTACTCGTCCTGCAGCGCTTCGAGTGCAGTTCTCTCCTCTTCGACGCGTTCGTCAATGGAGACCTCGTCAGCGTCTTCGTGCATGTGTCCGACGCCCGTTTCGACATCGACGACCTCCGTTTCGTCAATTGTGAGCCCCTCCGCGCTCAGAACGGGATCGCTCTCATCGTCGAGATAGTACTCGCCGTCTGGATGTGCGTGCTGGTTCGCCCGCTCTTGATCGTTCTCTTGCAGCGCCTGGAAATACTGTTCAACTGCGTCGGTGGCGACGGTCGCTTTATTTTCGCTAGTTCCGCCCGCTTGTAGACAACCTGCTGCCATCGATGCAACGAACGTTCCACTACCGAGCAGCAGCTTGCGCCGATTCATGCCCTACCAACCTCACTACAACACCATAAATTTATATACTTGAATCGTTATGAAAAACTCGTTCGATTCGGTATCCTCCTTTCAAACCAGTCCACCACACTCACAGCGACTTTTCGTAGATGTGCTCCTCGAGTACACCCTCGCCATCCACGGACTCCAGATCCGACGGTCGCGTTTCAACTCGCTCGAAGCCGCGCGATTCGTAGAACGAGACGCCGACCTCGTTGTCTGCGAGGACGGTGAGTCGAAGTCGGTCGCTGTGTGAGCGCAGGTCGGCTTCAACGCGGTCGATCAGCGCAGTTCCGACCCCTTCTCCCCAGACACTCGGCCGGGCGTACAGCCGTGGGAGGTATGCGGTTTCGGGCTCGTCTGGGTCGACGCCAGCGTGTGCGAAGCCGACGGCGGCTGTAGCGTTCTCAGCGTTCTCAGCGTGCTCACCATTGGCTGCGTCGTCGACCTCGGATGGAACGGCGACCAGAAACGACGCTCTCGCTTGGTCGGCTGCGGTCGCGATGGATGACTCGAGTGCCTCGAGTTCGTACCAGTCATCGATCATCCGGTCGACCTGCGACGTGCCGAGGAAGTCGTCGTAGGCGGCATGCCAGCTTTCGCGGGCGATTTCCCGGATGGTTGCTGCGGCCGACGGCGGTGCCTGGCGAATAGTCCAGTCCATAGTGATAGTGGAATTTCAGATGGAGTCGGCAAAAGTACTGGCCTGGTGTGTCTTGGTGTCCCACGGCCAGTGTCGTAGGTGGAGCACATGCGGGAAAGCGGAGGAAGAGACAGTAAGCGACGGGACAGTGAGAAACGAAAACAGAACGGAGTAGAACGAAAGCTGAGCGGAAACAGAATGGAACGGACAGCACAACGGACAAAACAACACTCGACCTGCCAGCCACACCGTCAACGCGAAATATCCTCGCCCTGCTCCGCAACGACCTCCTCGACTTCCTCCGCCGTAACCAGCGCCGCGTCGCCCGGAATCGTCCGCTTCAGTGCCGCCGTCGCAGCCGCGTACTCGAGTGCCGTCGGGACGTCGTCGCCGTCGAGTCGGCGGGCGATGAACGCGCCGGTGAAGGCGTCGCCGGTGCCGATGGCGTCGGCGGTGTCGGTCTCGTAGGCCGCCTGGTCGTGGACGACGCTGTCGTGCCAGCCGATTGCGCCCTCGTCGCCGCGGGTGACGACGACGGTGGTGAAGTTGTACTGAGAGCCGAGTTTGTGCGCGAGCTGGCGCGGGTCGCCCTCGAAGCCGAGGACGGTGCGGGCGTCGCGGGCGGCGATGATGAGGATATCGATACCAGGGAACAGTCGAGTCATCGTCGACTCGGCTTCCTCGGGGCTCCAGAGCTTCCGCCGGTAGTTAAAATCGACGGCGGTCGTCGTCCCGCCCTGTCTGGCTGCCTTGAGCAGGTTCGCTGTGGCATCCCGGAGTGATTCCGAGAGCGCGGGTGTGATACCGCTGGTGAAGAACACCTGCGCGTTCTGGATCAAACCGAGATTGAACTCGCTTGCTGAGGCGGTCGTGATAGCGCTATCCGCGCGGTCGTAGATGACGTTCGTGCCGCGGGGCGAGCCACCCTGCTCCAGGTAGTAGGTACCCTGCCGACCGCGGTGGCTCCAGACCACATCTGTTTCGATGCCGTGCTGTCTGAGTTCGCCGACGACGCGCCGGCCGAGTGGTGTCTCGGGTACCTTCGATGTCCACGTTGACTCCGTTCCGAGCCGCTGGGCGGCAATAGCGACGTTACTCTCTGAACCGCCGGCGTGAACCTCGAGTTCGGTCGCGTTCTCGAGTCGCTCGTGACCGGGCGGGGAGAGTCTGAGCATGGACTCGCCGAAGGTGACGAGTTCGCTCATGGGTCGACCCTCCGCCGTCGGTCGGTGCCGTCTGTCCGAGTCATATCGCGACAATCGGACGCTGCCGGTATAAGTTGTTCTGGTGTCACGTGAGCATCCCTGTCGGTTCAGACACCGTCGGCTTCACCGACTTCGTCACCCGACTCGACGGCGACCACGGCCGTCTCTCCCGTCCCCTCTCCGACGCGCACGACCGGCACGCCGAACGACTCGAGAAGGTCGCAACTCGAGTCGACGTGATCGGTGACGGCGGGCACGCGAACCCGGCCGCCGGCGAGTGCGAGAAAGACGAGAAGCTGATCGGCCAGGTGGCGGTCGACGGCGGCCTCACTGCCCGCAAATTGGTTTGCGGCATCCGCGGCGTCCTCGCCGACGCGCTCGGCTGGCACGCCGCGCTCGCCGAGTGCGCTGCAGCCCGCGACCGGAACGCCGTCTTCGGACTCGAGTCGGAGCACGATTGCCGAGCCGGGACAGGCGCTCGCTGCGGTCGTCTCGATCCGCTCGACGACCTCGCACTCGGCGAGCGCTGAGTCGGTTCTGGGGGTCTCGGTGCCCACCGACTCGAGTCCGAGTCGATTCAGCGCCCCCGCAGCCTGTCGATGTGCGACATCCTGCTCCGCCAGCGCGGCGGCCTCTGTCGAGTACGCCCGGAGCCCAGCCACGTCCGGCCGCTCGACCAGCGAGGGAGCGTCGAGTGGCTCGATTTCGGACGGTGCGAGGTGGAGCGTCGCTCGTCCGTCACCATCGGGGTAGAATCCGCGCCGCTCACACTCGATTGTGGCAGTGAGTCCGAATCGGCGCAGCAGCGGCAGTTTCACGTATCGCGTGTAATCCAGCGGCGGCGACCACGCCACGTCCGTTCCGCCGGTCACTGTCAGCGACAGCGGGGACTCGAGTACGGTCGCCAGCGGGAGAACGGCGTCGAACAGCAGCGTCACGCTGCCGGCGGTGCCGATGTCGACGGCGTACTCCCCGCCCGCCAGTCGGGACGTTCCGGGATCGAACGCGACGGTCTCCGCGCCGTGGTCGGCACCCGATACGTCGGCGTCGGTGAGTTCAGCCATCGTCTCGAGGACCGCCAGATGCTGGTGGCCCAACCCCGGTGTCGGCCGGTCGCCGCGAATGTTCTCGATTCGAATCGGTCTGGACTCGAGTACTGACAGCGCGAGTGCGGTTCGCAGGAACTGGCCGCCGGCGTGTTCGCCGTCGAGTTCGAGCGTCGTCATAGTAGTGACAGCCAGTACGGGCTGGAGTGCCGTTTCGTTGTCGGCAGCAGCGAAGCAACGGTGAGCGGGCGGCACATACTTCCGCTTCGTGAACGTTTTCGGTGCTTCGGCGGAGACTCCCAGCGAATGCGACTCTGGACCGATCCGCTCCGGCGGCGCTGGATACTGTGGCTGACACTTGGCGTCGTCTTCTTGCTCGTCAACCTCAACCGACTCTCGTCGGCGGTGCTCTCGGAAGAACTCATGGTTTCGTTCGGGACGACCGGCGCACAGCTCGGAACCCTGCACGCGATGTTCTTCTGGGTGTATGCGTTCATGCAGATTCCGACGGGCATCCTCGCGGATCGGATCGGGCCGCGACGGACTGCCACGATCGGCGGACTGGTGATGAACGTCGGTGTCGTCTGGTTCGCGTTTGCGGACGGCTACCTGAGCGCGATCGCGGCCCGCGGACTCGTCGGGCTAGGCGGGAGCGTCATCTTCGTCTGTATCCTCCGCTTTTGTGCAAACTGGTACCGGGCTGACGAGTTCGCGACGATGAGCGGGCTCACTTTTGCTGTCTCCGGCGTTGGTGGCGTCCTCGCGACGACGCCGCTCGCGCTCGCCGTCGACGCAGTCGGCTGGCGAAGTTCGCTCGCCTGGCTCGGCATCGCCGGTCTCGTCGCGAGCGTGGGCGTCTACCTCTTCGTTCGTGATACACCCCAAAGCGCCGGATTCGATCCGATAGAGGGTGTGCCGGGACAGCCGACGCTCACGAACGCGGAGCTTCGGACGCACCTCACCGAGATTCTCCGTGATCGGTGGATCTGGGTCGTCAGCGTCATGCTGTTCTGTACGACCGGACTGAATCTCACGCTATTTGGCCTCTGGGGGATTCCCTACGTAGTCCAGTTGTACGACGTCTCGGTCGCCTACGCCTCGACGTTCACCCTGCTCGGCGGCGTCGGCATTATGGTCGGCCCACCGGCGTTTGGATGGCTCTCCGACCGACTCGAGCGGCGCGGCGAACTGATGGTTGTCGGTGGGACCGGTTTCGTGGCCTGCTTCGCCGTGCTCGCGATTCTCGGTAATCCGCCGCTGCCCATCGTCGGGCTCGCGTTCTTTATGGCCGGCACGCTACTCGGCGCGTTCCTGCTCGGCTATGCGATGGTCAAAGACCGCCATCCGAGCAGCGCCAGCGGGCTCTCGACGGGGACCGTCAACGGCGCGGCGTTCTTCGGTGCAGCGATGCTCCCGACGGTGATGGGCTGGGTACTCGACACCTACTGGACCGGCGAACTCGTCGGCGGTGTCCGGGTCTACACTGAAACCGGCTATCAGATCGCGTTCGCGATTGCGACCGGTGCAGCGCTCGTCGCGCTCCTCTGTAGCGTCTGGCTCTACTATCACGAACGCCGTTCCGAGAGCCCAGTCCGCTCGCTCGACGAACCGGAGCCACACCGTGCAGAGTAGCGACCAGAAACCGAGGCGGCGACACCTCAGCCGCTGTGGCCCGGATAATCTCGCTCGAACCGATCCTCGATTTCGGCCTCGTCGAACTGTACGACCACCGGTCGCCCGTGCGGGCAAGCGTACGGGTTCTCACAGTCGTCGAGCGCTGCGAGCAGGTCGACGACGGAGCCCTCCGTCAGCGACGTGTTGCCCGTAATAGAGGGATAACACGCCAGGTCGCCGATAAACTCGTCCGCCAGCGCGTCGACCGTCTCCGCCCCTGCCTCGCGGTCGCCCTCGACGAACGAGACGAGCACGTCTCGAAGCTGCTCCGGATCGAGCGTCTTCTCGAACACCGCCGGCACTGTCGTCACCGCCACCGTCCGGTCGTCGACCCGATCCGCGTAAAATCCGAGTTGGGCGAGCGCATCGCGGTAGGCCGCGAACGCCTCCGCTTCGGCGGCGGTCAACTCGAGTTCGACCGGCGAGGCCAGCGCCTGCGCGGACGAGTCCTCGTCGAACGCAGTACGCAGGCGCTCGTAGTTGACCCGTTCGTCGGCCGCGTGCTGGTCGATCAGTGCGAGACCGTCGTCGGTTTCGCAGACGAGGTAGGTGTCGCTGAGCTGTCCGAGTACCCGTAGGGGTGGCAGTGAGTCGAACTCGTGGTCGTAGTCTCCGCCTGTCGCAGCGTCGCCTGCGAGCGTCCGTTGTTCCGTTGTGGCGTCGAACTTGCTGTTTCCATCCTTCGTCTCAGTGGCTCCCGGCGTCTCCATCGAGGAGGCGGCCGCGGATTCCGGATTTGGTTTCGGGTCTGGAGCCGAATCCGTATCCGTATTCGTTTCTGTATCTGTATCTGGATCTGGATCGGCCTGGCCGCCCACACCACTCGGCGAACTGGACGATGCGGCGGAGATGTCACTCGTCGAATCGTCATCTGGACGGAACGCTGCAGCCGACTGGAACTCGGCGTCAGCCGATTCCGTCGACTCACTCGCTTGCGACTTCGTCGCGTCCACCGACTCTGCCGATTTCGGATCTTCCGCTCGATCCGGCGTCGTCGGTTTCCGATCGCCACCGGCAGCGCTCGTGGCTGTCTCCTCGTTCGTCCCGCTCGCTGTGTCACCGCTCTCGAGTACCCCCGACTCGTCGGCGTCGCCTTCGGACGTACTCGGTTCCGCTGCACTCGGTTCCGCTGCACTCGTCTCCGTTCCAGCACCTGATCGCTCCGCGAGTTCCTCCTGTGTCGGCGTCACCTGCGCCTCTCCCGGTGCCGAGCGACCGCGCGGCGCTCGCGAGCGAAGCAGGCCATGCTCGAGGAGGGCGCTCTCGACCGCCGAATCGACCTGCCGGCGCACTGCATCGTCGTCGTCGAAGCGGACCTCCCGCTTTCGCGGGTGGACGTTCACGTCCACGGCGTCGCCTGGGACCTCGTGAAAGAGCACGACGAAGGGGTAGCGGTCTCCGCCGAGTTGCGTCCCGTAGGCACCCATGATTCCTTCTCGAAGCGCGTCCGAGGTCACCGCACGGTCGTTGACGTACGTCGCCAGATACTCTCGGCTCGCGCGATTCGTCTCGGGATGGGAGACGAGACCAGCGACGGACTCGAGTGGCCCCGGCGGCAGTTCCTCGCCGTCGGCGTCGACGGGGATCATCGCGGAGGCGACCTCGCGGCCGTAGACGGCGAGCACGGCGGCCTGAAGGTCGCCCTGGCCGGTCGTCGAGAACACCTCGCGGCCGTCGTGGGTCAGCGAGACGGCCACCTCGGGGTTGGCGAGCGCGTAGCGGGTGACGACGCGGTTGACGTGGGCAAACTCGGTCGCCGTCGTCTTGAGGAACTTTCGTCGGGCAGGTGTGTTGTAGAAGAGATCCGCGACCTCGACTGTCGTTCCCGCGGGACAGCCGGTCGGCGAGACCGATTCGACGGTGCCGCCCTCGTAGACGAGTTCGGTGCCCGCGCCGTCGCCGTCCTGCGGGCGCGACTGGATGGTCAGGCGCGAGACGGAGCCGATAGTGTGCAGGGCTTCGCCGCGAAAGCCGAGGGTGGCAACACCCGACTCGAGGTCGTCGAGGCCGCTGATCTTGCTCGTCGTGTGCTGGCGGACGGCAGCGCGAAGGTCGGCTTCAGTCATGCCGTGGCCGTCGTCCGCGACGCGGACGAGGTCGGTGCCGCCGGCCTCGACGGTGACGTCGATACTCGACGCCCCGGCGTCGAGGCTATTCTCGACGAGTTCCTTGACGGCGCTTGCGGGCCGCTCGACGACCTCGCCGGCGGCGATGCGGGCGACGGTGTCCTCGTCTAACTGGTGAATCTCGGTTTCGTCGGTCGGTGGTTGTGTGTCGGTCATGGTTCGGGCACAGTCTCAGGTGGGTTGAGGTTGGACCGACTCGAGTGCAAATGCAAGTGCGAGTACGAGCACGAGCGCGAGCACAACTCCGATATCGGTCCGGACGATGACGGTCGGCGTATGGTCCCAACTGGGGCTCGAGGGAGGTCAGAATTGCGGTTCGTCGGCCGTGGCTGGGTCGACTCGCTGTGGTCGGTTCCGGCCGCTCGTCTCGACGGTCTCGAGTACGGCGTCCACGTCGTCGATTGCAGCGCGATCACACCGGATATCTGGCCACCAGCGCCGTTCGAGCACGAGTCGGTCCTCAGTCAGGCGGACGCCGGTGACTCGGTCCCAGGGAACGACGCGCCGGTAGGACGGCCGAAATCGGGGTTCGACGACGAGGCCGTCCGCGTAGGCCCGAATCTCGGCACGCGCGTAGTCGAAGTCGGGGACCGAGAACAGCGTGGTCGGCGTGTCACCAGACGATGGGAGTCGAACGGTCGGTGCCCAGCCGAGAAGGAGACTGATCGCGCCGAGCGCGCCGAGGCGAGTCGGGAGTCTGTTCGACCCTGAAAGCGTGTACGTGAGGCCAGCGAACAGCAGCGAGCCAACCCCGAGTGCAATCAGCGGCGGGTTGGGTCCCGACTGGTACCACGTCCACTCGATGATCGGCGCTCCGTTATCCACCGTCGCACCGGCGGCAAGATCGTGTACGGCGTGCGCTGCGAGCCGTCCCGTCAGCAGAACGCCAGCCGCCGGGATGAGCAGGGGGAGCGTGAGCCCCGTTTCTGGAACGAGCCCCGTCGAATCGAGGACGAGTGCGCCACCGGCAACGAGCGGTGCGGGTAGCCAGAGGGTAAGCGTCCGCCACCGAAAGCGCCCGAGGCGGAACAGGACGGTGGGACGAATTCGGGCGAGAACGATCCCACCGAGCACCCCTCCCGTGAACGCAGTCGGCAGGGAGGTAAGTAGAACCTCAGCAGTCGCGCCCGTGGCGACCGAGACGAGCGCGGTCACACCCACTGCGACGACGGCGAGATAGAGTCCAACGGCGGCAGGCGTGCTCACGCCGACGTCCAGATCGGCCTGGTCGGACGAGTCGGTCAGTTCAGCCAACCCACCGACACCCGTCGTCGAGTCAGCTTCGGGGTCGCTCATATGTCAGCACCTACTCACTTCAGCGTATCAATCTTCCGACTGCACGAGTCCGTCGACGGCCCGCTCGATCGCCGCCCGCCCATCGTCGGGAACGGACACGAACGGCGGCCGAACCGCAGCCGAGGGAATCACGCCGTGGTACTCGAGTGCCGTCTTCGTCACTGGTGCGAAGCCGTACTCGCCGCAGGTGTCGAACAGGTCGGCAACGGCGGTCTGAAGTTCTGCGCCTCGAACTCCAGTAGCTGTCTCGTACAGGTCGGCGTACGTCTCGGGTGCGACGTTCGAGAGCGCATTCACGCCGCCGTCGGCACCCATCCGCAGCGCCGGGACGAGGAGGGCGTCGTACCCTTGCAGCATGAGAAAGTCCGAATCCGCGTCGGTGTCGGTGTCGGTGTCGGTGTCGGCCGTCCGGCGCATCGTCTCGAGGAAGTACTCGAGGTCGCCACTCGAGTCCTTCAGGCCGAGCACGTCGTCGCGACTCGCGAGCGCCCCAACGGTTTCCGGTGCAATTCCCTGCCCAGTACAGGCCGGAATGTTGTACAGCAACAGCGGCAGCGACGACTCGTCCGCAATGGTCTCGAAGAACTGCTGGTTGCCGGCCGGATCGTTCGCCGTGTGGAAGTACGGCGGTGTGACGACGGCAGCGTCGGCACCGACTGCAGCGGCGTCCTCGATGGCGGTGAGAACGTCGTCCACGCTCGTCGCGGCCGCGCCGGCCAGCACTGGGACCTCGCCGTCGGCCTGCTCGACGGTTAGTTCGGTCACGCGCCGGTGCTCGTCCCGCGACAGGCTGGCGAACTCGCCGGTCGTCCCGCAGGGAAAGAGGGCGTCGATGTCGCCCGCGAGGAGGTACTCGAGTAGATCACCGAGTGCGCGTTCGTCGACGGCGCCGCGCTCGTCGAACGGCGTGACGATGGGGCAGGTAATTCCGGTAAGTGACTGTCGAAGGGTCATACGTGGGTGTCTTCCGGAATCTGTAAAAGCGTATGCCCGCAGGAGATCGGTCGTTGGGTCCACTCCAGCACGTAGTAGCCCGCTACGAGTGCGATACGACTCGATCGGGCTCCAGTTCAGTTAGGTATTTGACTCGTGTCGGTGAACGTCTCGTATGGATTGGTCCTCCGACAGACGGCTTCAGTGGCGGATGCTACTGGCACTCGTCCTCACACTCGCCGGATACGCCGTCCTTGGCTGGGTCGTCCTCTCGGTCCTGTCGACGACCATGGCACTTGTGGTCTGTGCGCTCTTTGCCGTCATCATCCTGACAAGCGTCTCGCAGGCCGACTACATCGCCTACTGGGCGACGAACGCGGTCGCCATCGACCGCGAGCAGTATCCGCTGCTGTACGACACCATCGAGCGGCTGGCTCGCCAGGCCGACCTCCCGGTGCCCCCAGTCGCCGTGATCCCATCGGACGAGCCGAACGCTCTTTCGGCCGGAACGGGAAACAGAACCGTCGTCTGCGTGACGACCGGGCTCCTGCGGACGCTCGAGGACGACGAACTCGAAGCGGTCCTCGCGCACGAACTCGCATACCTCAAGAACGATGACTCGACGGTGATGACCGTCGCCGGCTTCCCGATGGTCGTCTCGGCTGTCGCGCTGTCGACCGCGAGACGGACGTTCACGTTCGGTTCGTGGCTGATCGGGCTGCCGTTTCTGCTCGGCACGTACCTGCTGTTCGTCGGGCTTCCGGTGTATCTCGCCAGCCTACCGGGAACGCTCGTTCTGTCGCGGTATCGCGAGTACGCTGCTGACCGCGGTGCCGTCGCGATCACGGGCGATCCGTACGCCCTCGCAAGCGCACTCGCGACGCTGCACGGCGAACCCGCGCCGCCGGATGCAGACCTCCGGACGGTCGCCGGGTTCAACGCGTTCTGTATCGTTCCAACGCACTCCCTGTCGCCGGTTTCGACGCACCCACCCACACACCGGCGAATCGCCCGGCTTCGCGAGCAGTTCGTCGAGAATACGTCAGGTGCAGCGTCAACGTGAGCAGCAAACAGTACAGCGTCCACGAGGGGCACGAGACGCCGTCTCCGTCACTATCTACTCGAGTCCCAGGTCCTGGGACATCGAGTTCCCGGCGCGTGGAACCCCTTTGATGGTCAACGTCTCCCCGGTGATGAACGAGGCTGCCGGACTGGCGAGGAACTGGACGGCGTCTGCGATTTCCTCGGTGTGGCCGATGCGGCGCTCCGTTTTCTCGCGCGGTGGCATATCCTCGCTCTGGATGCCGAGCGTCTCGGCGACGCCGGGGGTCTGGATCAGGCCGGGTGCGACGCAGTTGACGCGGATGCCGTCGCCGGCCCACTCGGTCGCGAGCGTCTCGGTCAGTCGGATAATCGCCGCCTTCGAGGCGCTGTAGTGGCTTTCGCCCGGCGCGGCGTGCTGGCCGTTGACCGACGAGAGGTTGATGATCGTGCCGCCGTCGCCCTCGCGCATGACCTCGCCGGCGAGCTGGGTGCAGTGAACCGTGCTGTGGAGGTTGAGGTCGACAATGGTTTTCCAGCCGTTCTCCGAGATGTCCTCGAAGTTCGCGATGAACTCGCCGCCGGCGTTGTTGACGAGGATGTCGATGTCACCGAACGCCTCGACGGTGTCGTCGACGAACGACTGGACCTGGTCGCGCTCGCGGACGTTACACTCGACGGCGAGGGCCTCGCCAGGCACGTCTTCGGCGTCGTTAATCGCCTCCGCGACCGGGCCGACGCGGTCGATCGAGCGCGAACAGATCGCGACGTTCGCCCCGCTCGCGGCGAGCGTCTCCGCGATCGACTTGCCGATTCCCTGACTCGCGCCGGTGACGATGGCAGTCTCGCCCGACACGTCATAATCTGGTTCGTGCATCGTGCTATGCAATGGCGAATCGGCGTATAGATTTACCGATGTAAAACCAGTCGGCCGAGAGTTGTACAATGGACGAGGGGCTCCGCCGTCGGCGCAGACTCACTCAGAGAGGTTCTCTTGCCATTCCTGTACCTTGGACATAAGCTCAACCGGCGGCGTCGCGTTCACGTCGAGCTCCTCGAGGTCCTCGAGTACGGCCTCGGTCTCGGGGTCAGGCCCACGCTCACTCTCGTCCGGCGCATCGTCCGGTTCACCGCCATCCGCGTTCGCCGGCCCGCGGAACTGGCCGCTTCCCACATCGAACACCGTCTGGACCGGCTCGGTCGTGTGTCCTCCCTTCGCCTCGATAGCCTTCTCCTCGCGGAGGCGCTCGAGGACGTCCTGCGCGCGGTCGACGACGGGGCCGGGGACGCCCGCCAGATCGGCGACGTGGATCCCGTACGAGCGGTCAGTCGGACCGTCCCGGACGGTTCGGAGGAAGGTCACGTCGCCGTCGCGTTCGTCCGCTGCAATGTGGACGTTGGCGACGCGCGGCAGGTTCTCCGCGAGCCCGGTCAGTTCGTGGTAGTGCGTTGCGAACAGCGTCTTCGCTGCGACTTCGTTGTGGAGGTACTCGGTGGCCGCCCAGGCGATCGAGATGCCATCGTACGTCGCCGTGCCGCGGCCGACTTCGTCCAGAATGACCAGCGACTCGTCGGTCGCCGCGTGGAGGATGTTCGAGAGTTCGCTCATCTCGACCATGAACGTCGACCGGCCCTGTGCGAGTTCGTCGAGCGCACCGACGCGGGTGAAGATACCGTCGACGAGGCCGATCTCGGCCTCCTTGGCCGGGACAAAACTCCCGATCTGGGCCAGCAGAACGATACAGGCGACCTGGCGCATGTAGGTCGACTTTCCGGACATGTTGGGGCCGGTAACGACCAGGAAGCCTCGCTGCTCGCCGTCTAGTCGGACATCGTTCGGAACGAACTCGGTCGTCTGCTCGACGACGGGGTGGCGACCCTGGTCGATGTCGAGCGCGTCACCGTGGTGCAGGTCGGGCTTGACCCACCGGTTCTCGGCCGCGTGGGTCGCCAGACTCGCCAGCGCGTCGACCGTCGCGAGCGCCCGGCCCACGTCCTGCAGGAGTTCCGCCTGCTCGGCGACCTCTTCCCGGAGCTCCTCGAAGAGTTCGTACTCGAGTTCCCCTCGTTTCTCCTCGAGTCGGAGCACGTCGCGTTCCTTCTCCGCGAGTTCGTCGGTCGTGAACCGCTTCGAGTTCTTGAGCGTCTTGATCTGCTCGTAATGGTCGGGGACGCCGTCGGCGGCGGACTTGCCGACCTGGATGTAGTAGCCGTCGGTCTTGTTCCGGTCGACGGTGACGTGCGAGAGGGAGTACTGGCGCTTCTCTCGCTCGGCGAGCGTGTCGAGCCACTGCTTGACCTCCTCGTGACTGTCGATGACCTCGTCCAGGTCATCGTCGTAGCCGTACTGGAAGAGTTCACCCTGGGTCACCGTCGACGGGGGGTCCGAAGCGATGGCGTTCTCGAGTGCCTCCCGAAGCTCGCGTGCGGTCTCGCGGTCCGGCCGGTCGATGATTTCGGCGAGCGGCGAATCAGCCAGGTCTGGCGCGGATTCAATTGTCTCCGCGAGCGCCGGCAGCACGGCGAGCGTCTCGCGCACGGCGACGAGGTCGCGAGCGTCTGCGCTGCCGTGGGTTGCCTTCGAGGCCAGCCGCGCGAGGTCGTAGGCCTCACCGAGCGTGTCCTGCATCTCGTCGCGAGCGAGCGCGGCCGAGGCGAGCGCGGCGACGCTCTCCTGGCGCTGTTCGAGCGTGTCGAGCGCGCGACGAGGGCGCTGGAGCCACTCCTTGAGGAGCCGCCCGCCGGCGCTGGTCTCCGTGTGGTCGATCGTCGCGAACAGCGAGCCGTCGCGTTCGCCCTGCATCGTTTCGGTCAGCTCGAGGTTGCGCTGGGTCGTCGCGTCGAGGGTGACGTGATCGTCGCCGTGGTGGGACTGGATCCGTGTCATCGAGGCGAGTACGCCCGCGCCGGTCTCCTCGACGTAGGAAAGGATCGCGCCCGCGGCGGCGATGGCTGCCTCGCCGACCGCCAGTCGATCGACGGTCTCGCTGCCGAACTGTTCCTGGACTGCGTGGTCGGCGCGCTTCGGTGCGAACGCCTCCGTCTCGTGGAGCGTGAGGGTTGCGTCGATGCGCTCCCGAACGGTTCCGAGCAGGTCGTCGTCAGTTCTGCTCTCGGGCCCGGGAAGTACCTCGACGGGATCGAACCGGTAGAGTTCCGTCAGCGCCTCGTCGGTGTCTGCGGCTTCGGCGACGAGGAAGCGGCCGGTGGTCACGTCGGCGAAGGCGAGGCCGTAGCGCGCGTCCGTCGACCCGCTACTCGAGCCAGAGCCACCGTCCACTACCGCCGCCAAATACTGCGCGTCTGCATCACTCGTCTCGAGTAGCGTCCCGGGCGTCACGACGCGGACAATCTCTCGCGCGTGGCCGGAGTCGGTTTCGTACTGGTCGGCGACGGCGACCCGGTAGCCGCGCTCGACCAGGGCCTTGAGATACGGCGTCAGGTCGTCCAATGGCACGCCGGCCATCGGGTACGACGAGCCGTGTGAGGACTTCTGGGATACTTTGAGATCGAGTTCGTCGCTGACCGTTTCCGCGTCCTCGCCGAAGAACTCGTAGAAATCGCCACACTGCATCGCCAGCAACTCCGCGTCGGTGCCCTCCTTGAGCGAGAAGAACTCCCCGACGATGCCCGTCGCCTCTGTCATACTCGGAGCCTGGCTTTCCATCCCAAAAACCCTGCGGGATCCGCAGTGGAAGTGATTACCGTCTTAGAATAGCAGGCCACCGAGCGGCACGTCCACGTCTCGGTCCGGTTCGACCAGCACTGGATACTCCTCCTCGTCGGGGACGCCGACCGTCAGCGCCTCGGATTTGAACCCTGCGATGCGGACGGTACCAAGGTTCGTCGCGCACAGTACGCGCCGTCCCTCGAGTTCCTCGGGTTCGTAGTGGTGGTCGTACTGCGCCGCAGACTGAATCTCGCCGTGTTTGTCACCCAGATCGATCCAGAGTTTGGTCATCTTGGGTTTGTTCGCTTCCGGAAATGCCTCGGCCTCGAGTACTTCGCCGACGCGAATGTCGACGTCGAATGGGTTCTCGACCATGTGGCGTGCTGTCGGCGTGTTGGGGAATGAGCGTTCGGTTTGCGGCGACTGTTCCCACAGGAAGCCACTGACGCGGCCTCGGGATCGGTGCAACTTCAGCGCTCGAGTGCCGCGTCGAGCGCCACGACACGCTCCGCGAGGGTCGCTGGATCAGCCGCGACGAGTTTCGTCATCGCCTCCTTGCCGACTGCACCGCGGTCGATCACGGCTGTGGACGGCTCCTGCGACTCCTGCGACTGCTCGCCGTCACGGCCTCCGAACGCCTGCTGTGCGCCCCACCCCATCGTCTCGCCCTCCTGTTCAGCACTACTCGTCGGCTCGTCCCCACGATCGTACTCCGCGACGTCCCACTCGAGTGCCTCGAGCGCCGCCTCCACATCCGGTCCGAATCGGCAGTTGACGGCGAACCGAAGGTCGGGGCTGAATTCGCGTGCGGAGAGGAGGAAGCGGGCGACGTGACTCGACGCGCCGAAGCGGACGCCGCGGTTCGGCTGGATGCCCGACAACGTTCGTGTAATGCGGCCCTCGACGGCGGCTGTCTCGTCGACGGATTCGGCGTAGGGCGTCGCGCCGACGACGTTCATCCCGACCTCGGGGACGAGTGCGGTGACGTCGGCGTTGACGAGTCGGTCGACGACCGTTTGCACGGCTTCGGCGGTCGGCTCCCGCGCGGCCTGGTTTCGCAGGTCGACGGCGTGATTTACCGCACCGTCACCCTCACCGACATCGTAGGCGTAGCGCACCGCGCGAGCGAGGAAGTCAGTCGCACCGCTAACTGCGGTCTCGAGGTCGTCGCCGGTCGCCAGCCGGGCCGCGATGGCCGCCGCCAGCGTACAGCCCGAGCCGTGAGTCGCCGCGGTTCCGACGCGCGGATGTTCGAACGTCGTCGTCCCCGCCTCCGTGACGAGCAGGTCGGTGACTGTCTCTCCGGGAACGTGGCCCCCCTTCACTAGTACTGCGTCAACGCCGAGGTCACGGATCGCCTCGCCAGCCTCGCGGGCGCTTTCCTCGTCCGTGACTGCGATATCCGTCAGCACCTCGGCCTCGTCCGCGTTCGGCGTGGCGAGAGTCGCCTCCGACAGGAGATCCTCGTAGGCGCGCTCGGCATCGGGTTCTAACAATCGATCGCCGGTCGTCGCGACCATCACGGGGTCGACGACGAGTGGGAACTCGAACGTGGCTGCCTTCTCGGCGACGGTTTCGACGAGTTCAGTTGTTGCGAGCATCCCCGTTTTCGCCGCGCCAACGGCGAAGTCGCCGGTGACGGCGTCAATCTGGGCTGTGACCTCCTCGGTGGGGAGGGCGAACGAGCGCTCGACGCCGCGGGTGTGCTGGGCGGTGACGGCGGTGATCGCCGACGTTCCGAAGACGCCGTGGGCAGTCATCGTCGCGAGGTCGGCCTGGATACCGGCCCCGCCGCCGGAGTCACTGCCCGCAATTGTGAGCGCAACGGGGCGGCTGTCGGGTGCTGGTGTTCTCATAGCTGTTGGTATTCACTGGTTATACAAATCGATGATGGTGCACTGTTCGCTGCGGATTGTAATTCGGACTGGGTCGGGTTACTCAGCGCGACACCCTGCAGCCACGTCAGGTTGTGCTACTCAGTTGCAAGCTCCGCGTATGCCGCCCACGACGGATCCTCGTTCGGGTGGTCGAGCCGCTCTCCATCGACGACGACCTCCCCTGCCGCAGAGTCGTCCGCGGACTCGGCGCGCTCCACTCGACCGATGTCCGCAACGACAGTGCCCCTGTTCTCGAGTGCGTCCGTGACCGCAGCAGCGCCGTCGGGGTCGACCGCGATGAGAAGCGAGCCGCTGCTGGTCATCGCCCAGGGGTCGATTTCGAGATGCTCACAGAGTTCGGCGACACCGGGGCGCATCGGTACAGCCTCACGGTCGATCACGAACTGAGCACCCGCACCGGCGGCCATCTCGTTCAGCGCGCCGGCGAGCCCGCCTTCGGTTACGTCGTGCATCGCGGTGACGGTTCCAGAGCCTGCCGCGGCCGCCGTGAGCGCGTCCCGGACGGCGTACACCTCGTCGAGGCGCTCCTGTGCGTCGGCGAGCACGTCCGCCGGAAGGTCGATCTCGTCGGCGAAGATCGTACTCAGGAGTCCGACAGACTCGACGGCAGGCCCGGTCGTCAGCAGGAGTCGGTCGCCGACACGCGCTCCGTCTGGGCGGACGATTTCGTCGTGCTCGCCGACGCCCATCGCGGTCGCTGCGCCGACCCACGGATGGGACGGGTCAGAGTATCTGGCCGTGTGCCCCGTCACGACGGACACACCGAGATCGACGCACTCCTCGTGAAACGTCTCCCAGACGGTCGCGAACTCCCCGTCGGACATCGTCTCGGGAAGCGTGAAACAGACCGAGAGATGTGACGGCGCGACGCCGCTGACGGCCACGTCCGCGAGCACGAGGTCGAGCGCGAACCGTGCCGCGCGTTCGAACCCGAGCGCTGGCGGGATCGAGAGCGGATCGGTCGCGGTGACGAACGCCTGCCCGCCGATATCGAGCACGCCGAAGTCGACACCGTGGGTCGGCCCGAGAACCACGTCGTCCCGGTCAGCACCGAGATTCGGCGCAATCCGGCGCTCGAAGAACTCGCGATCTATCTTGCCGAGATCAGCCATACGAACACGCACCCAGCGGCCGCTCTTCAGGCTGCTGATCCCCAGTTGGCAGCAACCACCGGCTCGTTTGCCTGAGGGACTGGGAGTCGGTAGTGCTGAGTGATGATCCGGTGTACTCGAGTCCCGCTCGCGGACAGTGCCGATGAGGGCGACCTTCGACGTCAATACGTACTCCGTCCCTGTAACCAATAACGGTTTAAGACGGCCGCTGACGCAACCATACTCGATTTCTGAAAACAGTGAAATCACTGCCCGGCAAAGCACCACCGAATGGGGCACTCGTTCAGGCGAGACGCACAGACCGAACTCGAGTTCTCGGCCAGCGAACTCACGGGTGCGCTAGGAGATTCGGTTACTGTCCTGCCGTTGCTCGTCGCGCTCGCTGCGACGACGAGCGTCTCGCTCGCACACGTGCTCGTCGGCTTCGGCGTCTTCCAGATTATCTGGGGGCTGTACTACGGAATGCCGCTCTCCGTCGAGCCGATGAAAGCGCTCGTCGGCCTGGCGATCGTCGGCTCGCTTTCTTACCCCGAACTCGCGGCGGCTGGGCTGCTCGCCGGTGGCGTTCTGCTGATCGTGGGCTCGTTCGGCCTCGTCGGGCACCTCCAGCGCGTCGTCGGTGAACCCGTTATTCGTGGCGTACAGTTCGCCGTCGCCCTCCTCCTGCTCGAGGCCGCGGTCGACCTCTCGCTCGGCGCGCCCGGCGTCGCCGTCGCCGGGCTCGCGCTCGTCTGCCTGCTCGCGCTTCTGGGCTATCGCCAGTCGAGTGTGCTCGTCGTGCTCGCACTCGGTGGCGTCGCCGCAGTGCTCGCAGCCGGCGTTCCCGCTCCGCGGCTCCCCGAACTCACACTCTTCCCCGCTGGCTCGCCGACGATTTCTGGCGCGGCACTCGAGGGCACCGTCGCACAGCTCGGGATGACGATTGGCAACGCAGCCATCGCGACCGCGCTGCTCTGTGGCGATCTCTACGACCGCGACGTGTCGGCCGACAGGCTCTCCCAGAGCATGGGTGTCACCTGCCTCGCAGCGATCCCTGCCGGCGGGGTTCCGATGTGTCACGGCAGCGGCGGCCTCGCGGGCAAGTACGCCTTCGGCGCGCGGACCGCGGGTGCGAACGTGTTGCTCGGTGTGGGCTACATCGCCCTCGCGCTCGTCGCGACCGGCGCGTTGCTAGCCGCGTTTCCGATGGCCCTGCTCGGAGTCTTGCTCGTCGTCGTCGCCATCGAACTCGGCCGGGCAGCGTTCGATCCGATTCCGTTTACGGATCGCCGCGCGCTCGCACTCGTCGCCGGCGTCGGTGTCGTGGGGCTCGTCGTCAACGTCGGTATCGCGTTCGTCCTCGGCGCGGTCGTGTTCTGGCTGCTCTCCGAGTGACCGGTGGCCGATCCCTTCGAGCGCTGGCAGCTGGCTCCAGTCTCCGGGCGGCTTTTCTTCCCGTACACCGAACGGCCACCAATGCCTGCTACCTGGGGCGACCTCTTCGACCGCGCGGAGTCCGCCGAGATCACGCTCGAGCAAGTCCGTTCGACTGCTGCGGAACTGACCGACGACGAGACAGCGTCGGGTGAGACCGATGGCTAACCACTCCCGAGGGGACGCGGACCACCCCGATCCGGCCCGCGTCGTCGCGGATTCGTCCGTCCTCGCCGCCGACCTGTTCGTCGATGGCGACGCTCGCCGAGCGCTGGACCTGGTCCGCAGTCACTCCTGGATCGCCCTCGTCGCCAGCGACCACCTCCTCGCGGCGACCGAAGAACTCGTCGCCGCCCTCGCGGACCCCGACCTGGCGGCCGCACATCGGGACCGACTCGAGTCCGACCGCGTCGCGGTGGACCACCCCGACGACGACCATCCGGCGCTGGCCTCGGCCTACCGTGGCGAGGCGGCGCACCTGCTCTCCTACGACGAACGGTTGAACTCCGCGAAGGCGGGGCTGTCGATGCAGCCGCGGCTCTCGATCAGCGTACGCACGCCGGACGCGTTCGCGGCGGTGTTCGACCCTGAAAAGCTGTATCCCGCAGTTGAGGAGGGGCCGTATCCGGGACCGGACTGTAACCCTCGCGAGTAGTCGAAGAAGTCGGCTGCCTGTCTCCGAGTGTGTTACTGGTCTGCGTACCAGTCTGAGAACGTCGCCAGCGCCCGCCCGCGGTGGGAAATCGCGTTCTTCTCCTCGATGTCCATTTCGGCCAGGGTCTGCCCGTTGAACTCGAAGATCGGATCGTAGCCGAAGCCGTCGTCACCCCGCGGGGAGACGATGGTCCCCGCGAGCGTCCCCTCGAAGGTCTCCGTCCGCTCGCCGTCCGTGAAGCCGAGTACCGTCTTGAATCGTGCTCTGTGGTTGTCCTCTGGTTCGACGAGTCGCCAGAGGCGTTCAACGCCGACAGTGTCCTCGACGTACGCCGAGTACGGCCCCGGGAAGCCGCCGAGCGCATCGACGAACAGGCCGGTGTCGCCGACCAGGATCGGGTCCTCGCCCTCGAGTTCCGCGTGTGCTTCTTCGGCTCCCTGAATCGCGATTTCTTCGAGCGAGTCGCTCTGAATTTCGGTGTAGTCGTAGGGGACCTGCTCGACGGCTTCGATGCCGTCGAGGTAGGCCCGCGCCTCGCGCGCCTTGCCGTCGTTTCCGGTGACGAAGCGGATAGCCATGTTCGAGGCGGCGGCCGCCGCGGGAATATAGCCGTCGGTTGCCGTCCGTGGCAGTGGTGATGAGTTTCGGGTCCTGCTCCACGAGTCGGGGCTTGCGGCCCAGATCGCACGCACTGTCCCGCTCATTCGATCACACACACTCACACGCGCTCACACACACTCACACTCACACTCACACCCACACCCACACTCGCTCACTCGCTCACTCCGCTACCGACCCACTCCCTGGAAGCCCAGCACTCACTCTGGCGCGAAGCAGGTACTCGAGTCCCCCCAGCACCAGCGCGATCGTCAGCGGGACGAACCAGAGGGCGACGTAGAGCGCGTCTGGTTGCGGCGAGATGCCAGGCGTTGCGCCGAGTTCGCGAGTGGCCTCGAGCGAGAGCCAGGTTCGGTAGGAGAGCCAGGAGAAGAGTGCCGTAAGAGCAACCAACGGCGTGACGAGCCGGTGGCGAACGAGCATGACTGCGGTGACGGCACCAACGAGTAACTGGCCGACGAGGATGTACGAAACAGCGAGCAACACGATCGGTTCGAGGATGACGGAGCCGTCCCAGATGGGTGCGTGGCGAACGGACGCATAGATCGCCCGAACGACGACCGCGTGGAGAACGCCGCCAGCGACACCGATCGCAATCGTTCGAGGCGTGAACCACGCTCGAATTCGGCCAGGATTCCGAGCCGCGTACTCGATTGCCACGAGAATACCAGCGAGGTATGCCCCGATGACCAGTGACAGACTGTCGATCCCGCGTCCGAGCGACGGATCTGGCGCGCCGGCGGGTTCGAACAGCACTGGGGCGCTCAGGACGAGTCCACCGATGATCGCGACTGGGGAGACGCGGTACCCCGCGGCGTACGAACCGCCAGCGAGTGCGCCGAGTGCGAGCAATGCGGCGGCGGGGAGCCTCGGCGGGACGAGTCCGTCGAGTCTGTACCCGGTCGCAGCGAAGTAGCCTGTCGCGACTGCCCAGCAGGCGACGGCACCGATCACTGCAGCGCGACGTGGAACGGGCATGGCGGAACAGACAGCCGCACTCACTATAACTGTTTGTCAGAAAAACAGTTGCCTCGCGCGTCAGTTCTCGTCGTCGTCGACGATCACTTCGACGGGTTCGTCCTGCGCCTCCTCGGTGTCCGCCGAGGAGCCCTGTTCTTGTTGCCAGAGGAGTGCGCCAGCGACCGCGACGACGACCCACGAGCGCCAGTTGGCGAGGTTCAGCGTGTACCCGACGCCAAAGGGCTTCTCGACGAGCATCCCCTCGCCGGGCTGCCAGTACGACGAGAGCATGCGGCCAAAGCTCGGTCGTTCGAAGTTGTACGGGACGCCAAGAATCTCACCGGAGGTCGGTTTATCTGCCATACGGCACAGTACGGTCTTCCCCATTAAGAGTATTGTGTGCCCGTCTCGTCTGTGGAAATTGGTCACTCTCGGTTTTCGACTCGTTCGCCGAATTCGCCACGTCCTCCCCCACAGGCTGTCACCGAGAGCACGCACAGTCCGTCACCGAGAACACGCCGCTTCGAGTCCCACCAGCAGCCCCTCCTGCATCGTCTCGAGTGCCATACTCGGCTCACCCTCGTCGCGTGCCGCTGCCTGTACGTGCGAGAACGGAACGTGAACGAACCCTACGTCGCAGTCGTCGACTGTACTCGCCTCTGTCTCCACGAGGTGGCGCGCGGCGTACAGCAGGTTGTTACAGCAGTGCGTTCCGGCGTCCGTCGAAAGCGTCGTCGGTACGCCGGCGTCCTGCATTGCCGCTTTCATCGCTCGCACCGGCAGCGTCGTGAAGTAGGCGTCCGGCCCATCCGCGACGACGCACTCGTCGACAGGCTCACGGTCGTCGTTGTCCGGAATGCCGGAGGCGCTCGTATCCCGGAGGTTGATCCCCACACGCTCGAGCGAGAGCGTGTTCCGGCCGCCGGCCAGCCCCAGCGCGCAGACGATGTCAGGATCGTGCTCGTCGATGGCGGACTCGAGTACGTCCGCGGCCTGATCGAACACGACGGGCAGTTCGCGGCCGACGACAGTGTGGGTGCCGAGGTCGGTGCCGTCGAGGCGCGCGGCGAGTTGGCGAGCGGGGTTGGTTTCGAAGTCGCCGAAGGGTTCGTAGCCGGTGAGGAGAACGGTGGGCGCTGTGGCGTCAGTGGCGTCGGTGTCGCTGCGTGTCTCGGTACTCGTATTCGTACTCGTCTCCATCGGTCGTGACTACTCGCGTCGGGACAAGAGTGTCTGGGTCTCGGCACTCGATGAGCTGACTGTGGGTACCGAACGAAGCCGCGAACTGGTCCTCGGTTCTCAGCTCTCGGGAAGGTCGTGAACGGCCGTCAGCTCTCTCCGCCCACGTACCGGCCGCGTCCCTCGACGTCGAGCAGCCGCTCGAGTACCCGCTCCTCGCCGACCTCGCGATACCCCTCACGGACCGCTTCGCGGAGCGGCTCGGGGTCGTTCGCGGTCCCGACGAGACTCTGGTCGAAGACGTGTAGGTCCATCGCGTAGTCCTCGACGTGGTCGGTGTGGTAGCCCAGTCCGAAGTCGATGAGATAGGTGCGGTCTGCAGCGATCCGTACGTTTCGTGTCGTCGGATCTCCGTGAACGATGCCAGCCCGGTGGAGTCGCGCGAGATGGCGACCCACGTTCCGGACGTGCGTCTCCCCCGACTCGTCGTCGAGAACCGCGCGCAGATCGCAGTCGCCGACGAAGGCGAACTCGAGTACCGACTCCTTCGGATCGATGTCCGAGAGCACGGGTGTAGGGACGCCCTCGCGGCGGGCGAGGTTCGTCAGGCGGGCTTCGAGACGAGTCCGCTCCGTGCGGAGGCGTTCGTCGAGGTCGGGGTGGCGGTAGGCTTTGGGCCGTCGGCGTTTGGTGACGCGGCCGGTGGTGGAGTCGAGGTTGACGACGGCCTCAGCGCCCTGGACCTGTTCTGTTTCCTCGCCTGCGCTGTCTCCTCCACGGCCGACCGCGAGCTCTGGCTCGTCCGTACGCCAGGTGACGGGTACCTGATCCGGCCGGAAGTTCGGGTCGACGCGCGAGTCTTCGATCGCAAGCGTCTCGCCGGCCTCGTACATCTTCGCGCCGAGGACGGCGATCATCCCCGCGTTGTCGCGCAGGAATCGCGGCTCGGGTGCGTGAAAGTCCGCCCCGCGCTGGTCGCACATGTCTGCGAGCATCTCACGGAGGCGGGCGTTCTGTCCGACACCGCCGCCGAGGACGAGTTCGTCGCTGCCGGTCAGCGAGAGCGCGCGTTCGGCGACTTCCGTCAGCATGGCGAAGATGGTCTCCTGCAGCGAGTAACAGATGTCCTCGACAGGAATCCCATTATCGTAGCGCTGCTTCGCGGCACTCATAATACCCGAGAAGGAGAAATCCATTCCCTTCACGACGTAGGGCAAGTCGATGAGTTCGCCGTCTTTCGCGGCCGCCTCGACCTTCGGTCCGCCGGGATGGGACCAGCCGACGTGGCGGGTGAACTTGTCGATGGCGTTGCCGACGCCGGTGTCCATCGTCTCCCCGAGCACGCGATAGCGGCCGTTGCGGTACGCGAGCAGGTGCGCGTTCGCGCCGCTCGCGTTCAGACAGACCGGCGAGTCGAAGTCGGCTGTGTGGCGACCGATCTCGAGGTGGGCCACCATGTGATTCACGCCGATAAGCGGCACGTCGAGCGACTGGGCGAGCGCCCGCGCTGCCGTGCCGACCGTCCGAAGACACGGTCCGAGGCCGGGGCCACGCGAGAAGGCGACGGCGTCTACGGGCGGCTCTGTGTCGGGCCCGTCGAACGTCTCCCGGGCGTGTGCGAGTGCCGTCTCGACGACGCGCGGGATGGCGTCGTGCATGTGTTCTGCGGCCTCGCGGGGGTGAATGCCGCCGCTGTCTGGCTCGTAGGCGTCGGTTTCGATAAAAACGTCGTCGGACTCGGTGTCGAAGACGGCCGCGCTGGCGGCCCAGGCGGTGCCTTCGATGCCGAGAACGCGTGTTCGTGTGGCTGAACTTGTGGTCACGACTCAGCGGTGGGCGTCGTTACTCCCACTCGGTGTAGCCGCACTTGCCACAGTGCTTGCGGTCGCCGTGGTCGGCGAGGAAGACGTCGCCACAGCGGGGGCACTGGTCGCCTTCGGTGGTGCCGTCGTCGCCGTAGAGTTCGTAGCGCGCCATTTATGCTTCCTCCGCGTCGGCTTCTGCCTCGGCCTCGTCCTCGACGCCGATCTTGTTTCGCTCGAGCATGTGGTCCTGCTCGACGTCGCGGGCGTGGTCTGCGCTGTCGTAGACCTTGGCCTCGCCAACGGTCTTTCGCATCCCGAACTTCGTCTCGAGTTTGCGGATGACGACCTCGTCGGCGTCCTTGTTCAGTTTGGCTGCGAGACTGTCACGGACCTGGAGACGCTCTGGCGTGGCGTCCTCGTGGGTCAGTTCGAACGTGACGTCCGTCCGGTGCAACATGGGGTTCTCCGATTCGGAGATGATGTCGACGTCCATGATATCACTCAGTTACCCTACTATCCCCGTGTAGCGCCTAAAAGGATTTCGAAGCGCTCAGTGGCTGCCGGGGAGTCGCCACGAGCCGAACAGCACGTCGCCACTTCAGTGGTCCGTCGAGCGTTGTGCGTCGTGCACTGACTCAACACGGGTTCAGCCGCCGCTCCCGACTAACGAAAAGACATATTACTTGCCTGACTAAACCGCCGGATAGATGCCCTCCAGACGACGCCTCCTCGTCGGCGCTGCCGGAATTGCCGGTGCCGTCGGCACTACTGTGACGGCCGCAGCGCTGGCCGGAACGGAGCCGATACTCGCCGACAATGGGGAGGATGCCGACCGCGCTGACCGCGCCGACCACACCGACCGAATCGAGTGGCCCCTGGCGCGATACGACCCCGCCGGAACGGCTCACAACCCCGATGCATCAGGGCCGAAATCGACCCCCGAACTCGCATGGCGACAGGATACAGCGTCGACGATGCATGGGTTGACGGCACCGATACTCGTCGGTGACACCCTGTACGGCGTTGGCCGTGACTCCCTGGTCGCCTTCGACCGCGATACTGGCGAGATCCAATTCGAACGATCGGGGTCGTACTGGTCGACGCCAGCCCGTGCCGAGGCGACGGCCTACCGGAGCGACACGCTCGCAGTCTACAGCCGAACGGGTGTCTACGGCCTGAGCGCCGACGGCGGCTACGAACTGCTCGGACGCCCCATCGGCACCGAGCGCTGGCACGCACCCGGCCAGGACACCAGCAACTGGTCCAGTTCGTCAGCACGCGAGCCCTCCCCCGTCGCCGCGGACGGAACCGTGTACGCAGTTATCCCCGAAACCGACCGGGTCGCCGCACTGGACGCGAGCAGCGGCCAGCAGCAATGGGAGCACGTTATCGGCAAGGAACGATCGATCGGTACGAATCAACCAGTCGTCTCCGACGGCACCGTCTACGTCTCGAGTACCCCCGGTGATCTCGTCGCCTTCGACGCGGAGACGGGAACGACTCGCTGGCAGGCCCACCCAGCCCCCCGCGAGGAAAGCAACCTCCAGTACCGCGAGTTTCAGGCACCAACGGTGACTGATGCGGGAATTGTCGTCCCCGACCGGAAGGGCGTCGCGCTGTTCGACCGCGCCGACGGCAGTCTAGTGTGGGACTACTTCCACGACGGGAACGGCACCGACGGGAGCGCTGCAGTCGCCGACGGGACGGTGTTCGTCACGGACGGCACGGAGTCACTGCACGCGATCGGCCTCGAAACCGGCGAGCGCGAGTGGACGGCTGAGTACAGCCCCGATACACATCCCATCGTCGCCGACGGTGTCGTCTACCTCGGCTATCAGATGTCCGAACTGGTCGCGATCGACGCCGATACCGGCGACCGGCGCTGGACGTACGAGGACGCAATCTACTTCTCACAGCCGATCGCCGCCGACGGCGTACTGTACGTCTTCGGCGACGAGGGCCTGATGGCGCTCGAGGAGGGGAGCTAATCGTGTCGGACGGTGCTGCTGGTCGCGACTCAGGCTCTGGTTCGGGCCCAGGCTCAGGTTCAGGCTCAGGTTCAAACTCTGGCCCTCACTCCAATCGAGACGATCACCCAGCGTGGTACGTCACGCGCGCCCTCTCGACGGCTATCGCTCGTATCGGCAGGAACCCTCTCCTCCTCGCACCCTTCGCACTCGCCGGCTTCGTCCTCGCAATCATCGACACGATGCGACGCCACGATCCGATCCCGGTACTCGAGTACGGCGGCCTCGAGCAGGCGACGATCCATCTCGAGTTCGTCGGCTACCCAACCGCGACCGGCCAGACGACGCTCCCGCTCGAGGCGCTCGTCGGGCTCGAACTCCCGTATCTCGTCTGGGGAGGCGGCCTCTACGTTCTCTCGCTGCTCGCAGTGAGCGCTGCGGGCGTGCTCACGTTCACTGCGCTTCTGGACGGCGAGGCACACTTCGGGCCGCTTCCGTCGTACGTCGGTCTCGTCGTTGGACTCGATCTGGGGTATCGGCTGCTCAGTTCGGCCGAATTTCTCCAGAACATGGGGTTGCTGGGGATCGTTCCGCTGGCGCTCGCTCTGTTCGCGCTGGTGTGGCTTTTTCCAGCACCCGGACTCGTCGCCGCTGGTGTGTCGCCCTGGAATGCCCTCCGCTGGAGCGGGGCTGTGGTCCGCGGTGAGCGCTGGACGGTGCTCGGGCTGGTTTTGCTCCTCGGTATCGGTACGTGGCTCCTCGCCAGCGTTCCGGTCGTTGGAACGTTTCTGACCGGCGCACTCATCGCGCCACTGCACGCCGCGCTGATCGTGTCGCTGTTCGAGTATCGGCGTGCGGGTGAGCGGTTTTTGGCTCCCTCGGAGCCGTAGCCCGACCTTCCGACCTTCCACTCCTCCCCGGCTACACTACGGCTCGACCACAGCCAGCCCGCGCGGGGTTTGCGTCTCTGCCCCCTCGGGCCACTCGATGTCGACCCGGTCCCAGGAATCGCCGAAGTTCTCCGTAACGTACAGTCCCTGGTTGTTCACCCCATAGATCTCGCCGGATTCCTCAGCAGCCGCGAAGATGGCACGGACGACACCGTCACCCATCGGCAATCCGGTTCCGTCGAGGCGCTCCCATGGGTCGCCCTCGTCTTTTCTCCTGCGATACACGTACGACTCCGCCCGACTCGCCGTATGGGCCGTCGACGCACCGCTCGCACTCGAGACGAGTACGCGCTCGGGATCCGCCGGGTCGGGAACGACGCTCCAGCAGTAGCGGTGGTCGAGTCCGTCCTGTGGCTGGTCCCAGTGTTCGCCGCCGTCGTCGCTCTCGGCGTAGCCGTCGCCGGCCGCAGTGTAGACGCGTCCCTCGCGATCCGGGTGCGTTGCCAGACTGTGGTTGTCGATTCGCGACCCCTCGGGGCGCTCGCGCCACGTCTCCCCGCCGTCCTCGCTCAGGACGAACGCGCCGGCCTCGATGCCCACGTAGAGCCGATCCGGATCGAACGGATCCACCTCGAGCCAGCGAACGTGATGGGTCTCCGGACGCGGCGGGAAGTACCACTCCGACGCCGAGGGAAGGTCGGTGAGTCCGTCGCGGCGCGTCCAGGAATCGCCGCCGTCCGTGCTGCGGTAGACCCGACTCGGCTCCGTCCCCGCGTAGATCACGTCCGGATCGTGCGGACTGATCGTGAGCGACATCACGGCGTCGCTCTCGAACACGTCGTCCGTCTCGAGTCGCTCGAACGTCTCCCCGCCGTCGGTGCTCCGGAACAGCCCGCTCTCGAAGGCCCCGACGAACACCCGGTCGGGTGTAGCAGGTGTGGTGGCGACGCACTCGAGTGCCCGTCCCTCGAGTTGCGTCGCAGTCTCCCACGACGTGCCGTCGGTCGAACAGCGAAGCAGCCGGTCTCGCAGCGCTACGTAGACGCGCATGCGGTGTGCTATGCAGTCACTGTACAAACGAGTCGTGGTTTAGCCCGTTCGCATCGCGGTTGGCTGCGGTCACGCCGCGGTCGAGTTGCGGCCGCGGTTGCGATCACTCGACCGCAAACAACTCCTCGTCGAGTAACACACCACCCAGCCAGCACTCGAGTGCACCCAGTGCGAGCACCAGTGCGGCGAGCACGGCGAGGATGCCGTTCAGAAGTCCCAGGCCGGCGGGGGCGACAAATAGCTGGAGGAAACCGACAGTACTCGAGCCGATCGAGAGAATTGCGAGGCCGGCGGCGGCGAGTTTCGGCCAGCCGAGGGTCGCAACACCGAGTGGGAACCGATTCTGGAGGCCGGCAACGACAAGCAGCGCGCCACCTGCTGCGAGCCAGCCCACGATGAATTGATTGAGTGTAGCGCCTGCGCCGTCGAGAGTGAGCAGACTGGCCGCAACGAGGAGTGCCACGAGGCCGCCGCCGAGCAGTCGCCGCTGGAGTGTCTCCGTCGTCATCGAATCCCTCGCATACGTATCTACGGGAGGGTTTCGCTTCGGGTCCGGTAACCGTTCGGGTTTTCCTCGGCGACGATGGGTGCAAGCGGCGCTCCGCTGGGCAACTGGGTGGACAAGAGCAGCATCTCATACGTCTGCTCCGTGCTGTCATCTATCTGGGGGTCGAACCCCTTATATACGCGCTACCGTCGAACACTACTCCATGAACGATCGAGCGGGTATGGACGATCACGAGAATCACGAACCACTCGAGCTGTCTGCTGCTGACGATGGGACGATAGCCGCTATTGGCGATTCACCGCTGGTTGAACTCCCCACCATCTCGCCGGACGACGGGGCAACGATTTACGCCAAGTGGGAGGGTGGAAACCCGACCGGAAGCATCAAAGACCGCATGGCACTCGCTATGATTCGAGCGGCACGTGAGCGTGGTGAACTCGAACCTGGTGAGCCAGTGATCGAGTTCACGGGCGGCAGCACGGGTTCGAGTCTCGCGTTCGTCTGTTCGGTACTCGGTCACCCGTTCCGGGTCGTCACCGCCGACTGCGTCGCCGACGAGAAGATTGCATCGATGCGGGCTCTCGGTGCCGATGTCGAGGTCGTCGAAACACCGGACGGTGTCGCGTACGACGGCCTCTTCGATGATCTTCGGCGCGAAACCGAACGCATTGCCGACGAAACGGGCGCATACTTCACCAATCAGTTCGAAAATCCAGACCAACTCGACGGCTACCGCGCACTCGGTGCGGAGATTCTCACCCAGCAGCCCGATATCGACGAGTTCGTGATGATCGTCGGGACCGGTGGCTGTGCGATGGGCACTGCAAAAGCGTTGCGCGAGAGCAATCGCGATATCGATATTGGGGTGGTTGAGCCCGCCGAGTCGCCCGTCCTCACCGACGGAACCACGGGCGAGCACAGCGTGCAGGGGACTGCAATCGTCGCATCTCCTCCACTGGTCGATGACGAACTCTACGACCGTGTGTACACGATTCCAACCGACGACGGTATCGAAACAGTACAGCAGATTGCCAGCGAGGAGGGGTTACTCGTCGGAACCAGTACGGGAATGAACGTCGCTGCTGCTCGCCGCACCGCCGAGGCGCGTGACCCGGACGATGTGATCGTCACCATCGCCTGTGATACCGGGCTCAAATATCTCTCCGACGGACTGTACGAGGGACTCGAAGGGTCGACGTTCTGTCTCTGCTAGCGTTTCCGTGGCGACTGGGTCTGAGGTCGGTTCACAGTATGGTCTCTGCAGTACGGTCTGGATTTAGTTCACAGTATGGTCTGTGACGCTGGATTGAGCGTCAGTGCCTCCACGCCGACAGTGCAGTGATAGTCGCAGTACCACTGATACAGACCGTGCTATGTTCTGTCTGGCAGTGCCGACGCACAGTGACAGTGGCAGTAACAGTGGCAGTAACAGTGTCAGTGACAGTGCGTCGGTGAACCGGTTCGCACGGCGTACTCGAGTACGGACTCCTGATTCCGGATCGTCATCGAGTACGGACTCCCGCTTCCGGATCGTCGCCACGAAAAATGAGCCGTGTTTGGGTGGTGGTTACCGGCAGGGGCCACACCAGTCACAGAGGACGGGGTCACAGTTGTCGCAGGTGCAGAGGTCGTCCTCGCTCAGGTCGTCAACAGTTGCGTCGCCGAACACGAGGTACGTTTCGCCGTCGATTTCGACCCGGCGGACCTCCGGCTCGTCGTTTCGTGCGGCGGCACTTCCCGCACCGATTGTTGCGACTCCCAGTCCTGCTGCGCTGGCTCGTTTGAGGATGGTTCGTCGGTTCATTGACACCACCTTTGGCTATTACTGATAGCTACATAATGGTTACCCAACAACAAGATACCGTTCCGAACGGATCGCTGGCACACCCGCTCGTCGTGACGCAGGTGCAAGGATCAGCTCGCAATCAAGAACAGAAGGCCGGAATCTTACTCAGGACGCGAGTTTCTGCCTCAGTCGTCGTCCATCGGTGCCGAGACCGGCTCGACGCGCTCGCCGCGTGGCCCGTCGATGTCGACCTTCGGAAGTAGATCACGCAGGTAGCGGCCGGTGTGGGAGTCGTCGAGTCGGGCGACTTCCTCTGGCGTCCCCGTCGCCACGATTTCGCCGCCGTTCTCGCCACCTTCGGGTCCGAGGTCGATGACGTGGTCGGCGTTTTTCACCAGGTCGAGTTCGTGCTCGATGACGACGACGGTGTTGTCGTTGTCGGTGAGCCGGTGGAGGACGTTGATCAGCTTGCGCTCGTCCTCGCTGTGCAGCCCCGTCGTCGGCTCGTCGAGCAGGTAGAGGGTGTTCCCGCTGTCTTTCTTGCCGAGTTCCTCGGCGAGCTTGATCCGCTGGGCCTCCCCACCCGAGAGGGTCGTCGAGGGCTGGCCGAGAGTCATGTAGTCCAGGCCGACGTCCTTCAGCAGTTTGAGGCGACGGCGGAGCTGGGAGTTCGACTCGAAGAACTCGTAGGCCTCGTCGACCTCCATGTCGAGCACGTCGGAAATCGTCTTGCCCTTGTAGGTGACGTCAAGCGTGGCGTCGTTGTACCGCGCGCCGTCACACTCCTCACAGGGGACGTACACGTCCGAGAGGAAGTTCATCTCGATCTTCACTGTACCCTGGCCGCCACACTCCTCACAGCGTCCTTCCTTGACGTTGAACGAGAAGCGGCCCTTCTCGTAGCCGCGCTGTTTCGACAGCTTGGTCTGGGCGAACAGGTCGCGGATGTGGTCGAAGACGCCGGTGTAGGTCGCGGGATTGGACCGCGGCGTGCGACCGATCGGCGACTGGTCGATCAGGCGCACCGTCTCGACGTCCTCGAGTCCCTCGAGGCTGTCGTGATCGCCCGGGATGACGCTCGTGTTGTCGTTCATCTGGCGGGCGATTCCCTTGTACAGCACGTCGTGCATCAGGGTTGACTTGCCGGATCCCGAGACGCCCGTGATCGCGGTAAAGCAGCCAAGTGGGAGATCCACATCCAGGTCCTTCAGGTTGTGCTGACGCGCGCCAAGAATCGTCAATGCGCCATCCGGGTCGCGTCGCTCTTCGGGCACCGGAATCTGCCGGCGTCCGGAGAGGTAGTCGCCCGTCACCGAGTCCTCGCAGGCTTTGACGTCATCGACGGGGCCGTTGACGACGACCTCGCCGCCGCGCTTACCCGGTCCGGGACCCATGTCGACAACAGTGTCCGCACGGCGCATCGTCTCCTCGTCGTGCTCGACGATCAGCAGCGTGTTGCCCAGATCCCGAAGTTCCTCTAAGGTGTCGAGCAGTCGATCGTTGTCCCGCTGGTGAAGCCCGATCGAGGGCTCGTCGAGGACGTACAGGACGCCGACGAGTCCGGACCCGATCTGGGTCGCCAGGCGAATGCGCTGGCTCTCCCCACCGGAGAGCGTCGAGGCCTCACGGTCGAGCGTGAGGTACTCGAGTCCAACCTCGACCATGAAGCCGAGACGGGCACGAATCTCTTTCAGGATCTCCTCGGCGATAACCTTCTCGCGCTCGGTGAGGTCGGCTTCCATCGACTCGAAGTGGTCGAGTGCGTCGCCGATGGACAGCGCGTTGATCTCCGTGATGGCGGTGTCGTCGACGAGCACGGCGCGGGAGGCGGGCTTGAGACGGGTGCCGTCACAGGCCGGGCACTCGGTGACGGACATGTAGTCCTCGATGTGTTCGCGGGTGGAGTCGGAGTCGGTTTCGAGGTAGCGCCGCTCCAGATTCGGGATGACGCCCTCGAAGCGCTTTTGCTTGCGCCGGATGCCGTTTTTCGTGCTGCGCTTGAAGACGACCTCGCGGTCGGTGCCGTAGAGGAACTGCTGTTGGACATCCGTATCCAGGTCCTCGAACGACGTTGAGAGTGAGACATCGAAGTGCTCAGCGACGGCGTCGAGGCGCGTCTGGTAGTACGAGCGGTTGTAGCTCCAGGCCTCGAAGACGTGCTTGATGGGTTTCGAGGGGTCCTGAATGACGAAGTCCTCGTCGACTTCCTTCGTCTCGCCGAGCCCCTCACACTCGGGACAGGCACCGTGTGGCGAGTTGAAGGAGAACGAGCGGGTCTCAATCTCCGGAACGTCGATGCCACAGTGGGTGCAGGCGAGGTCCTTCGAGAACTCGACGACGGAGCGGTCGTCGCTCTGGGATTCATCGCCCAGTGCGCCGGTTCGGCGGGCTTCCTCGCCGAGTTCGGCTGCGACCTCCTCGGGTGCATCGGGGAGAATGACCTTCAGGACGCCCTCGGCCTCGTCGAGCGCCGTTTCGACGCTGTCGACGATTCGAGGCCGGGCCTCGGTCGAGACCTTCACGCGGTCGACGATCACGTCGATCGTGTGATCGAAGTTCTCGTCCAGTTCGGGGCGGTCGAGCGTGAGGTCGTGTTCCTCGCCGTCGACCTCGACGCGAGCGTACCCTTCAGATACTAACTCTTCGAAGAGGTCCTCGAACGCACCTTTCTGGTCGCGGACGACGGGCGCGGCGAGTTTGGCCTTCGTGCCCTCGGGGAGTTCGAGAATTCGCTCGACCATGTTCTGGGCCGACTGCTCGCCGACTTCACGGCCACACTCGGGACAATGAGGCGTCCCAACGCGGGCGTACAGCAAGCGGAGGTAGTCGTGGAGCTCCGTCACCGTCCCGACCGTCGAACGCGGGTTGTTCGCCGCGTTCTTCTGGTCGATCGAAATCGCCGGCGAGAGGCCTTCGACGGTCTCGACCTGGGGCTTGTCCATCTGGCCCAGGAAGTTCCGTGCGTAGGCCGAGAGGCTCTCGATGTATCGGCGCTGGCCTTCGGCGTAGACCGTCTCGAACGCCAGCGACGACTTCCCAGAGCCCGAAAGACCGGTGACCACGGTGAGTTCCTCGCGTGGAATCGTCACGTCGATATCTTTCAGGTTGTGTTCTTCCGCACCGCGTACCTCGATCGTCTCCTTACTCATCGGTCGCTCCTCGTCGGCTGACGTGAGAATAGCGGTCGCAGCAACGGTGCTCGATTCATTGTAGTTGTGTCAGTGGCCGGAGCAACTTAACGAGTCTGAAACCTGAATGTCGTGGTGGCTGTTAGCACTGGGCATGAGAAACTGCGGTGACCAAAGTATCTTCGGTCGGTACCCCGAATGACCACTCATGAGCGACGACAGCGACGGTCGGAACACACTCTCGGTTGACGACTTCGTCGAGTACTGTCGAACCCAGGCGGGACTGCTCACGGGCCACGTCGAAACCATGCGCGAGGAGGCCGATGACCTGCTCGACGACATCGATGAGGACATGGCCGAAATCCGATCCCGACTCGAGTCCCAGTCCTCTGGCGTCAACGGCACGGCGACCCCGTCGGCGGGAACCACAGGTGCAACCGGTGTCGGCTCTGAGACGGACGAGACGGACCTCGACGAAATCGAGGCACTCGAGAACGATGTCGAGGAAAAGCAGTTTCTGGTCGAGGCGAAACAGACGCGAATGGAGGCGTTTCAGCAGCTCGCGGCCGATTACACCGATCTGGCTGCGGAGTTGCAATCCGAGGCCGCGGACGGACAGGCTGCACTCGAGCGAGTGATTCGCTTCGAAGCGGAGACCGATGCGCCGGTGTACTTCGAGGAGCGTGAGACGATGTACGAGGCGGCTGCGGCGGCTGGGTCGGCCGACGATCCGGCGGAGTCGGCGGACGAGAGCGATGCGAACGACGGTGATCAGAGCGGAGACGGCACCAAGACAAACAGGTAGTTTAGCTGAATTGAGGCGCTAAGCCCCCTTCCTCAAGGAGCAACGCAACGAGCGGAGTGAGTGAGTAGCGCAGTAGGGAGGGGATACAGCGTTCACAAGAGCAAGCTCTTGTGCAGCCCATCAGAAACGCGAGCGTTTCTGAGGACGATGCGGCACTCAAACAGGTCACGCTCAAGAAGGAGCCGACGGGCGAGTGGTTCGCTACGTTCGGCGTCGAAATGGACCATGAACTGCCCGAACCGCCTGAGAACCCCGAGCAGTGCGTCGGAATCGACGTGGGGATTCTCAAGTACGCCCACGATACCGATGGGGCAGCGATCGGGTCGTTGGACCTCTCCGACGAACGGGAGCGGCTGGAACGTGAGCAACGGAAGCTCTCGCGGAAGCAACACGGGTCGAACAACTACGAGAAGCAACGGCGTCGTGTCGCAGAGTGTCACGCCGACCTCCGACGTAAGCGCCGCGACTTCTTGCACAAACTCTCGAACTACTACGCTCGGGAGTACGACTTCGTGGCGGTCGAAGATCTGAACGTGAAGGGGATGATGGACTCGCCGTCGAACAGCCGCAACAGGGCGTCGGCGGCGTGGCGAACGTTTCTCTCGTTGCTCGAATACAAGTGTAAGCGTGAAGGGACGCATTTCGTGATGGTCAACCCGAGAGGAACGACGAAAGAGTGCGCGGCGTGCGGCGTCTCGACAGATAAGCCGTTGTGGGTTCGTGAACACTCTTGTCCTGCCTGTGGGTTTGAGGCGGACAGGGACGCGAATGCAGCGTGGAACATCCTTTCTCGCGGCCTCGAAGATATAGGAGTGGGACACTCCGAATCAACGTCCTCAGAATCGCCGTGCGATTCTGATGGGCTGCGAAAATCGCGCAGTGATTTTCGAACGCCTGTGGAGACTGCGCTCCCTACGGACACCGATTCCGTGTCTGCAAAGCGCGTCGTGGAAGCAGGAAGCCCTACCCTCAACGAGCGAACGGCCTCAGCCGTGAGCGAGTAGGGTAGGGTAGTTCACAGATCGCCCTGCAGCACGATCTCGTCGCCGACTGACGCGATCATATCCTCCGTGACGAGGTAGTCCTCCTCGTCCTCGCCTTCCCAGCCCACTGCGGCCATCACGTGTTCGGCGACGGACGGGTTGGGATCGACGTAAGCGCGGCCGCCGTCGACCTTCGCGACGATTCCGAGTTCCTTCTGCTCTGCGTCGACGACCGTCTTTCCAACCTCGTCGTCGGTTAGCGTTGCTGCCATATCATCCGATATGGGGAACTGACGCCTAAAGGTCGGGCCGTCTCCTGCTGGTTGCAGTCGTTTCTTCTAACGGCGTTGACCACAACTGCGATACACCGCCCCATCGAATGTGTGGGTATGTCCGAACTCGAGTACCCCTTCTTTCTGGTCAACACCAAGACCAACCCCGAGGTCGTCGGCGACGACCTTCGTGAGTTCGCGGCGACGGTCGAACGCGTCGCAGACGACACCGAGCGCCGGTTCGCGCTCGCGCCACAGGTTCCTGATATACGCCTCGTCGCGTCGGAGACCACGCTTCCGATCGTTGCCCAGACCGCTGTCCGTCACGAAGATGCGAGTATCGGCGACGCGACCTGCGAGGCGGTCGCCGCTGCCGGCGCTGACGCTGTCTTCGTCAATCACCCTGAGAACGAGGACACCTTTGGGACCGTTGGCCGACTCATCGAGCGCTGCGACGCGCTCGGACTGGAATCGATCGTCTGCGTCCCGGACCACCAGACTGCCGCGGCGGCGCTCGCGTTCGACCCCGCGCCGGACTGCCTGCTGTTCGAACAGCCCGCGGACATCGCCTCCGAGGGTGGCATGGTGCGATCGGATCCGGAGGGACTCGAGTCGTTCGTCGAGTTCGTCGCCGCCGAATCGTCGAAAACCAGGGTCTTCGTCGGCGGCGGCATTCGAACCGCTGAGGACGTGGAGCAGGCGTTCGACTGCGGCGTCGACGCGACCGGCGCGGCCTCGGCCGCGCTGGAAGCCGCTGCTGGCGACGATTTTGAGGCGTGGCTTCGAGCAGTTGCAGCGGTGATGCCGCCGGCCGGCGACTCGAATACGTGAGAAGGCGAGGTAAGGGGAGGGGGAGTGGGTGGAGGTGAGTACGGAAGCCAGCAAACGCTGCGCTACTCGTCTTCCGACGCCGACTGCCGACTCGCGTGGTCGCTCGTCCGGCCCTCCTGATGCTCCGCCTGCAGGTGTTCGATCGCGTGTAACTCGAGTACCGGGACGATCTTGGCGACGAGCAGGAAGAACAGCGACACCATGCCGATCGTGCCGATGACGGACGCAATCTCGATCAGACTTGGGATGTAGTAGCCGGGCGTCGCCGCGTAGATTTCGAAGGAGGGGTGGAACATGCCCTCGACGACGAACAGAACCTTCTCGAGGAGCGTCGCGGTGAGGACAGCAACAGCGCAGACGATTGCGCGGCCCCTGGAGAACAGCGAGGGCCGAAGTGTTTGGGCGAAGATGAACGCGAGCACGAGTCCGACGAGCAACATGGCGACGATGTAGATCGGGTCGGACAGGGTCGCAGACCAGACGACGCTGAGGTCGATCGGTGGAGCGAAGCTTCCGGCGGTGACCTGCTGTAGCTGGAGCCAGAGGAACAGCAGGCTGAAGAAGCCGAGCCAGAGCAACAGGCCGCGGAAGACGTCGTCCGTGATGATATGGTCCCAGTCGTAGGCTCGCCGGAACGCCGCCGAGAGGATGATGACGCCGCTAATCGCAGAGGTAAGCGCGATCGTGAGGAACTGCGGGCCCTGAACGGCACCGAACCAGCGTGGCATCGACGGAATCACGGCGAACAGCCACGGAATGACGCCGCCGTGGAGCAAGAGTGGTGCCATGATGATGATCGCAAGCGCGATCCACCAGACCATCCGTTGGATGACCGCATCCTCACGCTCGGAGTAGCCGATCGTGAGCAGCGAGTAAATCGGTCCGTACCGATCTGGAAGGTCGTCCCTGAGCCGACTGATGTCGTACCGAAGCGTCAGCGCGAGGTACGTCGCCGTCAGCACGAAGTAGGCCGTGATGACCGTCACGTCCCACACGAGCGGCGAGTTGTTCACCGTGATGTGGTAGTGTCCGATGACGCTCGTCACCATCCGATCCGGCCGACCGAGGTGGACGACGATGTAGAAACCGGCCGCAGAGAGCGCCCCGAGCGTGAGCAATTCGGCCAGTCTCGCAACCGGCATGTATCGCTCCATGCCAAGGAGTCGCACCGCAGCAGAGAGGATAATTCCTCCATGAGCGATGCCGACCCACCAGATGAACGCGCCGATGTAGATACCCCAGGTGACCCCGCCACCGGTACCCCAGTCTCCCAGTCCGGTGACGATCATCCCTTCGGCTAACTGGTAGGCCCACCCGAGCAAGAAGAGACCGAACGCGATCGCCGCAACGGCAACCAGGACGTAGTATGCCGTCGATGTCTCTCGAATTGGCCGCAGGAGATCGGCCTTTGACGGGGATTTCGTGCTCATTGCGAATAGTCCACACAGCCCTACCCCGGCAATCCCTTTCGTTTCGAACGTTGGTCTTGCAAGGTCACTACCGTCGGTCTTCACACTCCCTGACTCGTACGTGTCGATTGCCAGTCGTCCGAACCGATTGACAGCGGAGTCTGTGGACGGGTCTGGGCAGACGTATGTGTACGGTACACAAACTCAAGTATGTTCAGAACGTAGCGTTTCGTATGCACCTGCTCGTCGCACTCGACGAGTCAGAACCCGGGTGGGCTGCACTCGAGTACGCCCTTTCCGAGCACCCGGACGACGACCTCACGGCGGTACACGTAGTGGACCTCTCCGAGAGTGGGTACGGCGAAGTCGGCCACCTGGGAACGGGAACGATGCTCGAGCAGCGACGAGAGCAGGCAATGGAGTTATTTGAGCGGGCTGAAGAGCAGCTTGGAACCCAATCGTTCGACACCGAACTGATCGAAGGGCGACCGGCGCGGGCGATCGTAAACTATGCGCGCGAGCAGCCGGTCGATCGGATCATCATCGGGAGTCACGGGCGGACAGGTGTCTCGCGGGCGTTGTTAGGGAGCGTTGCAGAACGAGTCGCTCGGCGAGCACCGGTTCCGGTAACGATCGTTCGGTAGTGTCTGTCCACTTGTACTCACAGACCGCAGCAGCCAAGGCTGGCCGATCAGGGCCAGACGAGGACGTTACTGTTCCTGTGTGGGTGCAAGCTTGTCGGCGTCGACCGACTGCTCGAGCAGCACCTCTGCCTGGTCGGCAACCTCGCGCTGTTCGCGCATGAGCTGTTTGAGCGTGCTCTGTGGCGAGAGGTCGCCGATGAGAACGCCGCCGACGATCTTGCCGTCCTTGAAGGCGATGCGTCGCCACTCGGTGTCGCTGTAGCGTCGTTCGGCGTGCTCGTCGCCGATGGTCGGGTGACCGAAGGAGAGGAACGGGAAGTCGAAGTGCGTAATCGAGTACGAGGAGACCCACTCGAAGACCTCGTCCTCGTCGTCTGCGGCCATGTTGATCGCGGCGACGCGGCCCTGTTCCTTGGCCGAGCCCCAGGATCCGTTCTGGGCCCGGTCACCGAGCAGGACGTCGTAGAAGCGCGTGATGTCACCGGCCGCGTAGATGTCGTCGACACTCGTCTGCATGTATTCGTCGACGACGATGCCGTTGTCCATCTCGAGGTCGACACCACGGAGGAACTCGGTGTTGAACGTCAGGCCGATGGCGACGCCGGCGAAGTCACACTCGAAGCGCTCGCCGTTGGGGTCGACGGCGGCGGTGACGGTCCCGTCGTCGTCGGTCTCGAAGTGGTCGACACCGCTGTCGAAGACCGGCTCGACGCCCTTCTCGCGCATGCCCTCGTGCATGATCTCCGCGCCGTCTTCCGAGAGCGCGTAGCGCCACCAGCGGTCACCGCGCATCAGGTACTTTCCGTCGACGCCCTGCGAGCCACAGACTGCGGCGAAGTCAATGCCGAGGAGACCGGCACCGACGATGACGCCGTTTTCTGCGGCTTCTGCGCTCTCGCGGATGTTCCGTGCGTCCTGGAACGTCCAGAAGTGGTGGATGCCGTCGGCGTCACTGTGGTCGACTGGCAGCTGCGTTGGCGTGCCGCCCGTCGCGACGAGAAGCTTGTCGTAGGTGATGTCCTCTCCCTCGTGGGTGTGGACGACCTTCTCGTCGGCGTCGATCGACGAGACGTGCGTGTTGAGCGAGAGGTCGATGTCGCGCTCTTCGTACCACTCCTCGTCGTGGATCGAAATCGGCGCTTCGGGAAGTTTGCCCTTCGCGTGCTCTTTGATGAGAATACGATTATACAGTGGCTCCCCCTCATCGGTGATGACGGTGATCGTCGACTCCGGGTCTTCCTCCCGGAGGGTCTCGGCGGCCGAACTGCCCGAGATCCCGTCTCCGATGATGACGTACTCTGTCATATCCCGACCGTTCGTAATGCGGGTTAAAGTGGATTGCTATCTCGCTCATTTTTCCCTTCGATCTCGAATACTTGAACGATCTCCAACTACTCGTGCGAAATTATGAACCTTGCTAACATAGCAACTCTCCGCAGCAGCAGCAGCCACGTTTCCGACGAAAAACACTCGCTGTCCCGAACGGCTCTTTACACTCCCTGCTCTAGCAGCCTCCATGAAGCTCCGTCAGAACGCGCGCCACTTCGCATCGCGAACGGCACTCGAGACGCCCGTCGTTCGGTCGGTCGCCAAATCGGGACTCGTTAGACTGCACACTCGCGTCTTTTTGCGGAAGGCAGACCCCGAACACGCCGACGAGCGCGAGGCTCACCTCGATGACCTCTTCGAGGCGACGGTTGACACCTACCTGCGGGCGCTCAACGACGGCTACTCCGAAGCCGAAGCCCGGGAGATTACGCACATCCAGGCCAACTTCGACTTCTACAATCACGGCTGGACGGAGATGATGGAGTTCCCGGCAGACGAACTCGAGGCCCACTACGATCGCTACCGGGAATTCTTCGAGCGCTGGGACATTACGATCGACGAGCCACTCGGACAGTTCAAACCACCGGAAGGGTTGACCGAAGCGCCCTCGACCCCGGAAAAACTCGAGGATCCAGTACATCCACACGCCGAGGGTGGCTTCGCGGACGACGTCTACGTCGAGACGGCGACTGGTGACCTCATTGTCGGTGGGCAGGACGAACCTGACGACATCGACGTTTCACAGGCGGTCGGTGTGAGTGAGGAGACGGCTGTCGACGCCGATGGCAGTAACGATGGGGCCGGGTCCAGTGGCGACGGAACCAGCGATTAACGAGTCGAGACTAGAGACCAGGGACTAGGGGCTCGGTGATTGGAGCCACGCTGGCGCTTGATACTCGCTCGTCGCCTCTTCTTCCGGCCAGATAATCTCCTGAACGCCGGTTCCGTCGTCGTCTTCCTGCCACTGGAAGTACAGTGGGTTGCTCGCCTCGTAGGCGAGGTCGTGAGCGAACTCGTGATCCGGACCGTAGAACTCGACCGGCCCCGACGCACCCGAGAACTGAATGAACTCGAGTTCGGAGACCACGTCGTCCGCGTCGAACGTTCCGGCGGCTTCGACGGCTTCGGCGTAGACGAGAATTGCGTCGTAGGTTCCGTAGCCGGTGTACACCGGACTCTCGCCGTCGAATCGGTCCTGGTAGGTCGAGACGAACTCCTGGGTCAGATCGCCGGTGGTACTCTGTTCCGTCGCGTTGATCTGGCCGAATCCGTATCGGCAGGCACCGTCGGTCTGTTCGTAGTAGGAGGGCAACTGCATCGGGACGTGCGTGCCGCCGAACGCGAACGGCTGTGGCTGGGGTTGCTGTTCGGGTCGGTTCGGGTACGCCCAGTCGAGCATGGCCTCGTTCCCCGTGTGTGCCGCCGTGATGAGCACGGCGTCAGCGCCCGCCGCTGCCGCCTCACTGTAGAGGTCGGTGAAGTCGTCCGTCGCGGGCGGGTAGCGTTCCTCCATAACGACGTCGAGGTCGAGATCGTCGAGTCGGTCCTGTGTCGCCTCCCAGATACCCTCGGACCACTGGTAGTCCTCCGCAAGCGCGGCGATCGACTCCCAGCCGATCTCGTCGGCCATGTCGTCGAGGAAGTCGATCTTAGCTCGGCCGAGATCGAACTCGTTGATGACGCCCACCCGGAAGTGGTACTTGTACTCGTCGTACTGCTCGTTGACGAGTCGCGTCGCGTCTGCGGCTGCGGCACCCGTCGTCAGGTGAATCGTCTCCTGCTCGGCGATATCGTCCATGATGTTGACGAGCGCGGGGCTATCGAAGACGCCCGTTGTGGCGACTGCGCCGTCTTCCAGGATGAGTTGCTGGTACTGTCGGCGGGCTTCAGATGCACTTGCGTTCGTATCCCGGACACTGAGTTCAACCTCGTGACCGTTGATCCCGCCGTTTTCGTTGAGTTCCTCGACAGCGACCTGGGCTGCCTGCGCCATCGAGCGGCCGATGAAGTCGCTGTCCGGATTTGGCGCGAGAACGCCAATCGTGACAGTGTCGTCGTCTTCGTCGGACGTGGCGCTTTCGACGAGCGTCTCGTAGCTGTCCGTACAGCCGGCGAGCGAGGCCGTTGCGGTCGTCACAGCGGTTGCCTGCAAAAATCGGCGGCGTCGGATCGGGGCCGACCCGTTCTTGCCAGCCCGTTGCTGCCCCTGCTGTGTCGATGGCTCCCCGCGCTCCCCACTGACTGGTGACGAAGTCAACCGATCCCCGGTAGAGTCACTCATACTGGAATGTCCTTTCGACCTATATTTCTTAACGGTTCCGGAGGTCAACGGGTCCCACACCCTGCCCACCCTCGAAGCCGATTGGAACGTTTACTGAAACTAACAGTCGAATAACAATGGATCGGAGGGGTATACAAGCGTTCGCAGCGACTACCGGTAGCGACGACGAGTTCAGCAAACAGTGGTAATTACTCCCTCTCTGACCGATTATCGGAACTGATACTCTCGAATGACAATTTATGTGGGAACGGTTACACGCGTTGCATATCGATGGATCTCCGACGAGTAGTACCTGCAGCGATCCGACGCCGGTACGCGGTCAAGTTTGGCATCGCGTTACTGGTACTCGGACTTTCGGTGGGGTTGATCGGGTTCGTTGCGACCGCTGGCATCACTCACGAGGTCGAAGAGCGTGTCCAGGCCGATCAGACGTCCTTCGCCGGACAGGAAGCACAGGGGCTGCAGATGTGGAACGAACAGAACGAACAGACGATTTCGACGTTCGCACACTCGGATGTCGTCGCGAGTGACGAGCCGGCCGCGATCGAACAACGGCTGCTCGACTGGGAAGAACACCTCGACGCCGACATTTTCTCGATCAGCTACGTCGACCTTGAGGAGGGCTCGATCCTCGCAAGCACCGACGGTGACGTCCGCGGCGCGTCGACGGACGAACTCGAGTCCGTTCCTGAAACCGCCTTCGACGAGGCAACGGTTGAGGTGCCCTGGGTGTCTGAGCCGTACGTCCTCGACGGTGAACTCGACGAAGACGCTGCCGTCATCACCTATGTCGTAACGGTTCCTGGTCAGGACGACAGAGCGATCGTTTACACGGCCGAACTCGAGGCCTACGGCGGCCAGTTCCAGGACGGCGAGCAGGTCGCGACCGTCGTCGTCGACGGGGACAACGAGGTCATACTCGACAACGCTGGATACGGCGACGACTACGCGGCGCTCGGCGAATCCTACGACGGCAACGACACGCTCGTCGACACCGCACGCACGTCGGGTGCGAGCACGTGGGAGGTTTCGGGTAACGGTGCGAGCGTCCTCGACACCTACGACTTCGACACCGACGAGTACGTCGTCAGTTCGGCCCGGGTCTACGGCACTGACTGGGTCGTTCTGACACACGAACCGACCGACCAGGCGTACGGCTTCGTCAACACGGTCAACGACTGGGGATACATTGCAACGATCGTTGGCGTCCTCATGATCGGGATGGTCGGCGCGGTGCTCGGCCGAAACACGGCGGTTTCGATCGACCGCCTGACGGACAAGGCCGGCCAGATAGAAGACGGTGACCTCGACGTCGACCTCGAGACCAGGCGTATCGACAACATCGGTCGGCTCTACGACGGATTCGACTCCATGCGCGTCGCCCTCCGCGAGCAGATCGACGAGGCCGAAACCGCCCGCGAAGAGGCCGAGCACGAGCGCGAACGCATCGCCGAGATCAACGACGAACTCGAGCGGACCGCCGACGAGTACAGCGACGTGATGGAGGCCGCCGCCGACGGCGACCTCACCGCGCGAATGGACGCCGACAGCGACAACGAGGCGATGGCCGACATCGCGACGGACTTCAACGTCATGCTCGAGGAGATCGAGCAGACCGTCGCGGAACTCAGCCAGTTCGCGACCGACGTCGCGACAGCATCCGAGCAGGTGACCGCCTCGAGCGAGGAGGTCCGCTCGGCCTCCCAGCAGGTCACCGAATCGGTGCAGGAGATTTCCGACGGTGCAGAACGGCAGAACCAGTCGCTCCAGTCGGTCAACCAGGAGATGAGCGCGCTCTCGACGACGACCGAAGAGATCGCCGCCTCCTCGAACGAAGTCGCGGACATCGCCGAGCAGACAGTTTCGACCGGGCAGACCGGCCAGGAAGCTGCGCGAGACGCAATGACCGCGATGGACGAAATCGAGACCGAAGCCGACGACGCCGTCGCAGAAATCGAGCGTCTCGAGGCAGAGGTCCAGCAGATCGACCAACTCATCGCGACGATTTCTGAGATTGCCCGCCAGACGAACATGCTGGCGCTCAACGCCAACATCGAGGCTTCCCGCTCCGCCAGCGGCGAGGACGAAGAAGGCTTCTCGGTCGTCGCGAAGGAGGTCAAGGCGCTCTCCGAGGACGTTGCCGAAGCGGCCGACGAAGCAGAAGACCGACTCGAGTCCATCCGCGAGCGGACCGAACAATCCGCCGCGGAAGTGCAGGGGACGAGTTCGGATATCGTCGACGCTGGCCAGCAGGTGCAGGAAGCGGTGGATGCGCTGGAGGAGATTGCAGAACTGGCCCGTGAGACGAACGTCGGCGTCCAGGAGATTTCGGCGGCGACGGAACAGCAGGCGGCCTCGACACAGGAGGTCGTCGCGATGGTCGACGATGCGGCCACCGTTTCTGAAGAGACGACAACCGAAGCGGAGAACGTGGCGGCAGCCGCCGAGGAGCAGACGACGGCACTGACCGAGGTGACGAACTCGGCGTCGAACCTCTCCCAGCAGTCCGGCCAGCTCTCGGCGGCACTCGACCGGTTCGAGACCGATGTCGAGGATGCGGAACTCGATCCGGACGCGGAACTCGAGGCACCACAGACTGAACTCGACCTCGGCGAACAGCCGCTCGACGCTGCTGACGATGGAAATGAGGAGTCAATCGGCGTCACCTTCGACGAAGATGAAGCGGGAAGCGACGTTGTGTTCGACGACGATGAGACGGGAAGCGACGTTGTGTTCGATGACGAGACGGCGTTCGAACCGGCCGACGAATCGACTGGCTTCGGCGAACCGCTCGACCCAGTCGGCGCTGAATCCAGTGATAGTGGGACTGCTGAGCAGTCTGATCCACTTGCAACAGATGCTGGGCAGTCTGACCCACTCGGACCTGTCGGCGGAGCAGAGACGACTGACGACAGTTCGGACGATGGAGACACCGACGGAGATGAAGGCGTAGACCGCGACAGAGACGACGAAGACGAAAACGAAAACGAGGACGAGGACGAGAACGAAAACGAAGCCAGCACCGACGACGTATTCACGTTCGGAAACACGTCAGACGACGAATAACCGTTCGTCGGACAGGCCTCACGCTGATTCGTTCTCCCACTGAGACGTTCTCTCACGTCTCCCAGTCTGGACAACACCGAGAATTCTCTCCGCCCGAGTGATTTGTTCAACTCACACTACTGCTATAGTATGCACAGACAGTCACGTTTAACGATAAGAATTAAGTACATTGCTTATCGTTAGCACCTATGGTGTGGAAGGGACGGCGTCTCATACCGTCGTTCATCAGACGAAGTTTCGCAGTGAAGTTTGGAATAGTCTTCCTCGTCCTCGGGCTCTCGATCGGTGGCCTCGGATTGGTTTCGACGACGTTGCTCACGGACAACGTCGAGGCGACATCGCTCGACGAGCGAGAGGATGCAGCGTATCAGGAGGGAGTCGCACTCGAAGAGTGGCTCACACAGAACGAGAATCAGGTTGCCACGACAGCCGACGCACCGGTGACCGATAGCGGCGACGTGGCGGCGATCGACTCCTATCTGGAGAACGTCTACTACGACCTCTCCGAAGCGCGTGTTAACGCTCTCTACGTAGACACAGAGTCCGGTGAAATTCTCACCGGCATCGGGACCGACGCCGAGACGGTCGAGGAACTCGAGTTCCCAGAGACAGACGAACTCAACGAGGATCTTTCGACGAACCTCGTGCAGCAGACGGAACCGTACGCGACGCCGGACGAAACCGGTACCGAAACTGACGAGCAGGCGGTTGTTTCGTACTACGTCGGCGTCGATGGTGGAGACGGTGCGTTGGTCTTTAGCTTCGATCTCGCCGATCGCTCGACCGGGATGGTCTCTGCGGCCGACTCGGGAACGGTCGTGACCGTTGTCGACGAGCAGGGACAGATCGTCGGCGACGACGCCTATCTCGGCGGCAGCATAGATGACGCGGGCCAGACGTTCCTTATGGAGTACGAGGATACAAACGGCGTTCTCGAGGCGAGTCAGGAAGAAGCACGCGGCTCGATCCGGGTCGACGATCCACCGGGCGAGACGCTACAGAACGAACCGTACAACTTCGACCCTGAGGGGTACGTCGCCGGCTATTACACGACCAACGACGGCTGGACCGTCCTCGTCCACACGGACGAAGCAGATGCGCTCGGTCTCGCCAACAGCGCGACCCAGTTCGGACTGTTGATCACGTTCGCCGGCGTTGCGCTGATCGGGCTCTTCGGGACGATTCTCGGCCGGAATACGGCCCGCTCGCTGAGCGATCTCTCCGAGCGCGCGACCTCGATCAGAGACGGTGCGTACGATACGACCGTCGAATCTTCCCGTATCGACGAAATCGGTGTTCTCTACGACTCGTTCGACGACATGCGCGGTTCGCTCGTCGAAACCATCGATGAAGCCGAAACTGCGCGCGAGGACGCAGAACACGAACGCGAACGCGTCGCTCGAATCAATCGGCAACTCGAGCGGACCGCCGACGAGTACAGCGACGTGATGGAGGCCGCCGCCGACGGCGACCTCACCGCGCGAATGGACGCCGACAGCGACAACGAGGCGATGGCCGACATCGCGACGGACTTCAACGTCATGCTCGAGGAGATCGAGCAGACCGTCGCGGGAACTCAGCCAGTTCGCGACCGACGTCGCCACGGCCTCCGAGCAGGTGACCGCCTCGAGCGAGGAGGTCCGCTCGGCCTCCCAGCAGGTCACCGAATCGGTGCAGGAGATTTCCGACGGTGCAGAACGGCAGAACCAGTCGCTCCAGTCGGTCAACCAGGAGATGAGCGCGCTCTCGACCACGACGGAGGAGATTGCTGCCTCCTCGAACCAGGTCGCAGACATCGCCGAGCGGACGGTCACCACCGGCCAGGAGGGTCAGGAAGCCGCCCAGGACGCGATCGCTGCGATGGACGAAATCGAGACCGAGGCCGGCGATGCGGTCGCAGGAATCGAGCGCCTCGAAGAAGAAGTCCAGCAGATCGACCAACTCATCGCGACGATTTCCGAGATTGCCCGCCAGACGAACATGCTGGCGCTCAACGCCAACATCGAGGCTTCCCGCTCCGCCAGCGGCGAGGACGAAGAAGGCTTCTCGGTCGTCGCGAAGGAGGTCAAGGCGCTCTCCGAGGACGTTGCCGAAGCGGCTGACGAAGCAGAAGACCGACTCGAGTCCATCCGCGAGCGGACCGAACAATCCGCCACAGAAGTGCAGGGAACGAGTTCGGACATCGTCGACGCCGGACAGCAGGTGCAGGAAGCAGTGGATGCATTAGAAGAGATCGCAGAACTCGCTCGCGAGACGAACATCGGTGTCCAGGAGATTTCGGCGGCGACGGAACAGCAGGCAGCCTCGACGCAGGAGGTCGTCGCGATGGTCGACGACGCAGCCACCGTTTCTGAAGAGACGACGACCGAAGCGGAGAACGTGGCGGCAGCCGCCGAGGAGCAGACGACGGCACTGACCGAGGTGACGAACTCGGCGTCGAACCTCTCCCAGCAGTCCGGCCAGCTCTCGGCAGCCCTCGACCGGTTCGAGACCGATGTCGAGGACGCAGAGCTCGATGTGGAAGCCGAGCTCGAAGCTCCACAGACGGAACTCGACCTCAGCAGCGACGATACGGGCGACGGTGAGGACACGACTACTGGAATTACGTTCGACGAGGAGACGGCGTTCGAACCCGTCGAGGAATCGAACCCAGGAGACGACCCGCTTGACTCGGCCGAGGTCGATTCCGACGCGGCCACGACTGATGATCAACCCGACCCGCTCGCCGTCGAAGCGAGCGGTGACGAGGCTGTCGACAGCGAAACGGGTGTCGCCGACGATGACCACGAGACTGCGGCTGACGAAGACGACGGTGACGATCCAGACGACGTCTTCACGTTCGACAACACACCGGACGACGAGTAACGAAGAGCGAGTAGGAATCAGCAATCGGCAATCGGCAATCGGCAATCGGCAATCGGCAATCGGCAATCGGCAATCGACAATCGACAATCGACAATCGACAGCCAAACTCGAGTTGCAGTAGCCGTTCACTGACCGCGCTCCGCTACCTTTTTGCCTGCAGTGTCGCAATGATTCGCCATGCTCACCGTGCGGGCTCCAGCGACGAGCGCAAACCTGGGGAGCGGCTTCGACGTCTTCGGCGTCGCGCTCGGCGCACCCGCCGATATCGTCCGGGTGTCTCGCGCCCCCGAAACGACGATCACCGTGACCGGAACTGGCAGCGAATACATCCCCGAAGACCCGAAGAAGAACACCGTCGGTGCCGTCGCCGAGGCGCTCGACGCCCCCGCACACATCGAGATCGACAAAGGTGTCCGGCCCTCCTCCGGGCTTGGTTCCTCGGCCGCCAGCGCAGCTGGCGCTGCCGTCGCCCTCAACGAACTCTACGATCGCGGTCTCTCGCGCAAGGAACTCGTCCCCATCGCCGCCGAGGGTGAGGCAATCGTCTCTGGCACGGCACACGCCGACAACGTCGCCCCGTCGCTACTCGGTGGCTTCGTCATCGTCACCGACGACGGCATTACGCAGGTCGATGCGTCGCTCCCCGTCGTCGTCTGCCTGCCCGAGATCACCGTCTCGACGTGCGACGCACGCGGTGTCGTCCCCGAACAGGCCCGACTCGGCGACGTCGTCGACACCGTCGGCCACGCCGCTACCCTCTCCGTCGGCATGACGCGCAACGACCCCGAACTCGTCGGCCGCGGCATGGCAGACGAAATCGTCACCCCCGAGCGCAGCGTCCTGATCGACGGCTACGACGCCGTCCGCGAGGCCGCACTCGAGTCCGGTGCGACTGGCGTCACCGTCAGCGGTGCCGGCCCCGCCATCCTCGCGGTCTGTCGGACTGAGTCGGACCGCGGCGCGGTTGCCGGCGCGATGCTCGATGCCTTCGATGCTGTGGGGATCGAAAGTCGTGCTTATCAGACGGCGATTGGTGAGGGTGCGCACGTGTACGGCGACCGGTCCTGAACGGTTTTGGTTTTGTTGTTTTGTTGGTTTTCACGGACGTTCTTCTTTCACCATTTCTTCAGTCCTCCCGTCACCGTCCCTGCAGTCGATTCGCCCCTCTGTGTCGGCCACACTACTATCGTCTCCCCTGTCGCAGACGCAGGTATGGGTACTCGAGTCGACGCCGCACTCGCCGTGCTCACTCTCGCCATCTTCGGCGGCCTCGCGCTGGCGAGTGGCACGTCGCTCTCGCCGTCATTGTTTGTCGTCGGCGGCGCGCTCACGGTTGGGTTCGAACTGCTCGCGGCTCGCGATCCGGCGCGGGTTCGCTACTACTGGGAGCGCTGGTCCGTCCAGTTTGGCTCGCTCGCGCTCGCGGCGCTGCTCGCAGTTGGCGGGGCGTGGTTCGCTCCCGTGATCGTTCTCTCGCTCGGCTGTGGCGCGCTCGTGACGTACTGTACGCTGCTCCTAGCGTGGCGTATGGGCGTCTTGCCGCCGCTACAGACCTGGTGGCAGCCGACTACCAAGAACGACTGACAACCGCTTTACCACTTTCAGCTCTCCGTTTGTGGGGTACCTGGCGTCTAGTAGCTGGAAACCTTCACGTACGCCGACTCGTCACACCGGCGTATTGGCCGCGCTCTCATCGGCACGTTAGATTCGAAGTGAGTGTTGTACTCGAGTAGTTCAGTTTTCGGATACTGATCGGTAGGCGGGATTATACAATTTACGTAGGTATTCTCGTTGCGACTGTCATGTCGGATGAAATGACGCACAACAGTACCGGTCGACGGAACGTGCTCAAAACGGTTAGCGGTGCGGGGATCGCTCTGGGCGGACTCGCGAGCGTGTCGAGCGTGCAGGCTGACTCCCACGGTGAAGCGGGTCGGTTTAACGCTGGGTACGCGACCGAGACGGGAGAACAGCAAATCAGGGACGCGGCGGACAACGTCATCCACGCGATTCACTCGGTGAACACCCTCACTGTCGAGGCAGCGGTTGAAGACATGGAGGCGCTCACGGAGTCCGATCACATCGACTTCGTTGCACCGGATCAGGAGTACTACGCGGGTTCGGATACGAACGACGACAACGACAACGCTGGGGGACAAGTCGTTCCCTGGGGCGTCGAACGAATCGGTGCACGGAAAGCCCACAAAGCGAGCAAGCGCGGAAAGGGAGCGAACGTCGCAGTGATCAACACCGGGATCGACCCGACCCATCCGGACCTCGCCGAGAATATCGGTGAGGGTATCGCGTACAACCGTGCGGTTGGCTATCCCGAGATCAACTGGATCGACGACAACGGCCACGGCACCCACATTGCCGGAACGATCGCTGCAGCCGACAACGACTTCGGTGTCGTCGGTGTCGCGCCGGAGTCGACGCTCCACGCCGTGAAAGTGTTGAACCAGGAGGGTGTGGGCTATGCATCCGACGTCGCGATGGGGATCATCTGGTCCGCAATCAAGGGCTGTGATGTGGCCAACATGAGTCTGAGCGGTCCCTACTCGCCGCTCGTACAGCGGGCAATCCACTTTGCCCACCAGCGGGGCCTCCTGATGGTTTCCTCGGCTGGCAATAGCGGTGAGGCCGTTTCGTACCCAGCATCCGCAGAGGAAGTTGTCGCAGTGAGTTCGACGACACAAGACGATGGCTTCGCGGAGTTCTCGAACTACGGTCCCGAGATCGAGCTGGCTGCACCGGGTGTCGATATCCTCTCAACGATACCAGGCGGCGAGTACGGTGTTGCAACCGGGTCCTCGTTTGGAACGCCGCACGTCACTGGAACGGCAGCGCTGCTGATGGCGAAGGGCTACTCTGCAAAGGAAGCCCGGTACTTCATGACCGACACAGCGATCGACCTCGGTCTGCCGTCCAAAAAGCAGGGTTCCGGGCTGGTTAACGCCGCAGCGGTGGCCAAAATCAAGAAAGGGAAGAAAGGGAAGAAAGGCAAGAAGGGCAAGAAGGGCAAGAAAGACGCCCACAAGAAGGACAAGGACTACGGGAAGGACAAGAAGGACAAAAAGGACAAAGCGAACACGAAGTAACGCGAGGAACGTTCGAGACTGACTGCCCACGTCGTCTCTGATAGTACTCGTCGCGCTCCATCGTTCGTCGTTCCTCCTTCCTCAAACCACTGCCAAATTCGAGGGTCGTTGTTCTTAGACGCCGCGGCTCTGGAGTTTCTCTTCTTCGGGAAGATCGACGTTTGCGTCGCCTTTCATCCCCTTGCCGAGGTTCTTCGAAATCTCTGCGAGTTCGTCGGCGTCGTCCCAGTTGTTTACGGCCTCGACGATTGCCTCACCCATTGCTGGCGGGTTCTCCGCGCCGAAGATACCGCTGCCGACGAAGATGCCGTCACACTCGTGATGCATCATGAGCGCCGCGTCTGCAGGCGTCGCGATACCGCCCGCGGCGAAGTTGACGACCGGGAGACGCCCCATCTCTGCCGTTTCGTGGACGAGTTCCGCAGGCGCTTCGATTTCGCGGGCGTAGGCCTCGCGTTCCTCGTGGGTCATCCCCTCCAGTTGGCGGATCTCCCCTTTGATCGTCCGCTGGTGGTGGACAGCCTGGTTCACGTCACCCGTCCCGGCTTCACCCTTCGTTCGGATCATCGCCGCACCCTCCTCGATCCGGCGCAATGCTTCGCCGAGATTGCGCGCGCCACAGACGAACGGAGCCGTAAAGTCGCGCTTATCGATGTGGTAGGCATCGTCTGCGGGCGTGAGTACTTCGGACTCGTCGATCATGTCGACGCCGACGGACTCGAGTATCTGTGCTTCTTTCGTGTGCCCGATTCGGGCTTTGCCCATTACCGGAATCGAGACTTCGTTGACGATTTCCTCGACGTCCGCTGGGTCTGCCATCCGGGCGACGCCGCCGCGCTTGCGGATGTCCGCCGGTACTGCTTCGAGTGCCATGACGGCGACTGCGCCCGCGTCTTCGGCGATTCGGGCCTGTTCGGGGTTGACGACGTCCATGATGACGCCGCCCTTTTGCATCTGTGCGAAGCCGCGCTTGACGAGATCGGTTCCACGTCGAAGGTCTTCGAGATCTGTCGTCTCGGACATGGTGTGGCGTTTTCACCCACGGCACTTACACGTATCTGTTGGTTCTGATTCCGGCATGACGCGAAACAAACAGAACGAAATGAGAGACGGATTTACTTTCGATCCATCGTCTGGTCGTACTTGCGTTGGTGCTCTCGAATGGTGTGTGCTACTTGTTCGTGATCGGGGACGCCTCGCCACGGGATTTCGGTGCCATCAGCGGTTCGAACGGCTATATCCCCAATGGAAAAGAGCTTCCCGATGAGGCTCTGGGACGTGTCGATCCCCTGCACGTCGGAGATCCGATATTCGCGCGATGCGCCGTTTATGAACCCAATGTCCATCTTTACACGTTCATCGGTGACGATGTACCGTGATTTAGAACGTGCAAATGCAACGTATCCGACGATTGCACCGGCGACCAGCAACCCACCCAGAATTCCGTCCAGTCCTGCACTCAAACTATAGTAGCCACTGCAAGTCAATGCACACCTGATCGCACGACGAGCGCGGTTCGGAGCGAGCGCGGTTCGGAGCGAGCGCGGTTCGGAACGAACGAAGTGAGTGAGAACCGCGGACCGCGAGCGGGGAACAACGTGACCCGCGAGCGAACGAAGTGAGTGAGAACCGCGACACAGCGAGCGGGGAACAACGTGACCCGTGAGTGGGCTGTGCGATCAGTGTGTAACTAGTTGCAGTTGTTACTATAAACAGGAAGAAGAATCCGGCAATTGCCAACAGCTTCCACCAGAGACCCCACCCTGGATGACGGTTTTCGAGCACCACTTCACCATCCAACGTAGTGACGACGCTCGTTCGACGATACCGCTACCATTTTGCGTTCTCCGGCCAACCAGTAGACGAACTGATGACATCGTCGACCGGATTGCCGACTCGTACCCCACTCCCGCGATACCTCGCTCCTGTCCCGCGGGTACTCGAGAACCTCGGGCTCAGATTCGCCTGGCTCGTCGTGACAATCAACCTTCTCGGGACAGTCTTTGGCTTCTGGTACTACTCGGGACAGTTCGCCCAGACGCCGGCCGTAATGTGGCCCTGGGTGCCGGACAGTCCGATGGCGACGCTGTTCATCGCGCTGGCCATTGCTGCCTGGAAACTTGGCCACGAACTGCCGTGGCTGACCGCGCTCGCGTTCTTCGGAAACATCATCCTTGGGCTCTGGACGCCGTACACCTTGCTCGTGTTCTACGACTCGTACTCGTATCTCCACCCGCTGATGTTCCAGTTCCTCTTCTGGAGCCACCTCGGGATGGTTGTCCAGGCGCTCGTTCTCTACCGAATCACCGACTTCCCTGTCTGGGGTGTTGCCGTCGCGTTCGTCTGGTATACGAGTAATCTGATCGTCGACTACTTTATCCCAATCGTCGGCGAGCCCCACCACACCGCGATTCCTGTCGCGCGCGACGAACCGATGTTCCTGCAGGCCGACGCGCTCGGCGTCATCGCTGCCGGCGAAGTGACGTTTACGCTGCTCGCGCTGTTTCTCGCGCTCTCGATTCGGGTAAAGAAGTGCGAAGCGGTACTCGAGAGCGACACGCAACAGACTGGGGCGACTGCTGGTGCTGACTCTGATTCGTAACCCGTTTTGTCGCTCCGTTTGGTCGTTTTCCTTCCCGTTCTCTTGTTCCAAACCGAATAGGTGATGGACGGTAGTTTGACCAGCACGATGTTTTGACAGATGTTTCCACAACACACAGTCACTTATCACCGACATTCGTTCCGACGAGAACGGAGAGATATGACAGCTTCAAAACATCAATCACGTCGAGAAATTGTGTGAGAGGTAAGACAGATGTTTATATTCTGTGGCGGTGTCGAGTAACGTAGCGCAGCGCAGTACGTCGCGGTAGCAACCGCGTGGAGCCACGAGAGGAGTACTCATGTCGACGCAAACCGAGACACGTGAGACCGATCCAGATCACGATGCAGCAACGATCAGGTTGGACAATCTCACCAAACGATACGGCGAGGTCATGGCTAACGACGCGGTCAGCTTTACCGTCGAACCCGGCGAGATATTCGGCTATCTCGGCCCGAACGGAGCGGGCAAGACGACGACCATCCGGCTGTTACTTGGACTCATCAAACCGACTTCGGGAACCGCTGAAGTGCTCGGTGCGGACATCCGTAATCGGCGGGCGCTCACCGAGGTGAAAGCCAACATCGGGTACCTCCCGGACACGCTCGGATTCGAAGAGCGATTGACCGGTCGTCAGGTCCTCGATTATTTCGCCCGGATGCGCGGGGACGAACGACGGGACGAACTCCTGGAGCTGTTCCATCCGCCACTCGAGAAGCCGGTCGAAACCTACTCGCACGGGAACAAACGGATGCTTGGCATCGTTCAGGCGTTCATGCACGATCCGGATCTCGCGATTCTCGACGAGCCGACGTCGGGACTCGACCCGCTCAAACAGGATCGAATGCACGCGTTTCTCGAGAAAGAACGCGACGCAGGGAAAACGATCTTCTTCTCGTCGCACGTGCTGAGCGAAGTCCAGCGCGTCTGCGATCGCGTCGGGATCATTCGGGAGGGCGGATTGGTCGCTCTCGAGGACATCGACACGCTCCTGGAACGCAGCGGCAAACGCGTGTGGGTCCACCTCGCGGAGCCGGTCGACGAGACGCGGTTCGTGACGGACGATATGATCGACCTCGATATCGTCGACAGCGCAGTGCAGTTTACGTACACTGGTGAGTACAACGCGCTCATCGATCACCTGGGGGAGTTCGACATCGCTAACGTCGAGATCACCGATCCACAACTCGACGAGATTTTCAAACACTACTACGGGGGCAGTGCGCAGCCGGAGGGAGGATGACAGCCGTTCTGCGTGCCGAGTCGAGACAGCTGGTCCGCAGTTCGCTCGTTCTGACCGGCCTATTGGGGCTGGTACTCGCGTTCGTACTCGCCGTCTTCCCCGGCTTTGCGGAAGAAGCTGAACTCATCGAGGAGGCGTTTCCGCCGGTCCTGCTCGGACTGCTGGGTATCGAGGAGATTCACACGATCGAGGGGTTCGTTGGCGGCTATATCTTCTCCATCATCTGGCTGCTGTTCGCCGGTATCTACTTCGCGTACGTCAGCGCCGGGATGATCGTCGACGACATCCGAACACGCCGGATGGATCTCCTCCTCTCGACGCCGGTCTCACGCGAGTCGGTCGTCCTCCAGAAGGTTGCCGCACTGTGGGTACCGCTGGTCGCACTGAACGTTGGTCTGTTCGCGGTCCTCTACGTCGGACTCCTGCTTATCGGCGAGACGCTCGATCCCGTCACGCTCGTGATCGCGCATCTGTTCACCGTCCCCTACCTGCTAGTCTGTGCCGGGATCGGCATCGTTCTCTCAGTCGTTCTCGAGCGTGTCGAGAGCGCCCAGGCTACCGCGCTAGGGCTCGTATTCGTCCTCTGGCTGGTCGACGGACTCTCTCATATGGACCCGGATTTCGAGTGGGTCGGTGCGATCGCGCCGAGTCGGTACTTCGATCCGGGAGATGTTCTGGTTCATCAGGAATACGCGTTTGCCGACGCTGGGGTCCTCCTGGTGGCGTTTTTCGCGTTACTTGCGATTGCCACCGTCGTCTTCGTTCGGAGGGATATCTGATGGCGGGGGATACGGGCAGCGATACCACGACGGCTGCTGCTGATGGCCCTCCAGCAACGAATGGAACCGATAGTTCCACGGCCATCCTCCGCGTCGAGTCGGGAAAGCGCGTCCGGGCCTCGGTCGTCCTCGTCGTGGTATTCGGCCTCCTGTCAGCGCTGTACTTTTCGATGTTCCCCAGTCTCTCCGAAGAGATGGAAGCGCTCGAGCAGGCGTTCCCGGCATTTTTCTTCGACCTCTTCGGGATCGAAGCGCTGCACACGATTGAGGGGTTCATCGCCGCCGAAATCTACTCGTTTTTCTGGGTGATCCTCGTCGGCATCTATTTCGCGTACGTCGGTGCAGGACTGATCGCGGCCGACATCGACGACCGGAAGATGGATCTCACCCTTTCAAATCCGGTCTCACGCGAGTCGGTCGTCCTCCAGAAAATCGCGGCGCTGTGGGTCCCGCTCGTCGTGTTGAACGTCGGGGTAGCAACCATCGTCTACGTCGGTGCGCTCATCATCGGCGAATCGTTCAACCCTGTTGCCCTCACGATGGTACACCTGCTCTCGATTCCGTATCTGCTGGTCTGTGCCGGCATCGGATTTGTGCTCTCCACGGTTGTCGACCGTCCGAGAACCGCCAGGGCGGCGGCACTGACGCTCGTGTTCGTCCTCTGGCTGGTCGACGCGGTCTCCGGACTGGACCCGGATTTCGAGTGGATCGGTGCGGTGACCCCGAGCCGGTACTACGACGAAACGGCAATCCTCGTCCGCGAGGAGTACGCGTTCGGTGACGCCGCCGTTCTCCTCGTGGGCTTTCTCGTGTTGGTCGGCCTTTCGTTACTGCTCTTTACGCGACGAGATATCTGACCCGGCGTGGCCACAATTCAACACGCAGCTAACCATCAGTTCGCGACGAAGGAAGGCCCCGACTATATCGTAGTTGGCGATGTGGCACACTGTTATGACACCGAACCGACGGACCGTTCTCGAGTTCACGGGGGCGATCGGACTCGCAACGACTGCCGCCGTCGGACCCGCGGACTGGCTGGCAGCCGACGCGGCAGCACAGGAAGACGAGACCGACAACGAAGACGACACAGACGCCTACCCGGAGTACAGTCGATGGCTCACCCTCGAGGACGACGCCCTCGAGTTCGTCTTCGTCGACTGGACGGCCGTCGGCGACGAGATCCAGGCGGAACTCGAGGGAGAGGTGACCGAGCCAGCGGAGGAAGTACCACCGGAGTTCGAAGCAGATCCGATGGTCGCACCTCTCTCGGAGGCGCTGCTCTCGGCGTACTTCTACGTCGCGCTGGATCTTGCCCAGTACAGGCTCGGACGGATTCTCGAGGCCGAAACGTTCGACTCGACCGTCGAGGACCTGCTGTTGACCGACCGTGTGTTCGTCGCGACCGGCGAAATCGACCCCGACGAAATCGACGCCCAAGTCACCGCCGAGGCGGACGCCGAGTTCCTCCAGCAACTCGAGCGAACGGACGAGATCGGTGCGTACGACATCTACACGCCGGTCGATCCCGAGGCTGACGTGGCGGTTGCCGTCGGGACAGATGCGATCCTGGTTGCCGAAGCGGTTCCGGCGGCCGACGATCCATTGACCGCACTCGAGAGCGCGATCCAGGCCGCTGACGGCGAGACTGAACGTGCGACGGACGACTCTGAGACGCTCGCGTGGCTGCTCGAACAGGAGGCCGACGGTAACAATAACGGCGGTGTCGACGTCGCCGTTGGACAGTACGGTGACCCGACCGACGGGCTCGTCGACATTGATTTCGAGTACGACGAACTCGAGGGTGCAGAGGGGATCAGTTCCTCGTTCACCGTCGAGGACGAGGAGACGGCTACCGGCGACTTCGCGGCGGTGATCGACGATCCGGACGAGGCTGCCCTCGAGGCAGTGCTCGGCGCTTCAGGTGAGGACCGTTCGCTCGAGATCGACGGCGATCGCGTCATCGCTACGGCGATCTGGCGGGAGGACCTGGCGATCAACTAACGGACCTGCGTTGCTGCAACGATCAACTAACAGATCTGCGTTGCTGCAAACACGTCCTGCGCGAACACTCTGGCGGACGGAAAGCGCCACGCAGAAAACGGAAACCGAGACAAGACGGACGACAAAACCTACTCGAGTACGACCACAGCCGACTCCGTCTCGATCATCTCACCCTCGCCGGAGTAGGTGCGCTCGCGTTCGATCTCGAACAGGTCGGACTCGAGTTCCTCGTCGGCGACGTGAAGCGCGGTTGCGGTGCCGTCGTCGTCCGCCTCGATCTCGTACTCGCCGCTCTCGATGCCGGCGTCGATATCGCCGACTTTGGAGCCGAATTTCGGCCCGAGCGTGGAGTAGTCGAGGTCGATCGAGGTGATTTCGGTGGTGACCTCCGGCTCTGACTCGAGCACGGTGAGCTCCTGGACGTGCATCACGTTCTGGATGGCGTCCTCGAAGCCCTCGATCGGACCGTAGACGGCGACCGACTCGAGATCGGCGTTGAGCGGGAGCTGGTTCTCGCTCTTGTAGCGTCGGAGCGCGCCGATGACCTCGAGTGCGGTTTCGCCGGCTGCGAGGTCGGCCTCGTAGCCCTGTGGGGTGGGCCAGTCGCGGGTGTGGATGCTTGCATCGCCGAGCGAAGCGTTGCTGTCTGCATACACTGCCTGCCAGATTTCCTCCGTGACGTGCGGGAGGAACGGTGCCCACAACTCGAGGAAGGTCCGGTGTGCTGTCCGCAGCGCGTACTGCGTCGAGGGGTTGTCCTCGCGGCCCTTCGCGATTTCGAGGTAGTCGTCACAGAAGGTGTTCCAGAAGAACGTTCGCAGGCGGTCGCGGGCCTTGGCGAACTCGTATTCTTCGAACTGCGTGGTGAGTTCTGCGACGGCGTCGTCGAGTTCGGCGAGCAGCCAGCGGTCGATGGGCTCGAGTTCGTCCGGCTCCTCGGGGTCTGCGGGAGCGAGGGTGTCGACGAGCTTCGAGGCGTTCCAGAGTTTACGCAGGAGTTTTTCGCCGGCTCGGAGATCCTTCTCCTGGTACGGGAAGTCGTCGCCGACGGCGGCGCTTGCGGCCCAGAAGCGAACGGCATCGACTGGGTACTCAGCGAGCACCTCGTCGGGAGCGACGATGTTGCCCTTGGACTTGGACATCTTCTCGCGGTTCTCGTCCAGGACGTGGCCGTTGATCATCGTCGCGTCGAAGGGCACCTCGCCGGTGTGTTCGTAGCACTTGACGACGGTGTGGAACAGCCAGAACGAGATGATGTCGTGGCCCTGTGGGCGCAGATCGAACGGGTACAGTTCTGGCTTGTCCATCGCGAACTCCTCGCTCTCTTCGTCCCAGTCCCAGCCGGCGTTGATGAGTGGCGTCAGTGAGGAGGTCGCCCACGTGTCGAAGACGTCCTCTTCGGGGTCGAACTCGTCGTGGCCACACTCTGGACAGGCGTCGACTGGCGGCTCGTCCGAGAGGGGGTCGACCGGCAGGTCCTCTTTCTCGGCCATGATCGGATGGTCGCAGTCCTCGCAGTACCAGACCGGGAACGGAATCCCCGAGTCGCGCTGGCGCGAGATGAGCCAGTCCCACTCCAGGCCCTCGATCCAGTGCTTGTAGCGGGTGAACATCTTTTCGGGGTACCAGTCCATCTCCTGGCCGGCCTCGAGGTACTCCTCTTTGTGATCGAGGATCTCGACGTACCACTGCTTGGAGACGCGGTACTCGACGGGGGTGTCACAGCGCTCGTGGACACCGACGGCGTGGGTGATCTCCCAGCGGTCCCGGAGGGAGCCCTCGTCGTCCAGATCCTCGACGATGGCCTCGCGTGCTTCTTCCGTCGAGAGGCCCTCGTAGTCGCCGGCGAGATCAGTCATCGTCGCGGACTCGTCGATGGCGACGCGAAGCGGCAGGTCGTGGGCCTGGTACCACTCGATGTCGTTCTGGTCGCCGAACGTACAGCACATGACGACGCCGCTGCCTTTCTCCATGTCGACGCGCTCGTCGGCGATGATCGGCACCTCGTGGCCGAAGATCGGGATTTTTGCTGTCTCGCCGACCAGATCCCGATTTTCCTCGTCGTCGGGGTGGACGAAGACGGAGACACAGGCCGGGATGAGTTCCGGTCGGGTCGTCGAGATGACGAACTCCTCACGGTCCGTGCCGTCGGAAGCTAGTTCGAACGCGATATCGTTAAAGTGCGAGCCGCGCTCGTCGTCTTCCATCTCGACCTGCGAAATTGCGGTCTCACACTCTGGACACCAGATCGCGGGTGCCTTCTTGCGGTACTCTCGGCCCTTCTCGTAGAGGTCGAGGAAGGAGAGTTGCGAGATGCGCTGGACGCGGGGCTCGATCGTCTTGTAGGTGTTCGACCAGTCGATCGAGGTTCCGAGATCCTGCATCTTCTCGGTAAACTCGGCCTCGTACTCCGTACAGACCTCGCGACAGAGTTCCTGGAACTCGCGGCGCTCGTAGTCCTGGTGGCGAATGTCGAGTTCTGTCTCGGTCAGGCGCTCGGAGGCGATCCCGTTGTCGTCGTAGCCGAACGGGAACAGCACCTCGCCGTCTGTCATTCGCTGGAATCGGGCGGCGAAATCCTGCAGCGTCGAGCCGTAGAGGTGGCCCATGTGCAGACTGCCCGACACCGTCGGCGGCGGCGTGTCGATGGCGTAGACCGTGTTCGGGTCTCGCTTCGGGTCGCTCTCGTAGGCGTAGATTTCCTCGTCGACCCATCGGTCCTGCCAGTGGGACTCGACGGTTTCGGGATCGTAGCCGCTCTCGAGTGTGGGCTCGTGGTGAGCCGTCTCGTCGGCCTGTGCTGGGTCGTCCATGCTCATGCTCTCACCGCCCGAATCGGGCGTCGTCGATGCGTCGTCAGGGTGGTACGGCAGTGACTGTAATCCATGGTGATACCGGTCGTTGCTCGGTGAATGCTGGTCGCCGACAATACATCCGTCGAAACAGGGTGGGTGATGGGGGGCTACGGGGCCCCTACGAACACCGACTCGCGCGGGCCATCGAACTGACGGACCACGACTGCAACTGCAATTGCGGTTGCGACCGCGACGGAATCGGTCATATACCAGCCACTTCAACGCCAGCAATGTTAGGTGTTTCGCGTCTTACTCTTGGACTTCGTCCTGTCCCATTCCATCTCAGCAACCCAGCCCACGCCAGACCACCCCCGTCCATGCCAGACCATCCCAGTCCATGCCATCCCATGTCTGACTATCCCGGACCATCCCACCTCACGTGTGAAACAAAGGGAGAAGGGCGAACCACTGTTCGAGTATCCAACTAGTACGGCCGAACTGGTATCACCGTCCGCCCTACTAGGACCAGTATGAGTGTGACGTGTCTTCGAACCACCAGGTTCGATCGCTGGACAATGAACTGGATGCGATCGCGTGATGTTGCATGAGCGGCGGACTCTCCTCTCGATACGCCGAGACGATCGTCGATCACAGCCGACTCGTCGTCGTCCTCGTGCTGGTGCTCACAGCCGTCATCGCAGCCGGGGCTGCGATCGGGGAGACAGAAGACGGCGGCATCGGTCAGTTCGAAACCGACTCCGAGGAAACGGCCGCACTCGAGGAGATTGACGAAACGTACGAGACTGACGACGGCGTCGTCGCTCAGCTTGTCGTCCGCGATGAGGGCGGAGACGTCCTCACCCGCGACTCGCTGCTGGAGGGGCTACGTCTCCAACAGGATGTGCAGGAGAACGAATCGCTCAACGCAACACTGAATGACCAGGGCTTCGTCACCCTCGAAAACATCGTTGCAACCGGTGCCGTCTTCGAGGACCGCGCCGCCGAGGCGAACGGGCCACCGGACACGAGCGCGCCCACCCTCGAGGAACAACTCGATGCACTCGAGTCCCGGTCGGACGACGAGGTGGAGGCATTGCTCGCGGACGTGCTCGATCCGGACAGCGACCAGACGCAGGGTGAGGATCCATACGAGTTCCTGCCGACGGAGTACGAACCGGGGTCGACTGACGCCGAGTCCCGGATCGGATTTGTCTTCCAGATAGACGACAGCGGCCCTGACGACGAGCCACAGGCAGCCTACGACGCGCAGGTCGAGATCGCCGATCTCGTCGACGACCGATTCGACGATGCGTTCCTCTTCGGACAGGGTGTCACTGACGAGGCGTCGTCGAACGCGGTCGGTGACAGTTTCGCGATCATCACGCCCGTCGCGCTCGTCCTCGTGCTGTTCGCGCTCGGGACGGCCTACAGGGACGTCGTCGACGTGCTGCTCGGCATCGCCGGTATCGCCGTCGTCATGGGCTGGCTCGGCGGCCTCATGGGCTGGCTCGAAATCCCGATGAGTCAGTTGCTGATCGCCGTTCCGTTCCTGTTGATCGGGCTCTCGATCGACTACTCGTTACACGTCGTGATGCGCTCACGGGAGGCGAGAACGGGACAACTCGAGACGGGGCAGGCTGCGCACCGTTCAGCGGACACCGATGGGGAAACTCCCGCGGCAGGCGTCAGACCGGGGATGCAGTTCGGTCTCGCGAGCGTCGTGCTTGCCCTCGCCGCGACCACGTTCTCGACCGGGGTCGGTTTCCTCTCGAACGTCGTCAGTCCGCTGCCGGCGATTCAGGACTTCGCGATCCTGAGCGCGGGTGGCATTCTCGCGACGTTCGTCGCCTTCGCCGTTTTCATCCCTGCGCTGAAAGTCGAAGTCGACGACCTACTCGAGAACCGCTTCAGTCGTGACCGCCGCAAGCAGCCCTTCGGCCGGGGAACGGGGCCGGTCAACCGCGGTCTGTCAGGAGTCGTCGAACTCGTCCAGCGGGCACCGGTCGTCATCGTTCTGCTCGCGCTCGTGTTGGCCATTGGCGGTGCGTACGGAGCCACGGGGATCGACACCGAGTTCAACGAGGCCGACTTCCTGCCGGAGGATGCGCCGGAGTGGGCCAAGTCGCTCCCCGGGCCGCTCGCACCCGATACGTACACGATCAGTGCCGAAGCGGAGTATCTCGGCGAGAACTTCCAGGAACAGGGGCCAGACAGCCAGAGCCAGATACTGATACGTGACTCACCGGCTGATCCAGCAACGCTGACCGCCATCGAGAACGCGACCAGCGATATCGAGGAGAACAGCACGATCACGGTCCAGGCGGACGGCACCGCCGCAATCGACAGTCCTGTCTCGGTTATCGACGACCTCGCAGCGGAGAACGACACCGTCGCCGCCGAACTCGACGAGCGAGACACGAGCGGGAACGACCTTCCAGACGAGGACGTCGCCGGCTTTTACGACGTGCTGTACGAGGCCGACGAAGAGGCCGTCTCGTCAGTGCTCTCCCGAACTGACGACGGCGAGTACGATTCGGCACGGCTACTCGCGAGCGTTCGCGGCGATGCCGCCGCGCAGGATATCGCCGACGACACGCGCGGCGTCGCCAGCGTAATCGAATCTCAGTCCCCGAGTACGGCAATCGCGACCGGTGGCCCGGTGACGACCGCCGTCGTCCAGGACGCGCTCCTCGAGACGCTCGTCCAGGCGTTCGCCGTCACGCTGGTCGTCATTCTCGTCTTCTTGACGATCCTGTACTGGGTTCGCCATCGGGCGCTCTCACTCGGCGCGATCACGCTCGCGCCGGTCGTCGCTGCGCTCGCGTGGCTTCTGGGAGCGATGGCTGTCCTCGATATTCCGTTCAACAGCGAGACAGCAGTTATCACTAGCCTCGCGATCGGACTCGGCGTCGACTACAGCATCCACGTCGGCGAGCGCTTCGTCGCCGAACGCGACCAGCAGCCGACACTCGAGTCCGCTCTCGCTGCGACGGTGACGGGGACGGGTGGCGCGCTGCTTGGAAGTGCGCTCACGACGGCGGCGGGATTCGGTGTGCTCGCGCTGGCGCTGGCCCCGCCGCTACAGCGGTTCGGGATCGTGACCGGTGTGAGCATCATCTTCGCGTTCGTCGCGTGTCTCACGGTGTTGCCGTGTCTGCTGGTGTTGCGAGAGCGGGTGCTGGAGCGAGTGTGAGTGTGAGAGCACCAATAATGGGGTAAGGAAAGGAGTGGCCTTGTTGAAACCCTCAATCGGTGATAGGTTTCAGCAGCCGTGCTGAATACAGAGCGCGAATGTTGTACCACTGTGAGCCGATCTTCGAAGGCGTGATCGGTCAGCACAGTAGAAGAACTGTGCACTCACCGCGAGTGAACAGAGTGAGCGAGCTGGCCGGTGACCGACCGTAGGGGAGGAAGGAGTGCTTTTCAGCGAAGTTTTGCCGAAGGTACGGCCTGCCGCGCCCGCAGCGCAAAAGTTCGTTGTGCCGAGCGACCGAGCGCAGAGCTAACTGTTGCAGCTCTACACAACGGCTATTTCAGTAGAAGAAGGGGGCAAGTCAACAGGCCCTCAGTAATCCCACCAGTGCGTAGAGTGGCACCACGTCAGTGCGTCGTCTCCTAACTACAACAAGACGTGTCAGAACCACTCGATCAGCCGCTCTCGAACGAGTAGGAGACATGGTAACACTGTCAAGCACGCGACGAACGCAAACATGATACTGAGGCCAGTAACGATCCCGAATCGCTGGAGTGGCGGTGAAAGTGCGAGTGCGAGCACACCGAACCCAGCGGCTGTTGTCGCTGCACTTCCGAGTAGTGCCCCACCAGTTCCGACGACAGTCCTCGTCAACGCCTCCTCCAGTGAGGATTGTCGTTGCCGTTCAGCGATAAACCGTTCCCCGACGTGAATGCTGTAGTCTACTCCGAGTCCAATAGCGAGACTCGTCATTACTATCGTCTCAGTGTTGAAGGGTACATCGAGGAGTGCCATCGCTCCGAGTAACCACGCCAGCGCCGCGACAACGGGTGCAAGCGTGATCGCACCGAGGGTGAGCTCTCTATGTCGAACCCAGTAGAGGATCGTGAGGAACACCAGAATCACGACGACAGTCGTGGTAAATGCCGGGATGAGTGTTTCGAGGAGTGCGTCTTGAACGACTGCTGTAGTGACGGGACCACCGGTTGCAACGGCCGACACAGAGGCACTCGTTTCTATCTCGTCACCGAGGCTGTTCACGTCCGCAGCAATATCCTGCGAAGCCGCATCACCACGAACTGAGACGATGAGCCGAGCCGATTCGTACTCGCCATCCGCCGTTCGATGAAGTACCGACGCTGCCTCGTCAGGAGCGACATCGTATACGACATCGTAGAGGCCTTCGACATCTTCATTCGGGAGGCCATCACCAGTAGTGTCCCGTTCGTCCAGAGCGGCTGCCACAGACTCGTTCTCACTTGCGACCGTTTGCAGTACCGAAGTAGGTCCCTCTACTGCAACTGTTCCGTCTGCGCCGACATCAATCGTACTCGTTCCGCTGACGTTCTGTGACGCGTTCTCGATAGCGACGAGTGTCGATGGATCCGTTATATTGCCTGTTAGCAATATCTGTGCTTGTGAATTTGGCCCGCGATCCTGGAAGTTCTCTCCCAGATACGCGACGTCCTCTGAAATCGTGTACGTGTCTGGAGCGAGTGGACCTGGGAGAGACTGTGTCCAGTCAGGAGCGTCTTCAGGCAGGAAGTCGGCCTGGTTGAACTCAGTATCGAGCCCCGTCGCACCGTATGCGCCGCCAACAGCGAGTACCAATGCGACGAGAATGACAACGACAGGTGCCTTCCTGACGAGACTCACGCCGTTGAGGAGGACCCTATTGACGATGCCAGTTCCCGTTCCGAAGGGCTCTTTGGCTCGGTTTCGGCCAAATCTGGTTTCGAGCAACTCGTCAACTTCGACCTTTATCGCAGGGATCAGGACGCCGAACGCGACGAACGTTGCGAGGATCCCACCCGCGCTGAGGAGTGCAAAGTTCTGAATTGCGGGAAGTGGACTGAGTACGTTCGAGAGGAAGCCGATTCCTGTTGACACCGTCGCAGCTGCGAGTGCGAGGACGACGCCAGCGAGACCGAGGCCCATGCCAGCCCGAGGGGATTGCCATCCACCGTTTGTTTCGTCGGCTACTGGTTCGGTTAGCGAACCTTCTCTCGCCTCCCGGTATCTCATCACGACGTGGAGTGAATAGTCGATCGAGAGGCCAACTAAGAGAAATGGGACGGCGATCAACATCGAATCCATCGGAATTTCGAGCCACCCCTGAAGCCCCACGATCCAGGCCATCACCGTTCCAATACCGAACAGTCCGATCAACACGTCAACGACATCGCGATACGTTACCGCGAGAACAAACAGAATGAGGACGAGTGCAACAGGGGTGATGAGCGTGAAACTATCTCCGATAGCGCTCGCACTTGCCGCGTCAGTAATCCCCTCCCCGAAGACGAACCCGTCGTCGAAGAACGCCTCGAACAACGATTCGATTTCGAGTTGTGCGTCGAAGACCGCCGCTGGTTCCTCGTCGGAACCGGCATCGTCACTGTGGAAGACGAACGTGATTCGAGAATCGGCTTCAGTCGAACCGGGCTCGTACGATGTTGGAAGGAATTCTGCAGGGTCCTCTCCATGGAAATCCCCATCTGGATCGAGGACCGTTTCCAACAGGTCGGTGAACTCCGATTCAGAACGAGACGCGAGCGAATCGATTTGCTCGTCGAGGGTCGGCGAACTGGTCTCGAACTGTCCATCGCCACTCGCGGCTCGGTCTTCGAACACTGCAGCCGTGGCAACGACGTTCTCTATTCCAACGATTCCATCCTCGGAAAGTGTCGTGTGTATCGACTCCTCATCGGAGATTTCCTGTTGGAACTGCAAACTCTTAAGAAGTGAATCTTGGGTGAGTACGTCACCGTTCGAATCACGGACGACGATCTGCGTGACCATCTGCTCGTCCGTACCGTACTGTTCTTCGATTACTTCCTGGGCGTCTGTCTCAGCGGAATCGACCTCGAATTGATTCACATCATCGTCTGCTGGATCACCAATGACGGCTCCTGCTGTGACAGCGGCTGTCAGTACGAGGACGAGGACGATTACCAATTTGCTCCGCGAGACGATCGCATTCGCGTACCGGGTTGAAATGTCTCCGTTCATCGCGGATCTCCAACCTCCGATCTTGTGAGAAGGTCCACAGGCCGTACTGGTAGCGCAGCAATTGTCTGGCGAGTACGCATTACTTGCTTCTCAGGGAGGAATTGATATGGGGTGATGGTGGCGTCCCAACATCTGGGACAACTACAGACAGAATTTGAAGCGCCAGTGCGCCCATTAACGGGTAGAAGTTACCGCCGATAGAGCGCGAAGATCATGATGAGGAAGCCGACACAGAAAAGCAAGCTCTCGATGAAAAGCCCAACAACTGATGACACGCCGAGAACGTGATGAAGAACTCCAGCTAAGAACATCCCGAGTGTAATAACCAACAACCCGGCCGAGAAGTACTGGAGTCCCTCGATTTTCGTTCGAAGGTATGCTCTGTAAGCCATCACGGAGACTGCCCCTCCAAGCACGAGAACAGCCAATTTGACGAGCCCGAGCAGTAGTTCGAATGGACCGATCATGATTCTTTTTTCATCTCCGACCAGAACGTTGCTAATCGGTCTTCCGGGCTCTCTTCGGGCCGATCGATTTCGAGCGTAAATTCGTCAGCCTCGTCGATTCCGACCGAAATGTTCGTGAAATTTCGTTCATAGAGGGTTACGTTCGGTCCATCTCGACGAACTTCTGTATACTCCTTGACAAGATCAGCATCACGAAGCAACTCTAACTTTCGATACATGGTCGATTTAGGGAATCCACATTCATCACACAGCGTGTTCGCAGATTTCGGCTCGTACAATGACTGGAGTATCTTCCGGCATTTGCTATCATCGAGCGACTCCAACACTGTGGAAATGTCTGCCTCTTCGTGCGTCTTTGAACTCTCCTCTCCCATTATATGGTTCGATTCAATTTCACTTCTCTTTGACGGGATCAGACAGAGCCGATTCCAGTTGATGTTTTCTTCACTCATTTCCTCGATGTGAATGGATTCCCAGGAGCTTCGCGGGCAAGATCGCCGGTGTTACTCTCCGTTTCGGCTGAGAGGTCAAAGAGGTCTTGGCCATTCCCATATCATTAGACTAGTGTCGAAGATTCGCCGACGAATAGCTTTCCAATACTGCACCCTAGTCCCACGTTCTGGGACGTCTCCTCTTCTCCTTATATTCTCCTTTCGACATCGATTATGATGTCCAGTGAAATATGTGCTACTCGAAAGACGTTCCAATACCAACGCAGAACCGCCAATTCGATCATTTTCCAGGGTGACTGCAACCACGGGCGTCTACATTCTCGGAGCAGTGATCCACAATGATGACGACTTTCGATGTCGTCATGATAATACACACCGTCTTTGCTGCAGTCTGGACGGGCGGAACCCTCGTGATTGCAGGTGCAGTTATCCCGGCTGCTCGCAACGAATCGCTCAACGAGAACGCGATCTCCCTAATCGTTCGGCGGTTTTGGTACGTGACAGTCGCGTCAGTTCTGCTATTACTGTTCACAGGTGGCCATCTTGCGGGCACGCTCTATACTGCTGAAACGTTACAAACGACGGACCGAGGCCATCTCGTACTGAGTATGGTCGGGTTGTGGTTTCTCTTACCGATTGTACTCTACTTCGGCTCTCGTCCTCTCATGCACATCTCTGCGGAGAAGTCTACAGTATCTGCAGCAACAGCAGCGCAACCGTGGTTTATTGGGGCAAGCGCGATCTCAATTGCGTTGCTCATCGTTGCTGCTTTGTTGTAGGATTTCTTAGTTGAAACCTATTCCTTCGACTCTCTATAGATCATTTTTCACTAATAGGTGCGAGAGGCGAGCTAAGGATCATCGAAGCCACAATTTTGGAGCGGTTGAGGGTAGTGACGACGTGCTTTTCATCAACACTTTGCCGAGCGGCCGAACGAAGCAAGGGAACGCAGAGCAAAATATCGCAACTCTACTGGATGATCAATTCTCTGACCTCCGAGTGATACAAACGAAACTGCAGTGCTGAACTCATGCTCTATATTCAGCACGCCTCTCTTGTCAGGTAGTGAGGGTTTCAACAGAGCCAAAGGAGTGCAACGCGGGTGGGATACCACCTGAGACCTACACTGACTCGGAATCGGAGTGTGCGCGCACCCACAGTTCGCCAATTCTGGAGAGTCGGGTTCGGTAGGACTTGCCGTGTTCCTCACGTTCGATGTACCCCTTGCCGCCCGGTCCGAGGCGATCGACGTTGTAGATGACCTTCGAGCGGAAGCTGTCGGTGTACTCTTCGTTCAATTCGCGGGCGAGCGACTCCGCGAGTTCGGAGACCGAGTCGAACTCGCCGTCCTCACCGAGTTTGTAGAGGATTAGCTCCTCGAACGGCTTGACGTTCGAGAACGAGGTGACGGGAAGTTCGACGATATGCGCGCCGTCGATTTCCTTCGCGCCGATCGTGGTGCCGCGCTCGTCGAACTCCGAGAGGAGGTCGCGGGCGCTCTCGAGACGGTCGTCGATCTGGTCGTCTTCGACGGCGCCGTTCTTGAGTTCCTCGAGAAGCCGACTCTGCTCACGGAGCTCCTCTGCCAGTTCGGTCTCCAGATACTTTTCGGGAGCCGTGTAGTAGGTGTGGATCTGCTCGCGTTCGTCCTCGCGTTCGACCATCAGCGAGTTCGCGGCCGTCGCGAACGCGAAGCTCACGGTGCGGGGCATCGCGGCGACGTTGACCCAGACCTCGTTGCCGGCGTCGAGTTCGGCGGTGATGAGGTCGTAGGCCTGCTCGAACGCCTCGTCGTAGTCGTAGACGTCTTCGAGGACGAAGCGTTCGGTTTCGGCCCCGAGCAGGCTCCGGAAGTCGGTTTCGAGTTTCTCCGAGAGGTGTCGGGAGTACTCGACGTTGGCCTCGCTGCCGACCGCGCCCTCCAGTAGGATGACGCTGTCGACGTCGATCTGATCGCGCACGAGCGGGGCGATCAGCCGGTCGTAGTCGAAGCCGACCGGAACGATGTGTGTTTGCATAGCTCCGACTTGGACCGGTCATCTCCTAACAGTATTGGATTGGGGTGGTCAGGCGTCCGCGTCGGGCGACTCGTCCGACGTGGCTGCTGATTCGTCGGGAACGTCATCCTCGGCGACGTCATCAGCCTCGGTAGCATCGTCGCCGAAGTCGATCGACCGAATCAGCGTTGCGATCGTCTCGCGGTCGCGCTCCGGATTCACGTTGAGGCCGGACTCGAGTTCGGATCTACCGGCCGAATCGGCTGCCTGCTCCACGACGGACTCGAGTGGCAACACGCCGCCGGCGACCCCGTAACTCTCCGCGGTCGGCCAGACGGCGACGTTCGCTTCGGCGGCGAGCTGGTCGGTTCCGTTGGATACCTGTTCCGAATCGACCGTGTAGCTCACGTCGAGCACGTACCACCGACCGACCGCTCCGTTCGGCCCTTCGAATTCGAGTACGTCCCGTGTTTCCTCGACGGTGAGGCCGTCGTCGGCGACGGTGTCGACGAACTGAGACTTGGCTTTGGGTGCGGCCTTCGAGAGGGCGGCGTCGGGGGCGATGCCGATGGCCGATAGCGGCGGAGAGATCGAGAGATCGACAGCGAAGAGCGACCTGACGGGGATGTCGCCCGCGCCGATTGCAGCGGTCGCCGGTTCGTCGACTGGTTCGTACAGCGTCGTCTCGGCGGTGATCGAGGCGACGAGCACGCTCGTGCTCCCAGAACGGGTGCCGAGTGGCTGCCACGCGTCGGCGAGTGAGGAGGGAAGATCGGTTGGCATTGCGATGCGATAGGACGAGGAGGCCTTTCGGTGTGTCGCTCCGTACGACACTGTTGGGCGTCGCGGGAGACACGCTCGTCGCGCTCGATTTGTACGTGCTCAGTGTACAACCCGAGTTCAATCCGAGCGCAACCCATCGAAGTACAGCGCCCGCTGCTCGTCTGCAGCCGGCATCGTCACCAGCGACACCACGACCGTAACGACGAGTCCGAGTCCCATTCCCACGAGTCCCGCCGTCCACCCTGCGTAGGTGCTCGGTACGACCGCGGTAAACAGGCTTGCGAGGTAGAACGCCTGACTCGCCAGGATTCCTGCCGTCATCCCTGCACGTGTCGTCCCGCGCCAGTAGAGTGCCACCAGCACCGGCAAGGCGAGCTGTGCGAACCCGCTGAAGGCCGCATCACCCAGTTCGAACAGCGTCGCCGGATTCACCAGACTCACCAGGAACGACGCCGTCGCGAAGACGACCACGCCGACTCGTGCGACGAGGTCCTCGCGTCGCGACGAAATCGACTGGATATCGGAGCGGGACTCGAGTACCGGCCGGTAGAGGTCCCGGGTAAAGTACGACGAACCGGAGAGCAACATCGAGTCCGAGGAGGACATCATCGCGGCCATTGCGCCGGCGATGACGAGTGCGGCGAACCAGACGGGCGTGTACTCGGCGAGAACGATCGGAAGGACGTTCCCGCCCTCTGGAATCGTCACGTCGAGGCCGCGGGCCCACGCGCCGATCAGGAAGGAGGGGACGAACAGGAGAACACAGAGGATGGGCCAGAGGGCGAACGACCGCTTGAGGACGGTTCGAGAGCCGGCGGCGAAGAATCGCTGGTTCACCTGCGGGAACATCGCGACGCCGAAGCCGATCGTGATTGCGGTTGAGAGCATCCACTGGGGCGTGTAGTGGTCACTGCCGAGTGCGAGATGTTGTGCAGCCTCCGCCTCCAGTGCTGCAGTTGCGCTCGTCGGTCCGCCGACGACGGCGAGCAGCCAGAGCATCGCGACCCAGGTCACGACGAGCATGAACGCGCCCTGGAGGGTGTCTGTCCACGCGATACCGCGCATGCCGGCGAGGACGACGTAGAGGATCATAAACGCCGTAATCAGTCCTGCGCCAGCCCAGTAGGGGATTGCACCTTCGGTCAGCGCCGTGAGGGCGGTGCCAGCGCCGACCTGCTGAAGCATCACGTAGGGAAAGAGCCAGACGAGGCTGATTCCAGCCACGAGTCCACGGAACCACGTGGAGCCGAACCGGTCGCCGAGCATCTCGCCGAGCGTAACGTAGCCGTGGTTCTGACCCAGCAGCCACTGTTTGTAGCCGATTACGTACCAGAGGATTGCGAAGATGATACCGTCCATCAGCCCCATGACGAGCACCCATTCGGGGCCTTGCTGGTAGGCCACGTTGGGACCGGCGAAGAAGGTAAACGCCGAGAGCAGCGTCGCGAAGGTGGTAAACAGGAGAACGATCGTGCCAAAGGTCCGACTCGCCAGGTAGAAGTCCTCTGCTGTCCGGTCGGCAAGCCGGTAGGCAACGAGTCCGATTGCAAGCGCCAGAATCAGGTAGCCGACGATGATGCCGAGTTGGAGTGTCAGCGTCACGGCTGGTCACCTCCGGCGTCGGTTTCAGTTTTTGCGGCCATATTGCCGGCCTGTGTCGCTCCGCCAGGTTCGATGCCGAGTCCCCAGGCATGTCGGCTGAAGAGCCAGAAGACGACCGAGGTGAGTCCCATCCAGCCAATGTGCCACCAGAGCCAGAGCGGGATGCCGGCGACTGTCCTCGAATCACCCCAGAGGAACCACGGAATCGCGAGCGCACAAAGCACGACCGCGACCGCGAGCCAGCCGACGAGTTGCAGGTGACGCATACGCCGTGTTCGGCACGCCCGTGAGTAATAACTTTCCTTCGACACGCGGTATCGAAGACTGTTGTTCTTCAACTACTGAAGGCGGTGCAGTCGTGCGATTTCTACTAGCTAAAACGGCTCTTTCACGTAGGAAAAGGAGTATATGTGTCGGCCAGAGAATGGATACTATAGCGATATGGCCCGTCTGTTCCCCCTCCGGTCCGAGACCTCCGCCCAGGACGGGCAACCCCGTGTCGTCGACCTCGAAGGTGAGGACGCCGACGCCGTTTTCAGCGCGCTCTCCTCGACGACAGCCCGACAGATCTACTCCTGTCTCGACGACGATCCCGGTACCCCGAGCGACATCGCGGACGCCATCGATTCCTCGATTCAGAACGTCCGCTACCACCTGGAGAACCTCGAAGAGGCTGGCCTAGTCGAGGTGGTCGACACCTGGTACTCCTCGCGTGGCAACGAGATGAGTGTCTACGCGACGACCGATGGTCCGCTAATCGTAACCAGCGACGAGTCGGCAGGCTCACAGCTCAAGACGGCTCTCTCCCGACTCATCGGAGGTATCGGCGCGCTCGCCGGCGGGAGTCTGCTCGTGCAGTACGGACTGACACAGTGGATTGGCCCTGATAGCGCAGAGGCCTGGGGCGCAGGAGCGCCAGCCGACGAGGCGGCGCCAGCAGATGATGGAGACGCACGGACGGACGACGGGACACAGCAGGATGGCACAGCAGCCGACGGAGATGACGGGGGCGAGGGAGACGAAACGACTGCAGATGACGAGAGCGACGATGTAGCGGACGACGGAAACGGAGACGAAGACGGAGACGGGTTCGGAGCCGCCGAAGCGGACGAGGAGGTGGATGCAGACGACACAAGCGCTGCTGACGATGTCGACGATGCAGACGATGTAGAAGCCGACGACGCAACCGCCGAAGACGCAACCGCCGAAGACGAGGCCGATACCGAAGCCGACGACATCGACTCGTTTGATACGGAATACCGGACGGACGGCGGCGACGGTGGTTTCGAAAACGTAACGGACGGCGTTACAGAGGTAGCAGACCCCATCCTCGCGACGGTTCCACCAGGGCTGCTCTTCTTCCTCGGTGGCCTGGTCGTCCTCTTCGGCGTCTCGGCCTACTGGTACTGGCGAGCCTACCAGCCGATGCGGTAACGCTCGGCAACTGATTGGGTTTGTCTGCTCTCGGCTCCACTGACAGTGACAGACAGCACCGTGGCCACTCGTTCAGTCTCCGAACCCCACAACGGCCCCGAATGTCAACAGCTATTTGCCGTTCACGACCCAAATCTTCACTAACCCGGTCTCTGCACGCGACTCTCGCGTCACCGCGCCCCGTCTGGGGCAGATCTCCCATGGAAGACACCTCGAAATACCTCATTCACGCGGACGTCACGGCTGACGGGGTCGTCGAGCGCAGCGACGTCGTCGGTGCGATCTTCGGCCAGACCGAAGGCCTCCTCGGCGACGAACTCGATCTGCGCGATCTCCGTCAGTCACAAAAAGTCGGACGCATTGACGTCGAAATCGCAAGCACACAGGGCCAGTCCCACGGCAGCGTCACCATCGCGACCAGCCTGGACAAGGTCGAAACAGCGACGCTCGCCGCCTCCCTCGAAACCATCTCTCGCGTCGGCCCATGTCGCGCGACACTCGAGGTCCGCGAAATCGAAGACGTTCGAGCGGCCAAGCGAAAGGAAGTCGTCGACCGTGCGAAGGAACTCCTGCGGACTGGCTTTGACGATTCCGTCATGTCCTCCGAGGAGATTCTCGCGGAGGTCCGCCAGCACGTCCGCGTCGAGGATATCACCGAGTACGAAGGGTTGCCGGCCGGCCCGCGCGTCACAGACAGCGACGCCATCATCGTCGTCGAGGGACGTTCAGACGTACTGACGCTGCTCAAGTACGGCGTGAAAAATGCCATCGCCGTCGAGGGGACGAACGTCCCCGACGCCGTCGCCGAACTCACGAACCACCGGACCGTCACGGCCTTTCTCGACGGTGACCGGGGTGGTGATCTCATTCTCGAAGAACTCTCTCAGGTCGGCGATATCGACTACGTCGCGTTCGCTCCGTCCGGAACCTCGGTCGAGGAACTCGACCACCACCAGCTGTTCGCGTCGCTTCGGAACAAGGTCCCCTACGACACTGTCTCCGGGCTGAACGAGCCGCGGGAGGCCGTCGCCGCGACAGACGGTAGCTCGAGTCCGGCACCGTCCCGAACGGACGCCAAGACCGGCCTCGCCCGCAGCGGAACGCAGATCGAATCGGCCGAGTCAGAGTCTGCAGAGGCTGCTGGAGCGACCGACCAGACTGAACGTGCGAGTGCAAACGTGGATTCGCCCGATTCTGCGACGGCTACAGCAGAGACCGCGGATGCAACGACACCGAGGGGAGACGCAGATCACTCCGGGGCAGATGGTCAACACCGACAACAAGGACAACGGCAACACCGACAACGGCAACGACAACGCAACCAACAGCCCGAATCAGCGCCGGACGCCGAGTCGGATCCGAACGACCTCGACACAGTCTACGAGCACGCGACTGCGATCATCCGCGCGGACACAGACCGCGCCCGATTCCTCGACGGCGACAACGACGTACTCGAGGAAACGTCGGCGAGTGATGTCTTTGACGAGCTCGAAGCACTCGAGACGACGCCGACGACGATCATCCTCGATGGAATTCTCAGCCAGCAAATTCTCGATCTGGCGGCCGACCGCGGTGTCGAACGAATCATTGCGCGGTCGCTCGGGCAGTTCACCAAGCGACCGTCGGGTGTGCAGATCCACGCGATCGAGGATGTGGCAAGCGAGCCACCGAGCTAAGTTACGTGACCGTCAGCAGACGACGACAGATGTGGCGCGCCCATATGGCGCGCCTGCGGACTGGTCGAACGTATTCTCCGCCGCTATCGGAGCGCCTGTAGCAACTCGTCGCGGTCGGCATCGATCTCGAACGCACGGGCGTGTGCAGCGACGAGTGCCTCAGTATCGACAGTGGCTGTTG